>NZ_LGJH01000144.1 GCF_001298105.1 Novosphingobium sp. ST904 | reverse complement strand
ACATCACCCTGGAAATGGCGCCACTTGAAATCCGTCATCGTTCCGTCCGTCCAATCTCCGCCAAGCATGCTCAAGCTTCACGATTTTTGCAACAGAGCCCCGACGCGAGCGTGAAGCCCTTCACCGCGACGCGGCGGCCGCGATCCGAGCGCCAATGACCAGCGTCGCCATCCCACCAGCGACCATCGCCCAGGTGGACAATCCGGCGCAGGTGAGGGCGCCTGCACTTCTCGCAACGCGATCCCGCACGCTCGAACCGGATCGCATCCGACAGTTGCTGCCAGTCGATGGGATAGAGCCAGCGGTTTTCCGGGCGGATCGGCATCGGACACCTATGAATCATCCGCGAGCGTGATGGAAGCACAATGTACGTGTTGTGTTTTTGCTATGTTCCCTTCACGTTCTTAATCGCGGTATGAGGGACCAATGTCCACCGCTCTTGCCATTCCTGCGTCCACGCCGATTCCTCTCAGCGATCTCCCGCGCCCAGTACAACTCAAGGTCATCGGCGCTGCCGGCGCCGGCTTTCCCAGCCCCGCCCAGGACTGGGAGGAATCGGCGATCAACCTGGTCGATCTCCTGCGCCTCGATCGCGCCGCCAGCTTCGTTTTCCGGGTCAGCGGGCAATCCATGCTCGATGCAGGCCTGTTCGATTCCGATGTGCTCGTGGTCGATCGCGATGCCAGGCCGGTGGACGGCCGCATCGTCATCGCCGTTGTCGATGGCGGCTTCGTCGTTCGCCAGCTTTGCGTGCGCAATGGCGTGCCGACGCTCGAGGCGCGCAACAGCCGCATGCACTACGATCCTGTCGTCGCGGACGAGAGCGTCGAAGTGTGGGGCGTGGTCCGGGCCAGTGTCCGCAACCTTCTGGCCTGATCCGTCATGAGCTGGGCTATCGTCGATATTGAGAACTTCTATTGCTCGGCCGAGCGGGTCTTCGACCCCTCGCTGCGCAATGTGCCGCTGATAATATTATCGAACGGCGATGGCTGTGCCATCGCAAGGTCCTCAGAAGCCAAGGCGCTGCCTATCTCGATGGGGGCGCCCATGTTCAAGATACGCGACATCGTGAAGCGCCACGGCGTGCAATATCGATCGAGTTCGTACGAATTGTACTCGGACATGAACAGGCGCTTCAATCAGGTGCTGGCCGATTTCAGCGATACCGTAGAAATCTATTCGATCGACGAGTCGTTCTTCCGCTTGCCGGTTTTACCTTCCGGCCTGGGCGATGTCGAGCAGGCGCAGCGCATCCGCGCGACGATCAAACAGCATGTCGGCCTGCCGACGCGGATCGGGCTTGGCCCGACGCGCACCCTGAGCAAAGGTCGCCAACGCGTTGGCAAAGGCGTCGGAGGAAGTCTGGAACGGCATCATCGACCTGCACGACGAGGGCCTGCGCCGGCGCATGTTCGCGAAATGGCCGATCGAGGAGGTATGGGCATCGGCTCTGCCATGGCTCGGCGTCTGCGCCCGCTCGGCATCCGCACGACGGCTGATCTTGCCGCGATGCATCCCGATGTTGCCCGCGACGTCGGGACGGTCGTGCTCGAGCGCCTGGTGCTCGAGTTGAACGGCGTTGAATGCAGCGACTTCCAGCCTGAGCCGGAAGCACTCAAGTCCACGGCGGTGACGCGCAGCTTCGGAGAGCCGGTGCGCGACCGTGAGGTACTGCGCGAGGCGATGGTGCGAAGGGCGGTACGTGCGGCCGAGAAGATCCGCGCACAGAAACTCAAGGCTTGCCGATTGATCGCCTTCGCACACGGCAGCCGGTTCAAGCCCAATGCGCCATCGGCTTCCAGGGTCGCACGGCTGTCGCCCTCGACCAACGATCCGCGCGTGATCGCCGGCACCGCGGCGCGCATGGCCGAAGCGATGTTCGAGCAGGGCGGGGTCTACACCAAGTGCGGCGTCATGCTGGAAGGTCTGGAGCCGGAATCCGGCGCGCAGCAGGATCTCTTCGCCGCGCCCGACCCGCGCTCGCCCGCCTTGCTGGCAGCGCTGGACGGCATCAACGACAGGTTCGGCCGTAATACCCTGCGGCTTGCCTCGGAAGGGGTGGGCGCCAAGTCCTACGACATCAGGCGCACCTTCAAGAGCCCGGCGTGGACGACGCGCATCGACCAGGTTCCTATCGCACGCTAAAGGCGGCGCGAAGGGGACCTCCCCATCCAAAGCCCGAACAAGGAACCGGCCATGTGTAATCGCGCCCGTCTGAAGAATGAGCCGGAAACCCTGTTCGACTCGGCCGCCAGGCTGTTCAGCCCCCGGCCGCGAGACAACCGTTTCGATCCGCAGGATCTGCGCCCGAAGGGCCGCTGTCACGTGATCCGCGAGCAGGCAGGGCAGCGCGCATGGGACGTGATGACGTGGGACGTGCTCGGCGGGAAAGCGCCCTGGCCGATGACCAACGTGCGCAAGCTGGGCCTGCCGCAGTGGCGACGCCTCGCCGAAAAGCCGCGCAACCGCTGCATCGTGCCGCTCACCGAGTTCTGTGAGTTCACGCCTGACAAGCACGACCTCGAGGACGGCAAGCCGGCGCTGAAGGGCGAGATGTGGTTCTCCGTCACCGATCAGCCGGTCTTTGCCGTAGCGGGCTTCTGGCAGGCGACCGAAGCGGGCAGCGGCTTTGCCATGGTGACATGCGATGCCAACGAGTTGGTGGCGCCGATCCATCCCAAGGCGATGGTCACGATCCTCGATCCCACGGATGTCGATACCTGGCTGCGCGGTTCCTTCGATGAGATCGCCGCGCTTCAGCGGCCCTACGATGCGGAAAGGATGAGCGTGCGCGGGCCGGTGTTCCCGACGCGGCGCAACGAGACCTGAGGCGGAATCCAAAACGCCGATCCTTGGACCGGCCCCAGTTGGGAGAGGATGCCCGAAGGCACGTCCCTTTTGCATTGCGGTATGGATTTCGCAAGCGCGGTATAAGCAACCCCGGTTGCCTCGTTCGAGCAGGTCAGGCGCTACCCAGCCCCTTGCCGCAGACGAACAGAACCAGCGCGAGGGACATCGTGAACAGCGACAGCCAGATCACGATTTGCCCATAGATGTGCATGACAAGCCCCACCCAGGTGTAGCGCCGCCGCAGGATAATGCCGCTGGCGACCGCGATGAAGAAGGCGATCGTTGTCGGCGTCGTGATCGAGGGCGGGCGATCGAGCACGGCCTCCGCGATGGGCATGAGCCCGATCGCCATGACTAGCACCCACGAGAAACCGAAGAGCAGGTTCCCGGCCATGCTATCCACCGCTTCAGCGGCAACGGGGTTTTCCGTCGAGGTTGTCATTGGGCGGCTCCTATGGAATCCTCCAACGCCAAAGCTGCGGAGGAGCGACTATCATGGGCATCGATTGGGACACGTACCTGATAACCCATGATCAGCCTGGAGGACCATTAATTACATCGGAGATGGAATATGCTCCTGCGCCAACTGGGCCGTTCTCAAAGGGCGAGAAAATCGGCTATATTCTCGGCGTCGCAATCATGATCCCGGTCTTGATCTGGATGGTCAGCCTTACTCTCTGAGCTTGCGGTCATGGAAAAATCCCTTGTCGAGTGCCTGGTTGACCTCTGATTGCAGGTCAGCGCCGCCGATCGCACTTTGCATCCGGCCCTGCCGCTTGGCCTCAGCCTCGCTCTCGAGCTGTTTCCTGCCCGCGGCGATCTGATCGGGGATCGGTGAACTCTCGGCCGGTTCCGCAAGGGTGGGAACCGCGCTCAGCCCCTTCGGGTGATACATGGCCTTGACGTCCTCAGCGCTACTGACCGGCGGTGGTGTGACGTCGGCCGCCAGTTCGGGTTCGCGCAGATAGGGTGCGACTTCAGCGTAGATCGCCTGCTGCCGCTCGCTGAGGAACCTTGCGATCAAGCCGTCGCGCACCTGACGCTGGTGACTGTCGAGCGATACTTCGTGCAATCCGGGGGCCTGCAATCCCGGTTTGGTCGCAGCTTCCCGCCGATACCATTCCGCCAGTTCCTGGCTGAGGTTTTCGCTCATTTGCAGGCCATGGCTTTCCGCGTAATTGGCATCCTGGGACAGCTGCTGGGCCTTCTCCCTGAAGTGGCGAGCCCTTTCCTCATGCGAGTGGGCAACAGAGAGAGCTTCCTCCTCGGACAAGGACGATGTCTTGCTGGCAGATGCGCGTGCAAACGTCCCCGACGTATCCATAGTGCTGTGAGTGTCAGACAGGTTAGTTCCGTTAGCGTGCTCGTCACGGGTGCCATCGTCAGCCGTCGAGCCGCTGTCCGTCGTTCTCGTGTTGTCAGCATCGTATTTAAGTCTGGTCGATTGTTGAATACTGTTATTTTTACTAACCCCGGCAGAGATTGGAGAAAGTCCGCCCCCCATACCTCCAGCCCCCACGCCGACCCCAAGTTTGGCTGACGTCAAATCTGTCGTGTCGGAACCACGAGCAACCCCTTGGGAAACCCGATTCTGGTCTGACGTGCCGGTCTTGTTGGTCACACCGTTGAATGTCGATCCCGAATTCCGGTCAAAATTATCGATAGTGGTGCCGTCGGCCGTGCGCGTTCCTCGCTCCGAGCCGTTCGTAACATCGGTGCTGGTGCCCTGAACGCTCCGATTGGTATGCGATGCCGTGATGACCCTTGCCGCCGCCGCCTCTTCGCTTTCGGCCGCCCGAATATATTGTGATGCCGCCTGCCGGGTTTCACCAACGAAGCCGGTGTTGACGTTCACCCCCATCGGCAGGCGCGACATGGCTCCCGTAACATCCGTCACCACGGCGCCACCTTGGGTGAAGGTCTCGCTCGCTCCATTCGCCAGCCTGGTCGTGAACGAAGACGCCCCTGTCGAATACGTCGGCGCATCGGACCACTGATTGCTCTGCCGCATGTTCGACGTGAGGTTCGCAAAACTGGTGTTCCCGTAGGAATAATTGCCCGTCGTCTGCTCGACGGCCGCCGCCTCGGCCGCATTCTGCGCCGGCGCCAGCATAGAGGTCGCTTGCCCCGAAATCCCCATCGCGCCCCGCGCGAGACCGCCCGCCAGGAAAGGCACGCTCATCAGCATGAACCCGGCGATCGTCGCCGTCTCGGCGTTGACCGCGCCATCCCGGCGTAGTTCGCCAGCGACATGCCGCCTTCGGCCACCGCATTGGCGGCGCTGGTCCCGCGCGTCATGCAGATCATGTGGAGGATGACGTACAGCGGTCCCCAGGCGGCAAGATAGAAGAAGCCCGTCACGTAGCCCTTCAATGTCTGCACGCCGGTCTGCGGCATCAGGAACAGCGGGAAGATCACCGGGAACATCGCGTAGAAGACGACCGTAAGCACGATGTTGAGGATCGGCACCCAGGACATCGCCTGCTGCGCGATGGAATTGTAGGTGTTGCGCGCCTGGATATCGGCCCGCGTCGTCGCGAAGGTGTCGATCGCGGCCGCTCCGGAGCCCCCCGCCATGGCATCGCGCGCCTGCATGAAGGCGTTGATCGCGGTGTTCTGGCGCATCGTGCCGGTGTAATCCGATCCCGAACCGGTGAAGGCCGCGTTCACCACCGGCACGTCCTGACGCAGCTTCGCCTCGGCCGCCGCTTCGGTCAGCTTGGGGAAGGCCTGCCGTCCCCAAAGCCGGGTATGGTCGTTGATGACCGCGCTCCATGCATTGGTGAGACGCTGGTAGGCGTTGTTGCAGGTGATGATGCCGCTATCGACGCCGCCGCCCGAACGCTCGATCCAGGGCTGCGCGCGCGCCACCGAGCCCGGCCCGATATCGGTCCACAAGTCCTTTGAATCGGCGAGCGCGGTCAGGGACTTTTGATGGAGCATGACGTCGCCGAAGGCGCAGTTCTTGAAATGGGCCTGAAGGTTGGTCGCGAACTCGGCGTCGCGGATCTGGAAATTGCGGGTCTGATCGAACAGGCGGGCGCCGTAGATCATGCCGTTGGTGGTGTAGTTGAGCTGGCTCGGCATCACGAACACGGTTTCGGCCGTGCGGGTCAGCCAGTCGCCCACCTGGCTGGTGAAACTGGCGATGACGCCAAGCCCGAGCGGCACGTTGGCGACGGTCGTGGGTGCGAGCGAGGGGTTGATGCGGTCGGTCACCTTCACATCGACGGTCGGCACCATGAGGCAGGTGTAGATCATCGTCGCGCCGAGGAACCAGTTCAGCCATGCGCGAAAGTTCATGGTGAAGGCGACCGAGAGCAGGGCGTAGATGAGGCCCAGCACCATCACCACCCGGATCAGCGACTTGTAGCCGCCGCCGCCCGTCCAGGCGCGACGGCATTGAAGGTGTTGACGATGTATTCGCCGCCGCCGATCGTGAAGACTTCGACCATGGCCCGTTCCCCCTGAACGCTAATCGCCGCTTAGTTGAGCCCCTGGGCGCTGAGGCCCCGCGAGAAGTTAAGGGCGGCCGCCATCCCCGGCGACATCGAGTTCTGGAGCGTCGATTCCAGCATCACCGACTTGTTGATGAGCGCGATCGTCACGTTGAGCGTGTCCTTCAGCTTCATGTCGCGCTGGCTGTATTTCTGGCGCACTTCGGCGAGTTGCCGGCGCCAGGTCTCGGCGGTCGACTGGTCGGCGGGCTGGAAATTCACCTGCGCCTGGCTGACCCGATCGAGCATGTTGTCGATCATCGAACTGAGCAAGTTCACCGCGACGATCTCGGCGAGGGTCTCGGTCTCGTCGACGCTGAAGGTCTGATGCGCCATCGCCTGCACCGCGAGCATCTTGTAGAGCGGCACCGAAGTCATGTTGAGCAGCTGCTGTTCGGACGCATCGAGCGCGGTGTCGGTGCGGATCTTGCCCGCCATGGAAGTGATCATGCGCAGCACGCGCGGACGCAGCGCCGCCGTATCGCTGATCGAAAGCGTCTTCTCGGTGACGCCCAGGCACTTGTCATCGTCATCGCAGGTCAGGATCTTGACGCTCGATCCCGAACTTGTGCCATCGAGCAGCGCGGTGACAACGGCCTCCTCGGCGGGGCCGATATACTGGAGCTTCTTGTCCTCGGCCGCCTTGGGGTTGGTGACGATCGTACCTACCAGCGTCATGAGGTATTCGGAGAATTCCTTGTCGAAGCTGCCGAACTTGTTGGAACGCTTGATCGCCTCCCAGGTGTAGTTGCGCTCGGCCAGCGGAATATGGTCCGCCATCGCGGGATCGCTGTTGCCCTCGAGGACGCTGTCGATCTGGTCTTCAGCGCCGCAGCCCTGGCGCGAACGCGCCCAGTCGGAGAACACGCCCTGGCTGTTGCCGACAGATGCGCAGATGGTCGAACGCGCGCCTTGGGTCTTGGGCCAGACCGCGCCGACGAGGCCCTGCGCCGCCTCGCACGACGAGATGTTCATCTGGTTCATCTGCTGTGCGGCCTGCTGGAACTCGCCCATGATCTTGCTGATCTCGGGCGAGACGGCATCGATCGCGAGCTTGAAGGCGAAGCCCAGCGCGTTGTTGGCGACGGCTTTGAGCATCGCGACCATCTCGGAGGCATTGATGAACGAGAAGGAACCGGCGAACAGATCGATACCGCCGCACCCGGCGCGCGCGCTCGGCAATTGCAGGTTGAAGGGCTGCACGCTCTTTTGCGGGAAGCGGGTCCAGACGTTGCCCCCGGTGTAATACCCCGCCGACTGCCCTGATAGGCGGACGGGCCGGTGACATTGGCCGCCCCGCCCGCATCGTTGAAGAACGAGTTCATCTGGCTCGAGACATCGGCGCGCGCGATGCCGGTGGGCACCATGCTGGCCGCGCCCATCACCAAAGCCCCCGTGGCGATCCGGCGCATCAGAGCGCGGAAGCGGGAAGGGCGCTGGTGTTTGGGATGAGAGGTGGGGGCAGGCTCGTGCATCAGTAGTCACTCCCGACCCTGGTGTTGGTGAGCAGGAATATCCGCTCCATGATCTCGTCGGCCGACATGATCCCGAAGCCGACCGGCATCGTCTTTCGGGTCGCGGTGTCGAACAGGACCAGCGCCGGTGTCGCGTTCCCCGGCACGCCCATGCGTGCACGCTGGCCGGAATCGACGACGTAGTTCGGGAACTGGTTGCTGGGGCCGCCGTCCATCGAGACGGCCATGATCGCCATGTGATGGCTGTCTGCGACCGAGCGCAGGATCGGCGCGAAGATCTCGCAGGCCCCGCACGACTGCGCGAAGAAGTAGAACAGGCCATAGCGCCGGCCGAGGTTCTCGAGAACCTGGCTGCGATCAGCGACGCGGTTGTCCGCCCATGCGCGCTTGGCGACGGTGCCGACCGGGCGCTGCAGCGTGTAATCGAGGTCCGGGTTCTGCCAGAGCGCGCGCTGCCAGGTGTCGGAGAACAGTGAGGCGCGGTCCAGCTGCTCGCGCTGAAAGCGCACATAGGCGATCACGTTCTCCTCGCTGGGTTCAAGAATCGCGCGCGACTTCAATTCGTCGAGCTGCTTCGTGATCGCGGCGATCCGCTCGCTCGCGGACTGCTGGGGCTTGGCCGCCTGCGGCGCGGCTTCGCGCTGCTTTGGCTTCTCGCAGTAGAACCACTGGCCGAGCGGCGCTGGGCGCAGTAGAAGTCGTCGCCCTGCTGGTCATCAGCGGCCGACGCGGTGATGCCCGCCTGTTCCTGCGCGCCCCCCGGCGACGCGAGCGCGAGCGCGGATGCCAGCAAGATGGCAAGATGGCATGTCAGGCGGCGCAGGCGCGAGAGCGGGCCAGCGCCGGAGGGGAGGCCGGAGGCCGGGCGCGGATCAGGCGTTATCGTCATCGACATCGTGATCTCCATCGAGTTCGACCATTGCGAGCTGAAGGACGGACATCATGCGCGCGACGTCGAGCATCCGGGTGCCCTGGTCCATCATGCGCACGATGCCGCGAAGGTGCAGGCGAGAGTGGCGGCGGCCCTCGACAGTGGCGCGCATGCCGCCGTCCTGGCGGACCATCCAGCCCCGGTCGATCAACTGGCGGGATCGATGCTCGATCTCGCGCGGATCGACCTCGCACAAAAACCAGTGCGCGATTGTCGCGGCGATCTGGCCCGAGAGGGAGGGACGGTTGGTGCGGTGAACGCGCAGGAAGATCGCAAGATCGAGCACCGACATGTCGATCATGCTGGGATCGTAGGCGACCGCGCCGCCTTTATCATTGGCTGGTGTGGAGGTCATAGTAGTCCTGGATTTTGGTCTGGATGTCGCCGAGCGTCGCCACCTCGTCGGGCAGCTTCGCCGCGTCGGTGAACTCGGAATAGATTTCCGTGAAATCCATCACCGAGAGGTCAAGACGCGAGAACTCGTCGATGGTGAAGCCCACGCACTGCTCCTTCTTGGGCTTGCCCCAGGGCTTGTTCAGCTGCGGGCGGCCCTGTTCCTGAAGGATGCGCGAGAGCTTGCTCTCGAAGCAGCAGTAGGCGGTGCGCTTGGTCTTGCACACGCCCAGCACGCTCGAGGAGCAATAGGTGCCGACCTTGTGGCACAGGCCCATGCGGTCCTTGACGTCGAGCAGCTTCTCCTCGCTCGAGCACAGGAACATCGTCAGGAACGGGGTTGCGAGCGCGGCGATCGCGGTCGGGCCACCGGCAATGGCGGCAGCACCGGCGCCGGCGGTGATGAGGCCCGAGGTCTTGCCCGCACAGCAGTTGACGAGACCGAACACCGGCTTGTGACAGGTCTCGCGCGATCCTGAGAAGACGGTGAAATTTTCCTCGTCAAATTCCTCGCCCGCCTGCCCCAGCGCATGGAGCGCGACCAGCGCATCCTTGAACTCGGTCGAGGCCTCCCGCTCGATCGTCTCACAATCGCCGTTGATGCAGTAGACGTCGTTGCCGCAGACATATTGCTTGGGATCGTTGCCCGGCGTCGTGGGAACCGGACAGCGGTAGACCTTCTGGCTCACCTTGCAGGCGGAAGGGTCGTAGTCGGGATCGTTCTCGTCATCGATGCACTCGTCGCGCACGTACGAACATTCAGGCTTGTCATCGAGCTCGCCGCAGTCGTTGCCTTGCGTGATCTCGTTGCACGTATAGCTCTTTTGCCAGGCCCAGCAGGGCTGGGTCACCGGCACGCCATTGATGACGCGGGTAACGGGCTCGCTGTCGGTGCACACTTCCGCGCCTTGCGCGGTGCACTGCGGGTTGCCCTCCAGCGCTGCGCAGCCATCGACCTTGTTGGTGGTGACGACAGGCGCGGCGGCATCGACCTTGAACCAGTGCTGTCCCGTGGTTCTCGAGATGACGGGGTATACGGCATTGGGGTTGGTGAAGCTGAATTGATGGTTTCCCACCACGCTGGCCTGAACCGAGCATTCCATCACATGGAGCGGGTAATTGCCGTAATCCTTGTTGCAGCTCCCCGCCGCCGTCGATCCGTATTCGGCCATAGTGCCGCAGTAGGATGCGGTTCCGACCGCCTTGCAGGTGCCGGCGGCGATCTCGTCGGCCATGCTGTCCGGATCGACGTAAGGGCCGATGTCGGCCATATGGTAGTAGTAGAGGGTACGGTTTTCGACCGACACGTTGAGGCTCGACGTGCAGGTGCGGGTAACCTCGTCCAGCTTCGAGCCATAATTACAGGTCGACTCGTAATAGCTGACATTGCCGCCGCCGGGAGGCAGGGGATTGCAGCTTCCCGATTGTCCACCCAGCTGCTCGCCTTGAAGGTAGGTGTCGGGATCGCTTTCGATCGCGGTCGCGCGCTGCGTGGTTGCAAGAATCTCCTGCGGATCGAATGTCGGGCGGGTATGGCCCCGGTCCATTGCCGTCACGAAGGCATCGTTGCCACTCGCCTGCGCGCCGCCATCGGAGACCAGCTTGTCGGGATCGTCGAAATACTGGCTCTGCGGCAATTGCGTCCCCGCATAGCCCGGAACCTGATCCTGCATGCCTTCGCTCGGCATCAGGCTCTTGTCGGCACGCATCGTCTTGCCGAGGGTCTTTCCCTCCTCGCGCGCCTCTTCGAGGGTGGATTGCGCCAGAGTAGATTGTTGGGCCAGCACGCCGCCCGCACCGATACCGGCGCCAATAGCGGCGAACGCCATGATCAGCAGGAGAGGACGGCCGATCCGCCGCACCTCAGCTGGCCTTGCCCAGGTTGCGCAGCGCTACCTTCGCCACGCCGGCGCCGGACCATGGCCGTTGGCGAAGGTCTCGAGCACGTAGTTCACCGAGACATTGCCGGTCAGGCGGTCGTAGGGCGGAAGCTGGGTCTCGCAGTGGAAACCCGAGCACAGGTCGAACTCGGACGACACCGCGACGTAAGTCGGCACCGCCTCGACCTTGAAGGCACGGAACAGGCGCGGATCGATGCCGACATTGGCCACCTGGTCCTTTTCGGTGACCACCTTGCGCAGGCCATCGGTGAACGCCTTCACAGAATTATTCGGAAAACCCCGGAACACCACGACTCCGCCCGCGCGCGCGGTATCGGCGAGCACCCGGCGCAGCGACCGGGGCGGCATCGACAGGCTGGCGAAAACGATGAACTGCGGCGCATCGCCCTTGGCGCCGGCCACGTTCTGCGAAGCGCCCTGGATGATCTCGTCGAAGTCCACCGGGCCGGTGCCGTTCATCGGCAGGTCCGCCCTGGCGAGATTCGTGAGACTCTCCGTGCCGCTGCGCTGCACGGCCAGCGCTTCCTCGCGGAAGGCATCGCCGCGGTTCTTCACATGGTCCGCGAGTGTCTCGGCATCGCCCTGCATGGCGGCGCCGCGCTTCCTGATCGCGTCGATATCTAATCCATCGACATTCTGTGCGATGGCCTGTATCGCACCCACACCGGCGAGCGCAGAAATGACTAAAGTTATGCGTCGCAAGGATAATTCTCCTACAGTAGAGTCAGACGTGGGCGCGGTGCGGTGTCTCCACCGCCCGTCTCCCACGCCTGCTCTCCGAACCGGACTTGCACCTTTCGTTGTGCATCCGGCTCTCCAGAAGTCTTGGCGAACTCGGGTTTTCTCATCCATTTCAGATCGAATCTGCGGACAGGCACGTAGCTCATCAAAAATTGCTCCGTGCCGCCTTCAGCCCAGACCTTGGTGCCCGGATGGGCGACACTCGGTCTGCGCCACGATGCGATCTTCCTACCGGGGACACCTGCGTGCTTGGCCCGCAGCCACAGCCAGAGACGTTGACGCACATGCCAGTCGAGACTGGCGAAGATGCGTTTGGACCCTACACAGTAGCGATAATAGGCGGACCACCCCCGAAGGTATGGATTGAGTTCCTGAAGCATGGCCGTGAGCGAACGCCGAAGCGTCTGCCGACGAGCCAGTTGATTTACCCGAATGCGGAAGCCGTTTATCGGCTCGCGGGGGATTTCGATGCGGGCATGCAGCCCGAACCGGTTGTCCCACTTGAGCCTTACTCGGCATCCCAAGAACCGACAGCCATTGGTCAACGCGGTGATGCGCGTCTTCTCAGGCGAGAGCGTCAGACCCATCGTTTCGTGCAGGTAGGAGGCCAGCGCCTGCTTCTCGGCAAGAGCATCAGCTTCCGTTCCTGACACGAAAATCAGGAAGTCATCGGCATAGCGGACAGGGTAGAAGACCGTTCGACCGGCCCTCCGGTCCTTGTCGCGCTTGATGGCCGCCAGCCTGATCCCATCGGATTTCAGCCGGGGGTCTTCGGGGCGACGTACCCATTGTCGATACCGTTCCTCGATCACGCCAAGCGCGATGTTGGCCAGCAACGGCGAAAGTACGCCACCTTGCGGTGTGCCGGTGTCTGTTGGACTGTAGGAGACATCCTCCAGTACCCCGGCTTTGAGAAACTGCACGATCAGCCGGTTCACCTTGCGGTCCGCGACGCCGTGGCGCACGCGTTCCATCAGTGGGTGATGGCCGATGTTGTCGAAACAGGCCTCAATGTCACCTTCGATGACCCATTGATACGGCGCATCATGTCGGTAGCCATCGGCAGCAGGTTTGCCCCGCGACTGGATGGTCACACGGATATGTTCGAGGCAGGCCTGACTACCTCGTCCGGGCCGAAACCCGTATGAGACAGGCCAGAACCGGGCCTCGAAGATCGGCTCCAGTACTTGTTTGATCGCGCACTGCACCACGCGATCCTTGACCGTAGGGATACCGAGGGGTCGGAACTTCCCCGGTTTGCCGGGCTTGGGGATCCACTTCCTTCGTGCAGGAGACGGACGATAATCGCCCGACCGGAGCTCTTCTCGGAGCTCGTGAAGGAAAAGGCCGACCCCTTTGCCGGTAGCAATTTTCTCTACGGTCGCCCCGTCGACTCCCGGCGTCCGTTTGCCGCGATTGCCGGCAATCGTCTTCCAGGCCATGTACAGATTGCGGGGATCGGTTACCCAATTCCACAGATCACGATATGGTGTCTCGAGGTTTTCCCGACTCCACTGGTATAGCTTTCGCTGAACGCTGAGGAGCCATGCCTGAGGGGCTTGATTATCAGAGTCCACTGATAGTTCCTCCGTCATGAAAGCACACCGACTTCCTGCCCGCCTTCGCCATGTGGACGGCTTTCCCGCCCTCGGACTACTACGCAGGCTCCGCCCCACCAGCGCCCGTCCCCGGTCTCCGCGGATAGCCTGCTCCGAAGCAGGCGGACGATGATGGTTCCCGTGTTCCGACGATCAACCTTGGACCCGTAGGTGCGACGCTTAACCCCTTGCGGTTCAGGCATGCGGACAAGAAAGGACGATCCGCACACGAATACTCTGCGAGAATTCACCAGAAGGCAGTATGCCAAACCAACCGGTTCGCACCGCGATCTCCCCACCCCGTCAGGTGATTGGGAGTTCAACTGTAAATAAAGAGGCTTCAGACACGTCATTCGCTTTTATCTCACCATAGGCCCTGTGGTAGCCCGACCTGCGGCTGACGGGCCGCATCCGGTACAGTTAAGGTCTTCTGCTTTGAGGCCGTCCGCCGGAACGTGGAAAACCTTGGAGACCCCCTTCCGACCCGGCTCCTTCCGCCGAGTGGGGTGGCATCGCAGCCACCGGTCAATCGTCAGCAAGACGATCGAAAGGATATGATGTTGTTTTACATACATATTTCCTTTCTGCGCCGTCACGGCGCTCAAACGCAACAATTGCGTTTGCGCCAGACGAGGTAGCCCATGTCCTCGCCCTGGACGGGGAAGGCACGGCCCGCGTCGGGCGGCATGGTGGAGGCGCCCAGCGGCGAGCAGGCGTTCCTGCCGCTGACCGTCGGGATCGGATTGACCATCTGCACGCGGTACTGCTGCTTCTTGAGCACCGGCATGATGTACTTGTTGCACAGGCCCTTCGAGCCCATCGTCCCCCATGCGAGCCCCTCGCGGTGCATCTTGAAGGCGAAGCGCGCGAGCGCGAGGCGCGAGGCCTGGACGTGGCCGATCGAGGCGCCGACATGGCCGTTCACCGGATACATCGGCCCCTGGCAGCCCGCGCACCAGAAGGTCACATCGAGCGGCAGGCGCGCGGTCGAGGCGATGCAGTCACCCGCGCAGGCGGCCTGCGCGATCGGATTGGCGAAAAGCACCGCCTCGGGATTGATGAGGGTGGTGAGCGTGCTGTCCTGCCACAGCGGGTCGATCTCCGTCATGTAGGCGATATCGAAGCTCGCCTGCTCGAAGCAGATGAAGTCCATGAGGATCTCCATCCAGTAGAGGAGCGGATAGACGTACCAGTGGACGTGCCACTTGGACGTATTCTGCGCCTTGCCGCCGATCTGCGAGGGGCCTTCGAACTGGCCCTGGCCGATGTTGAAGCCGGGCGCGATCTTCATGCCGCCAAGGTTCACGAAGCACCACGGCTTCACCGAGACGTCGGCAAGGCGCACCGGCTCCCAGAATCCCGAGGCGATGCCGATGCGCGGGATCGGGCTGCCGCAGGCGCAGACCGGCAGCGAAGGGTTGCCGGTGTCGGGGCGCGTGCTCGGCCAGATCGAGAGACCGCCGATCGAGAGCGGGAACATGCACGACCAGCAGATATCGGTGATCGGGTTGACGAACTTGCCGGTGCAGCGCGCCGCCGTCTGCGCCTGCGCTGCCGGAGTGATCGCCGCGAAGGCGAAGAGGGCGACAAGGCCCATGAGCAGATGGCGCAGCGCTTTCATGACCTGTCTCCCGTGGCGGCATCAAGGTACGCATTGTCGGCCCGGTTCTTGCGCACCATGTAGAGCGCGGTGTGCACGGCGCTCGCCAGCAGCAGCGAACCCACTGCGATCGGGGCGATGCGACCGAGCCAGGCTGTCAGCGGGGAAATGAACGCGACGCCCAGCGCGCACAGCAGGCACAGCGCTTGGAAGGTGCGGCGCATGGTGCGAAGACGCGGCGTCTCGGGCGCGGCCATGGGCGTGCGCAGGAGGTCGAGCCACAGCGGCATCAGCTTGCCTCCTTCGCGGGAGAAGGGGATTTCGCGGCGGCCGCAGTCTTGAGGGGCGGCACCTTGATCTCGGTGAGCCTGACCACTTTGGCGTCCTGTTCGGCCACGGCAGGCGTATGCAGGATGCCCAAGCGCGAGCTCAGGCGGCCTTCCTGGTCGAAATAGAAGCGGCGCTTGCGCGCGGTCATCTCCTCGAGCGGAGATCCCGCGACGAGGATGATCTTGGCGTTGAGATCGGTATAGCGCGCGGTCGCCCATTCCATCTGCGCCTTGTCGTCGCCGTCGACGAAGACGAGGGCCTGGTGCATCGCCACGAAATCGAGCGGGTTCACCGTTTGCCCCGCGCGGGCGATGGTGTTGCCCTTCTGGTCGCGGATGTCCTTCTCGATCACGATCGTGGGATCGAAGGCCCAGACGCGTGCTTGCGTCGCCGGGGTCAGCCCGCCCACGGGCGTCGGACGGCGCACCCTGGCCTCGACGCGCCTTGCGAACTCGGTGTTCATCCGGTCGATGTCGCCCGAGGCCTGGAGGCCCTGCAGGCGCTGCTCGATCACGGTCAGAAGATCGGTCTCGATGATCGGGAAGGCCTGGCCGAGCACGCCGTGATCGCTGGCCGAGCCGGTGGAGGAGAGCGTCATGGTGCAAAGGGCCACCATCGCCGCGGTTTCCAGCGCCCGCTTCACAGGATCGCCTCCCCGACGCGACGATCTTTTTCGCGCAGGCGTAACCGATCGCGGCATAACGGCTGTCGAAGCCGTCCTTGTGCGGGGTGCCCACATAGTAGCAGCCCGAGGGGATGACGCCGACAGGGCCTGCGGCCAGCGCCTCGCCAAAGCGCGTGCGCGGCTTCATGCGACCCACCACATGGCCCGCCACCAGTACCTCTGCGCCGCGATGCGCGACGGTGTCTCCGGGCATCCCGTAGACGATCTTGCCGAACATCTGCTTTTTCGCCCCGAAATGGCGGATCACCAGCGGATCGGCAGGCGGCACGAAGAACACGTACTGCCCGCGTTGAGGCGTCGCCGTCCTGTGAATCACGAAAGCCCAGTTCGGTAGCGATTCAGACGTGTTGATCAGCAGCCCATGCGTATCGCGCCATTCGGTAATGGCCTGATAAGCGAGACCGCCGACCACCAGCAGACCGATCGCGGCCCAGCGCCGGCGGTTCGGCCGCCAGCGCATCGAGGCGGCTTCGGCCGCGTTACTGGCCGCCAAGCCCATCGGGGCCTCCGAAGCTGGATACGCTCGCACCCATCGCAGGAGCGGGCATCGGGCCGAAGGCGGATGCATCGGGCGCTGCGGCCATGGGATTGCCCGACGGCATGGCGGCGGCACCCTGCGGAGCCATCTGGCCCTGCGGCACCTGTGCCTGCGCCTCGATCGCGCCTTTGAGCATCTGGCTCATCTGCTCGGGGCTGGCGGGTACGGGGCGCTTGATGCCCGAGGCATAGACCGCCTTCATCACGTCAGGGGTGATGTCCCGTACCCCCCTGGAGAGCACCGCCTCGCCGACCAGCACGACCTGGCCCCTGTCGCTGCGGCGCTGCAGCTCGCCGTCGAGCGAGGACATGAAGGCGCGCATCTGGGCCTGTACGTCCTCGGGCGAGGAGGCGCTGCGCGCCTGAGCCTGCACATAGTCGCCCACGATCGCGGAGAGGTTGGCCTTGACGATGTGCTGCTCCGGCGCGGCGGTCAGCGTGCGCGTCACCCACATGCCCCATACGAGGCCGCCGACCAGCGCGGCGCCGATAAGGAGCTGCCCCCCCGTATAGCCCGCGAAAAGGGCCCGGCGCCTGGGGAGGGCGGCAGCGGCCTCACCCGCGGGCGGCGTATCGGCGATGAATTCGAAGGAGGGGCTCTCAGGCGTATCGGTCATGCGCTTTTGCCTCCTGCGCTGATGACGTCGCGTGGCACGATCGCGTGGCGACGAAAGACAATGAGAAGGCCCGCCACCACGACGTGCAGGGCTACGACCAGGAGTTTGAAATCGGCGATGCGCGCGGGCTCGGCCGCGACGTAGCGGGTCGCGAGGTTGGCGAGTTGGTGCATCGTGCCATCGAGGCTGAAGCCGCCGATCGCGACGAAGAAGAGCACGAAGGCGCCCCAGGTCATGAGCAGAGTCACCGCGAGGAAGCCCACGGTATGGAGCAGGGCGTAGAGGAGAAATCCGAAGTCCCCGCGTCCCCCCTGACGGCGAACCGCCGCATCCCGACGCTGTGCGATGATGCTGCCCATGGGTGTCCTCACTCCGCTGCGACGGCCATGCCGCCTGAAGGGATGGCCTGCGGCGCGTTCGTGCCCCACTTCTCCGGGTTGTCCGGGTAGGCGACGCGCTCGATCGCCTCTTCCATCGTCAGCCCCTGGCCGAGCAGGTCGTGGATCGCCGCGAAGATCTTTGGCGAGGAGGAGAACACCGTCGCGGAATAGGGATCGAGCACGAGGCGGCCGACCGCCAGCGTGTCCGGCCCCTTGATCATGACATCGGAGTATTCGGTGCCGTTGCGCTTCAGGGAGCGGAGCAGGGCATCGGTGTAATCGTCCATCTCGAAGCGGTCGTGCTTCTTGAAGTCCGCGATCGTCTCGGCCTTCTGCTGGAGGATCATGAACCAGTCGCTGTTCTCCAGCGCCGCCTTCGACCCATCGGACTTGTAGTAGTCGTTGAGGCTCTGCGTCGCGGTGACCAGCGAGGCGCCATACTTGCGGCAGGTACGCGCATAGGCTTCGATAAAGTCGGCCATCGAGCCGCCCTTGAGCATCTGCCATGCCTCGTCGAGGAGCAGGGCCTTGGGGATCGCACGATCCAGGCGGCGCATCGTCTGCGTCGAGAGGAACATGATCGCGGTCAGCACCACCGAGCGCAGTTCTTCGCGCGAGGACAAATCGGATAGCTCGAAGACGGTAAGGTTGGCTTCGAGTTCGAACGACACCTCGCCCTCGAAGAAACGACCATAGGTGCCGCCCGAGGAGAACGGGCGCATGGCAATGCCAAGATCGATGCCGAGAGGATTTTCCGTCGCGGTCAGCGCCGCGATCACATCATCGATCGATCCGCGATTTCCTTTTTCCTGCCACACCTGGTTGACGGCCCCGTCAATGAGGCCGCGCTCGGTATCGTTCAGTTTATCGACGTGGCGCGCCATCTGGCTGACGATCGATTTGAGCATCGCGAAGCAGTCAACGAGGTAATCCTCGTCCCTCTCCGCGACTTCGGGATCAATCATCGAGAAGGGATTGATGCCCATACCCGAGGCCATGGTGAACTCGACGAAGGCCCCGCCCTGGAGCTTGGCCGAGTGCTCGAAGGAGCGCCCGTCGTCGATCACCACGACCTTCGCGCCCGCGCCGCACAGCGCCGCGCACAGTTCCTGAAGCGCCACCGACTTGCCCGAGCCGGACTTGCCGAACACCGCGACATTGTGGTTGCCCGCCGTGTTCTCGAAGGGCGACCAGAAGAAGGGCTGGCCGCGCCTGCCGATCAGCATCATGTGCGGGTTGTTGCCACCCAGATATTCGCCCTGAAGCGGGGCGAGGCTGGCGGCCGTCGTCGTCAGCACCGAGCGGAAGCGCTTCATGTTCCTGAAGTCGAAGGCGAGGCCATTGGCCATCGTCATCGGCATCGCGGCAAGCAGGCCCTGGACCTGGAGATAGCGATCGTCGAGCAGGTCCCATCCCGCCGCCCGGTAAACGGACTTGAGGATACGCTCGTTGGCATCGCCCTTGCCCTTGGGCGAGAAGGTGGTGACCGAGTAGACCGCCTGGATCAGCTTGCGGCCCTGCCGCAGCTGTTCCTTCACGAACTCCCATTCGCGCGACTGGTCCTTGAGCTGGGGCAAGAGGCGCGCCGACTTGGAATCGGCCAGGCTGGTCGTGCGCATGAACTTGCGGCTCGCGCGCAGGCCCTCGCCTTCCGCATCGGGAAAATCGAGGCATAGATTGGTCGAGACCGGGCAGGGCATGCGCAGTTTGTCGGCGAACATGTCGCCGATGAGCTTGGTCATGTCCCACGGCGCCCAGCGCTGGGGCAGGTTACGCACCGAGAAGGAGCGCACGTCGAAGGTGTCGGGGTAGATCTCGCCGATCTCCGGCGCATCGTCGAGCGTCTTGCCGGTGGGGCGGAAGCGCTCGGTACGCAGCAGCAGCCGGTCGGGATCGATCTGCAGCTCGATATCGTGGCGCACCGCCTGGTCGGCGATGGAATCGAAGGGATTGTAGGTGATCGTGTCGTCACCGGGCGCCGTGGTGGGCGAGGTGATGTCGTCGATCCAGGCGATCAGCCCCTGCGGGTCCATCGGCCGCGCATGGACGCCGATCGATTCCAGCGCCGAGGTCAGCCCTTCCATGACCGAGACGATCTCCTCGCTCGTCACCCGGCTCGATTCCGGCGTCGCATAGGAGATCGCGAGCCGGTGATCGCGCAGGCAGAAGGGCGCGGCCGAGGACAACGAGTTCCACACGCCGTCCAACAAATACTCGGTGCGGTGTTTGGCCATGCGCTCGTAGACGCCGGCGGCCAGATAGCGCGGCAGATACCACTGCGAGAGGCGCGCGCCGACGCGCGGGCTCATCCAGCCATGGAACTGGAGCGATCCCGGCGAAGGGATACCCTCCGACAGGAACTGCGTGAGGATATCTGCGGAACGCTCGTCGGCGCCGATCATCGGCGCGGCCTCGAGCACGAAACCGCGCGAGGCGCTGTTGTAGAAGATCTTCGTCCTGGGATCATAGCTGCGATAAGGCAGCCAGTGGACGAGGCGCGGCACGGCGGTATCGGGCCGCTCGGTCTCCGGCTTGGCGTTATCGCCGAGCAGCGAGCCCATCAGCTTGTCGAGAAAGCTCATGGCTGCCCTCCCGGAACGGACTTCGCCTGGAGCACCGGCAGGGCCGATGCATCCTTTGCCCCCACCCACTTGCCCGAGCCCGTCTTTCCGAAGACGGCTACGTGGTGGATTCCTCGCGCCTCACCGCCACGCAGCGCCCCAATCGGCTTGTCGAAAAAGCTCATGGCTGTACTCCCGGAAACGACCTGGCTTTGAGCACCGGCAGGGGCGAGGTATCCTTCGCCGCCTCGCGCGCTTCAGGCGCGGCGCGGTGGAGCGCGCCCTGGACCGCCGGATTGGCCGCGACCGATGCGATCGCCGCCTTGCCCGCTTCGGTAGCGTGCGCGGGCACCGCGATCCCTGCCGAAGCCGCAGGCGCTGCCGAGACCGCCGCCGGTTTGACCGGCGCGGCGGAAGCGACGGGTGGCGCGGAAGGGGTGGGTGAGGATGCGGCGCCGTCTTTTTGCGCCGGCGACGTGGAGGTGGCGGAGACCTTGGTTCCGGTGGCAGGCTTCACCGGCGCGCGGCGCGGCGCCGTCAGTTTGCGCGAGACCTGATCCTTGATGTCGCCGACGGGATCGGCAACGGCGCTCGGCGCGACGTGGGCTTGGCGGCCTCGCCGTTGCGCGCAGCAGCCACAGCGGCCTCGCTGGGCATGTCGGGATCGATGCCGGCATAGTCGATTGTCGGCGGCTCGGCGCGCTCGACCGCCGCCAGCAGCGTATCCCCGCCGTCGCGGCCGCGACCTCGCGCGGGGTCGTGGCAACCGCACTCGATGCCAGTTCCTCGCGCCATTCACCCTGTTCGACCACGGCATGGACCGCGCTCTGTTCGTGGAGGCGGCCCGCCGCATCGATCTGCGCCGGGAAGACGATGCGCAGCACCCGCTCGCGCGTGCGCACGGTTGCAGCCGCGTTCTGGAAGCCGCGGCCTTCGCGCGGCGGCTCGACATAAGGGCCTGCCGGTTCGATCAGGCGGTCGCCCTCGCTGCCCGAGATCAGCGCGAGCGCGCGATCGTCGATCGTCGCGCTGGGCGCGCAGATGCCGTCAGGCGCGCGGCAGGCGAAGCTCCCCGAGACATTGCCGCCAAGCGACGTGCAGCCCGAAAGCGCCGCGCTCGAGAGCAGGGCGCAGGCGAGGAGAAGCCGGGGGCGGATAGGCGCGCGCATCATGCCTTGCCTCCCGCGATCCAGCTTTCGAGGAACTCGCGCGGGCGATAGCCCTCGATCACCGCGCCGTCCTCGCGCACGATCACCGGCGTTCCTGAAAACCCGTGCTGCCGCGCAAACGCCTCGTTGGCATCGAGGCCCTTGGTGTCGCACGAGCCGCCACCGGTCAGCGTGCGGCCCGCATAGACATCGTGAAGCGCCTTCTCGCGGTTCTTCGCGCAATAGACCTGGTTGGCGAGATCGCGGCTGCCGAACACCGAAATCGGCCGCTCGATCACGCGCACGTTCATCGCGGCGAGCGTATTGGAGAGTGCTCGGCAGTAGCCGCAGCGAAAATCGCTGAAGACGGTGACCGTCTTGCCAGAAGGCTTGCCCCACACGATCGCGCCGTCCCTGGGCAGGCCTGCCAGCGAGACCTTCTGCGCGGGCGCCCCAGCGCCGCCCTTGGGGAGCGCCGCCTGCTTGGGCGTGAAGGCAGCGGTCTCGCCGTCCCCGGCTTCAGCGCCCGCCGCATTGGCCCTGGCCGAGCCGCCCAGCAGCATGTCCGGGTTCATCTCGAGGAGGCGCGTCGCGGTAAGGTCCTGGCGCGTCTCCATGTCGTAGACACGTCCGATCACCAGGTAGCGCGCCGAGCGATCGATGTAGAACAGGTTGCTGCCGGCGGTGACCTCGCACAGCCCGTCGACCTTGTCGCAATTGACGCTGGTGACTTTCGTCTTTGGCAAGCGGGCCTTCAGCAGCTCCTCGACCTTCTTGCCCGAGGCGAGATAAAGTCGCTGGCGTAGGAGGCGCCAGCCACGGCGCCGAGGCCGACGAAACCGGCAAGCGCACAGTAAAGGGGCAGGCGCGCGCGAAGGCGCGTGTTCCATTTGCGCTGAACTTGCAGCGATCCGGTCTCGGACGCCACGGTTGCCTCAGCGGCATCGTGCTGGTCAGTTGCGGACATAGACACCCTCCAGGAAGACGATTTCGACATCGATGCCGGTCGGCATCTCGATGACGGGCTGGTACTGCTCGGCGCGCTCGATCAGGTACTTGCTGACCATGTCGCCGGTCTGCGAGACGCCCTCGCCGAGCCCGCCCTTGGCGATGTCGCCCATCGAGAGGTCCTGCCGCTTGCCGTCGACGATGACGTTGGGCTGGGTCAGCGCATTGTTGGAATTGGCCGAAAAGCCGCGCCCGAAACCGCCGAAGAGCCCTGCAATGAAGGCCTGGGTGATGAGCCCGCCCTCGCGGCTGACGACACGGCCGCGAACGCCAGTCTTGCCGCCGAAGGCGATGAAGCCCTTGACTTCGGACACCGCGTAGCGGCCTCCCGATTGCGGGCAGGTCATCTTCTGGAGCTTGACGTAGACCTTCTCCGAGGAAAGCTCGCCCCGCGCCGCGCCGTTGATGAGGCATCCCTGGATCCTGGTGGTCAAGAGCTTGCCGTTCTGCAGCACCGAGCGGGCAGGGCCGGTGACGCGCAGCACCACGGGCAGCGGATCGGTCTGGCTCTGCACGCCCGCCGCCGCATCGACGCCGACGATGACCCTGGCCGAGGCGAAGCTGTTGGGCGGCAGGTAATTGGGGCTGTCGGTATAGACCGTGTTGCCCTTCTCGATCTTGCTGGCAGTCCCGCCCTTGTCGGTGGTGAAGGACACCATCTTGACTTCGCTGGACCGAACAGGGGGCATGTCCGACCCCCCTGCACTTGGCCCAGGCTGCTGGTAGGTCGGCATGCCGGGACCGTAGAGGGCGGCAGGGCCGGGGGCCGGCGCCTGCGGCGCCGCCTTCTCGTTGATGCGGCGGCGCAGCTCCTCGTTCTCGGCCTGATAGGCGCTGACGACACGCTGGCCATCGGCCGCCATCGACTGGTTCTGCGCGCGCAGTGCCTCGATCTGCTCGCCAAGCTGCGTGACCTTGGCATTGGTGCCGTTCACCGACTTGAGCTGGTTCTCCTGGCTCTGAAAGCGGTTCTCCGACTGCGCCATCCACTCCTGTTCGGAGAGGTTGCGATTGACCATGTCCTTGGTCGAAACCTGCACGGTCTCGCTGCCGCCGCTGTCCTCGCCTTGCGGCCTGCCGTTGTCGCCGAAGATCCAGAAGCTGGCGGCGACGACGCCGATCGTCGCGACGCCTGCAAGCAACATGCGCTGCTTGCGCCGGGTCTCGGCATTGCCGTCGAGCCCGCCATTGACCGGGGCGACACCTTCGCCCTCTTCCGGGCCGTCCAGCGGCTTGCGGCCGCGCGAGAAGATATCCTTGATGCCCATGGCTCAGTTCCCGGTGCGAGAGACGAGGTAGGCGGTGGTCACCTTGCCGGGCGCGAGCTTTGGCTCGGCGATCGACACCGCCAGCGAACTGGCGGGCGCAACGCTCGCCTCGGTAAGGGTCTTTTCCTGCGCGCCCTTGTTCTCGATGCGCAGGACGCGGCCCGTGAGGTCATCGCCGCGATATTCCGCGATCATCTGGACCTTGAGATCGCCTACATAGACCGGGCGCATCGAGCGCTGACGCATCTCGTAGCCATCGACGATCCGCCCCCCGTACATCGCCTGCACGAGTGCAATCGCCTTCTCCTCGCTCGATGCCTGCACCGGGCCCTTTGGACCGGCTTCGGCCAGCTCGGCCTTGGCGATCGCGGGATTGGAGATGAACACCTGCACCGCCTGGTCGCCGCCGATGTTGCAGATGAACTTGTAGACGTAGCCGCGCTTGGAGGTCGCGAAGAAGGAGAGGGCGGGGCGCGCGAAGCCTTCGGGGACCGAGAGGTAGATATCGCCGCGCACCGGCTCGTTGACGACACTGAAATCGTCGGCCGGATTGCCGGTGTTGATCTTGGAAACCGAGGCGAACTCATCCTCGACGAGGCTGATGCGGGTAAGATCGCGCGCCGAGGCATTGCACTGTACCTGGCTGCCGTCAGAGGCCATCAGCGTCTGGTCGCCGAGCGCCATGGCGGGCGAGGCCAGTCCTATGACGGCAAGGCCGATGAGCCCGGCACCGATGAAGCGGCTGACAAGGCAGGTCTGGCGCGAGGCCAGCGTGGTCCCGGCGGTCACTGCGCCGATGGCGTAAAGGTTGTGCGTCACTTGGCGCCCCTTTCTTTCTTCTCGTCCTGGACCATGCCGAAGCCGATGAGCTTGAGGGTCAGGCCCGAATATTCCCAATCGAAGCGAAAGGTGCGCATCTCGCTCGAGACCACCTTCTGCCCGACCACGGTGTTGAGCTTGCCGGTGACCGAGGAGGTCAGATTACGCGTGTCGATGTCCATCGACTGGATCTGAAAATACTGCGAGATGCTCGAGCCGCTCTGTTCGTTGACGATCTTGAGCAGGTCCGCCTTGATCTTGCCCTGCGCGCGCGGCGAGACGATCTCGAGGACCGACTTCATCCAGTATTCGAGGCTGCCGGGCGCGCGGTCGAGGGTGAGGATCGCGGTATCGCGGGTGACCAGCTCGAGATACTCGCGCGAGACGCCTGCACTGGAGAGCGTGAGCGGCGAGCGCAGGACGGGCTGGAGCACGACTTCGCGGCTGCGCGTCATCGCAAAGAGCAGCAGCAGGGCGATGACGCCGGCAAGGACGATCGCCGTGACGGCGAGCAGGTTGCGCTGGCGCAGGATACGCTGGCTCTGCGCGTGCTGGTAAGAGAACTCCATATCAGCCCACCATCAGTCGGAGATAGGAAGGCGGCGTGGCGCGCAGCGACGGGAAGCCGCCGGGAAGATGCCAGTAGGCAAGATGGATCAGCCACGATGTTGCCCGTCCCGCCTTGGCTTTGCGTAAGGCCCACCATCCAAGGAAGGCAAAGCCGATCCCTATGACGATGTGTTGGGACAGGATTCCCCAGATGAAGGGGATGACCATCGCGAGGAACTCATCAAGCGTCCAGAAGCCGATCAGCTCGGGATCGTCGAGATGAGAGGGGATCACATACTTGTCTACCGACATGCCACGCCCGCCTTCCAGGTACGTTGCGGCGCAGCTGCCACTACGCCCGCATCCGGGTTCAGATCGTCGCGGTGACGGTCGAGGTGACGATCGGGATGCCGGTGCCCGCGCCGACGCCAACGCCGACCGGGATCGCGACCTGGCCGAGGCTGAAGCGGCCCGAGGCGAGACCGACAATGCCGCCCGCGAGCGAGAGCACCGTGATGATCTTGCCGCCCGAACCTTCGAGGAAGCCGGTGAACTGGGTCAGCGCGGTGTCGAAGGTGGTGTCAGCACCGGCGAAAGCCGGACCGGCAAAGGCGATGGCCGCAGCCGCGACCGCCGCGGCGGCCAGGACAGCGTTCTCGCGAGCACCGGCCTTCATGAGCAGAGTCTTCATATAAGAGGTCTCCTTGGATCGAGCGCTTTCAAGCGCGCCCAGGGAGAGGCTGCGACGGCGATCTCCACAGCATCAAGTCAACGACCCTCAAACAACGCGGGATGTGAAACTTTTCGCGAAGACACCGGTAATATAAGGTGGCGAATCGTTGATTATGACCGCGTGGGCGGCCGCGCGACCGCCATAACGGCCACCTGGCCGCCCACGCGGTCACGTGGCCGTTACGGCGGTCACCATTTCGATGAAATTGGGAGGACTCCCGCCAACACTTCCCATTATCGGCTAAGTGCTCGATTTGACCTTTTCATCTTTGCGAAAGGTATAATGTGCATTTAGCGAAGGACGAAAGGCAGTGTATCAGGACAAAAGGGTACTTAATCATGGGCGGACAACAAAAACATATATCGCTTAAAGTATCTGATTACTATTTTCGGTTGAGCACCGAAGCTATTAGGCTGCACTCAAACCAGAACAAGGAGTTTTCATCCCTTGAACGGGTGGTCGATGATCGCGCCCAAGCTATTGATTCAATTGCTCTACAATACGATCCGGAGGATATGAAGGAGCATATGCGCCTCATACCAAGCGTTGGTAATACCGAGTTTGGGATCTGCATTTTGCAGTCGAGCGAGCAAAGTATATCCGACGCGATCCCGAAGCTGGAGAAGGCAATGGGCGAATCGATTGCATTCAAAGATGCACTCTCGTTGCTTCTTTTTGATTATATCGTCGAGGCTAACGCGACTGAAGTCATGACTAAACTAGGCATGAATTACAAAGATGCAAAGTCATATAGGAATTTATTAAAGAAAAGAACAATAATGTAGCCGCCTATTGCAACGGGCTGCCATGGTTAACTAACACGCCTCAGTGCCATAAGTCTGGCAGTTGCTTGCACAATATCCCCTGATAGGTATCTCTAACTCCGCGACATTATTCGGGGGATACGGAAATGGGCCTGCCAAAAGCGTCCTGTGCTCAACCTCACGAGCAGACGGTCATCATTACGTCTGGCCTGATCGATTTCATTCTCCATCGAATGAAATCGAAAGGGTTGAGCAAGCGCCAACTTGCTGTGGAAACAGGCATAGGGCGCACAAGGATGATCACATGCCTCAAAGAGGCACAGGACAAACGACGACCGTTCCGCGTCGATGAAATCGACCTCATTCTTCAAATCCTCGAAATCAACGAGGTTGAAGCTTTCCTGGCTTCGGAGATGTTATCAAATTCCGATAGAGCCTTTGAAATGGCAACCGGAGATGCCGATCGGCTAATCGGCTTCCTGTCGGAATTCATTCAGGGCCTCCCCGAAGTCGTTATCGACCTCGTCCACCGACTTGAGGGGCTGGAATGGAGCGACATACAGCCGGCTTATGGTAGGCGTTTGCAGTCTACACTCGTCAAATTTCTCAAGAAGGAATTTGAATCTGCTGTCGCATTGAAAGAGCAAGCCTTCAATCGAAGGTATCTTTGATCGCCTATTAAAGCCTTATTTTCTATGGAGTTGCTACGCGAGAAACTGCTTCGCCGCAAGCCGGTCGTAAAGTGCTTAATTGCAAAATGCTTAAGCCCGGGCTAGGCAATGAGAATGGCAGATTCTCTTTCAACTCATCCAGCTGCAAAGGCGATGCGACGCAAGGCGCAAGCCAAGCGCGGCGAAGGCTGGGTGCGCAACAATTTCTGGCTCTCTCCCGATGCGATCGAAACGCTCGATCAAGCGCGGGATGCAATGGGCCTGTCTTCGCGCGAAGCTGCCATCAATGCGGTGCTCGACCGCATTCGCACCGACATGTTTCTGCAACAGGAGTTTTTGGCTGTGACCAAATAAAGGAAAGCCCGGCACGAAGGCCGGGCGTCCCAAAATCAGCGATCGTTTAAGATCGGCTATGTCTGCGTCGCCAAACGCAAACGGTCACTCATCAAGGCCTGACATAGCCCATCCCGATCACCGAATCAAGGATGCGCGCTTCGCGCCACGGAATCTTTTTGCCTGGTCCGGCCTCCATCAAGGAGGAAGGCAATGGGGACGTATGCTGTCGGGACCGCAGCGCTTAACGCGCTGTCCGGTATCCCGGTTCGCACCGGCAAGGCGCGCTCGGGCGCTTTGCATCGTACAGGGGTGCCCGTGCTGGCGGCAGTCTCGAGGCCGAGACGTTCGAGGAGACGTTTTTCCAGGTGCCCGCCAGGGGCGAACCTGACCGGATGCTGCGCGCGGCGAGGAAGGCCCTCGACGCCGGAAAACGGCTGATGCGCGAGTGTCGCGCGGGGACACGCACACTCAGCGCCAGCGAGCGCCTGCTGACGCGGCTCACCGCCTCGGCGGTGCGAGTCTACGAGGAGCTGACCACGCTCGCGCGCCTCAACAAGGGGCGTGTCTATCCCAGCTACGATCATCTGGTCGAAGCGACGGGCCTTGGCCGCTCGACGGTGCGACGTGCGCTGGCCGCGCTCGAGGCGATCGGCTTCCTGATCCGTCAGCGCCGCTTCAAACGGATGGCGGGCGAAGGGGCTGGGCCGCGCTACGAGCAAACGTCCAACGCCTACCGCCTGCTGCTGCCCAAGTCGGTGCTTGGCTACATGTCGCGCTGGATGCGCCCCGCACCTCTGCCAGTCGATGAAGAATGGCGTCGCCAGGAAGAGGCTGGCGAGGCGGCACGTATGGCTGCGGCCCTGCCCAACTATGAGTTCGCGAGACTGACGGTCGGAGGAGAGATGGGGCGTGTGCTTGCGCGGCTTGGCGCATCTATGGATGCCCGCGAGGCGGAGCGTATCGATGCGAATAATACCGCTATTGCGGCGATTTCACGCTCTGCTGAGCGTGAGGTTCATTTTGAACCTGAAACGCTCACCCATTCTATATATAATAGGACATAAGGAGTTGGCCTAACGTCGGCCAACAACTCGATCTGACGATCCTAAACCCGAACCACCGCTTTCACCGCAAGACATCGCTCTTGCGGCCAGGGCAGGAGTGCCGGCTACGCCGTCACATTGCTCCCGGGAGGAGCAAGCGGCTTTGGCGGCTTCAAAACATGCGCCTTGCGCTTGCTGAAACGTCGCAAACGGGTCTCAGCGCGCTCAAATCGGGCGTTTCGTCAGTAGGAGGAGACAGACACCGTAGGGCCATAAGGTGCATTTACCTGCGAGGACCGGGCCTGGACTGCTCCACCGGAATTGAGCCGCGCCCAGTTGCCCAGGATCGTGGCGACATAGCCTTGCGTCTCGGCGATGCGCGGCACCGCGCCACCCCGGACCCGCCCCGGCCCGGCATTGTAGGCGGCGAGGGCGAGGTGGACCTGCCCGAAGCGGTCGAGGTGGTTGCGCAGATAGCGGGCGCCGCCGCGCAGGTTCTGCGCCGGATCGTATGCGTTGACCCCGAGATCCTGCGCGGTCCCCGGCATCAGCTGGGCGAGGCCGAAGGCCCGCTTGGGCGAGATCGCATAAGGATCGTAGCGGCTTTCCTGGATGATCATGGCATCGAACAGACCGACCGGAATGCCCTGCTCGCAGGCGATCGTGCTCATCATGCCATAATATGACGCGCGCCGCGCTTCGGCAGCGGGCTTGAGGAACCCGGCAGGCCGGTAGGGCAGGGGCACGCAGCCCGGTGTCGCGGCGGGCGCGAAGGGGGCGGGGCCGAGCCCCGGCCAGGCTCCCCGCATCCAGCCCGGAACCGCGATCGAGGAGGTGGCAACGGGCTCCGGCGCGCGATCGGAGGGGTTTTGCGGCTCCGCTTCACCCGTGATCGCGCCAAGCAGGAACGCGCGCGCCATGCGATATTCGACATAGCGGCGGCTCAGATCGTGCACCGAGAAGCCCTCGGGTAACGGCGACGGTGCGGGCGCGGGCGCTGCCTCACCGGCACCGGCCCGCATAACCGGCGAGCTAACGCCGTTCGCAGCCGGACCTGCCATATTACCCGTACCGATCATGCTAATCAGCTCCACCTTGCGCGTCGGTTTTTCTTGTCCGGCGCTGGCTATTGTCGGTGCACTCCCAAGTAAAACGACAAGTGCGGTTACTGCATAACGGTGCATGACGGCCCTCCATTGCCCTTGTGGGACAATTGGACCGCGCGCGTCTCGCCCTTGTCAACACGCCGCCGATTCGAAACTCTTGTCCCGTAATGCTGCTTGACGGGAGATTTCGATCCATGTGGCTGGTCGATCGCGACACCGATGGGAAGGGCAAGAGCCGGATACCGCTGCCCGCGGACCTTCGCGCGGCGCTGGTGCGCTGGTATGTGGGTGAGGGCACGCCCCACGACGAGATCGCAGGGATCACGCTGGTGCAGAACGCGCGGATCGGTCATCGCTGGGTCGCCTGCAACTGCCTTGGCGCCGACAAGGCCCCGCCGATCCTGACGCCTGCCTTCCTCTCCGAGGCCGAAACCTACTATCTGCGCCGTCTTACCAGCACCAAACGGCCCGAACACCGGCCCGACTGCCCGTTCTTCCGCGACCAGGTCACCAACCGCATCACCGAAGTGCGCTCGCACGCGACGCCCTCGATGCCGCCCGACGGCTTCTTCTCGGTGCTGAAGCCCGCGCCCGAGCATCTGGCGCAGCGGCCCGAAGACGATGCCACCGACGATCGCACCCGCAATGCCTCCGTCCCCCGGCTCGCGCGGCTGCTGTGGCGGCTGATGGATGCCGCGAGCGTCAATCGCATCGCGCCCATCGCCTGGGGGCACGAATGGTCGATCCGCGGCGAGTTCGCCGCGCTCACCACGGCGGCCGCGCAGATCGAGATCGCGCCGGGGATCGAGCTGGCGCGGGCGCTGTGGACCCATGCCAGACCGCTCACCGCCAATGTCGTCTATGCCAGCCTGCGCGCGCTCGAGCCGCGCTGGCCCAAGGGCCATGCCTCGCAGGGCTTCGTGCTGCTCTATGCCCCGGCCTTCAAGGGACAGGAGATCCTCCTGCCAGGCGGGGAGAGCGTGGCGATCGCCAACCGCATCCAGTCGCCGTCAGTCAGGGCGAACCGCATCGCCGGGCCGTACCTCGTCCTGATCGTCGCGGGGCAATATCCCGAGGCGCACGGCTATGCGCCGCTGCGCGCCTATGCCCAGCCCATCCATAGCGGCAACCGTTTCGTGGCAGTCGATTCCGATTTCGAGCGATCGGTGCTGCGCACGATCCTGGAATGCCAGCGCCTGCTCCACCGGCGCGGCGTCGACATGGCCATCGACAAGCCGCTGTTCGACACGCTCACCAGGGATGGACCTTGCCGCCCGGATTTCGTGATCGAGGCGCGTTCGCGCGTGACCGGCGAGATGCGCACGCTTGTCGTCGAGGCGATGGGCTTCGAGACCGAGGACTATGCGGCCGCCAAGGCCGTGACCCACCCGCGCATGGCGCGCATCGGCCCGCTCCTCACCATCGGTCGCGCCGAAATCGAGACCGAGCAGGCGCTCGGCAAGCTCATGAGCGCACTCGGCCTGTGAGCGCTGGCAGCCATGCGTGCATTATCGGGACACAGATTAACGGTACGGCGATTGCCCGGACAGTTTTCGGATAGGGGCGAAATGACACCGCAAGGGCGTTATGCGTACGCCAGACAACGCTCCGCGCTCCTGCACGCACGAAAGTGCATTTTGCCTACGCTATGCATCACCGCTGCCTACGGAAAAGGACGAGATTTTAACCCTGCGGATAGATCAGCACCGGGAATGCGCAGGCGAACGCCAGAAGGGCGAAGACCCCGCACCATACCGGCCGCCCGGCCGTGCGCGCGGCTGCCATCACGAACAGCGCCGCCATGACCAGCGCGACGGGCCGCGCCTCGCTAACGGTGGTCACGTAAAGATCGAACACGCGCGCAGATTCTGATCGTAGACGTACGGCAAGCGCTCAGGCATAGCCGCCCTGTTGGAGCAGGCGCTTCGCTTCGACCTCGCCCTGCACGCACGCTATCGGCCGTCCATGCCACGGTCCTTCGATCACCCCCAGCATGATGACCTCGCGCGCCTCGTCGGACGGATCGGCGGCATTGGCGCCGCGCTCGAAGGAGAGCATCGCCTGGCGGTTGCCCGCCAGAAAATCGACGACGATGACCCCGTCGCGCCAGAAGGCGCGATGAATTTTCCACTCGCTCGTATCGGTCATAAGCTTCGGTAATACCCCTGTCGGCGGCAATCTAGCGCGGCTCAGCTCCAGCGCAGCGATGCCGCAAAATAGAAAACGATCCCCAATGTCACCGGGGTCGAGAGCAGATAGAGTTTCTGCCAGCGCCACCACAGCTTCGGCACGAACAGCAAGGCGCTGCGCATGTCGCGCACCTGGCTCCACACTCGCTCGCGCACGCTGTCGTGAAGTGCCACCGTCACCGAGAGCGCCAGCGCGATTAGGCAGCACAGACCCGTCGCCAGGTAGATGGCGAGCCAGTTGGCGATCTCGATGGAGCTGAACTGCGACAGACGAATCCTCCGGTAATCTGCAATTTCCTCATAGATTGCACGGCGCTGCGACACACCTGCAATCGTCAGCCTGTAAGAGAATTACAGGCAATGATGGGGGCAATGCACCCCAAAGCGCAAAAGCTGCAAAACTCTTGGAGTTGAGAGGGAGGGCAAAGTTGGCCGGGAAGAACCGGCCAGCCCTTCAGCCACCGGATGCCCGAGGCCTCGAGCCCGGATCTCGCCACGATCTCTTCACGCATCCGCCCCCCATGAGGATCTACCGCCATGGAACACTTCGTCCTGTTCATCCGGGATCGCGAACATGCGGATATCGCCCAGCTGCATCCCGACGAGGCGAGCGTCGAGACGGCGCTCATCGCCTATGTGCGCGGCCGCGAGCGCTTGACCGGCGCCGTGCCCCGGCTTCACGATGACGAGGCGGTCGCGGCCTGGTCCGCACGGGAGGAGCGTATCTACGCGATCGCGCGCGCCGTGCTGACCCCGCAAGCGGAGAACGATCGATGAGCCTTGTCGCCAACCGGCCCTCGCAAAGGCTGGTCGATATCGTCGGTACGCTGCGCGGCACCTGGCGCGGCAACGTCGCGATGTGCCGCTGCCCGGTCCATAACGACCATACCCCGAGCCTCTCGCTGCGCCAGGGCGACCACGGCATTCTCGTCACCTGCTTTGCCGGGTGTTCGCCGATCGACGTGCTGCGCGAACTCGAGCGCATCGCCATTACCCGCCGCTACGAGCCGCCGCCCGATGCGCCAGGGGGCCGCAGCGCCAATGTCCAGCGGCTGTGGGACGAGGCGCTGCCGGTTCCCGGAACGCTGGGCGAACGCTACCTCGCCTCGCGCTTCCTGCTGCCGGTCCCGGGCGATCTACGCTTCCATCCGCGCTGCCCGCATGGCGCCAGGCCCCATACCGTGTTCAAGCCGGCGCTGCTCGTCGCGGTGCGTGAGGGCCCGAGGCTGGTCGCCTTGCAGCGGATATTCCTCGATCCCGTAACCGCGCGCTACTCCGCCAAGGCGACGATCGGGACGCTGGGTTTTGGCGCCTGGCGTGGCGGCGGCATTGGTAGTGGCGGTGGTCTGGCCATCGGCCTTGCAGAGGGCTTCGAGACCGCGCGGGCCTGGTCGCGGCTGCGGGGACTGCCCTGCTGGGCGAGCCTCGGCTCGCGCCGGTTCGGGCTGGTCACCATTCCGGAGACCGTCACCGGCCTGATCCTTGCCGGCGACAACGACACCGCGGGGCGGCGCGCCGTCAACCGCGCGGCGCGCGCCTATGCGGCCGACAACCGGCTGATCCGCGTCGATATGCCGCCTCCCGGCAAGGACTGGGCGCAGGTTCTGGAGGAACAGGAGCGGGCAGGCAGCCCGGATGCAGGCAGGACGGCCGATGGCGCCGGGACTTCCCGAACGTCCGAAACGCAGGAGTGGAGGGAGGAAGGGAAGGGGTGATCTGCCGTCCGGGCAGAGGAACAGGAGACCCCTTGCCATGCGCGATCTGCTCGATCTTCCCCCCCTCACTGCTCCGCTCAACGATGGCGATGCCGCCCGCCATATTGCTGCATTGCTGGCTGACGGCGCGCTTATCACCCGCCGGGACCTCAACGAGGCGATGACGCGCTGTTTTGGCGGCAGCGATGCCGACGGACGCTGGACCCAGCGCGGCAGCTTCGAGATGCTCGAGCATGCGCTCGCCCTGCACCTGCGCACGCGGCCCTATGCGCTCGAAACCCTCGCCGATGTCTCGGCCGCCACGGCGCTGATGGCGCGGTGCCCCACGCAGACGGTGCGCAGCGAGGAACAGATCGCCTTCCAGCAATTCTCGACCCCTGCCGATATCGCCGCGCTCGCGGTGCTGCTGGCCATGATCGGCCCTGAAGATATCGTGCTCGAGCCGAGCGCAGGCAATGGCCTGCTTACCGCGCAGATCCCGCCGTGCGGCGCGCTCTATCTCAACGAGATCGATCCCCAGCGCCGCGAGCGGCTCGCCTCGGTGTTTCCCGAGGCCGTGGTCACCGGCCATGACGGGGCCGGGCTGGTCAGCCTCCATGCCGCGCTGCCGCGCCCCAGCGTCGTACTGATGAACCCGCCGTTTGCGCGCAGCCTCGGGCGCGGCGCCGACGACCTCGCCGCGCTGCGCCACCTTCAGGCCGCGCTTCGCCGTCTTCGCCCCGGTGGCCGCGCGCTCGCGGTGATGCCCGACTGGTTCGCCCCCGACACCCGGGTGCGCGCCGCCTTCGAGGCGGTGCTCGCCGGATGCAGCGTGCGCACCTCGCTGCGCCTCGAGCACTGCTACCGCAAGCACGGCACCGATATCGCCATCAGGCTCTACGCCATCGACAAGGTGGCCGCCACCGGCGAAGACGACATGCGCCCCGCGACGATCGCGCGCGCCTCGCTGGCGGACCTCATCGATGTCGTGACGATCCCGCCGCGCGCCTCGCTTCCATCCACCGGCGCCAATTCCTTCATCCCTTCCGCGCCTTCTTCCTTGTCTTCCTCTTCGTCCTCATCCGCCTCCGCTCGCAAACCCGCCACGATGTTCGGCGCCGCGCGCAGTGCGAAAGTGGCCAAGCCGCGGCCGTTCCATGCCCCGGTGAAGAACGCGGTGCTGCCCGTCGCCTACCGGGTATTGGAACAGGCTGCGCCGCTGGCCGAGCAGGTCGGGGTCTACCTGCCCTATCGGCCAAGCCGGATCGTCTTCGAGACCGCGGGCGAGCATCCCACCGCGCTGGTGGAATCGGTGGCGATGGGCTCGATCCCCGCGCCGGTCCCGACCCACATCCCGCATCTGCCCGAGCGCACCGTCAGCGAGCGGCTGCTGTCGACCTCGCAGCTGGAAACCGTGGTCTATGCAGGCCACGCCTGGTCGCAGATGCTGCCCGGCACTTTCAGGCCCGCCACCGAAGGCGTCGGCCTTACCCTCGATCCTGAAGGACGAAGCTACCGCAAGGGCTTTTTCCTTGGCGACGGCACCGGGGCGGGCAAGGGTCGCCAGATCGCCGCCTGTATCCTCGACAACTGGCTGCAAGGCCGCCGCCGCCATGTTTTCGTGACGAAGAACGAACCGCTTCTGGAGGATTTTCGCCGCGACTGGACGGCGCTCGGCGGTCTTTCGGCCGACGTGCAGCCGCTCTCCAACTGGAAGATCGGCCAGAGCGTATCGCTCGATCAGGGCGTGCTGTTCGTGACCTATCCGACCCTGCGCTCGGGCCGCTCCGACCATACCCGCCTGCAGCAGATTCTCGATTGGGCCGGAGCCGACTTCGACGGCGTCATCGCCTTCGACGAGGCGCACGAGATGGGCGGCGTTGCCGGCGGCGAGGGCGCGCTCGGGCGCAAGGAAGGTTCGCAGCAGGGCATCGCCGGCGTGCTGCTCCAGAACCGGCTTCCGGGCGCCCGGGTGCTCTATGCCTCGGCTACCGGGGCTTCTGACGTCAACAACTTTGCATACGCGGTGCGCCTCGGTCTGTGGGGACCGGAAACCGCCTTTGCCAACCGCGAGATGTTCATCTCCGAGATCCGCCAGGGCGGCATTGCCGCCATGGAACTGGTGGTGCGCGACCTGAAGGCGCTCGGTCTCTACGCTGCGCGGGCCCTGAGCTTCGCGGGCGTCGAGTACGATGTGCTGCGTCACGCGCTGACGCCGGCACAGATCGAGATTTACGATACATATGCCTCGGCGTGGCACGTCATATTGTCCAACATGGAAGCCGCATTGACGCAAACCGGTGTGATCGATGGCTTCGGGGGTGGTACGCTCAATGCTGGCGCCAAGGCGGCGGCGCGCAGCCGAATAGAGTCTGTTAAGCAAAGATTTTTTGGGGCGGTCTTGCTGGCGATGAAGCTGCCCACGGTGATCGCCGCCGTCGAGGAACACCTCAAGGCTGGTCAGTCGGTGGTGCTGCAACTGGTGACGACGGCCGAGGCGATCCTTGATCGGCGCCTGTCGCAGATGAGCGCCGAGGAACGCGCCGATCCTATGCTGACGCTCTCGCCGGTCGACCAGATCGTTGATTACCTGATGCGGGCGTTCCCGACCCGGCAGATGCGCGTCTTTACCGACGATACCGGTACGGGCCGCTCCGAGCCGATGAGCGACGAGAAGGGCAATCCCGTCCACAATCCCGATGCCATCGCCGCGCGTGACGGCCTGATCGAGACGATCTGCGCGCTGCCGCCGATCCAGTCCGCGCTCGATGCCATCGTCGAGCACTTCGGTCCCGAGCGCGTCGCCGAAGTGACCGGGCGCTCCAGGCGGCTCGTGACGCTCGCCGACGGGCGCCAGAAAGTGGAAAGCCGTCCCGCCAGCGCGAGCCGCAGCGAATCCTCGGCCTTCATGGACGGCACCAAGCACGTGCTGGTGTTCTCCGATGCGGGCGGCACGGGCCGCTCCTACCACGCCAGCCTCGACGCGGTGAACCAGCAGCAGCGTGTCCACTTCCTCCTCGAGCCGGGATGGCGGGCCGATCGGGCGATCCAGGGCCTCGGGCGCACGCACCGCACCCACCAGGCCTCGACCCCGCTGTTCCGTCCGGTGACCACCGACTGCAAGGGCGAGCTGCGCTTCACCTCGACGATCGCGCGGCGGCTCGACAGCCTCGGCGCGCTGACACGCGGCCAACGCCAGACCGGGGGGCAAAATCTGTTCGATCCTTCGGACAACCTCGAGTCCGAGTACGCAAGGGACGCGCTGGTGACGTGGTTTCACCTGCTCGATGACGGCAAGCTCAAGAGCACGACACTGGAAGACTTCACCGCGCGTACCGGGCTCGAGATCCACGACAGCGACGGCGTGATGAAGGAGGAGCTTCCCCCCATCCAGCGCTGGCTCAACCGCCTTCTCGCCTTGCCGATCGGCCTGCAGAACGCAATCTTCGAGGAGTTCCTCGCGCTCGTGGAAACCCGCGTCGCCGCCGCGCGCGAGGCCGGAACGCTCGATGTGGGCGTCGAGACGATCATGGCCGACACCGCCACCGTCATCGACGACACGCTGCTGCGCACCGATCCGAACAGCGGGGCCACCAGTCACCTGCTCACCATCGAGATCGCACGGCGTAAAAACCCCATCGCGCTCGAGCGCATCCTCAGGATCGCCGATGCCCACGCCGGTCCACATGGGGATGCGGCCTTCGTCCACAACGCCCGCTCGGGCAAGGTGGCGCTGCGCCTCAAGGCGCGGCCGTGGATGGACGAGGAGGGCGAGCCGATCGCGCGCGTCGAGCTTCAGCGTCCGTGCCGGCGTGAGTTCCTGCGCGAGGCCGACCTCCTCGAAACCGCCTGGGACGTCATCGATCGCGAAACCTTCGCCGCGCTATGGGCGCAGGAGTACGCCGAGGCGGCCGAGCAGCTCGACGTCGAGACGATCCGGCTCGCCACCGGACTGCTGCTGCCGATCTGGTCGGCGCTGCCGTCGGACCATCTGGCCGTCAACCGCATCGTCGATGGCCAGGGCAACTCCTGGCTCGGGCGTCTCGTGTTCGATCAGCATGTGGTCCAGCTCTACACCAAACTGGGCATAGCGAAGTCCGAGGACATGCCGGTCGAGGCCATCGCCCGTTCGGTGCTGTCCGGGCGCAGCGTCGAGGTGGCGCGGCCCTTCGTGATGACCTTCAGGCGCTCACTGGTGAACGGCAACCCCCGTGTCGAGATCGTCGATGCGCCCGCGAACCAGCTGCCCTGGCTCAAGTCGCTCGGGTGCTTCGTCGAGATCATCGCGTATCGCAGCCGCGTCTTCGTGCCGGTCAATGATGCGGAGAGCGTGATCGGCGCCATCCTCAAGGCGGCGTGAGAGCACTGGCATAATCGAGAGCAATGGTGTATGGACAATATCGTCAATACATATGGAGATGATGTGCGGTTCGAATGGGACCCGGAGAAAGCCGAGATCAATCTGCGCAAGCACCGGATCGGGTTTCCGCTCGCCCAGCGGGTGTGGGACGATCCTTTCCTCGTCATCATCCCTGACCGAACGGTCGATGGTGAGGAACGCTTCCATGCGATCGGTGCGGTGCAGGGCACGGTTATCGTCCTGGTCGTGCACAGCTATCCAGATCCAGATAGCGACAACCGGATACGGATCATCAGCGCCCGAAAGGCAACGCCTCACGAAAGGAGACGGTATGAAGAAGAATCTTGATAAGTCCGAGCGTGAGCAGCTGGCCGCGCTTCAGGCGATGGCAGACGACGAGATCGACACGCACGACATTCCCGAGGCGCCGGAGGCCAACTGGGACCATGCCCACCGTCCGGGCCTTTACAAGCCGCTCAAGAAGTCGGTGACCATGCGGCTCGATCTGGACGTCATCGCCTGGTTCAAGGAACACTCCGATGGGGGCTACCAGACCGAGATCAACCGCACGTTGCGCAAGCACATGCTGCGCCATGAGGCTCGCGTGAGCCGCAAATCCCCGAACGGCACTCAGCACCGAGCAAGCACCTGAGCATGCCATAGGATCACAGCGATATCACGACTTCCCGGGGCCCAAAGAGAGGGAGGGGGAAGGGGCGGGGTGTTCGGGAATTGGTCCGAACAGTGCCAAGAAGGTGATATCCCCATGATCCAGACCGTGAAACTCGCCAGGCTGATCCTCTCCGACATCAACGTGCGCAAGGCGGGCGATGACCTGATCGAACAGTTCGCCGCCGACATTTTCGCACGCGGCGTGCTGCAGAACCTCATCGTGACGCCGGTAAAGAAGCCGCGCGGCGCGTTTGCCGTGATCGCGGGCAGCCGCCGCTACCGCGCGCTGATGCTGCTGGCCGAGCGCGGCGATATCGTGGCGGCCGACTACGACGTGCCGGTGATGACGCTCTCGGGCGACGATGCGACGCTCTCGGAAACCTCGCTGGCCGAGAACTTCCAGAGATTGGCGATGTCTCCTGCCGACGAATGCCGGGCCTTCCAGCACTTCCTGGGAGAGAACGGCGATATCGACGGGGTGGCGAAGCGCTTCGGCATCTCGCGCCGGTTCGTCGAAGGCCGCCTGCGCCTCGCCAATCTCGCCGAGCCCATCTTCGAGGCGCTGGCCCAGGGCACGATCACGCTCGACCTCGCCAAGGCCTATGCCTCGACCCAGAGCCACGAGCGCCAGATGATGGTGTGGAACAGCTACGGCAAGTCCAGCTACTACGGCCCCGACACGATCCGCCGGGTGATCGCCAACGAGAGCATGAAGTCCACCGACCCTGTCGCGTTGCTGGTCGGCGAGGACGCCTATGTGGCTGCCGGCGGCGTGGTCGATCGCGACCTGTTCAGCGATGCCGGCGACAGCTGGCTCAATCCCGAGATCGCGCAGACGCTGGCTGCGGCGAAGATGGAAGCCGAAGCCGCGCGCATCGGCGAGGAACGTGGCCTCGCCTGGATCAGGCCGATCGCCGGGGGCTCGGTCTGGGAAGCGGCACGCGGGCTTCACCGTGTCGACCTGCCGATGGCGGCGCTGACGGCCGAGCAGGCCGCCCGGATCGAGGAGATCGATACCCGTACCGGCGTCATCGAGACCGAGATGGAGAACGAGGAGATCGAGGAGGAAGCTTACGACGCCCTCAATGCCGAATACGAGGCGCTGGGCGAAGAGGTGCAGACGCTGCGCTTCCATCGTCCTGCGCTGCTGCCCCCCGAACTGACCCCGCGCGTCGGCCTGTTCCTGACGCTGGAGAACGACGGCACCATGGAACTGGACGACACCTACTACTCCGAGACCTCGCTGCGCGTCACCCTGGTCGATGATGAAGACGAGGCCGGCGATGAACCGGGCGAGGGCGGCGAAGCCGGTGACGGTGACGATGCCCCTTATATCGACGGCGACGGCGCGATCGTGGCGCGCACCCCGACCTTCCGCATCGAGGAAGGCCCCGCGCGTGGCGGTGGCATCGCCGAGGGCCGCGGCAAGGCCGAGGAGGTCGATCCGGCAGCGGCGGCGCCGGGCGGCAAGGCGATGAGCCAGGTGCTGCTCGACCAGCTCGCGGTCCAGCGCCGCGACGTGCTGGGCGCTTCGATCATCGCCAATCCGGCGCTGGCGCTCGACTACATGCTGTTCGTCATGGCCGACCAGGGCCATGCCGGGGCCTCGTACAACGGAACGACGATCCGCGCGCCGTCGCCGCAGGACCCGGTTCTGGCCAATAGCGTGCCCGGCGCCCGCGCGCGCGATTACCTCGCCGAGGTCCATGAGGGGCTCGATGCCAGCTGGACCGAATCCGGTGACATGGTGACCCGCTTCGAGGCGTTCCGCATGCTGGGCGACGAGGCCAAGGCGGCATGGCTGGCCTGGATCGTGGCGAAGTCCTTCGAGGCCAAGGAAAGCCATTCCACGCGGCAGAACGCGCTGCAGAACCGGCTCGCGACGATCCTCGATATCGATGTGGCCAGCTGGTGGCGGCCGACGTCTGAGAACTTCTTCGACCGCATTCCCAAGGGGGCGCTGCTCTCGCTGCTCGACGACGTCGGCGGTCCCGCGCTCTCGGGCCGTCATGCCAGCCAGAAGAAGGGCGAGATCTCGGCATCGTGCGAGAAGCTGTTCGCCGGCGAGGCCGTGATCGAGGCCGAGGTGAAGGAAGCGGCCCTTGCCTGGGTGCCCGCCGCGATGCGCTTCCCGGTGACGCTGCCCAAGGCCGAGGCCGAGGGCGAAACTGCCGGCGTCGAGAACGACACCGATACGGACATCGATCTCGCTGCACTGATCGGCGACGATGAGGGTGACGACGAGGAGGCCCTGGCGGTGCTTGCCACTGACGGTGCCGAAACGCAGGATCCCGACGATGGCGACACTGAAGACGGCACGATGGACGGGCATGAGGCCATCGACGACGAGGCGGATGGCCTCGATGACGAAAGCCCGCATGTCTTCGGCGACGACGACGCGGTGAGCGAATGGGCCGAGGCCGCCGAGTAAGCCTCCCGCACTGTCCTGACAGGTCTCACGCCGTCTCTCCCCCCGGCAGAGTTCCCGGGCCGGTGCCGACCGCATTGCTAACCGCAGGAGTGCGCCATGTCCATTACCGCGCCGGCACGGCTCCCGGCATCCGCCCCGCGTTCCTCTCGCGATATCGCGCGCGAGGTCACCCGCATGATCATTGCCCGCCTCGAGGCGGGAACGAAGCCCTGGACCCGGCCCTGGTCGCTGACCGGCGAGGGCGGCCGCCCGCTGCGCCATGAGGGCACGCCTACCATGGCATTAATTGCCTCTGGCTCTGGGCGATCGCCGACGCGCGCGGCTATCGTTCGCGCTACTGGATGACCGCGCGCCAGGCCGGGGAGCTGGGCGGCCATGTCCATCGCGATGCTGTTCCCGCCATGTCGATCTATGCCTCCAGCTTCCGCAAGGCCGGTGCTCCCGGCCTCATGGGCGAGAAGACTTCCGGCGCGCTGATCCGCTTCCTGCGCCATTACTGGGTCTACAATGCTGACGAAGTGGAGGGCCTGCCGCGCTACTACTATGCGCGCGACGTGCCGCCGACCCCGGCGCTGCTCTCGCACCGGCAGGCGGCGATCGATGCCTTCTTCGCGCCGATCCCTGCTGAACTGCGCTGGGGCGGGGACCGCGCCTACTACGATCCGGGTGGCGATTACATCCAGCTCCCCCATCCCGGCAGCTTCCGTTCGGCGGATCTGCTGGCCTCGACGAGAGGACACGAGACCGCGCACTGGAGCGGAAATGAAACGCGCCTCAACCGCACTTTCGGCAAGCGGTTCGGCGATGCGGCCTATTGCATGGAGGAACTCTGCGCCGAACTGACTTCAGCGTCGATCTGCGCCGAGCTTGGCTTGCCGAGCGAACTTCACGACAGCCATGCCAGTTACCTGGGCCACTGGATCGACGTGCTCCGGAGCGATCACAGCGCCATCTTCACCGCCGCTTCGAAGGCCGAGCAGGCATTCGCCTACCTCGCCGCCTTCAGCCGTGCCGATTGCGAAGACACGGCCGAGCCGATGAGGGCGGCGGCATGACCCATCACCATCACCTGAGGAGACCGCCCCATGGGCTGGCTTTACATGAACCGTCACCACATGGGCGGGCACGCTACCGCCAAATCCTGGCTCGACGCCCAGTTCACCTTCGATTGGGAAGCGGGAGAAGACGGCATCGCGCACAGCGCGCGCGTCCTCGCCTCCTCCTGCCCCGGCAACAGGGTCTACTACGCCGCCGCGGAGTACCGCGCCAACGGCGAGATAACCGAAGTGCTCGGCATCGTCTGCCTCGTGCGGTGGAACCCGGGGGACAAGGACAATCTCCACTTCGGGTACAAGGACTTGAGCGAAAAAATGGGGCCATGCGAGGATGGCTGCCCCGCCCATATCCTCGACCTGCTGACGCCGACCGACAACGAATATGCCCTCGACTGGCGGCGACGTTGCCGCGCCAACCTCCAGCGCCGTTCCCGGAAGATCGAGGACGGCATGCGCATCCGGCTCGCCGAGCCGGTGACCTTCACCGACGGCTACGAGGGCAGCGAGTTCATCGTCGTCAAGCGTGGCCGCTCGATCACCTTCCGCGTTCCGGACGGCCATGGCCGCTATCGGATCACCGGTTTTCGGGAGCGCGACTGGAGCGTGGCGGTGCAGACCCGCGTGCATCGCACCGTCTTTGCCTCCTCCACCACATCTGCAAGGGCGGTCCCATGACACAGATCCCGATCCGAACCTTCTCGCCCCTTCTGTCACCCTTGCGGGCTGTGCTGTGCAGTCGCGCGCATGCGATCCGAGTGGCGGGCCACATGGCCGACGAGGGCCTTGCCGTCTCGGTTGTCGCCACCCTCGATCCGCTTCAGCCCTGGCGCGTCATCGAGCATCGCGGCGATGTCGCGCCGCTGAGCAGCCCCACCACCAGCCCTGAAGTCGCAGGCCAGAAGCATGCCGCATGCGCCTGATCCTCGTCTCGCTGCTCGCGCTCACCGCCTGCGATGCCGCCGTCTCGCGTGAACCTGCCGATCCCCGCGCCGCCGCGATCGTCGCCCGAGGCCGCGCGATCGACGGCGACACCGTGTCGTTCGATGTGCGCCTGCACGGCGCCGATGCCTATGAGCGCAAGCAGCTGTGCGCCACCGCTTCGGGCTGCTGACCTTGCGGCAAGGCGGCGCAGGACTATGCCTCGCGGTTGCTCAAGTCCGGTAACGCGACGGTCCGCCTCACCGGCAGCGCCAGCTATGGCCGCCCGGTGGGCACCGTCGAGATCGGCGGGCGCGACCTGGGCGAGGCGATGATCGCGGCGGGGCTTGCGATCCCGGTGACCGGCTACCTCAAGGGCCGGCCCGAACAGGCGCGCCGATACATGGCCGCCTATCAGGCCGCCCGTGCTGCAAAGCGCGGCGCGCACGCGGGCAGCTTTACCGAACCGGCCAAGTGGCGTCGCCGGCGAGCGGCTTGCCTGCGAGGCGAAGCCGGGGCGGCGCTGACCCTCTCTGCGCCGGTGCCCCAGCGACCCGAGAAATCCTGGACATCCGGGGCATCGGAAGGGGAGAGGGCGAGGGAAAGGCGAACTCTCATGGAGTAAAGCTCATGCGCTACCGCCATTTTCGCGCCTTCGCCGATACCATCCGCGCCAACGGCGAAACACTCGCCTGCGAATATCGCAGCGTGCTCACCGCCACGCGCCACGAGTTCGACAGCGAGGTCTCGCGCTTCGCCTATGCCGAGTATCTGCGCGCGCTCGCCATGTTCATCGATCCCGATGGCTTCATGGCCGAGCTGGAGAGTCCGGCGCTTCCCGAATTGACGGCGCCAGCGCGCGCATGATATCATTTCGACAAGATGCCATCAAACGGATGCTTTCTCATGCCGGCCCTGACAGTTCGTAATATTCCTGACGACGTCCATCGTGCGCTCAAGGCGCAGGCCGCCTTGCATGGGCGCAGTACCGAAGCCGAGATTCGGGACATTCTATCACGTGCGGTGAAGCCTGAAGGCCGTCCCCGCTTGGGACAGGCTCTCTCCGGAATCTGGAAAGCTGCAGGAATTACCGACGAAGAAGCTGCAGTTCTTGCAAACGCTGGAGAACGCACTCCTGCCGCTCCGATGGCTCTCGACGAATGATTGTTCTGGATACGAACGTCATATCGGAGATGACAAAGGCTGCTCCATCGCGGGCGGTATCCACCTGGCTGGACGAACAGCCGATCGAGACGCTGTTCATCACGAGCGTGACCATTGCTGAGATCCGGTTTGGCATCTCCATACTGGCACAGGGCAAGCGGCGACAATCGCTGGAGGAAGCGATGTCCCGGACGATCGAGCTGTTCTTCGGTAAGATACTCCCGTTCGACGAACGGGCGGCATTCAAGTATTCCGATCTTGCTGTTGTCGCTAGGGCTGCGGGCCGTGGTTTCCCGACGCCGGACGGTTATATCGCGGCTATCGCGGCATCGCGTGGATTTGTCATTGCGACGCGAGATACAGCGCCCTTCCTGGCCGCAAAAATCAACACCATCAACCCTTGGACCGCGTCTTCAACTTAACCGCGATTTTCGCGGTGCCATACATCATGCAAATCAGGACAATCTGCCATGACCGCAATCTCGATCGATGTCGCAAGTGCGAAAGTTGCCCTTGATCGCCTTATCGATGTCGCCCGCTCGGATACTGGGCAATCGAAGCGGGTCGCGAATTTTCTGCTCGCTTGGTGGAACGGTGACGACTGGGGGCATTTTCCCATCGCCGACCTGTTCGGACTCGACCGGGAAGTCGGTCTCGATATCGCAAGGATCGTCGGTTTTCTCGCGGCTTATCCCGAGGCGATCTATGCTGATCAGTTCGGTCGGCGCGAGGAGCTCATTGCTCTCGTCCATCAGTGGCGTGAGGTTGTTAGCGAAACAACCTGATCTGAATCGAGGCACCATTTTCCCTCTGCACCCCCAAGGCACGGGAGCGGAGGGGGAAGGGGAAGGGCGGGCGTGAGGATGCGCCCGATCTTGCCCGAAAGTGCCTCGCAATGTCCTACGATGTGCCGTTCCGCCACCACCAGGCTCTCGATCCCAGCGCGCTGACCAGCCTCACCGCCGCGCTTCACGCCATCAACCGGGGCATCGAGGACTGCCGCGTCGCCGGTATCGGCCCCGACAACGACCCCGCCCTTCTCCTGCTCGCGCGTCATCTCGGCCGCCTTGCCGAGGCCGCGAGCGAGGAGGCAGCGCTGCGCAGTGCCTGCACGCGGCGCATCGCCGAGCTGGATCGCCATCCCGCACTGCTGGCCCTTGCCCTGCGCGGTGTGTCTCACGACAAGGCGGCCAAGGACCGCTTCCACCGTGACGCGCGCCAGGCCATGCGCCGCCTCGCGATCGCGCTGGATCTTTCCGAAGGCCGCTACAACGTCACCTCGCACTATGGCGACGCGGCGATTTCCGGGAGCGTCGTGCTCACCTCTCCCGAGATCGAGGCATCCATCGCCATCGGCCCACTCCACGAGGACAACGAGGTCAGCTACTTCGCGAAGCGCGGCCCCGCAGCACGCGAACGCCTGCGCTTTGCGCGTATCTCGGACTTCATCAGGGCCGAACGCTTCGCCGCGCGGCTGAAGCGCGAGTTGCGGCTTGCCGATATCGTCCCGGCACCGGCGTCATCCCCGGCGCCGGTCCTGCCGATGCCCGCGGGCATGCCGGTCCCGGCGCTGATGCCGATGGCTCCGGCGCCAGACTCCGCCCGGCCACTCGCAGCGTGAGGAGGCGGCCATGCACATCGATCAGGCCATTGCCATCGTCACGGCGGATGCCGCGCGCCTCGAGCGCTATGTCGAACGGCGCGAGGGCTTCATGGATGCGCTGGACTGGACGGCCATGACCGACCGGGACATCTTCGAGGCCACCATGCTGGACCACCTCCTCGAGACCGATATGGCCGAGGCGTTCTCCTGTGTGATGCATCTCGAAGAACTATCCGCCGCTGGTATCACTCAGGTCACCGGCGTGGTGCGCTTCGCCCCTTTCCCGAGGCCCTGGCACCCGGAATGGGGCACTCTCGAAAACTGATCCCTCGCAAAGGAGCCGATCATGAGCCGTCATGTCCTGCCCGGCAAGGACGTTGCCAGTTCCGTCGCCATCGGATGGGACCGGCCACTCGGCACATTCTTCGTCCAGGTGATGCAGCCCCATCCGCGCATCGACGGCGAGGAATGGGCCTTCATCTGGAAGGGCACCGCACCGGGCGAACTGCCCACCGCCGCCGCCGCGATCGAGATCGCTGCGCCCTTTGTGGATCTGCCGGGCGATATCGGCGCGACGCTGGAGACCGACCGCCTGCGCACGCTCGGCACGTTCGACGGGCCGGCACAGCGGGCGGCAAAGCCGTTCATCGCCCATGAGACGGCTACCGTCCGGAACGAGGCGACGGCGCGCGAGGCCGGATACACGCATGCCGTCATCGCTGACAGTTCGATGCATACGCTCGAATTGCTGGTCAGGCCCGGAACCGACCTCGACTCCACTTTCACCGCCTACGACCGCAACGCCTGCGAACTGCTCGACGTCCATGGCTGGGACTTCAGCATCGAGCCGGAGTGACGCGCAGCATCGCATGTGATAGAGTGAATACCCGTATTCAAAGGAGACCCTCGCCATGGCGACGTCCGTGCGTCTTGCCCCCGATGTCGAGCAACGGCTCGATCACCTCGCGTCCGTGACCGGGCGGACCAAGGCCTATTACCTGCGCGAGATCATCGAGCGCGGCATCGAGGACATGGAAGACATCTACCTCTCGGACAAGGTGCTCGAGGATATCCGCGCCGGTCGCGAGACCACCAGCTCGCTCGACGATGTGGAGAAGCGGCTTGGCCTGGCGGATTGAACTGTCCTCGTCCGCAGAAAAGTCCCTTTCCAAACTCGATCGCCAGACCGCCAAGCGGATCGTCACCTTCCTGCGCGAGCGCGTGGCGGCCAGCGAAGATCCGCGCGCCTCCGGCAAGGCGCTCACCGGCCCGATGGCGGGGCGCTGGCGCTACCGGGTCGGCGACTACCGGCTCGTGTGCCAGATCGAGGACGGCAGGCTGCTGGTTCTCGTGCTGACGATCGGCCATCGCAGCGACATCTACCGCTGATCCCCAAATATTTTCCCAAGGCATCCCATAGCCTTTGAGTTGAGGGGGAGAGGGCTTGTCGATCCATTTGGGATCGACGGAGAAGCCCATGCCCTATCATATCGATCTTGGCGGCGCGCGGCGAACGAGCCGTGCGCGCAGCTTGGCCAGACCCCCGACTTCGCGCGCGTGACGCCTTCGAGGTGAACGCCTACATGCTGGCGGTGATCGCGCTTCATGGCCTGCCGCCCAAAGGGTGCCGCCTCGCGTCATACCCCAACCACCACGACTTCGGCACCTATCGCACGCTGGTGCTGCACATCGACGATGAAGCCGATCCGGCGGTAGCCGCCTATGCCGAGGCCGTGGAAGAGGGCCTGTCCAGCTGGATCTCGGCCTGCTTCTCTCCTCCGGTCGAATATGACGGCTGCGTCGCCACGGTCCCGCGCCGCAAGCATAGCGAACTGGTGATCGGCGCGCTGCTGGTCTCCCGACCGAGGCCGGATGGCACATTCGCCATTCCCGATTTCGAGAGGGTTCACACCAACCTTACCGCCGCCTTCCCCGAAGCGGCCGAGGCCGCCCGCACGCGCCTCGCTGCCTGATCCTGCCTGAAGGAGCACCCCTCATGTCCAATTCCTACGTCAAAGCCGCCTTCAGCCTTTTCATGAGCGCGGAGGATGCAGCGATGCTCGCCAAGGCCGAGCGCGCAAGCGAACTGCTGACCGACAATCACAGTGACACGGACCTGAAAATCTCGTTCGATGCACTCGGACACGATTTCATCACCCTGTTCCCCGCCAAGGGGCCGAACCACTTCGGCAGTTTCCTCGAGCTGTTCGACGATCCTTCCTGGCCGATGTTCGATTGCGACATCCACGTAGGCGATGCTGACTCCTGCGGCGTTTGCGAGGTCACCTTCAGCGGCGAACAGTTCGGCATCGAGGCCGTGGCAAATCTGATCCATGCCGCCTGCAAATCCGCGCTGCCTTGCGGCTTCGAATGGTCCTGCACCTCGGACAAGCTGCGCTGTGACGAGTTCGGCGGCGGCTACGTGGTCATCACCGGGGATGGCCCTGCTTTCCACACGACGTCCACTCTGCTGCGCGAGGCGCTGGCTGCGATTCCGGTACCTGTCGATCAGGCCATATCGCCTTTCGATCCCGCGCTGGTGACCATCGAGCCCAAACGCTTCAGCGTCACGCAGGGCGAAGTGCTGGTGTCCTATGGCGGCCAACGCATCGAGCAGTATGGCGACAGCATCCGCCTGGTCGGCCGTGACTATCAGGGGCACCCCGACGAATTCTGGATCGCCGTCGCCTATCGCGAGGCGATCGGGCGCGGCCTTGCGACCCGGCTCCCGGTCACCGAGGAGGCGGCCTTCATGTCGCCGCTGGCACGGTCATGACTACTGCCGCCGCCCCCGCCGTTACCTTCAACCCCGCCGATCCGCAATGCTGGATCGCGCGGGGGCGTCCGATCGAGCAGGCCGAGACCCTCGCTGCGATCTGGCAGGCATGGCCCGATCTTCCCCCCGGCGCATCGCTTGAAGCGCGCATGGCGCGCCTGAAGGTCCGGGTCACGGCGATGAAACCCTTCAACGACGCCATCGCCGCCGCGAGTGAGCGCGAGCGGCGCGCACGCAACTTCGCCTTCATGGACGGCAAGGCCGCACGCGGCGAGATCGCCGATCACGATCTTGCGATCCTCAGGGGCCGCGACCTGCACGGCTATGACTGGAACGAGGCCGTGACTTATGCTTGGGGCTGGTATGGAGCGCATAGCGGCTCGCCTTATGGCCCTTCGCTCGATGCGCGCCGAACGCCCGAGCAGCTGGCCGCCTACGATCGCGGCTTCGCCGATGGCGGCGGCAACCGCGATGACCTGTTTGATGCCGCACGCCGCAGCAACCTTGCCGCGCTGCGCGCCGACAACCGGCGCACCCCCGATGTCGTGAACATCCCGGGGCGGCCGCTGCCGAGCAGCTGGCCGCAACCCGGGGACCATGCCCGTCCGACCCGGTGGTCACGCCGCCTCATCATCCTCGCCGACAGCGATGCCGGCACCGCGGGCGATGTGCTGGCGCAGATCCGCGCGCTTCCCGGAGCGGCCGAGGCCGCGATCGTCGTCCTCGACCCCGAGGCCGGGTTCGTCAGCGGCGACGATTATGCGTGGACGTTGCCCGATGCGGCCCCGAGACCGCTCACGCGCGAACGCGCCGAGGCGCTGATCGGCGATCCCGCGCAGGATGGATCGACACCAGCTGGCATAACGACACCGCGCCCAGCTTCCAGGTGGCGATCGGGCCGATGGGCGAGCCGGTGCAGATCTGGATCGACCATCCCGATTCCGCGCAGCGCGAGGTTCCGGGCATCGCCCGGTTCCTACTGACTCGGCGCAGTCCTGACGACGACATGGCGGAGATTCACGCAGGCGAAGACTGGAACGCCGCACTCGAGCACGCCTCGCGCGAGCGGCTCGCCTGCGCCTTCGCGCGCGGCCTCATGATCGAGCTGACCCCGGCGCAGTGGCGCGCCATGCGGCTCGCCAACCGTCGCAATGCCGATTTCGTCTGCGCCTCGCACGATCACTGCGACGCCAACATGGTGATGCTGGCGGCGTGGGAAACCGAGCGCGCACCGATGCTGAGCCCGGCGCAGCGTGCTGCCGGGATCGGCGAGGACATTGCGCACGCCGATGCCGCATGGACGATCGCCAAGGCCCATTACCTCACCGCAAGCGAGGAGGGCGCACGTTTCGATATCTGGCGCATGAGCGGCGTCCATGTCGCGAGCCTGATCCGCGCCGGATGCGAGTTGGGTTCTGAACCGGGCACCGAAGCCGCGCACGACAGTCCAGGGCGCATCTATAGCTGCGGTTTCATCGAAGCCCATGGCGAGCGCTGGAGCGTCACGATCGGTAACGAGACCCGTACCTTCGACCACCTGATCGATGCCGAGGCGCACTTGTGGCGCGGCTTTGCTGCACTGGAAAGCGCCCGACAGCGGCCACCTATCCCGATTGTTCCTGAGGCCGTGAGAGCGGAGGAGGAGGGTAAAGGGCGGGGCGCATGATGATGCGCGCCCGTTCACCGGGAGATCCGCCATGAACACCGTCACCCCGTTTGCGCCCACCGGCGCTCCGCCGGATGCGGCCGCCCCGGCGGCGAACGCCGTGCCGATCGGCCGACACTCCCGAGGGCCGCTGCATCTCGACCTCGACCGCCTCCTGGCGGGCCGCATGCTGGTCCAGGGCGGCTCGGGCGCGGGTAAGAGCCGGACCTTGCGCCGTATCGTCGAGGAGGCCTTCGACTATGTGCAGACGATCATCGTCGATCCCGAAGGCGAGTTCGGCAACCTCGCCGCGCACATCGGCGCGACCACCCTCAAGGCCGCCGAGATCGCCGCCGACGGATTGACGGCCGCCGCCCTGCGCGCGCGGCGCCACCGCATCGCGCTCCACCTTGGCCTCACCGACCTCGATCCCGAGGCGCGCATCGTCAAGGCATCGGCCTTCTTCGCGGGGCTCGTCGGCGCGCCCAGCGAGGACTGGAAGCACACCGTGCTCGTCGTGATCGACGAGGGCCATCTGCTCGCGCCCCACCAGGCGGGCACCGCGCGCGACGCCGATATCCGCCGCCTCGGCGTCGCGACGCTGACCGACCTGTGCGCCAGGGGGCGCAAGCGCGGTATCGCCCCGGTCATCGCCACCCAGCGCCTCGCCAAGCTCTCGGCCTCGGTGATCAGCGAGCTGCACAACTTCCTCATCGGCATCAACGTCTTCGACCGCGATGTCGCCCGCGCTGCCGATATCCTCGGCTTCTCGCGTGCGGAATCGGAGAAGCTGCGCACGCTTGCCGCAGGCGAGTTCCATGCCTTCGGTCCCGCGCTTGCGCCCGAGCCGGTGCTGGCGCGCATCGATCCCACCATCACCGAGCATCTGGGCGCGACGCCCCTGCTGCACGGCGCGGCCGATATCGACGGCGCCGAGGCCGCGCGGCTGCTCGACCTCGACGGCTTGCGCGAGACCACCCCGGTACGCGGCGATGCACTGAAACTGCGCGGCACCCGCGCGCTCGATGCCTTTCTCCTCGACGAGGCCGCGCGGTCGCGGCCGCGATCTGCCTTGCCCTGCGCCGGATCGCCCCCAACGCGACCACCGCCGCCGAACTCGCGCGCCACCTCGATACCCCGGCCGAAGCCGTCGACCGCGCGCTCGACCTGCTCGCCGCCATCGCCGCCGTCGACACCATGCCGCGCGGCGATGACCGCATGGCGCGGCTTCATGCTCGCCTGCGCGCCCGCATCGCCGACGTACCCGTCGTCGCGCTGCCCTGACCCCCCGCCTGAAGGAGACTGTCATGACCATGGCAATCGATCCCGACGACACGCCGATCGTCGTCGAACTGGTCGCGTGCCCCGCGTCGCTGCCCCTTCCGCCCCTGTCTCCTGCCGGAGCGCCGGGCGAGATGACATGGCGCAAGGATGCCTGGACGCCCGATGAGATCGCCACTCTGCGCCGTCTCTTTGCCGATGACGTGCCCGTCACCGAGATCGCCGAGGTTCTTGGCCGGGGCAGGCAGGGGGTGCGCGACCGTATCTATGTACTCGGGCTTCGCCGCCATTCGCAGCGGCCATGGAACGAGCTGGAGGACGAGGAACTGATCCGGCGCTACGGTGACGAGGCGACCGCCGGCATCGCCGCCGACCTTGGACGTTCCTGCATGGCGACTTATGCCCGCGCCGCGCTGCTTGGACTTGCCCGGACCGGCGCGCCGCCCTAGATGCCATGGGAGGATGCCCAGCTTCGCTCCGGCTACGAGACCGGCATCCCCATCGCCGAGATCGCCGTTCTGATCGGACGGCCCCATTACGGGGTCTCGGCGCGCGCGGCCCTGCTCGGTCAGCGCCACAAGCATATGCCCCGCGACTGGAGCGCTGCCGAGATCGAGCGCATGATCGCGCTTCAGGAAGCGGGGCACTCCTATACCGAGATCGGCCAGATGCTGGGGCAGGAGGGTCACACGACGCGCAGCAAGAGCGCGATGAAGGCGATCATGCGCAAGATCGGCGAGGGCAAGGGCTGGGGCCGCGCCTGGACAGCCGAGGAGAACGAATTGCTGAAGGCCGCCTATGCGAGCGGTCAGAGTCTGACGCACCTGCAACGGGGCCTTTCGCGCAGTGCGCACTCGATCCGCTGGCGCGCCCGATACCTCGGGCTCACCGGCACCCACGCCAACCGGGCGGGATGGCGCACCGGCCCGGACTGGTCCGAGGCCGATCTGGATCGGCTGCGCCGTGACTATGGGCGCGTGCCCACCGCTGACCTCGCCCGCGCGATGGGGCGCAGCAGGGCCGCGATCTTCACCCGCGCAAATCTGCTCGGTCTTTCGCACGGCTACCAGCGCCCCTGGAGCGAGGACGACAAGGCCGCGCTCACCATCGCGCATGCCCGCGCCATCGACATTCGCGACCTTGCCGATGCGCTCGGGCGCAAGGCCGCAGCGGTCCACAAGTATGCGGCAAAGCAGGGGCTGGCCTTCGGCCGCCGCAAGCGCGCGGCGACACCCAAAAGCCTTCCCGAGATCCTCGCGCTGGACGCGGCGGCACCCGCGTCAAAGGGCGGCTGAGGGAATATCCCGCGTCTTCCCATGAGTATCGGCGGAGAGAGGGAAAGCGAAGGATGACGATGGGGAATGGTCCCTGTCCGCATCAAGCGATGGAGATTTTCATGGCCTCTCACCCCCACGCGTACCCGCAGGTCTCACCCGTCCAGTCCGCTACGGACACGTCCCTGCAGGCGAACATCCTGATGATCTGGCCGGACGGCACGTATTGCCGAGGCGACGAATACGATCCCGCTGACTTCGCACATATGTCCGACGACTACGAGATCGCCGACATGGCCGATTTGCCGCAGGCGCAGCGCGTGGTTCGCGACTGGCCGGACGGTGCCGCTGAGATTGCGGACTTCATCGCACACGACCTCGCCTGAGCGCGGTCGCCACCAAACCACACCTTTCAGGAGATCCGGCCCATGGTCGATCGCGTGTCCGCGTCGATTGAAATCGGCGGAACAATCGGCTCTGCCGATTACACCCGGCTTGTCGCGCTTATCGGCGCCGAGGCCCTTGCCATCCAGTGGGATGGCGAGGACTTCGCGCCCGAACACCGGCAGGAGGGCCAGTCGCTACGCCTCTATGCCCACGAGGTGGCATGGGGGCGCTTCGATGCGCTCGAGGCAACCTGCATCGAGATGGGCTTGCCCTTCGCGCGCTGGTCTGGCGGATGTTCGGGCCAATGGGGATCGGAGCGTGTCGTCTTCACCGGCGAGGGCGAGCCGCAGCCTTACCCGGTCGATGAAAGCGACACCGTGCTGATCGGCCGCGCCGCCATCAAGCAACTGGGCTCGATCGAGGCGGTGCTCGCATGGTTCGATGCCGCCGACTTTGCCATCCCACCGCTCGTGGTGACGGGAGATGACGAAGCCGCCGACGACGTTGCGGCCGATGCCTCCCAGGGCGCGTGACATGGCCTCGATCATCATGCCGCGTCCGCCTGTCGCCCTTGCCTACGGCATCGGCGTCGATTCCACCGCGCTCCTGATCGAGCTGGTGAGCAGGGGGGAGAAGCCGGAAATTGTGATAACCGCCGATACCGGGACGGAAAAGCCTTCGACTTACGCCTATCTCGACGTGATCGGCCCATGGATGAAAAGCCATGGCATTCGCCATGAGATCGTGCGCTATCAGCCCAAGCGCTTCAAGCACTGGCCGCCCTACTATTCGCTCCTGGAAATGGCGCTCACGAACGCGACCCTTCCGAGCAAAAGCCTCGGCGGCTCCAGCTGCAGCCTCAAATATAAGAAGGCACCCCAGGATGCCTTCCTCAAGACATGGCAACCCGCGATCGATGCCTGGGCGCGCGGACAGAAGGTCACGCGCCTGATCGGCTTCGATGCGGGGTCACGCGACCGTGCCCGCGCCGCCCATGCCGCGACGATCGACGATCCGCTCTATTCCTACCGCTATCCCTTGCAGGAATGGGGCTGGGACCGCGATGCCTGCATCGCCCGCATTGCAGCCGAGGGCCTGCCCTTTTGCGAAAAATCGAGCTGTTTCCTGTGTATAGGAATGGCCCCGGCGGAGGTTCGGGCACTCCCGCGCTGGTGCCTGCGGCTCATCGTCCTCGTCGAGGCGCGGGCTGCGCCGCGGCTCCATACCGTGGAGGGGCTGTGGCGCAAATCCACCCGCGCGAGGCCGGGGCGCATGACCGATTTCATCCGGCACGAGCAGCTGCTCCCTGATGCCGAGATCGACACCATCGTGCGCGATGCCCCGCTCGACCTCGTCCGCTTCCAGGACGTAGCCGCCACGATTCCGATCGAGGAGCGCCCGACAATGCGCGACTGGCTCGAGCGCTTCAATGCTGGTGCGCTGCCGAACGGCAGTGCTGCCGTCCGCGCCGTCGCCGCATAAAGCATATCTGCACATAGGGAGTACCCGCGCTGATGTTACGCACACCCGCCGATCACGCCTCGCGCACCGAGATCATCGGTCGCCTGAACGATCGCTGCCGGCTCGGCCTCGACCGCACTGCACGGACCGTCATCACCCGCAATTGCCTTGCGACCTTCAGCAACGGCGAGCGCATGAGCGAGATCGTCGCGCAGGCGCGCATCCTCGCCGCCGTTCGCGCGCACCGCTTCCCCCAGGACGACAGGAGTGAGCGCGATCGCAGCCAGGTCGAGTACGAGGGGCAGACCATCTACTTCGCGATCGACGCCTACGACCTCGATCTTCGCTACGGCTCGGACGATGCCGCCGATGCGTCGCTCACCCGCCGCGTCATGACGATCATGGTGCGCGAGGACCTGTGATCCATCAACCGCTGCCGATCGCCCGACAGGTCTTCGACTTGCGGCGATAGACCTCGCGGCCGCACGCGGTGCAGGCGCCAACGTAATGCAAACCGTCCCACCGGGTCTTATGCCAGTCGGGCTTGTGGCGGTTGAACAGACACAGGATCGATTGCGGGATCATCGGCGTCGCGCCCTTCGGTTACAACGGTTTGCCTCCTGAGAGGCCGTGCCACCGTCTCGAGTGTACCGCAGCGCAACATACACTGCCTTGGGCAGTGTATCCACCACGGCAAGGCGTGCCGGTTGTCAAAAGGACGGCGATATCGGATTTGGTTGCGGCGACGCCCTTTGTTCCTGACCAAACAGGTCAGGCATGAATACTGTGCCTGCAGGATACAGTCGGCGGCAGGACGGTCGCGTTGTCCTGCCGCCTGTCGATGGCATTAGCAGCCCGTTACTTGCCCGCAACATGTAATCGCCAGTGCAAACGATAACGGGGCCGCATCCGTAGCAGCGGATACGACCCCCGTCGATTCCAGGAAGCCTCGCATGCTAACAAGGTTCTGCCCGGTATAACCCTCGGTGGCGATAGCGGGCCCGCGACCCGCAGATCGCCGCCCTCTGCGCGTCTCTTTATGGAAATCTGACCGATCGCTGCGCGATCGCTCCTGCAGAAAGGATCACTATCATGGAACCACTGCGGCACCTCGATCGCGACATCCGCCGCGCCCGTCTTCTGGCCGCGCGCACGCGGCCCGTGGGCGGCATCAACCGCCGCGGAATCTTCAGCGGCCACTGGGATCGCGGCGACGTAGTTCGCCAGTTTCGTGGCGGTAACGGATCGTGGCTTGGCCTCGCTACCTACCTACAGGTGGACGAGAATATCTCTACCGAAGATGAACGGCCCATACGAAACCGGCCCCCACATCCCTTTGAAGGGACATGAGGGCCGGATCGTTCGTGCGCCTCTCGCACCGGACTTCACCAAAAGGACTTCACCCGAAGGACATCACCCAAAAGGGACAACTCATGACTGCCATACCGCTCTCGCCGCGACGCCAGCGCCTGTCGAATTTCTCCAACGCCTACGCCGTCGCCTGCCAGCTTCGCGAAACCACCGGCGCCGACCAGTTCGTCGTGCGCACCGGGAATCCCATTCAACCTTTCCGTGTTTCGCGGGATATCCCCGACAACACGGAAACCATCCTCGCCCTGGTCGCCTGAGCCTTTGGCGACAAATACGGTTCAGACCCCCAGCTTGCTCATCAGATCGTGCGCATTCGGGCCTTCCAGTCCCGATGCGTAAGTCCAGTATTTGCCGCTGAGGCCTTCATTCATCAGCACCCGGCACATGCGCGCGCGGTCGTAGGCGAACTGCTTCGCCTCGCTCAGCACCAGGATCGCCACCTCGAACGAGGCACCGTCGAGCATGTGCCACAGCCGCATCTGGAGTGGATTGCGATCCTGAAGGATCGCTTCCATCATCGCGAAGCCTTCGCCCGGATGCACCTTGGTCTCGTAATCGGCCTGAAGCCGCTCGTAGGCTTCCAGCACCTCGACCGTCGCATAATAGGCCGTGTTCAGGTCCTGACCCATCAGCGCCGCCGCGACCATGCGCATCGTCTGCGACTTCTCGGGATCATTGAGCACGTCCATCAGCGGCAGATCGTAATCGTAGTTCTTCAATACATCGCGCATTTTCATGAGAAGTCCTCCTTCGGTTAGTCCAAGCGAGAGACTACCGATGTCGGAGAACAAATCTAGTACGAGACCTATCTATTCGCGGTGCGTATCGATCGGATCGTTCCCGCTATCGCCGCTCGACCACCGCATCGCCGCATTTGCCGCAGTGCAGCACCGCGTTAACCTCTCGTTAGGATTTGACCGGGCAACCTGCCTCCCGGCGAATGAGTGCAGTCTTGTTCCCTGCCGGCCCGACACTCGACCCCAGCCGACCCCCTGTTGCACTTAAAGGTGTCGCGGTAACCCGGCCTTGGCCCCGCCCGTAATCCCGGCCGCGAAGCGCTTGCGCCGCCCCGCTCGATCCGCTTTTCTGCGCGTGATCCCCTGCCATAAAGGACGTGCCTCGTGACACCCTTCATGCTCGCCTTCCTGTGCACCATCGTTCCTGCCGTACTGATCGTCGTCATCACGGATATGGCGGGCGCCTTCAAGCTCCCTCATCCCGATGCACGGCCGCTATCGAAGAGCCAGCGGCTGTGCCGCTTCCTCCTCCTCAACTGGCCGTGGATCAGCGCGCCGTTCCTGCTCGCCTTCGGCGCCTGGCGCCTCGCGCAGGCCGACCTGCCCGCTTCGAGCTGGTTCAACATCGCCATGATCGTCCTCGTGCCGGTCTGCTTCACTCTGCTCCTGATCCAGCCCTGGGAGCGCAAGCGGGGCATCCAGTGAGCCTGGCGACCTGTGCTCACGAGCACAGGTCCGCAACCGCGATACCATCGAGCGCGGCCATCGCCTCCGGCGATACCAGCACCAGCAGCCCGCGCTTGCCGCCGTTCACCGCAATCTCGTCGAAGCCCAGCGCCGAACGGTCCAGGTAGACCGGACTGCGCCGACGCTGCCCGAACGGGCTGATCCCGCCCTTCACATACGCCGTCACCTGCGCCGCACGCAGCGGGTCCATCATCGCCGCAGACTTGCCGCGCGCCGCCTTCGCGGCCTGTTTCATGGAGACCTGCCGGTCGGCAGGCACCACCACGCACATGGGATCGCCGTCCACCTCGATCATCAGTGTCTTGAATACCCGTTCGGGCGGCAAGCCGATCGCCTTCGCCGCATCGCCCGCCAGATCGCCTGTCCCCGCTATGAAGACATATTCCGCTACGCGGTAGGAAATGCCCGCCTCGCTTAGGAAACGGGTCGCCGGTGTAGCCGCTGGCGTGCGCGTCTGGGACTTGCTCATCCCCGCTCCATCAACCCCCGGAGCGCTCCCGGCAATTGAAGTTTTGGGGACTGAGATCGCCGGGAGCTTCGGCCCCATCGCGGGGGGCATGGACAGGGCCGCAAACGGCCCCATAAGGCACGCGCGCGGCGCGCGCTACCCTTATGGACACTTGTCACCAGATCGCCGCGGCGCACTAGCTACAGGCCCGCCACGCGGTCCTTCAACTCGCCGCTCGCTCGGAAGGTAACGACGCGGCGCGCCGATACCGTTACCTCTTCGAGCGTCTTGGGATTGCGGCCGACCCGCTCGCCTTTGTCGTTGAGAACAAACGTCCCGAAATGGGTGATCTTCACATTCTCGCCGCGTTCCAGTGCTCGCGCAATGTGCTCCATGATGCTTTCGACAAACAGCAGCGATTCCGCTCGCGACATCTTAACATTGCGATGAACCGCCTCTGCTATGTCGGCCCGCGTCAAACTGCCGGGTGAATCCTCGCTCAAGGTGCGCCTCCACATGCTGCAATTGCACACTACCGCAATCCAGTGTCGAATCAACGTATTGGCCGCTTGCACACGTACGGTTGACAGAGCCCGGTTTGCTTGACGGATTTGCGATATCGCCCATCGCGGCTCATCCGGCTCTCCCCAAGGCAGCAGGGGGCATCCCGCCCTCTGGGCGCGACCGGGCTCTGCTCGCCTCCGGCTCATGAAGCCCCTACGGGTCTCCACCCTGACGGGCTTCGATCCCTTGCCCAGGCGTCGCGCATGCACCCTACCACAGGCCATGTCCCGCGCCCCGCGCCACGACGCACCGCGATGATGACGGCCTACCGGCCGACGCCTTCGTCCATGCCGGGGACCGGCGAGGACGCCGATCCCCGGCACCAACCTCGCGCCAGGTCATTCACCACACTCTGCGCCACCCCCGCCAGTGTCCCGGCGTCGCACACCGGGTTGCTCGATCAAAAGCTGCCTCCGACCAGGCTGCGCTAGCCAATCCGCGCTGGCTGGCTTTTGTCCGCTATCGCAGACAGCCAGCGCGGATCGGCAAGCTCCGCCAGGCCGCAGCGCGACGTCTTTTGATCGAGCGATCCCCGGCGTGCCACTTGGAACACAGGCGAAGGTGGCTCCGTGTGCGGTGAATGACAAACCCACCCCGTGCGCTCTGTTGGTCAGTAATGACGGCCCTGACGGGCGACGTTCCTTGGTAAAGGCGCTACCGCGCCTAATAGAACGGCTCAGGTTCACCATGCACGGTAAATATCTGTCAAGAACTCTATGAACTTCAATGCTTTAGGGGGAGGGAGTATAAGAAAGATGTCGGAAGCGAAGGGGAAAGGCCCCGGACCAAAGACAAGGGGGACAGGCCCCCGCAACTAGGAGTAATGCTCATGAACATCGGTTCCTTCAAGCTCGTCAATGGTCAGCTTCTCGGTTCGGTCGCAACCCTGACTGTCGACCTTCCCCGCCTTGGTCTTCGCCCCGTCGAGAGCGCCAACGAAAAGGCCCCCGCGTTCGAGATCATGGCCCTCAACGTCGCGCGCAAGTGGGTGCAGATCGGTGCCCTTTGGGAGATGACCAGCAATTCCACCGGCGAAGTTTTCTACAATGGCCGCATGGAAGACCCCAGCCTCAATGAACCCCTGCCCGTCATGCTCTTTGGCGACGACGAAGACGGCTATCGGATGGTCTGGAACCGCCCGCAGGCCCGCCGCGAGAACATGGACGGCACCCGCCAGACCCGCCAGCGCCGCACCAAGGCAGACGAGGCATTCGGCGAAGGCAACGCCACCGAAGACGGCCAGCTTGCCGATCAGGGCGAGGACTTCGTGCCCGCCTTCTAAGCCCCCCGAGCGGGAAGGGAGAGGTTAGCCCCCTCTCCCGACCCTATCGCTATCCCCTGCCAAAGGATGAGTTACGATGACCAAGGAAACGAATGACCGGCGCTATACCAGCTTTGCCGACCTTGCAAAAGCCATGGGGACCAACCCCGCCGACCTGCGTAAGCAATACCTCGACAAGGCGATTGCCGACGCCAACGGCGAAGGTAGCGACCCGCGCCCGACATGGATGCGCGAGGAGCGCAAGGCCGATCTTGCCCAGCGCAAGGAAATGGAGGAGCGCGACCGCGAAAACGAGATCGCCGACATGATGCGCGAAGACACCGTTTGCGACAGCTTCCACGAGGCATTCGGGGACGTAGGCGCGCTTTCCATCCTCGAAATCGGGGACGCGCCGCAGGAACTCGACATGCCCGAACCCGCAGAGGCGCAGGCCGAATGTCACGCCATCGTTACGACCATCTTTGACCTGTTCCGCGATACCCGCCTTGAGCCGAGCGCACAGGCCATCGCATGGGGCATCGTCAATTCCTTCCACTACGAAGCGCAGAAGCTGGCGAACGAGGAAGACCGGCTTTCCGGCGAACTACAGGACATGGCCCGCCGCCCCGATCCGTCCGAAATCTACGCCACCGAACTGGAAGACTTGCAGCTTCGTGCGCAGACCAAGCTGGAACAGCGCAGCGCTATCGAATGCATGCGCGACTATGCCGCCGACTGCTACCGTTCGCAGACCGGCAGGCCATGGAGCGCCGCGCGCGGTTCCAAGGTGTCCAGCGTCACCACCGCCAGCCAGATCGCATCGGCCGATTTCCTCAAGGCGCGGGCAACCGCCCTTCGCGAGAAGCGCAATCCCACCGGGCCTATCGTCGTCTTTTCCGGCGGTCAGGAATGGCACGATTTCCAACAGCTTTACGCCCGCCTCGACCAGATCAAGGCCCGCATTCCCAGCATGACCCTTTGCACCACCGGCCAGCGCAAGGGATGCGACGCCATCGCCGCCGCATGGGCCGCGAACAACGGCGTTCCCCTTGTCGCATTCGTGCCCAACTCCAACCGCTACGGAAAGTCCGCAGGTTTCCGCCGCAACGAACAGCTTTTGAACCTCAATCCGGTTGAAGCCATCGTCTGCCAAGGCACCGGCATTCAGCTTAACTTGCTTGAGGAACTGAAGCGCAAGAACGTCCCCACCCACGCTTTCCCGATCAGCGGGCAAGCCCCTATCGCCGCCGATACCAAGCGGCAGGCGTGGGGATGATACCCTAACCAGACAGGGGCGGACCAGCGCCGCCCCACCCTTTCCTTGGCAGGGACGATGCGGCCAGCGACGGGACCAACCCCGGCGCTGGCCCTTTGTCGTTTGCGCCGCGTATGTGGGGGAAACCCTACGGTTCCCCCCACGCCAGGCGGGGCGCGATTGCCGGTCCCGACATCGCCCCCGCCGGGGCGCGCCGGAACCGACAATCGCGCCCGCCTTCCCCCTCCGGTAAGGCGCTGCCGCAGGCAATATGATCACGCCCGCCAGGCATCATCCGGCCGCGCCAAAATCGAGGCCGGAAGAGCCCCTCGCGGGCATCGAACCCGCTCGCCGCTGCTGCCGCGATCATGGGCAGAAGTTGCACCCCGCAGTCACCGGGCGCGGGGCCGCCCTCTCGCCTCGCTCGCGTCCCGCACAAGGCCGCCGCCTTGCGACGTGCGCTACGCACGTCGGCAGTCTCCCGGCGAGAGGGGAAAACACACACGGTCCTCCCAGAATGTCCTGCGCCGCACAGCCGCGTCAAGGATGAGCGGTCCCCCCAATTTTGACGCGGCCTGCGCTCCGCTCCGCTGCGCTCCAACCACGACAAAATCGGTTCCCCCACTCCCCGCTTCGCGCGCCGGCCAAGCCCCGCGTCCCTGACCCGGCTGCACGGCGCAGGACCGACAGGAACTGTCATGACGACAAGGAGACATAACTATGACCGCCATCATCACTTCACTGCGCAGCGACCTCGAAGCCATCGCCGACAGCATCAACGTCGGCGCGCCGACTACGAGATCTGGGCGTGCCGCTTCAGCGAGGCATGCGGCGGCTACTTCAGCACGCTCGACCCCGACCAGCGCCGCGCCGCGATCGGGATCGCCAGCGACCTCGGCTACCGCACCCCCGAAGAGGAACCCGAATACAATCCCGGCGTCTGCTGGCGCTCCGGTATCAACAGCGCATATTGCCACTGCGGCCATCACGAATGAGGCCGCGCGGGAGCTCCGGTCCATGCCGGAGCCTCCTGTTTCGTACGTCGCGCCCATGCGGCCGCGTCCGGGGCATCGAACCCCGGACGCGGCGGCCCTGCGATGGCATCCGGACGTTCCCGGCGCGGCCATGGCCGCCCCCGATCCGTCGCCGGATCGGGCCAGATCGGGCCGGAGATGAGAGGGTGGAAAAGGATCGGTTCCACCGATAGAGGAAGTGAAGCGATGACCATCACCTTTCGCGTCAAGGACGAAACCCGCACCCCCGTCGCGCCCCAGTTCATCACCCATCTTCGCGCCGTCGCCCTGTGCCACCTCCTCACCGAAAAGGCCCTGCGCCTTGGCGAGGACATGGTCTATCCGATCCATGGTTCGCTGGACTCTGCCAGCTACGCTTTCGAGGCCCGCGTCTGCCCGGTCGCGCTCGCCCAGCTCAGCCGCATTTTCTACGACTGGCCCCCCGCCATCGCCCTGCTCGACGAAGCCCAGTTCCGCCGCCGCCGCCTGCGCATCACCCGCGCTTCCGCTCATGGGCGCGTCATCATGGAAATCTCCACCAGCCACGACTTCGCACCCGAAGTCACCATGCCCAACGCCGGGGCCTATGCCCTGCTCAAGACGCTCGGCCTCAGTCCCGACAGCTACGGCGCGATCTCCCTCACCGACATGCGCCGGCGCCTGACCGATCCGGTCATCCGGGGGCGCCTCGAGGGCGATCCCAAAGGCCTCGGCCGGTACGTCCATGACCTCGAGCGCATGGTCGAGACCGATACCGTTTCCGGCCAGCTTTCCATGGCATCGACTTGACCTTTTACGGCCACTCCTGAACACTCCCGCGCGTCCCTTACCGGACGCACCCGAATGTAAAAACTGACAAGGGAAGCCCGTAGCCTGACGGCTACGCGCTTCCCTTTTTTTGCTTCATACCCTCGCGCAGGCTGACGCCGCGACCACCTGCCGGACCCCGCCGCGCAAGGTCCGCCGCGAACCCCGTTCACCGTGTCGGCAAGGGCGCGACCGGACCCGGCTCGCTCGTCCTGGGCTATCGCCCAGAACTACGCATCGCCGGAACAGGTGCGGCGCATGTGGTGCACGTGAAAATGGCCGTGCGGGGCTCCTCTTCCCCGCACGGCCATCGTCTTGTCGGTCCTGTCCAAGCGCTCAGCCCCCTGTGTCCAAACGCTTCTCGACCTCGTCCATACCCAGCGTCTTCACCGCACCCATGAGCCGCTCCAGCCTGTCCAGCGGGATCTTCAAAAGTCCCGCCTTCTCGATCCTCCCGATCGCCGCCTCGCGCACCCTTGCCTCATGCGCCTTACGGCGCTCGGCAAGCCTGCGTTCCTCGGCCTCGATCGCGGCCATTTGTGCGTCCAGTGACTTCGCCATGTTCCTTACCTTTCCGGTTCGGCTGATCGGCTCTGAACACACCCACAATAACCCCCATCACCCCCAAGGAAAAGATGCGCCGTACTCCCCTACGGGCGCGCCCAAAATGGACACCGTTTCTTCATGACCGCACATGCCAATTTGCCTGCGCGAAGCGCCGTCACCCGGCCCCTCATTCCGCCTCACGGCGACCTTTGCCACCCGAAAACCGGATGCTAATCAGGACGATACCGAGGCCCCGATTACCCCCAATGCACACGGACGATACGATAGCTCAGGAGGCACACCCTACGCACGGATGTGCGGGATTAAATTCCTTTATATCAATGGCATAAAATATAAAAACTATGAAGTACCAGCGAGTACCAGCTTGAGTACCAGCGAGTACCGTGATTTATACTATGTTTATTCCAGTATCTTAGGTGGTACTCATCGATACTCATTGCAATTTCGTGGCTTTGAAGACCCTGTTGCTATCCCGGATGATTAGCGGTACAAACATCTCGCTTTGCGTAAGCCCACCATCCTCCCTGCTAGGAGGTTGGTTTGACATCATCACTTCAAAGAATGATCCGTCTGGATCGTCGGCAATATGCTCGCCTTGAAAAGATAGCCAAGGATCAGGGGCGCCCGGTTTCCGAGCTGATACGTCGCGCGATCAGCGACTATCTCGACCAGGACAAAATTCTCACGGCAAGCCAGCTTCGGCAGGCCCGGCTGATGGAATATACGCAAGCCGCGATCGACACGATCCTGCGCGAAGATCACTACGATCAGCGCCAACTCGTCATCGACGAGACAACCCGCCGCATGGAGCGCTATCATGGCGCGTAATGCTCCGCGCAAGCGCGGCGGCAAGGACCGCGAAGACATCCGCAGCGACGGCTCGCCCCAGCCCCTCAAACACGATTCCCGGCGTGGCAAAACACCCCGCAACAACGGCAACTTCGTGCGCGGCTCGCAGCTGGTCAACACCCAGGTCCTGATGTGGCTGCAGGGCGCGAAGATGCCCGCCCTCATGTGGCTGGGCCTGTTCGGACTGGCCTACTTCATCATCATGTCCTTCACGCTGGACGAGAACAACTTCCAGCTCATCTGCATGCGCGTGCTCTCCTGGCTGTGGGACTGGTGCGCATTGAATCCGATGAAGCAGGCCAACCTGGTCCTCCCGGACAACTCGGTGCGCCACACCTACATGGGTTACGTGCCCTACGTTCCCGAGGTCGCGCTCGCCTGGAGCAAGGCGCTGCGCGGGCTGATGGGATCGATCCTGATCGCCTCCTTCATCACCGTCCCCGCCTCGATCTGGTACGTCGATTTCTCGAAGCGGCGCGGCAAGTCGATCATGGAGGAACGCCACGAGCGCGGCGCCATGCTCGTGGACCGTGAGGTGCTCCTCGATGCGATCAACCAGCACAACCGCGAGAAGTTCATCGCCGAGGCCCGCGACCTCTTCCCGGACAACACCCCGAGAGAGGTGCTGGACATGCCTTTCGAGGCCCGCAAGGCCGCCGGTATCCACCACCCTTACGACATTGCCGGCATCCCCTATCCGCACCGCCTCGAGCAGTCCCACACCATGCTGCTGGGCACCACCGGCACCGGCAAGACCACGGTGCTGCGCAGGCACATCGCGCAGATGCGCCAGCGGCAGGACAATGCCGTCGTCTTCGATCTCACCGGCGCCTATGTCGAAGCCTTCTACGACCCCTCGCGCGACACCATCCTCAACCCCATGGACGCGCGCTGTCCGGCATGGTCGGTCTTCAACGACTGCGAGAGCTATTCCGAGTTCACCGCCGCCGCATCGGCGCTGATCCCGTCCGATGGCGGCTCGGCCGAACCGTTCTGGGCGATGGCCGCGCGCACCCTGTTCATCGAGATGTGCATCAAGCTCATCGAGAAGGGCCAGACCTCCAACCGCGCGCTCGCGGAAAACCTCATGACCGCCGACCTCAAACAGGTCCACAAGCACCTCCAGAAGACCATCGCCGACCCGCTCACCGCGCCTGAAGCGCGCGCATGGCCGAATCCATCCGCGCCGTCTTCAACACCAATGCGCAGGTCCTGCGCTTCCTTCCTGACGAGGGCGATCAGTTCTCGATCCGATCATGGATCACCGCCGACAAGAAGCCCGGCGGCATCCTGTTCATCACCTCCAACTACACCGACCTCGAGATGAACAAGGCCCTGCTCACGCTGTGGTCGAACCTTGCCATCCACTCGCTCATGACCATGAAGCACACCCGGTCCCTGCGCACCTGGTTCATGTTCGACGAACTGGGCGCGCTCCATCGCCTCCCCGCCATCGAGAACGGCCTGCAGACCGCGCGCAACTTCGGCGGCGCGATGATCCTGGGGCTCCACTCCTTCGACAAGCTGGTGCAGGTCTACGGGGAGGAGAACGCCCGCAATCTCTCCTCGCTTGCGCGTACCAAGCTGATGCTGGCCGCCGCCGATCTCGACACCGCCGAGCAGTGCGCCCGCTACATCGGCAATCGCGAGATCCGCCAGATGGATGAGGGCTACTCCTACGGGTACAACTCCACCCGCGACGCCTCGACCCTGACGCCGCGCAAGCAGGTCGAGCCGCTCGTCATCCCCGACGACATCATGAACCTGCCCTCGATGCACGGCTTCGTGAAGTTCCCCGACGGCTTTCCCGCAGCGCGCGTGCAGCTCGAATGGAAGCGCTATCCCAAGGTCGCCGAAGGCTTCGTGCCGCGCCCGAAGCGCGGCCCCGACGATCCGGGCGGACAGGGACGCGGAAGAGGGGGTAAGCCCAAGGGCGGCGATGACGGTGGGCGCGGTGAAAGCCCTGCGCTCAGTGATGAGGAACTGGCCGCGCGCGATGTGCCCATCGCGCTCGCGGCCAATATCCTCTCGCAGCCTTCCGAGCAGGAGCGTGAGGAACAGGAAGGACGCGATCCGAACACGCGCGAAGCCCTCGAGCGCATGGACCCCGGCGGTGCCCGTGACGGCGCTGACAGGTCACAGGACGGTGCAGACGGCAGGACCGGAGAGACCGGCCTTGACACACCCGAGAACGGGCTTGCCCGTGCCGCGGATCGCATGTCGGGTCGCGACGACAATGCCGTGGCCTCCCGTTCCTCGCTGCGCGAAGGCGAGGAGGAAGCATCGCGCTCTCAGCCCCATCCTTCCGAGGAGGATCTTGGTGTGCGTGAGGCGCGCGACGGCTTCGGCACCGGCGACGGTATCGATCATGATCATCATCACCATGGCCCCGGCGATGCCGACTTCGGGATCGGGGACTGATCGATGCACTCGATCTCCGCCGTGCGCTCGGCCTCGGGCGCCGCCAAATACTTCACCGCCGACGATCTGGTCAGCGGCGAATACTACACCGCCGAGCACGCCGGCGAGGTCAGCCAGTGGGCCGGCGAGGGGGTGAAGGACAGCCCCCTCGCTCCCGGCACTACAGTGACGCGCGAAGCCTTCGAGAAGGTGCTGAACGGCGAGACCCCGAACGGCGAGCAACTGCGCCAGTTCGAGGGCCGCCGCCCCGGCATCGACATGACCTTCTCCGCGCCCAAGTCGGTCTCGCTCATGGCCTATATCGCCGGCGACAAGCGCATCCTCGGACCCGAAGGCGCGCACTTGAAGGCGGTCCAGAAGACCATGGCCTGGGTCGAGAAGAACCTCGCCGAGACCCGCAAGGACGTCGACGGCAAGAAGGTGCCGGTCCAGACCGGCAATCTCGTCTACGCCCTGTTCCAGCACGACACGAGCCGCGCCCGCGATCCGCAGGCCCATGTCCATGCCGTCGTCGCCAACATGACCCGTCTCCCCGACGGCACCTGGCAGGCGCTCCACAACGACCGCATCTGGCAGAGCAACTCGGTCATCGGCACGATCTACCACGCCAACTTGCGCGATGAGATGGAGAAGCTGGGTTACAAGGTTCAGCTGGACGGCAAGCACGGCACCTTCGAGATCGTCGGCGTCCCCAGGGCGGTGATCGACGCCTTCAGCCAGCGCCGCGAAGAGATCCTCATGAAGTCCGAGGCGCTGGGCATCGTCTCGCCCAAGGGGCGCGACAGCCTTTCGGTCAATACCCGCGACGCCAAGGTCAAGCTCGACGATCGCGACGAGCTGGTGAAGGAATGGATCGAGAAAGCTGAAAGCCTCGGCTTCAACGGCAAGGAGATTCTGGAGGCGGCACTACGAGCGTCGCGCGAGCAACCTGAGAACCTTGCCGTGCGCGGCTACAAGGCCATGCTGGAGGTGGTCAATACCGCGCGCGAGTTCGTCTCCGGGCTCCTGCGCTCGCCCGAGCCGCTGGTCGATGCCGGGATCGCGCGCTTCGCGCAGTCACCCGCCGATGCCCGCGCGCAGCTCGCCGTCGCCTCAGCGGTGCGCATCCTCGGCCAGCGCGAAGCCGCCTTCCAGGTCCACCAGGTCGCCAAGACCGCGCTCGATCTCGGGCTCAAGGGCGTCACCATCGATCACGTCGAGGCCCGCATCGATCGCCTGATCGCCAAAGGTGATCTCGTCGCTGGCGAGATCCGCCACAAGGGCCGTCTCGTCGAGGCGGTGACCACGCCCGAGGCGCTGAAGATCGAGCAGACCATCCTCGATCGCGTCGAGGCTGGAAATGGCAGGGCAATCGCGATCGTCGATGCCGCCAGCGCCCCCACCCGCCTGCAGGAGGCCGCCGCCCCGCGTGAACTGAACCAGGGCCAGCTTGCCGCGGCCACCATGATCGTCTCGGGCACAGATCGCTTCGTCGCCGTCCAGGGCGTTGCCGGTGCGGGCAAGTCCACCATGCTGCAGGCCGTCGCCACCCTCGCGCGCGAGGAAGGCAGGCAGGTGCTCGGCCTCGCCTTCCAGAACAAGATGGTCGGCGACATGCGCGAAGGCATGGTGCCCAGGCACATGTCCGCCGAGGACATGGAGAAAGCGGGCGTCTCGGCGCAGACGATCGCCTCGTTCGTCTGGCAGAACGAAAAGTATCTCAGCGATCCGGCCAGTCCAGGGGCGCAGGCGCGCCGCGACGAGCTGGCGGGCACGATCGTCGTCGTCGACGAGACCTCGATGGTCTCCAGCGAGGATATGCTGAAACTCATGCGCATCATAGAAGCGCTCGGCATCGGACGCGTCGCCTTCGTCGGCGACCGCCAACAGCTCTCCTCGATCGATGCGGGCAAGTCCTTCGCCATGGTACAGGCCGGCGGCATCACCATGGCGCGCATGGAACAGAACGTGCGCATCAATCCCGAGAACAAGCAGCTTCTTACCGTCGCCGCCCTCGCCAACACCGGCAAGGCGGGCGCTGCGCTGAAAGTGCTGGGCGAGAATGTCACCGAGCATGAAAGCCCCGCGCAGCAGGCGGCCGATACATGGCTGGCCCTCTCCGCTCAGGAGCGCGCGGCCACCGCGGTCTTCGCCTCGGGCCGCGAAACCCGCGCCGAGATCAATTCCGCGATCCAGGAAGGGCTTTTGCGCGAGGGCACGCTGAAGGGCGACGGGCTCTACATCACTGTCCATGACAAGATCAGCAAGGAGCGCGAGCAGCTGCGCTATGCCCACCATTACACCATGGGGCAGACGCTCACGGTCACCGGACAGGTGCGCGAGGTGGGGCTCGGGCGCGGCCAGTACCAGGTGGCCCGCGTGTTTGAGAACGGCAAGGTCCAGGTCACCGGACCCGGCGGGCGCAGCATCCGCTTCGATCCGCAGCGTATCGATCCCGCCATCCGCCGCGACCGGCTCGAGCTGTCCGCGCTGCAGACCGTGAAGATCCACGAGGGCGACACCATCCGCTGGACGGCTACCGACAAGGAGCGCGGCCTCGATAACTCCGCGCTCGCCAGAATCGTCTCGATCGAGGGCGGCAACGTCACCGTCGAGACGGCCAGCAAGGAGCAGGTGACGCTGGGGCGCGGCGATCCGATGCTCAGCCGCCTCGACCTTGCCTATGCGCTCAACATGCACATGGCGCAGGGCGTCACCGCTGACAAGGCCATCGGCGTCATGCTCTCCTACGAGCACAACCTCTCCAACCAGCGCCTCTTCAACGTCCTCGTCACCCGTGTTCGTGACGGTCTCACCATGATCGTCGATGATCGCCAAAAGCTGGAATGGCGGCTCGACAGCAATCCCGGCGACAAGACTTCCTCGCTCGAGAGCATCGGCAGGCTCGATATCGACGGTCCCGGCGCGAAGGCGGCTGCGGCCGACGCGGCGCTGACGGCCGCCTTCGATAGCCTCGAGGGTGGGAACGGCGGTGGAGCTGGCGGCCTCAATGGCCCGGCTGCGGGCAATGGCGCCATGAGCGAGGGCAAGGTGGACTGGAGCGATGTGCCTGCCTTCCCCGTCGGCGATGGGGCCGAGGGTAGCAGGCAAAGCGATGGCGCCGGTGATGCGCAGCGCAGCGACGGCGACCGGGCCCGCATGCCCGATCCCGATCCGCTGAATCTGAACGACCTGCCGCCGATGGGCGTCTCCGACACCGACTATGCAAAATACGAGCCGATCGAGATCGATGGCGAGCCGATCTACGATCCCGGCGCCGACGAGAGCCTCTCCGCGCCGCGCGAGAAGGAGGATATCGATCCGCTGCGCCAGGCGCTGCTCGATCACCTCGAAGGCGACGGTCTCGGCGTGGTCGACAGGACCGTCGATGACCTCACCGGCATCCCGCCAATGCCCGGACGCGATCCCGACCTCATTCCGGGCCTCCCGGAAAAGAACCTGGGACTGGACCTGTGAACCGTGACGATTTTCCCATCAATATCTTCAACTGCGACATTCATGACGATGAGGATCTCGATACCCTCGAATACCTCATCAGGCAGGCGCGCGAGGGGCATATCCGCCTCGTCGTAGTCGACGAGGACATCGGCCTTGCGCATCGCTACGCCGACCCCGAGCGTGACCAGCACATCGATGCCGATCGCGGCAACTGGGACGTCTTCGCCGACAATTTCCTGCCCGACCATCACGCAGCCTTCAGTCGCGATGTGATCGGCGACTTCGTACCCGAGCCGGCGCGATCCGACGCGGTGGCGGTCCTTGCAGCGATCATGGTGGCCGCATCGGGCGAACCGGGCGGGGACCTGTCCACCATAGCCGCCATGGCGCGCCAGGCCGACGTCGGTGCGATCCGCACCATCCTCGAAGACCATGGCGCCCCGGCTATACGCGATCAGCATGCCATGGTGGTGCAGGCCGTGCTGAACGGGGTCGCACGCCGTTTCGTGAAGCGCGATCCCGATATGCCGCGCGTGTCGCTTGAGCGCTGGGCCGACGCCGATCCCGGCCCGATCCTGTTCATCACCGCCCATGCCCCATCGATGAAGCATGCCCCTCGGTGCGTGCCATGATCAGCGCGGGGATACCGTGATGCCGAAGGCCGCTGCGACCCCCCGGCGATTGCCTCAGCGCCGATTACTGGCTGGAAAGGATCATCTGATGCCTCTGATACTTATTGCCGCCGCCGCGCTGGCGGGCTGCACCGTGACGGATGGCTACACTATCAGGTGCAATGGCGAGCGCATCCGCCTGCTGGGCGTTGATGCTCCCGACGATCCGGGCAACAGCCGGTGCAGGCCGGTGCTCAAGCCCGGCACGATCTGCGACCGGCAGCGGGCTGCCGCAAGCAAGGCTTCGCTGCAAGGGATCATGGCGGGGCCTCTATCCATCGAGCGCGTGGGCACAGATCGTTACGGGCGCACGCTGGCGATCGTCTACGCGCAGGGCCGGAGCCTTTCGTGCCACCAGATCGCGGGCGGGCAAGCTACCTATGTGGCCCGCTGGGACCAGGGCGCACGGGTGGCGCGTGAGTGCCCGCGCGAGGCGGCGGGGGCGGCGCGATGACCGGCGGCGGCGCGCAGATCGCGGCGCTGCCGCGCTTTACCGCCCCTGCCCCCATTTCCGGCTGTCGCAGGAGGATGCCATGCGCGAGCATGTAACCCCCACGCCCCGCACCCCTCGCGAAATCGTCTTCGAACATGCGCTCATCCTGCGCCGTCTCTCAGGGCAGATGCGCAGCGTCCTGCGCGAGCCGGAGACGATACCCATGCCCGCCACCCTGCGTCGCTCCCTCACGGACAGCGCCAGGGCATTCGAGGAGTGTGCCGGCGACCTCGAGGCACTCGCCGCCACCGCCAGTCATACCCTCGTGCGCGTGCCGACCTGGCGCGATGGCGTGAAGGCGGCGCTGGGTTTCCTCGTTCCCTGCGCCGCCTTTCTCGCAATCGTGGCGCTTGTGGTGTCCAGCGTGCCGCAAGCCCCGACTGATCCCAAAGAGATACAGCGCTACCTCGACGATGCAAAATGGATACAGATGTACGAGGACCGCCTGGAAGCCACTTCGCGGGGCGAACATGGGCCTCGATGACCGCGACTACATGCGCGCTCGCTATCGTGAGCGGCGTGGGCTCGGCGCGACGCGCTGGAACGACCGCAAATCGCGCGTCGAGCACGATGGCGCATGGTTTTCCGCGAAGAACCAGGGTTTCGACTACCAGAAGAACCGCTGGCGACCCAGGAAGCCTGATCGCTCGGGCAGGATCGGTTGGGCGCTGGCGGGTCTCGCGGTGCTTGTCGGATCGCGATCCCGGCCTGGCGCGACATCAAGCTGACGGGATGGCTCCACGATACTGAAACGGAAATCCCCTTCCCCGCCTCGGGCAGCGTCACCGTCAACCGCAGCGTCGATCCCAAATCGGCCATCTCGCGCCTTCGCATCATCGCCGCGCGCGGCAATGCCCTCGTCCAGCTCTACGATCCCGGCACCGGCGCGCATGTGATCTCGGTCTACGCGCGCCGTAATGCCGACGTCGCCGTGCCCGTCCCCCCCGGAACCTATCGGGTCAGGATCGTCGAGGGCGACAAATGGCATGGCGGTCAGCGCTACTTCGGTATCTCGACGGTCTCGCAGACCGTCAGCGCGCCCGTGCGCATCGATCCGCACTGGACCCGCGTGATCGACCTTCACCGCAGCCGCTGGGGCAATCTTCGCGCCAGCGTGGATATCCGCTCACCCAAACCGCTCGATTGAACAGGAAGACCGCACGACGATGATCCTCAAGCCCTCCACCAAGTCCGATGAACTCGCGGAAATGATACAGTTCCTGGACGATCCCGGCTTTGCCCTTTTGCCCGCGTCCGTGCGCAAGGCAGCGAATGCGCGGCGGCGGGGCATCGACGGCGAGAAGTGCACGGCCCACATCCTCGATCGCAAATTCCATGCGATGCCCGACCATGCGCTGATCCACGACCTGCGCATCCCTGACGGCATCGGCGGCTGTGCGCAGTTCGACCACATCGTGCTCTCGCGCCTGTCGCGCACGGCCGCGATCTTCGAGGTGAAGAATTACGGCGGCCGCCTCTCACGAAATGCCCATGAAGAATGGATGGTGTGGTACGAGGGGCGCAGGCGGCCTGTGTCTATCGCGAATCCCCTGGCCCAGGTCCGCCGACAGCGCGAGGTGCTGCGTGAGTGGCTGCGCGCCAACCAGCATGACAAGGCTTTCGAGCAGATCGGCGTCTTCGTCATCATGCCGCCCGGCTGCGACATCGATCGCAAGGCGGTCACCGCCGACTTCAGCGTCTACAAGGCGGACAATGTCATCGCCGAATGGAACCAGCTTGGCGGGATCTCGCCGCTCGGCAAACTGTTCTCCACCGGGGTCTCGCAAGGCTCCCTGCGTGCCATAGGCACCCAGCTTGTCGCGGCGCACGTTCCCGACGGCAAGACTATCCATGAACGCCTACGCATAGCTCCTCCCGCGTTGGAGGACACGCCCGAAGATACTACAGCCATATCTCCGACAATTACCGCCGAAACCGATGTGACAGCTGACGCCACACCTGATGCCGTGCCCGAGCAGGTCGTCCTTGTCGCTCCGACTCTCGAAGTGGCCCCGCCTGCGGCCCCAGCCCCGCATCCGCTCCCTCCGGCGCGCGGCGGCGCAAGGCGAGCGAGCCTCAGATGCTGGCGCCCGGGATTTCGCAAAAGATCCTGCGCGATGGCCGCGTTGCCTTCCTTGCCGATCCCGACAACGATGAAGCCGCGGCACGGCTTGCCGCCGCCAGCGAGGGGCATGCGAAATGGAATCGGCAATATCGCAACTGGCTATGCGAAGCCGATGCGGCCGAATTTGTCCGCGCCGTCCTGCTCGTCGATCCGTCAGCCGGAACCGGGGTCATGGCTTCAGGTCCTCAACCAGTCAGTCTTCACGTTGAACAGGGGTAATCTTCCATGCGACACATGCTCACCACTGCCGTCATTGCTATCGCGGCGTTCGCTGCTTCGCCCGCCACTGCCCAAAAAATGGGCAAGGGCGGCATCGGCATCGACGAAACCTCCGAGGTTCCCCGCTGCGATGTACCCCTGGGCACCATCGCGCTCGTCGAGGATCGCACCGCCGCGCCGAGCGAGGAGGATATCCCCGCAGGGCTTCGCGCCATGATCCGCATGGCCGAGGCGCAGAATGGCGGCGCGGCGCAGAAGATCGATCTGCTGCCGTTGCTGAAACTGCTGACCGCACAATCCAACTGCTTCCAGGTGCTCGATCGCGGCGAGGGCTTCGATGCGCTCCAGCGCGAACGCGCGCTGGCCGCGGGCGGCACCGTGGCGGGCGGGAATACGCAAGGGGCCTTGCTGGCGGCCGACTACCTCCTGACCGCGCGCGTGCTCTATTCCGATGGCAATGCCGGTGGCAGCGGCGGCGGTCTCGGCACCATGTTCCCCGGCGCGATCGGCTTCAAGTCGAAGAAGCTGGAGAGCCAGACGATGCTCACGCTTGTCGAGGTGAAGACCGGGCTGCAGAAGGCCGTCGCCACCGGCACCGCGCGCAAGAAGGATATCTCCATCATCGGCGGGGCGCTGACCGGCTCCGGCATTGGTGCGCTAGGCGGCGGCTATACCAGCACCGATATCGGCAAGATCACTTCGTTCGCGCTGCTGGATGCCTTCCGCAAGCTCACCCGAGATGCACAGGGACGCATCGTGCCTCCGGCCCCGGCAGCAACGACCTCCGCGCCTCTTGCCCTTCCAGCTGCTCCCGCAGGATCCACCGGTGCGGTGCCGGCAACAGGAGCCTCCGCGCAGTAGGAGCCGAGAGGGAAGGAAGGGAGGGCATGGCGGGAGAATGAGCCCCCTGCCCTTCATTCCCCAAATGGAGCCATGGGTCATGAACGCGCAGACGGATCTGTTCGGCGAGGAGCCGCAAGACGCAGCGATCGAAGATGTCATCGAGGGCGCCGGCATCACGCCCGGAGAGCCGCTGGCGATGCCCTGCGGCTTCCTCGATCGCACCAATACCCGGTGCAAACGGCTTGCATGGCGGCCCGTGATGATGAACGGAAAGCAGCTGCACAGTCACGGCCGACCCATGCTCCATTGCGAGATGGCGTGTTTCACCGCCTTCCATGGCGAGCCGGGCGCTCGAACGGGGAAACAGGGCGATGAGTGAGACCATAGGAGTGACCGGCACGATCGAAGCTTCGCCGCGCGGTCCCATGCTGAAGGATACAGACGGCATGTGGTGGCGGTTGATCGGCGAAATCGACACGATCGCCACTGAGGATGACCTTGTGCGGGTCGTCGGGCGCAAGCGTGGCGCTGCCGCCATCGAGATCGACTATCTCGGCCCGTGGCAAGCTGATGCACGGTCCCCGCCGCTTTCCCCGGTGCCCGTGCTGCGGCGCTTCGGTCTGCGAATGGAGGCGCGGGTCCCCGGTCGAGGGATGCCGCCAGTGCCGCCGTCCCATGGCGCTCATGCGCTATCCCTTACCCTGGAAGAGCCCTTTGCGCCTCCTCGGCCTGTTCGACATGGCCTCCAGCCTTCAGGCCTACGCGACCATCGCAATCGGCGCATTGTTCGCCCTGGGCACGCTGTCCCTTCCCGGCCTGGTCAAGGCCATCGCCATCCTGCTCTACGTGATGGGCTCGATCCTGCTCGCTGACGGCGTACTGGGCCTCGTTTCCGGGATCGACCGGACGTGGGGCCGCATCCACTACGGCGGGCGCGCCATGGCCTTTGCCTCGGGCAAGCTGGTGCTGGGATCGCTCGCGCTAATGCTCACCATCATCGGCTTGCTCATATGACCCGTTCGGCCGACCTTCTCCACAGCGATCTTGTCGCAGGAGTTGGCCGAGGCGATTGGCGAGGCAAGCCCCTCCCCGCATGAAGATCTCGAACGAGCCAGCTCGTGACCACCTTGCTGCGGACCTTCTCCCCGCGCCTAGAGCGTTTAATCGGTCTCTATTACGGGATAGGTGTCCCGCAAGCCGGTGCTGGCGAAGTCGCCGAGAGCTTCGGCATCACCCGCGCGCGCATCGACATGCTGCGCAAGGAAGCGCTGCGCAGAATGCGGATAGCGGCAAGGCACATCGATGCGGCCGAACCTGAGCTGATCGCCGACCCAGCCTATCCGCTGCCGGGAGGCTGGGCCATGCCGGACATGGTGAACCGGAATGCCCGTTTCCTAGCGAGGCTTAATGAGGCTCGCGGCCTGCCCGTCGCGTCAGTAAAAGAACACGAAGTCGCGAAGAAGCGGAAGCCGCGTAATCGTAAGGCCTCTGCGATGGTTCGGACATGGGCGCCCTCCCCTACGCGGCAGGCGCTCGATCCCGCTTTCGTCCATCGATCAGCACTGGTCGATGGGCTTATCGGCGCGGGGCAGGTTGTCGTTCTGCCTGCCGGCGCCACGGCTATCGTCGCTGGCGCCGAATATGGCGGAATTGTTGGGCTGCTCGCTGGGTTTATCGCCATGCCAGTCATGGCGTTTGCCTATGAACGATGGATGGCAGGGCGATAAGCAATATGAGCTCTCTCTACGGCGGGCGCGCCATGGCCTTCGCCTCGTGCAGGCTGGTCATCCCAAAAGGGGAACCGACCCCAGTGAGAATTATCGGTCAGATCTGTTCCCCAGCTTGCCTCCCATGCCGATAAGCTGACTGCCGAACACATGCTCGACCCGCGCCCGCACCGATAAGCGGGTCGCCATGCGCATCCAGGCCCGCGTAGCGGCTCTCAAGGTCGAAAATCCAAGCTGACCCATCGCAAACTCTCAGGTGCTCGCGCCTATCGCCGACCCTCTGAATCCGATTCTAGCCGGTCAGGGAAGACCAATTTTGCGAGGCGCCCTTAAGTTTACTGCGACACAAATCTCCGGGAATACGGCACCACTGCACCACTGCACCACTGCACCACTGCACCGTGGACTTCAGTCGTAGACCTTTGGATTGCCTGTTGGAGCGATCCCGCGTGTCCCAAGGAAAGGCCGGAGCGATCCGAGGCTCATTGCTATATTGCAGTAAATACGTATCGCAGTGGGAACGGAGATACGTGTTTACGTATAATCGTACTCAGTCAATCCCCACAGGTAGTCGGCGATGCTCTTATCTTTTTCGACGTGGGTTTGTCGCTGGCAGTGATGGGGCGATCGGCCAGGACACGCGGGGTCGCGCCGCCTTTACGAACGCCGCCGCCCGCCCCGCCCGTATTAGGCAGGATGCCACCGCGGCTCATCGCGCGGCGATTATGGATGCTGATCGGCGTGCGAGTAGTGGTCGGTGTTCTTGCGGCCAACGCTAGCGCCAGCGGCACTCAGTATGGAGGGCTCGTTGGGCTGCTCGCCGGCGTTATAAGCCCTGCCTGTCATGGGGTGCACTTATGAGCAATGGATGACCTTGAGACCTTTACTGCCACGCTTATCTCCGGAGACACTGCGTCACTGCGTCACTGCGTCACTGCGTCACTGCGTCACTGCGTCACTGCGTCACGGACGTCAGTCGGAGAAGCCTTGATCGCATGTTGGACCGATTTCGCGTCTCCGAAGGAAGAGCCAGAGCAATTAGAGCTTCATCGCCGCAATGCAGTAAATCCGTAGCGCAGTGGACACGGACATGCGTATTTACGTAAGGTCACGTTCAATCAATCCCCGCAGGCAGTCGGCGATGCTCTTATCTTTTTCGACGTGGGTTTGTCGCTGAAGGGTTGGGGCGATCGGCCAGGACACACGGGGGTCGCGTCGCCTTTACGTACGCCGCCGCCCTCCCCTGCCCATATTGGGCAGGATGCCACCGCGGCTCATCGCGGCGATTATGGATGCTGATCGGCGTGCGAGTAGTGGTCGGTGTTCTTGCGGCTAACGCTAGCGCCAGCGGCACTCAGTATGGAGGGCTCGTTGGGCTGCTCGCCGGCGTTATAGGCCCTGCCTGTCATGGAGTGCACTCATGAGCCATGGATGACTTTAGACCGGGTAGCAAGTTTACTGCCACGCGTATCTCCGGAGACACTGCATCACTGCATCACTGCATCACTGCATCACTGCATCACTGCATCACGGCATCACTGACTTCAGTCGTAGAAGCCTTGATTGCATGTTGGAGCGATTCCGCGTCTCCGAAGGAAGAGCCAGAGCAATTCGAGCTTCATCGTCGCAGTGCAGTAAAGCCGTAGCGCAGTGGACACGGACATGCGTACTTACGTAAGGTCGCGCTCAATCAATCCCCGCAGGTAGTCGGCTATGCTCATATCGTTTTCGAGGCAGTGCCGCTTGATCTGTTTGTGGACTGATTTAGGGAGGTCCAGTGTCGTTCGGGTGGTCGGTTCCTTGTCCGAAGCTGCAGTGGCTCCTATGGGTTTCGCCGATGCCGCCTGGGGTGCAGGGGAGGGGGCTGTGGCATCTCCGCCGCTCAGGAACCGCTCTGCAGCCTGCGGATCAACGACAGCCGTTTTAGCGGGGGAAGGGCGGCGCATGGCCGTTATGGACTTGCTCACGCGGTTACTCCCTCGATCTCAATAACTTCATCGCAGAACGCCTTGATCTCTTTCGCCGCGGCGCTCGCAGGGGCGGTATCGAATACTGTGAGGCCTGCCGTCGTCGCCTCCGCAACCGCCACGCGCGACGCGATCTCAGTGCGCATCAACGGGATTTCGGATTCCTCGAATGCCTGCTTTGCGGATCTACTGATTGCAGTATTTGCCACCTTGCAGTTCATAACGAAGGCCGCAGATAAACCTGGCTTAAACATCTGGATCTCCCGTACGAGATTGGCCGTCTCGTCGCTGGCCCAAAGATCAAATCCGGCAGGCCGCATCGGAATGATGATCCGATCAGAGGCCATCATGACCGACCGAGCGATCTTGTCCGAACGGGGTGGGCCGTCGATCACAACAAAATCATAGCCGTTTGCGACCCTATCGATATCGCGGTGGACCGTCTCGGTCGCGAGCGCGACGACGGCAAAATCTGGAGCGGTTTCGCGCATGGTTAGCCACGTCATAGCCGAACCCTGAGGATCGCAGTCGAGGAGGAGGGTACGTCCCTTCGTCGACAGCGTTTGCGCTAAATGAAGGGCGAGTGTGGTCTTCCCCACTCCCCCTTTCTGGCTCAGTAATGCAGTAATCATTTAAATCAGTAACCCCGTGCCCGCGTCGATACGCAAACCCGTATCGCAGGCTTTGCGGTGATGCGGAAGGGGGTAATTACGGTCATACGTACTACCGTGGATACGGACTGCAGTATATCAGTACATGCATCCTCATCCGGGACCGTGGTACCTTGTGGCTAGAGGTGGCCTCGGAAAACTGGACACCGGGATAAGTGGGTTTTCGCCCTGACGGCCGCAAGGATGGCCGCGTGACAGGAGTCGAGATGTGCAAACGCCCCGTAGGAATCATACACGGTAAGCATGCGGCCAGAGAATGAGTTGGTTGACGTGGGTCATCCGGCGAGGCCCGCGCGCATCAGTGGGTCGCCATGGAAATTTTCTCAGCGCTCCTTATATTTGCTGCCGTTCGCCCGGTTTCACTCATGGGCTGCCTGTTGAGAGAAAATGCATGAGCGCCGCCGCTTACTACAATCACAATGCGGCTACTGCCCGCCTCGCAGCTCAAAACGAGACCCTTCCGCAACGCCGCCGGCAGCATGAGCGTTCAGCCGAACGCTGGGAGGAGATGGCGCGTGCGGCCGAAGAGACCGAACGCCGCGCCACTGCCAATGAAGCGGACAAGCGGGCGAGGGCGGCTGAGTAGGCGCCAGGATCAACCACCTGCGAATATTGGCGCTCGGAGCTTTTCTCCTTGCTTTGGATTTACGCAGCGTCGAGTGCGACGGGTCTGTTGCCAGACCGGAACCTGGAGTGATGTCTGAATATGCCTGAAGTCGAAGCCAAGCAAGCCGGCGTTGCCGCGCTGACCGTCGAACTGCTGAGCGCATACCTTGCGAACAATTCGGTTCCCTCCGAAGAACTCGCGAACCTCATCCGTTCTACCCGCTCGGCATTGACCGAAGAACTTGCGCCGGCGGTCGTCAAGGATCCCGCGCCGACGTTCACGCCCGCTGTGTCCGCCCGCAAGAGCATCGCCTCACCCGATCATATCCTCAGCCTCATCGACGGAAAGCCTTATCAAACCCTCAAGCGGCATCTCGCGCGCCACGGGCTCACGCCGGATAGTTATCGAGAGCGGTTCAGCCTTCCCAGCAGCTATCCGATGGTAGCACCGAGATTCGCGGCGAAACGTCGGGCTATTGCCGAGAAGATCGGCCTGGGACGGAAGAAGCAAGGCGAGGTGGCTTCTGAAGAGGGCAAACCGCTGACAGCCGGTGATGTGCCGATGAGCGGCGCGGACGAAATCGCCTCTGAAGCTCTCGCGAAAGCGGTAACGGCATCTGTGCCTGCCTCCAAGGCGAGCAAAAGGGGCCGTGCTGCGAAACCCCCAAAGGCTGACGCTGCAGAAGTGAAGGGTGCTGCCGCAAGGCGGCCCGTGGAAAGCGAGGGCGTTGTCCCGCCTGACGCTGCGCAGGACCAAGCGCGACCTGAAGACGCCTCATCGAGCGAAACGACCGCCAAGCGCCCGTCGGAATCCGCTCCGGCAAAACCTCCCAAAGCGGCCCGTGCGAAAAAGGCGCAAGTCTCGACAGCAGAGAACACGCCAGTCCCCGCCGTGACCACCGACGCGGCGACAGAAGAGGTGGCGCCCGCCGAGGTGAAGCCCGCTCTCAAGTCGCGCGCTCGTCGCGGAAAGCTGGGCCTGTTCGGCAACACCGCAACCGAGGACACCTCTGTGCCTTCACCGTCTGAGGCCTCAGACGCTGGCGTTTCGGCCGCGGCAGAAGCTGCGGCTCCCGTCAAGCAGCCCAAGTCCAGGCGAATGGCGAGGCCCACAAAGCCAGCGACGGCTACCGCTGCGAAAGTGCATGACAAATCGTAAGGCCGAACCGGATTGAGCGGGCGGCGAAACAGACTCGCGTCGTAATTTTCACCTCTTGGAGGGGTCATGACGACGGCAGGCACAACCGATGTTCGCAATGAAATGAAGGAGGACCAACTATGAACAACAATGATCTGGCCGATGTGATCGCCCAAGCTGAGGGCGTCACCAAGGCCGATGCCCGCAAGCTGGTCGACACGGTGTTCGCCGCGATCGGCGATGCCGCCGCCAAGGGAGAAGAAATCTCGCTTAACGGCTTCGGAAAGTTCAAGGTGAAGGACAGTCCCGAGCGCGAAGGCCGCAACCCGGCCACGGGTGAAGCAATGACTTTCAAGGCTTCGAGGAAGCTGACCTTTGCACCGGCAAAGGCCGTGAAGGACAAGTTGAACGGCTGAGGGAAGGAGAGGGCGCTGTCGGACGACGGTGCCCTCTCACTCGTATAATACCTGACGACGTACCGAGAGGTACGCTGCCTTGATGAATGTTCGCCGGTGCAAGCGCGAACGGTTGATCAGCGGCGGGTTTTCTTCACCAAAGCGACGATGCCAAAGCCGACTGCGGCGAGAACGCCAGCTTTCGCGGCTCCCTTGAGGAGCCCCGGCGCGGCCCATCCCGCCACTGCGCCCTTGAGGCCGCTGTCGCCATCCTGACGGTCGATCTTCGCGGCGATCGCCGAACTTATGAGCTTACCGAACATGTGTTTCCTTCTCGTGAGATAAAGCCGACCATGAGCCGGTCGTTCGCGGCGATGGTGCTGCCCTATGGCAGGCTGGACTTAATCGTGGACCATGCGGGGGCTATGGTCCACGGCAACTCGGAATAAGGCGGCACGCTGGGCGCAACGCGCCAACCCTTGGAGAAGAAGTACGCATCCGATAGCCGCCGCGGCGCTCCCGTAACCAGGTCGCCCCGTTGACGATGGTTCAGGCGGCGAGTTCCTCGGCGGCCTGCTGCTGAGCGGTCTTCCAGTTCCACGGCAGGAGTTCGTGAAGGTGGTTCTGTGGGATGTCGGCGATCCGGGCGAGGACGTCGGTGAACCAGGCGAGCGGATCGACGTCGTTGAGCCGAGCCGTGCCGAACAGGCTGAACATCATCGCCGCACGCTCGCCGCCACGGTCTGAGCCCACGAACAGCCATGCTTTCCTTCCTCGAGCAACGCTGCGCAGTTGGCGCTCCGCGGCGTTGTTAATGGGCATGATGTTCTTCGATGCCGATCGCGGTCGCCAAGTGACTCTGTTTAGGGTAGCTTTTGCTGGCCGGGATAGGGGCATCGGGAGCACGAAACGGTGGCAGGCCGACCTTTCGATGAGCTGCGAGCTCGAGTTGTTACATGGCCGCCCCTACGACTTGCCCGGCTGCGCTGCGAGCGCGGATCCGTAGATGTCGTGCAAGCCACTGGCTCCCAAACAATGGAGAGCATGTATGAAAATCATTGGCATGGATATTCATCGATCGTTCGCCCAAGTGGCGGTTCTGGAAGGTGGTCAGGTCACTAAAGAACTTCGCGTCGAACTCACCCATGTGCCTCTCGTGGCTTTCGCCAAGACGCTCAGCCTTAACGACGAGGTCGTGATCGAGGTGACCGGTAATAGCGCGGCTGTGGAACGGCTCATGCGACCGCATGTCAAACGAGTCGTCGTGGCCAATCCCCGCCTGGTTCGCGCAATTGCTTATGCGCGTGTTAAAACCGACAAAATCGACGCCGTAACCTTGGCGAAGCTTCATGCGGCGGGCTTCTTACCAGAAGTCTGGGTAGCTGATGATGATACGTACAACCGCCGGCGCCGCGCCGCGGAGCGGGCAGGTGTGCTAGCCCAACTCGTCCGCATCAAAGGACGGATGAAGGCCATTCTTCACGCGAACCTGATCCCCCCGTACAAAGGCCATCTCTTCGGCAAGGCTGGGCAGCGGTGGCTTGATAGCCTGCCGCTCCCCGAAGAAGAACGCGGACTGATGCAGCGTCTGATGGCGGAGATGGAGCGTGTATCGGCGCAGCTGGCAGAGATCGACAAGGCGCTGGCACAACAAACCCTGGACGATCCGCGCGCGCACAAGCTCATGACGATTCCAGGCATAGGAGCGATCGTGGCTTCGGTCGTGCTGGCTTCAATCGGCGACATCGCGCGCTTCGCATCGCCGGACAAGCTCAGCAGCTACTTCGGTCTAACGCCAAAAATTCGTCAATCAGGTGACCATCCGGCACGGCACGGCCGCATCTCCAAGCAAGGCAACGCCGACGCTCGCAAGATGCTGGTAGAAGCGGCTTGGTCAGCCAAAACGGCACCGGGGCCTCTGCGGGCGTTCTTCAACCGCGTGCAGAAGAAGCGTGGTTCAGGTGCTGCTGCCGTTGCGACGGCACGCAAGCTTGCGGTGATGATCTGGCATGTTTTGTCGAGCGGGACAGAATACGCCTACGCGAGACCGTCGTTCACGGCAATGAAGCTGCGGAAGGTCGAATTGATGGCCGGAGCACCGCGGGCGTACGGCAAGGCGGGTTCGGCCCGCGATTATTGGATTAAGGAGATCAGGGACCGCGAAGCAGGCTATGTGGCGCGTGCTGAAATGGCATACGAGCGCATGGTCGCAGCTTGGAAGCCAAAGCCTGAAAAATCTTCTCCCGGATGACGATTGGGGCTTCTCAACACCATCCGTCGAGAGACATATCCGGCCATCGGCGAGGAAGGTGGTGAAGCCCGCCCAGTCGTTCTGAAGGTAGGCGATGGCCTTGGCCACGGCATCGTGACGGGAGAGCTTGCTGCGCGTTTCGTGCATCCAGGCCTCCAGTTCGGCAACGATCGGAGCGGACAGCTCCTGGCGAACGGCCAGGCGCTCGGCGGCAGGCTTGCCGTTGATGCCGCGCTCGATGGCAAAGAGCCGATCGATGATCTCGAGCGCCTCGGTTGCCAGCGGCGAGATGAGCGGCGCAGTGCCTTTTTTCTTGCGCTTGAGCTGCTGCCTGATGTCGACGAGCTTGAAGAATTCCCGGCGTGCATGAACCCAGCAATTTGCGCGCGTCATGGGCTTATCGGCCCAGCCTTCCTCGAGCAGGGCATTGAAGCCGGCATACCTGTCGACCTGGAGAATACCGGTATAGCCGGCCAGGTGGGCGCGAGGATGCTCGCCCCTGCGATCGCTGGAGTAGTAGCACAGCGCCACCGGCGGCGCCGGCCCGCCGAACGGGCGATCGTCGCGCACATAGTCCCAGATCCGCGCTACGCTGGTTTTCAGCTTGGCCAGAAGTGGAACGGTGGTGTCGTCTGCATGCAGGCGGTCAGCGGCAAGCCCGTGCGCCTCCAGCAGCAGGAACAGGGGTTTCACCGCCACGCAGATCGCGCCGATCTGATCCGCGAGCGTCGAGAGGCTCAAGGGGATGCCCTCGGCCTCGAGCCGGTCACGCTGGCTGTTGAGAGGCTGGTGCAGACCGTACTTCTGGAAGGCCAGGTTCGCCAGGAAGTGCGGCCCGAACATCCCGCGCGGCGTCACGTGGAAGGGCGCTGGTGGCTGGCTGATCTTCTCGCACTTACGGCACGAGACCTTCTCCCGGACCGTCTGGATCACCTTGTGGCGGGCCGGTATTCTCTCGAGCGTTTCGGTGATCACCGGGGGCAGATGGCTAAGATCGTCCGAGCCGCAGCACGGGCAAAGCTCTGGCGCTGGGATGACGACCTTCTCGCGCGGAACGTCGGCCGGGAAGTCGCGGCGGGTGGACCGCTTGCGGGTGAACGCTGCGACCGCGGTGGTCTTGTCGGCGGCAATCTGGCCAAGCAGCTCAGCCTCGCTGGCATTGGCCTCGAGTTCCTCGAAGGTGAGTTCGAGCTGACCCAGCAGGCGCCGGCTGCGCTCGGAGCTCGCGCCGTATTTGTCGCGGCGCATCTTCTCGTTCATCAGCTCGAGGTGGGCGTTGCGGGCCAGCAGATCAGCGTTGATCGCCCAGACTTTGGCAACCCGTGCTTCGGCCTCGAGCAATCTGGCCTGGGCCTGTTCCTGAACGATGGCGACCTCAGCCTCGGCCTTATCGGCCCGTTCCTGAACGAGCGCAAACTCAGCGCGAAGCTGGATGAGATCGTCGGACGGGTCGCTTGCAGGCATGCTTTTTTATAACACGAACCTGCCGCAAACCCCAGGATTTAAGCCAGTTTTCCCGCGTATTTTGTCTCACCAATGCGCCCGGACAGGCGGGATTTCTCGCACCTTGATTGACGCGGTGGATCAGCCGACCTGGGTCGGGCGCCAGGTCTCCCGGGGGTTACGCCAGTCTATACCCTCGAGCAGGCAGGCCATCGCCGATGCCGAGATGGCCACCGTTCCGTCCTTTGCGGCGGGCCACACAAAACGTCCCTTTTCCAAACGTTTTGCAAATAATGACATCCCGAGGCCGTCATGCCACAGGATTTTGCAAAGCGCCCCGCTCCGCCCGCGGAAGACGTACAGGTCGCCAGCATGGACATCCTTTTTCAAGGCCTCCTGAACCTGCAAAGCGAGCGACCGCATGCCCTTGCGCATGTCAGTATGGCCTAACGCGAGCCAGACCTTGCCTCCGCTCGGGACCGGGATCATCGGATCAGCGCCTTCAGAACAGCCGCGGCCATGCCGGGCGGCGCCGATGCGTAGATGTTCACGCGCCGCCCACCAGGCAGATCCACCACAACAGCCGGCGGCGACGGTAACGGCTTGCTGCCTCCGTCATCAAGGACGACGCTTCGACGAAGCCGACCTGCGCCGACGCCGCAGCGCCCGCCACCCCAGCCTCCAGGCACGCCTTACGGCGCCAGGTGTAAACCAGCGCCGTCGATACGTCATACTGGCGGGCTACACGCGCCACGCAGGCGCCAGGAGAAAATGCCTCCGCCAGAATCTTCGCCCGCTCGTCCTCGCCCCAGCGCCGCCGACGCTCACGCCCGCCGAAAACCGTGATCTACCCAAGAAACATTATGATGAATTGCGTTCAGCAGTTGCGGACGGCAGAGTCCGTGCTGGCCCGCGGGATCAGCGCTCCGGGTTGATTAGTCTTGATCAAGGGAGAAATGTTTTCAGCGTGGACCTTCTTGGGCCAGAGGATGTTGCCCTGTCCTGTGAAATCAACGGATTCCATACACCATCATTTGTGGCGACCTGCCAGTGGGCGCATGATGGAGCATCCTTCTCCATCGAAGGTAGCCCAACTGTGATTTCTCATGCCGTGATCCATCGCAAAGCGCTAGAAGGCGCATGGTCTAGGCGCGTGGGCGATGCCAATGGCGGCGGATGAAGCCGACAATCAGGTGATTCCGACACCATCGGCTCGCCAGCGTACCTTTACGACCAGATTCTGCGATGCCCCGGTTTGGCGGCAGGACGATAGGGCGCACGCTGCGCCCGGCTCAACTTTCACGCAGGGCCACTATGCGAAGGCCTTCGTGCCGTCCGGCAGCCGCGATTAGCCCGGCCTCTTCGAGCGTGACGGCAGCCTGCGAGGCGGTGCGCTTTGTTACGTCCAGCGCGCGGGCGATTTCGGCGCGGGTGAGGGGCCCCAGGCCGGCCAGCAGCGGCCAGACATCGCGGGCGCGCGAGGAGCGGTTGGTTTTCGCCAGCCTGGCCTTGCCAAGGTCGATTGCGGCGCGGGAACCGATGATGTCGGTGCGCACGGCGGCCGCGCCGGTGCGCAGCGCCTCGGCGAGGATCGCCGGGATCGCGCGCTCGCGCAGATTCTGGAAGGCTTCGCGCGGGACCAGGCCGGCAAGCGCCAGCGGCGCAGCCCCCAGGGCGAACAACTGCGGGCGCAGGGAAACCGCGAGCGCGGCGGCCCAGGCGCCGCCGCGCGCAGGCGGGCGGCTGAAGGCGCGGCCGGCGGCGAGGTACGTTTCCGAGCCGCCCTCGAGGAAGGCGGTCTCCTGCTCGCTCAATTGCGCGACGAGATCGACCAGCGTCGCGAGGGGATCCTCGCTCGGCAGCAGCGCATCGAGCCGATCAAGCGCGGTATCGGCGATCGCGTAGACGCGCGCGAAGGTTTCCGGGGCGCTCTTGGCGGCGAGCACCGTGCAGGCCGCCTCGGCGAGCGGTGGCGCGGCGCGGCGGGCGATCCATGACAAGAAGGCGTCGCGCTCGGCGGCGTAAGGACTGCGCACCAGCTCGGCCGCGTCCAGCCCCGGGTCGTGATCGGGACCTGTGTTTTCAAAAGGATAGGCGCGGACATGGTGCGCCCACAGGCGGCGCAGCGAGCGGCGGGCAAGGAGGGTGGCTTCGGGCCCGGCGAGCAGCGGCAGCGCGCCGTCGATGCGGGCCAGTTCGAGCTGCCAGGGGCGCGGCGCGGGTGTCACGCGGGCTACAGTATAGGAAATCGCGAAAAGGTAAACTCTGCTTGTATGGTCTATAGCCTGTCCGATAAGTTCCCTTCACGGACAGGATAAATCGGGCTACAACGCGGGGTGTCGGTTTTCCTAAATAACCGGACGACGGAATGGCGTAAAAACCTTGCGCGGCAGATTTCGCCATAAAATCGCAATTCTGCAGTTTGATTGCCTCGATCGCACAATCTTTCAGGTCGAGCACCTGCAACCTGAGCTTCTCTTATCCAGGCTACTATCTATCCTGCGTATCTCAGGCGGTTTCGCCCTTCTCGCTTAGCCCTGTAGAGCGCCTGGTCCGCTTGCCTGATCAGTTCGTCGGCACTCACATTACCGGTGCCAGTCGCGACGCCGATGCTGACGGTGATGGTATCAAGCGCCGTGTCATCCCAGCGGATTCGTTCGATCGACAGTAAGCATTCTGACCGAACACCAGACACAGGACCAAGCTGACAAGCCCGAGCGTGACGGATGCTCTGCCCCAGCGCTGCGTCTCCCCTAGCGCGTCATGACCACGTTCGTGGGCGACGTTCAGCATCATGGGCACCACGAGCAATATGCCAAGTGTAACGGTGGAAACCCACGAAACGAACATACCGATCGAGGGTGCGGTCGAAAGGGAAACGGCGATGACGCTGCTCGACGCGGCAGCTGTCAGCGCTGCCGCGCTGAATTTTGCGACCGCCAATGGGGTGTAGAACGTGTCGGGATTCTGGCTGATATTGCGCATCAATGCGTAACCGACGAGAGCCTCGACGACGTTAGCCAGGGTTAGGCTCAGGGCCGCGCCCACATCGTCGCCGACAAGACAGTTGGCGGAAAGGCTCGCGCAAGCGCCGAACAACAGGACCCATCTGCGCTGGCGGGGGCCTGTCAGCAACAATGCACCGACCAAGACCCCGCTCGCCGGCCATATCGTGGCTATGCCGTCCTTGCCCTGGGTAAGCCACAGCGCTCCTAGCCCGAAAAATTCACGCGGAGGGGTGAGTGCAGGCTGCAATTCGGATTTTGTGCAGGCGGTAGACGCGTAGCTTCATTGCCGGAGATGAGCCGGATTTCAGGGTGATTGAGGTTTGCGGGTTGAAGGGCGGGGTTTGGTTTGAAGGGGCGCTGCCCTGTGGATCAGGTGACGAGGCGAGGGACGCGGTCGAGGGCGAGGCGGAAGATCTTCTTGTCCGGGCAGGCGTTGGGCCATTGGATGCGGATCAGGGTCTTCAACTCGGTGACGCGGGCAGCTACCTTGATGAGACGCAGGCGCAAGGTATCGAACTGGACGGTACGCCAGGCTGAACGTTTGGGCATGGCGCTACGCAGGCCCCACATGAGCCAGTAGGCACCGGCATGGAGAAACAGGCGCAACTGGTTGGCGGTGGCCCTGGTGCAGGATGTGCGATCGGCAGCGAGGTGGGTCTTCCAGGACTTGATGTGATTTTCGGCCTGACCTCGCCGGCAATAGACTTGCTCGTAGAGCCGGCGGGGCGAGCCCTTCTTAAGATTTGTGACGACGAAGCGAGTGTCCGCGCCCTGATCGCCGACTTCGACGCGGGCGACAATCCGCTCGACGCGGCTCCAGCTTTTGGCGCCGTCGTGGAAGGACTTGAAGCGACGCGCCTTGCCGGCTTGGGGCGCGCGTCGAAGCGGGCTTTAGTGCTGGCCTCGAGATCGGCGATGTGACGGCGCAATGTCGACGTGGGCGCGACGCCCAGGATGAATTCGTGTCCGCCAGCCCGGCACCAGTCGATGACTTCAGGGCAGCAATAGTGGCTGTCGCCGCGCAGCAGGATCTGCGTCTTTGGCCAGTTGGCGCGAATTGCACGCATCAGGCGACGCAGGAAAGCCCTGATCTCCTTGCCGCCGGGCCGTTTGGCCGGGCGCAGGACGGCGGTGATGAACCGCCCCTCGCCATCGAACACGACGATGGGCTGGAAGCCATATTCGTCATGATGGGCGTTGAACAATCGCAACTGCTGGCCGCCGTGTACGGCATCGAAGGTGTCATCGATGTCGAGGACAATACGCCTGGGCACGGTGCGGAAACTCTCGCAATACAGATCCACCATCGCCCGGCCCATGTGCAGGAGCGCACGCGTGTCGGGCAGGTTTTCCAGGCGTGAGATTGTCGGCTGCGAGCAAAGTGCACGGTCCGATGGAGCCAGGCCAAGCGCCATCTTGAACACCGGGTCGATGCGCAGGCTGGAAGCGTCATTGCCATCTTCATAACCTGCCGCGATCATCATCAGTCGGAACCGGATAATGTCGGCAAGGGAGTGCGTGATATGATCCGGCGCACGGGGATCATTGATGCAGGCAGCCATACGATCAGCTACACCAAGGCGCTGCTCAACCTCGCGCAACAGCAAAATACCGCCGTCCGAGGAGAGCAGACCGCCATCGAAACTGGCATCTATCCGCTTGCCAGAAACGGGTGACAAACCGGTCAGCGGCAGAGTAGAACCGTCCATGGCGGGTGTGGCTTTCCTGAAATGACGTCGATCGGCTTAAGCAACCAAATCATACGTTAAATCAGCGCTTTACGCCACATCCGCCAACCCGTGTGAATTTTCCGGGCTAGGGCGAGGCCGAAATAGGCCAGCCCAGCGGCGAGGGGCCACAGGAGTACTTGAATCGTGTCCCGAATTTCGGATCTCATGGAGTGCAACGTGACGCGATCAAGGTTAACATTAGCCCTATTTTCCTCGTTTTCAAGATTGTGACACCCAGCCCGAATGAGGGTGCCAGTTACTGTATCGCGACGTGTTTACGGATATCACGAT
>NZ_LGJH01000145.1 GCF_001298105.1 Novosphingobium sp. ST904 | reverse complement strand
TCCAAAATCTCTGTTATTTTGGACGACTCAGAAGGGGGCAGATCACGGATGGGTACCCTGGGCATCACCATCGACGACGTCGGACTGCACAACGTCACCGCGCTACGGCTTTTTCAGGAAGCCCTGGGCCCTGCCCCCTGATTTCCGGCATGGCTCCATCCGGAACTCGTAAAAGAAGCCGTAATTACAGTGCTTTACAGCCCATCTATCACCACGATGGCACCATGATTCTCCCCATGGTGCCATCAATCTCCTCAAAAAACGATGTGCGGACAATAGGTTACCCCGCGGGGGGCATTCCTTTTATCTTGCGGTCCTAATCGGTTCCAGTGCTTTCATCTTCGTCGCCATCGCCACTTCTCCATTCTACGCCATCGCAGTCGTCCGCGCCATTCCGCAGAGGTCTCAAGCCGTGCTGGCGCGTCTCCGGTATCGAGGTTCAGTGCGCCGTGCAGTCCTCCGCGCTCAGCGACGGGCTGTTCCAGCTGCATCAAAGCAGCATTCCAACCGCCGCGGCGCACCCTTTGATCGGCAAGAGGGAGCAACATCACAGGCATTTGGGCGCGTTCCGGAGCCGCTCGGTGAAGAGCCCCGTTCGCAAGCAAGATATCGCGCTTTCCGTCGTCGATGGTCTGCACTGATCCTCATCCGCCGGAGCGGATCTCCCTATCGGTTGGCGGTCACTCCCATGGCGTTGTCAGCCGTTGGCGACGGGCGCGGTTTTGGCCAGCGCGCCCAGCAACCGAAGGTCTTTTACGGTGGCCCGGGCGGCGATGTCCTGCGCGCTCGCCTACGCATCGCCCATGTAAAACGTGCCGTCCGTCCACATCGCATGCATGATCACCGCCAGCTTGCGGGCAACCGCCACGGTCGCCTTGCGGTGATTGCCGCGCTTGCTCAGCGCCAGCCCCCAGGTGCGCAGTTTGTCCTTGCCCTTGAACCGCGTGAGCAGCGCTGAGGCGGCCTCGTAAAGCGCGCGCCGAACGTCGGCATCGCCCGCCTTGCTGATGCGTCCCTGGACATCGATCGACGACCCCGACTGCCACCGCCGAGAGGTCAGTCCGAAGTAGGCGGCGACATCCCGGGATCGTCGGAATCGGCCCGGATCATCGATCGCCGTCATGAAGCTCAGGGCCGCAATGGGCCCCACCCCCGGGAATTTGCAGGAAGCGGCGGCACAACTCGTTTGCCGCGACGACCCGGATCACCAGCTTGTGCAACCGGCCATACTCGATCCACAGGGCTTCGCGCGCGGCCAGCATCGCCTCCATCAGCTCGGCGGTCAACGCGTCGTCCGCTACCGCCTCGCGCACCGCCGGGGCAAAACCAGTGCGGCCAACCCCTTTGATCCGGATGCCGAACGCCTTGAGCGAATGGCGGATGCTGTTCTCGAGATCGAGAAATTTGCGCTTCAGGTTGCGGCGCTGGGTCAACAGCAATCGCAGCCGATAGCACGCCTCGCTTTTCACGAAGGCCGTCCGGTACCAGCCGGTGCGGATGATATGGGCGATCCCCAAGGCGTCCGCCGCGTCGGTCTTGTTGCGCTGCGCCGCCATCGCCGCACGGACATGGCGCGTCTCCAGACAGACCGCAGGGAGGCCCAGCGCCGCCAGTTCCGGATGTAGCCAGGGCGACAGCGCTCCGGCCTCGTGGCCGACCCGCCGCAGCCGCCGCACATAAGGTTTCAACGCCAGGTACACCGCCTCCGGATCCGTCGGCACCGCCACGCGAAGATGCACTTCGCCCTTGTCGTCGACCACACAGATCGCCGTCTCGTCTACCCACACGTCGAGGCCCGCAAAGTACTCCATCGTCCGTCTCCTGCGTTGTTTCACAGGATCAGTTTGTACCGCAGATGCCGCCACCACCGCGCCTCCCGGTTCGCCGGAACCCTTGCCCCGATTACGGAAGGCACTTGCCCTTGCCCTTGCCCTTGCCCTTGCCCTTGTTTCTCGTGGCGGGCTTGATTGCTTTTTGGGATTGCTATCTATTTTGATGAACGTTTTGCGCAATTCCCCTTCCGGAATGTCACTTGCTCAATGTTCGTATCATCGGCCATTTCCCCCATGGGAGCACCGCCTTTGGTGGTCAGAATTAAGCATCGACTGTCCTTTGCAAAGATCATGCCGCAGTATCCGGGGAACACTCCAGAGCAGACATCAATTTCAGGATATTGCTCGCAAACTTCAGAACTGATGGGACCGCTACAGGGGCCGGACACTGGCTTCCATCCATAGTGGAGTACAATTTTCCGGCCCTGAGCATAGTTCATGCCTTCAAGTCTGACAGATCGTGAGGCATCGTTCGCTGCAGTGCGCGCAGAAGAGGCATTTCCAAGCGTTAGAGCAGTGAAGGCTGTCACAATCAGAGAGAGTACATGCAAAGGACGTAATGTGTGGCGAATTTCTCAATCCAGTACTTATTATTTAAGGCCTTTTAGAAATTTCTGAAGTGCCTTGGTTGCGCGTGTGCTGGCATGATTGGCGGGACCTTCATAGTAGGATCTTGTTCCGTTTGAGACCACATGGCTCAAATCGCGATAACCTGCTGGGACGGCAATCGAGGCCCATACTTGGGAAGCAGCATACTGCGCCGCATCTACCGTACCTGTGCCATTGAAGACGTAGGAGGCGAGAGCTCCCCCCCTCCTTTAGGTCGCGTTGACAAAAGGGATTCCCAATCGAGTTGAGTTCTGATTCAAGCCTGCCTTTTGAAAGGGCAGTCATGGATCGCGGCGACCTGAGCGACGCAGAATGGGAATTGATCGGGCCGCTGCTTCCGCCCGAGCGAGGCAGGCATGCTCGTCCTGCCGGCGATAATCGACGCTATCTGAACGGGATGCTGCACGTCTTACGGGTTGGCTGCCCCTGGCGCGACATGCATGAGCGATACGGCAAGTGGAACTCGGTCTACGTCCGCTTCCGCCGTTGGGCTGAGCAGGGCGTCTGGGATGCCATGCTGCAAACGCTGGTCGATCTCGGCCTGACCGACGACTGGCAGCACATGATCGACAGCACCACGGTTCGCGGCCATGTCTCGGCAGTTGGCGGAAAAGGGGGGCTTGTGCGCAGGCTTTTGGTCGATCACGCGGCGGCTTTACGTGCAAGGTCCACGCCCGCTGCGACAATCAAGGCCTCCCTCTCGGCTTCCACCTGACAGGCGGCGAAGCTTCCGATTACGGCGGTGTTGATAGCTTGATGGCTATGCCGGTGCCAAAGCCTGCCGCCTTGCTCGCCGATAAGGGTTACGATGGCGACCGCTTTCGGGAAGACCTGCTCCTGAGAAACATCCTACCCGTTATCCCGCCGCGCTCGAACCGCAAAGCACCAGAGCATCCTGATTATCGCCGCTACCGCGATCGCAACCGGGTCGAGCGCATGTTCAGCTTCCTGAAACAACAGCGCCGCATCGCAACACGCTTCGAGAAAACCGCGCTATCCTACCTCAGCTTCCTCAACCTCGCCGCAGCAAGGCTCTGGCTGAAGCATTTTGTCAACGCGACCTAGGCAGAGCCTGCTAGATCGATCTTTGTTATGGAAAAAATAGCCTCTTGCCCACGCGACCTGTCCGCTGGCGTTCGAGATTATTCGCGCCCGGATATTAGACCCATATTAGATCACACAAATTTTTGGAGGCGTGATGCAAGCTAAGTGCTTGAAAAGACTGGTGACCCCTACGGGAATCGAACCCGTGTTTCAGCCGTGAAAGGGCCGCGTCCTAACCGCTAGACGAAGGGGCCGTACCGGGTTGCGCCGGAGGCAGGACCGGCCCTCTAGCGGCGGTCCCAATGGGGGTCAACCCCCTCATTGCGAATAATTTGAACTCCTTGTGACACTTCCTGCCAGGGCCCTCGAAAACGGGCGGATTTCAGTCCGCGAAAGCGGCATCGTCGATGTGAAGTTCGGCCTGGGGGCGGCTGCCCCAGTCGTCGATCTTGGCCCGTCCTGCGAGCCAGAGACGGCGTCCCTGCGACGCGTGAAGCAGCGCCTGTCCCATTTCGGTCTCGGCAGAGCGGAAGGCCATCGCCTTGAAGCGCCCGCCGTCCTGTCCACCAACGATCAGGCGAAGGTGATCGGCGCCAACCGTGTCGGCCTTGATGATGTGTACAGGGCCCACGGCTACGCGCGGGCCGGGCCAGCCCATGCCGAACGGCCCGGCGCTCTCCAGCGTCTCCACCAGCGCCGGGGTGAGCCCTCCGGGAGCCAGCGCGAGGTCGAGCAGCATCGACTGGTTGGCGCTCGCCCGCGAAACATCGGCAGCCAGCAGCGAATCGAGCCATTCCGACAGCGCGTCCAGCTTGTCCGGTGCGATCGTGAGGCCTGCGGCCATGGCGTGGCCGCCACCTGCCACCAGAAGCCCGGCCTCGCGCGCGGCGATGATGGCCGCGCCAAGGTCCACGCCGGGGATCGAGCGGCCCGATCCCTTGCCGTTGCCCGCCTCATCGGCGTCCATGGCGATCACCAGGGTGGGCTTGCCGGTCTTCTCCTTGATCCGCCCGGCGACGATGCCGATCACGCCGGGATGCCAGCCGGCCCCGGAAACGATGATCACTGCCCGATTGTGCTGGCGTTCGAGCTGCGCCTCGGCGGCTTCCTGCACGACTTGCTCGATCCCGCGCCGCTCGTCGTTCAGGCGGGAAAGCTGGGCCGCGATCTCGCGCGCCTCGTCGGGATTGGTGGTGGTCAGCAGGCGCACGCCGAGGGTCGATTCTCCCACCCGGCCGCCCGCATTGATCCGGGGGCCGAGCGCGAAGCCGAGGTCGGAGCATGTCGGTGCCCGGCTGAGACGGCTCGCGTCGATCAGGGCCGACATCCCGATATTCTCGCGCTTGGCCATGATCTTGAGCCCCTGCGCCACCAGCGCGCGGTTGAGCCCGTGGAGCGCGGCGACGTCGGCCACGGTGCCCAGGGCCACGAGGTCGAGCAGGGCGAAGAGGTCGGGCTCGCGGCGCCCTTCGAAGAAGCCGCGCTGCCGCAGGGTGCGCACGATGGCGACGGCGAGGAGGAATGCTACGCCCACGGCGGCGAGATGACCGTGGCCTGCCGCCAGTTCGCTCTCGTCGAGCCGGTTGGGATTGACCAGTGCGGCGGCGCGGGGAAGCACGGGCGCACACTTGTGGTGGTCCACCACGATCACGTCGACGCCCGCACCGTGCGCCATTTCCAGCGCCTCGTAAGCCATGGCGCCGCAGTCAACGGTCACGATCAGGCTGGAGCCTTCCGCCGCGATCCGCACGAGTGCCTCGCCGCTGGGGCCATAGCCTTCGAGCAGCCGGTCGGGGATGTAATATTTCGCTTCGTGGCCTAGCTGGCGCAGGAGCAGGATCAGCAGTGCTGCGCTGGTGGCGCCGTCGACGTCGTAATCGCCGTAGACGGTCACGGTCTCGTTGCTCATCACCGCCTGCGCCACGCGCTCGGCCGCGGCATCCATGTCGCGGAATTCGGATGGGTCGGGCAGGAAGGCGCGCAGTGAAGGGGTGCGGTGGCGCTCCAGATCCTCACGCGGGACACCGCGCGAAAGCAGGATCTGGGTGACGATGTCGTCCTCCAGCCCGCTCGGGAAGCCGGACGAGGAATCCGAAATGTCCATGTTGCCACCTCGCCAGCGCCAGGATTTGCCGGTGAGGGAACGATCTATGCCGAGTACGGAAGGAACGGGTCGCGAAGCCATGCGGACCCGGTTAGACTAACAGCAGGGGCGCGGGAAGGCCGGCGGTTCGATAGTAAGTCGATCGGGACAGGAGAAGGTGCATGCTGGCGATAATCTGGCACAGCCGCACGGGCGCTTCGCGGGCCATGGCTGCGGCGATCGCGCAGGGTGGAGGCGATGGAGCCGTGCTGATCACGGCGGCCGAGGCGATGCCTGCGATCCTGCTGGGCGCCAAGGGCTATGTCTTCGTTTGCCCGGAAAACCTCGGCAGCATGTCCGGGCAGATGAAGGAAATGTTCGACCGCTGCTACTACCCGATGTTGGGCCGGGTCGAGGGGCGGCCTTATGCAACCGCGATTTCCGCCGGATCGGACGGGGTCGGCGCGCAGACCCAGATCGACCGAATCGTCACCGGATGGCGGCTGAAGCGCGTGGCCGAGCCGCTGATCGTGAACCTCGAGGCGCAGACACCCGAACGTATCCGCGCGGAGAAGACCGTACCGGAAGCGCGCCTACAAGCCTGCCGCGATCTCGGAGCGGCCTTTGCCGAAGGCCTGCAACTCGGCATTTTCTGAAGATTGAACCGAACTGGTTGCACAAAGGACAAACGGGGCTCGACGTGCCGGACGAATTCGTGCCTAGTGGACGGGTGAGAACGCACGTCTCGGAGAATCTGGCTCTGCCCGGCAACTTGCTGCGTGAAAATGCGCCGCGCAACGGCGTGTCATTGCTGTTTCCCGCAGGGTTGCGGCCTTCCGCCGATAGAATAGCGGATCTGCTCGAAACGGCGGAGTCCGGCGGGGTAGCCGCCCGCGTCAGCTTTCGCCCACCCCCGGACGAAGGCTGGCTGGAACTCCTTTCCAGCGGGTTGACGTTCGATCTTCTGGGCCTGTCTCCCGCAGGCGCGGCTGCCGCGGTCGAGGCGCCGCACAGCTATGGTTTCGATGACATTCAGGCGCCCTGCGCGCTCGAAGCCGTGGACCTAGTGCCCGGCGGCCATATCGCTGGCGGCGCCGGATTGCTTCCGGTCGTGCGGACGCAGGTGGGTATCGCGGCGGCTTTGGCGCTTGAACTGCCGGTGGCTGCGGTCGCCTGGCAGTCTGCCGGCACGCTGATGGAGCCGCGCTATTTTGCGCGCGTCGTGATGAACTGGCTGGCCGGCGGGGCCTTCCCTGCGCTGGGGCTGACGGCGCTGGCTGCTGGCAGTGACGGAAGCATCGCAACGAAAGGGCTCTCCCGGTTCATCGGGCAGGAGATGCAACTGGAGGCGCGGGACGGGGAGCCGCCGGCTGATGCCATCAAGCTGGCGATCCGGGTGGTTGACTATCTGGTCCGCAATGGCCGCCTGACCGAACCGCGCGAGATCGAAGCGCCGGGCGGGAACCTGTTGGCCGAACCTTCGCAAGTGGGGCGGCAGATCTGGGTCTGGCGCGGCGGCTGACGGCGCGCGCTTCTGGGACAGTTCATTCCTTTCCGTGCGGTCAACCGCAAGGGGCTGCCTGACTATGACGCGGGGCTGCAACGCCACCACCTGCTGCCGAGACAGGTCCTTGTTCGCGGGGTTTTTTCGCCGATGTTCGGGGCGCTGGGCGAACGCAGGCGCTTCGCGGACTTTCGGGAGAACGGGTTGCTGCTGCCCTGTGATGAGCGGGCCGCACTGCGCATGGGCCTTCCGCTCCATCGGGGGCCGCACCGGCGCTACACCGAACTGGTGATAGAGCGGGTAGGGCTGATCGAGGCGGACTGGACGGTGCAGCGCCTGCGCGATCCGCGCGGCGCTGCAGTGCGTGCAACGATGAGGCTCGGGCTGTTGCGGCGGGCCTTGCGGCGTCTTCTGCTGGAGGACGGCAGGCGCAAGCCGCTGCTGAACCGGCACGATCCGCTGGGGCAGGGGGTGGACTTCTCCGAACTGGACGCGATGGCGGATCGCCTGTGGAGCGGGACCGGCAGCGTGCTTGCCCCGCTCACAAACGATGACGTTCAGCCGATGCCCGCCCGGCCGCGCAGTTCTTCCTTCGCCGCACGGTACTGCGCGAGCAGTTCCTCGACCCGCGAAGAGACCGGTTCAACCGCCGAAATCGCGCCGATGCCTTGTCCCGATCCCCAGATGTCCTTCCAGGCCTTGGCCGCGGTATTGCCGCCCGAGCCGAAATCCATCTGGTTCTTGTCGCCCTCGGCAAGGTTGTCCGGGTCGAGCCCGGCCGCGACGATCGAAGGGCGCAGGTAATTGCCGTGAACACCGGTGAACAGGCTGGAATAGACGATGTCCGCCGCGCTGCCCTCGACGATGGCCTGCTTGTATCCTTCCATGGCATTGGCTTCTGTCGTGGCGATGAAGGGCGTGCCAATATAGGCGAAGTCAGCGCCCATGGCCTGTGCCGCCAGGATCGAACGTCCGCAAGCGATTGCGCCGGACAGGGCCAGCGGTCCATCGAACCATGCGCGGATCTCCTGCATCAGTGCGAAAGGCGATTGCGGCCCGGCATGGCCACCGGCGCCAGCCGCGACCGCGATCAGCCCGTCGGCGCCTTTCTCCACCGCCTTGCGGGCGAAGCGATCACTGATGACGTCGTGAAGCACCATGCCGCCCCATGAATGGACCGCGGCGTTCACTTCGGAAATCGCGCCGAGCGAAGTGATGACGAGCGGAACCTTGTGCTTTTCCAGCACCTTGAGGTCCTCCTCAAGCCGGTTATTGCTCTTGTGGACGATCAGGTTGACTGCGAAAGGCGCCTCGCAACCTGCTGTTTTTTCTGAAATCTCATGAAGCCATTCGTCAAGCTGACTGGCCGGACGGGCATTGAGCGCGGGAAAGCTGCCGACGATCCCCGAGCGTACCTGCGCGACGACCAGTTCGGGGTTCGATACGATGAACATCGGGGCCGCGATCACGGGAAGGCGCAAGTTCGCGAAAGGCGCAGGCAGGGTCATGAGCGGTCCGTTTAAGTGATCGATTAAATGGGCATAGAGAGGCGCGGCGCGCCTGTCGAGAGGGGCGCCATACCGCCATGGCGTTGCAGCGCGCAGGCCTGCGGATAGCGCGTGACCTCCAAAAGGGGTGCATGTAATAGACAGCACTGTCGATCATAATAAGGCCGCCCGGCGGCCCGTACGAGAGGAAGTCTGCCATGTCCGATCAGGCCGCTGTGGAGTTTGATTGCTCCGATATCGATCAATATCTCGGCAAGGTCATCGATTCGTCGCCGATCCGGGAGCCGCTGGGCAACAACGATATCCGGCGCTGGGTCCAGGGCATGCACTACCCTAACCTGATCCATTTCGATCCGGCCTACGCCGCGGCAAGCCGCTATGGGCGCCTTGTCGCGCCGCAGAGCTTCCCGATCGTCATGGACGATGGTCACGGCACCTCGCCTTCCTGCGTGGGCTGCATTCCCAATTCGCACCTGCTCTTCGGCGGCGATGAGTTCTGGCACTATGGTCCGCGCGTCTTCGGCGGCGATACCATCACCAATGAACGCATTCCGTTCGACTATGTCGTGAAGAACACCGGCTTCGGGCCGACCTGCTTCCAGCGCGGCGACAATTTCTACCGCAACCAGCACGGCGAACTGATCTCGAAGCAGCGCTCGACGGCGATCCGCTATCTCGCCCATGCCGGCGGCGATACCGTCAACACTGCCGAGTTCGAAGAGCCGGAATGGACTGACGAGGAACTGGAAAAGCTGGAAGAACGCAAGTTCGCGTGGATCCAGATGCTTCACGATCTCGGGCATGGCGAGCGCTGGTGGGATGACGTTCAGGTGGGTGACAACCTGCCCGAGCGTGTCTTCGGTCCTCATACCGTCGCCAGCTTCACCACCGAATGGCGCTCGTTCCTGTTCACCACCTGGGGCACGCTCGACCGCCGCGAACTGGATCTGGCCGCGCTCGGCTTCACGGCGGAAATGGCTGGGCACGAGAATGATCCCCACATGGAGCGGATCAACCCGGAACTGACCGATGGCGCCTACTTCGGCCCTTCGCGCGGGCACCTGTTCCCGAAGTATGCCCGCAGGATTGGCATGCCGCGCGCTTATGGCTATGGTGCGTCGATGGGCGCCTGGGTGACCGACTATCTCGGCGGTTGGGCCGGTGAATGGGGCATGGTCGTCCACTCCACCGCCAATTATCGCGGCCCGGCCCTCTCGGGCGACGTCACGATCCAGACGGCCGAAGTGGTCGACAAGATGGTGGACGAGGAAGGCCGCCACCTCGTGCAGGTGAAGCACAAGATGATGAACCAGAAAGGCACTCTGATGTGCGCAGGCATCGCGGAAATCGCGCTGCCCAAGAAGCCGGACTGACCCGGGAAAGGCGGGGCGGCTCAGGCTGCCCCGCCAACCGGCCGCGCGGGCCCGGTGCGCTTGCCCGGCCAGGCCAGCAACGCAAGGTAGACGAGCCCGAAAGCCGGGAAGATCGCCCAGTCCACCCAGCTGACGATGCTCTCCACCGCACTGCGCACGTTCCATCCGAAGGCGATCTGGAGACCGTCGAGCAGCAGTGCCCGCAATCCGCCGATGACGAGCGCCGCGCTCCACCAGCCGCTGCGACCGAAATCGTGCAAGCGTCGGATGGCGAGGGCTGGCGCGGGAACCGCGCAAACCAGACCGATGGCCAGCGCTGCCACGCCGGCGCTCCGGTCATCGACGAACCACGAGATGACTGTCGAAAGCAGCGCGGCAGTCAAGCTGGCGGCGAGCAGGTAGGCCCAGAGTTCGCCGCGTGATGCCTTGCCGGTGAAATCGAAGCTCGCCCGCAAGGTCGCGCTGATGCCGCGCATATAGCTCGCCATCATGATACGTCCTCGCCATGGCCGTGGTTCGAACGATCGAGACCGGCGCGTTCGGCATCTTCCGATACCCGCATCGGGAAGGCCAGCGAAGCCATGAGCGCGACGATGGCGGTTGCTGCAACGGACCAGGCAACCACCACACCAAGTCCGGACACCTGGGCAATAAGCTGTGAAATCATGGTGTTGCCGGGATAATATCCCACGCCTCCGAGGTCTACCGAGAGGAACGGCGCAAGCAGGAGCGCGCCGGCCATGCCGCTGAGCCCCGCCACGGCGAACACGTCCATCGCGTCGTCGATCTCCAGCGCGCGGCGAACGAAGCGCTGCGCCTGATAGCCGACCGCGGCGCCGACGATACCGAACAGGATCGCCGCTCCCGGCGAGACATAGCCTGCGGCAGGTGCGATCACGGCGATCCCGGCGAGCACGCCTTTACCGCTCGCCGCAGCGCTTACCCGGCCGGTGGCAAGGCGTTCGATCCCCAGCCACGTCAGCACGGCGGCCGCTATCGCGAGGTGAGCGGCGATGACGGCGGCTGCCGCATCGTCATTCGCAGAAAGCGCCCAGCCGCCGCACAGGCCGAATGCACCGGCCCACAGGAACGCGGTTCCGGCCAGAGCCATTACGGGATTGTGGGCTCGCCCGGTTTCGCGGGGAAAGCCGATGCGCCGGCCCATCATGACGGCGACGACCAGTGCAGAAACCCCGGCACTGGTGAACATGGCGAGGCCGCCTGCCCAATCGAGCGTGCCCACCGTGCGCGAGAGCCAGCCGCCGCCCCAGATCCAATGGGCGATCGGTGCCTGAACGACCAGCGTCCACAGCGCGCAGAACGCCACGACCCAACCGAAGCGCGCGCGTTCGGCCCAGGCTCCGGCCATGAGTACCGGGGGCAGCGCGGCGACGGCGATCTGGAACAGCACGAACACGCTTTCCGGCAGTTCGGTGCCGCTGCGCACATTCCCGAGGTCGATCAGCATCCAGGCGTTTCCGCCGCCGATCCAGCCACCCGAAAGGTCGCCGAAAGCCAGCGTATAGCCCACGACAGCCCAGAGCAGGGTTACGACCGCAACGATAGCGCCGGACTGGATCAGGACCGAAAGGGCATTACGGGCGCGGACCGAGCCGGAATGAAGCAGCGCGAGGCCGGGGATCGCCATGAGCAGGACCAGTGCGCTTGCGGCCAGCATCCATGCGGTGTCACCGCTATCGGCCACGTCGATCCCTGCAGCCTGCGCCATGGCCGAGCCGGGCAGCGCCGTGAGCGCGGCGAAAATGGGCAGCAGGCCCCGTCTGGTCATCGATTTTCCCCATGAGGCCGGGACCGCGCACCGGGCCGCCGTCGTCAGGGCGGGACTTAACGCAGGAAATCGGCCGGAGACAAGAATGGGATTAGGGAATTGCGCTTAGGTAAGCTCGGGAAGTACCTGATCGGGCGGACGGTGGCCGTCTACCCAGAAGCGGATATTGGCGATGATCCGCTCTCCCGCCGCGCCGCGTCCTTCGTGCGTGGCGCTGCCGAGATGAGGCAGGGCGACAACGTTGGGCAGGGCGAGCAGCCTGGGGTCCACTGCCGGTTCCTGGGCAAATACGTCGAGCCCGGCCCCGGCGTGCGGCCTGAGGACAGGGCGACGATCAGGGCGTCTTCATCCACCAGCTTGCCGCGTCCGGTGTTGATGAGGCAGGCATTGGGTTTCATCAGGCCGAGCGTGCGGGCGTTGATCAGGTGATCGGTGCCGGGAACGGCAGGGCAATGCAGGGTCACGATGTCGGATTCGGCGAAAAGCTGATCGAGATCGCCTTCGTAGCGTGCCGCGAACCCGCTCTCGATCGCGGCGGGCAGGCGGTGCCGGTTGTGATAGACGATCTCCATGCCGAAAGCCCTGGCGCGGTGGGCGACCGCCTGTCCGATGCGGCCCATGCCGACGATGCCGAGGGTCTTGCCGGCAAGGCTTTGCCCCAGCATGGCGGAGGGGCCCCAACCGGTCCATTCTCCCTGGTAGAGCACTCTGGCACTTTCGCCGAAGCGGCGTGCCGTGAACAGGATGAGGGCAAGCGTCAGATCGGCGGTATCGTCGGTGAAGACGCCGGGCGTATTGGTGATGACAATATCGCGTGCCCGCGCGGCTGCGACGTCGATATGTTCGGTGCCCGCGCCGAAGCTGGCTATCAGCCCGAGTCGCGGACCGGCCTGTGCGATCAGTTCGGCATCGATCCGGTCGGTCACGGTCGGCACCAGCACTTCGCATTCGCTCATCGCCTGTGCGAGGCTGGCCCTGTCCATGGGCCTATCGTCCTCGTTGAGAACGACATCGAAGAGTTCGGCCATGCGTGCTTCGACAGCAGGCAGGAGGCGCCGGGTGACGATCACGCGGGGGCGCTCGAACTGCGAGTGGGCGAGGGGTGTTTCGGTAACCAGCGTCATTTCGAAAATGGGCTAGGCCTTCCACAGGCGGCCGGTCAAGAAACCTTGAAGAAGAGGCATTCCGCAGCGTATGAAATGGCGATGTTTCGCTGGAATATCCGACAGTCGATCGTTGCGGCCAGGTCCGTCATCATGGGCCGTATCGTCACGGGAGCCGCAATTGCGTGCACCGCTGCCCTCTGCGGGGCGGTTGCGCCTGCCCATGCCGCCGATGACGACAAGGTTCCCTACTGGGCATCCATCGATACGGACCTGGCCAACCTGCGGGTGGGGCCGGGCGAATCGTACAGGATCGACTGGGTCTATCGCCGTCCACACCTGCCGGTGAAAGTGATCCGCCGCGAAGGCCCATGGCGCCTGATCGAGGACCCGGACGGCGACAAGGGCTGGATGCGCGACCTGTTGCTTTCCCGCCAACGCGCGGCGCTGGTCAAGGCGAAGGGGCTTGTGGAAATGCATGCCGAGCCCAATTCGTCGTCGCCGATGCTATGGCGGGTGCAACCGGGGGTGATCGGCCTGCTGGGCGACTGCAAGCAGGGATGGTGCCCCTTCGACGTGGAAGGGCACAAGGGCTTCGTCGATCAGGAAACGCTGTGGGGTGCAGGCGCGCCCTGAAGTATCTCCCGCAATAACCTGAACACAAAGAAAAACCCCGCCGGATCACGGCGGAGTTTTTCTTTTTCGGCCGAGTGGCGGTCCGGCCGGATCAGGCCAGTTCGATCGCCACCGCAGTCGCTTCGCCGCCGCCGATGCAGAGCGAGGCGACGCCCTTCTTCAGGCCCTTTTCCTTCAGGGCATTGATGAGGGTGACGATGATGCGCGTGCCGGAAGCGCCGATCGGATGGCCGAGCGCCGTCGCGCCGCCGTGAACGTTGACCTTGTCGTGCGGAATGCCGAGGTCGTGCATGGCGAACATGGCGACGCAGGCGAACGCCTCGTTCACTTCGAACAGGTCGACGTCCGAGAGTTGCCAGCCCACCTTGTCCATCAGCTTGGTGATCGCGCCGACGGGGGCGGTGGTGAACTTGGCGGGCTCCTGCGCATGGGCCGACACGCCCACCACCGTAGCGACGGGCGAGAGGCCCTTGTCGGCGGCGAAGCTGGCGCGGGTCATGACGACCGCGGCGGCGCCGTCGGAAATCGAGCTGGAGCTGGCGGCGGTGATCGTGCCGTCCTTGGCGAAGGCGGCGCGCAGGGTGCGGATCTTGTCGGGATTGCCCTTGGGCGGCTGTTCGTCGCTGTCGATCACGACTTCGCCCTTGCGGGTCTTGACGGTGACGGGGACGACTTCGTTCCGGAACGCGCCGCTGGTGATCGCTTCCTGCGCGCGGCGCAGGGATTCGATCGAGTAATCGTCCTGGTTTTCGCGGGTGAGCTGGTACTCGTCGGCGGTCACTTGCGCGAAGGAGCCCATCGAGCCGCCTTCATAAGCGTCTTCCAGGCCGTCGAGGAACATGTGATCATAAAGCGTGTCGTGCCCAGCGCGCGCGCCCGAGCGGTGCTTCTTCGACAGGTACGGCGCATTGGTCATCGATTCCATGCCGCCGGCGATCACCACGTCGAGCGAGCCGGAGGCGAGCGCTTCGGCGCCCATGATGACCGTCTGCATGCCCGAGCCGCAGACCTTGTTTACCGTGGTGGCCTGGACCGACTTCGGCAGGCGGCCTTGAGAGCGGCCTGGCGGGCAGGGGCCTGGCCAAGACCGGCCGGCAGCACGCAACCCATATAGATGCGTTCGATATCCTCACCGGCCACGCCGGCGCGTTCGACCGCGGCCTTCACCGCCGTTGCGCCGAGGTCTGTCGCCGAAACTTCGGCGAAAGCGCCCTGGAGGCCGCCCATCGGAGTACGAGCATAGGAAAGAATGACAATCGGGTCTGAAGCCGAGATTTGGGCCATTATTGTGCCTTTCACGCTTGAAAATCAGGTATCCTTCGGAAGCGACGTAGTGTTGCACTGCACCAATTGCAATTGGTGACTCCTCCTCAGCGCAGGGCAAGCATGCTCCATCCCCATGGCGTTGGCCCAGCGCTTTGCAGGCCTTCGACAGCGGCGATTTTCGCAAGCTGGATGCTAAATCTTGCATCAATGAGGCGGCTTGCTGTTTTTGCTCCGAAATTGCCCAATCTCCCGACTTCTGCGGGTTTCGACTTGATGCGGCATCATGACGAACCGTGTCCCGCTCAGGGCTTGTTGCGAATGACTTGCAACACCGCAGAGTTCCGCCATTTATTCCCTTCGGACACCTTGCAGAGGGGGGAGGGCTGGCCTAAGAGCGCCCGCAACAACCGGGCACTGTCATTGGCATGAGTCCGGCTTGCCGTATCCGGTATGAAGGCCAGAACCATTGACTGATCTGTCACAATACCTGCCGATCCTGATCTTTCTCGCGATCGCGCTCGCGCTCTCGTCGGTGATCGTGCTGCTGCCGATGGGCGTCGCTCGCCTGACCGGCACCCACAACCCAAGCGCCGACAAGAACAGCGAGTACGAATGCGGCTTCCCCGCGTTCGAGGACCCGCGCAGCCAGTTCGATGTCCGCTTCTATCTCGTCGCGATCCTCTTCATCGTCTTCGACCTTGAAGCCGCGTTCCTGTTCCCCTGGGCCGTTTCGCTGAAGCTGACGGGCTGGGCCGGATGGCTGACGATGATGGTGTTCCTCGGCGAACTGGCCATCGGCCTCGCCTACGCATGGAAAAAGGGAGCTCTGGACTGGGAATGAGCACGCTCGTCAACTCCGCCGGCCAGCCCCTCGCTCCGGCACTCGCATCAGCCAACGTTCAGGGCGGCGCTATCACGCAGCCCGATCAGGCATTCTTCAAGGACCTCAACCAGGAAGTATCCGACAAGGGCTTCCTGGTCACCTCGACCGAGGAGCTGTTCCAGTGGGCCCGTACCGGCTCGCTGTGGTGGATGACCTTCGGCCTCGCCTGCTGCGCGGTCGAGATGATCCACGTCAACATGCCTCGCTACGACATGGAGCGCTTCGGCGCCGCGCCGCGCGCTTCTCCGCGCCAGTCGGACGTGATGATCGTGGCCGGCACGCTGTGCAACAAGATGGCTCCGGCGCTCCGCAAGGTCTACGACCAGATGTCGGACCCGAAGTACGTCATCTCGATGGGCTCGTGCGCCAACGGCGGCGGCTACTATCACTACAGCTACAGCGTCGTGCGCGGGTGCGACCGCATCGTTCCGGTCGACATCTACGTGCCGGGCTGCCCTCCGACCGCCGAGGCGCTGCTTTATGGCGTGATGCAGTTGCAGCGCAAGATCCGCCGCGCCGGCACGCTCGAGAGGTAAGGGCACGATGACCGTTCTGCATTCCGCCCCCAAATTCGCCTCGAACGAAGGTGTGATCGAGACTCTCTCGGCCGCGCTCGGTCCGGTGCTGACCGCTGCCCGTGAGGAGCACGGCGAAGTCGTGCTCACCGTCGCGCGCGACCAGATCGAGAACGCCCTGCGCCTGCTGCGTGACCATCACGAATACCAGCAGCTCATGGAGATGGCCGGCGTCGACTTCCCGTCGCGGCCCGAGCGTTTCGAAGTCGTCTACATGCTGCTTTCGGTGACGAAGAACCATCGCCTCATGGTGAAGGTATCCGCGGCCGAGAACACGCCGGTTCCCACCGTGACCACGCTGTGGCCGAACGCGGGCTGGCTCGAGCGCGAAGTGTTCGACATGTACGGCGTGATCTTTGCCGGCAACCCGGACCTGCGCCGCATCCTGACCGACTACGGTTTCGAAGGCCATCCGTTCCGCAAGGACTTCCCGCTGACCGGCTACGTGGAACTGCGCTATTCCGAAGAGGACAAGCGCGTCGTCTACGAACCGGTCAAGCTTGCGCAGGACCTGCGCCAGTTCGACTTCATGAGCCCGTGGGAAGGCGCCGAATACGTTCTTCCCGGCGACGAGAAGGCTGCGCAGCAGCCTGCGCCGCCGCCGGTCGAGAAGCCGAAGACCACCGACAGCAAGGCTGATACCGGCGCCGGTGACAAGGCGAACGACAAGGCTGCCGAGAAGTCCGGCGATTCCGCGAAGGGAGACGACAAGTGAGCATCCAGCTCGAGCAGTCGCCGACCACCGGCGATGAAGTCATCACCAACTACACGATCAACTTCGGCCCGCAGCACCCTGCGGCGCACGGCGTTCTGCGCATGGTCATGGAACTCGATGGCGAGATCATCGAGCGCATCGATCCGCACGTCGGCCTGCTGCATCGCGGCACCGAAAAGCTGATCGAGCACAAGACCTACCTCCAGGCGCTGCCCTACTTCGACCGTCTGGACTACTGCTCGCCGCTGGGGATGGAGCATTCCTACGTCCTGGCGATCGAGAAGCTGCTCAACCTTGAAGTGCCGATCCGCGCGCAGTACCTTCGCGTGCTGTTCGCCGAGCTGACGCGCATCTGCAACCACATGCTCAACATCGGCTCCCACGTCATGGACGTGGGCGCGATGACCCCGAACCTGTGGCTGTTCGAAATCCGCGAGGATTGCCTCAACTTCTTCGAACGCGCTTCGGGTGCGCGCATGCACTCGGCGTGGTTCCGTCCCGGCGGCGTTCATCAGGACGTGCCGCTCAAGCTGCTGACCGACATCGCCGACTGGCTCGATACCCGCCTGCCGACGCTGTTCGAGGACGCGATGAGCCTCGTGGTGGACAACCGCATCTTCAAGCAGCGCAATGTCGACATCGCGCTGGTGAGCAAGGAAGACGCGCTGGCATGGGGCTTCTCCGGCCCGATGATCCGCGGCGCGGGCATTCCCTGGGATCTGCGCAAGTCGCAGCCCTACGACGTCTACGACCGCATGGACTTCGAGATCCCCGTCGGCACCAACTCTGACTGCTACGACCGCTTCATGGTCCGCGTCGAGGAAGTGCGTCAGTCGGCCCGGATCATGAAGCAGTGCCTCGCCGAGATGCCGGAAGGTCCGATCGCCTCCTCCGACCGCAAGGTTTCGCCGCCGAAGCGCGGCGAGATGAAGCAGTCGATGGAATCGCTGATCCATCACTTCAAGCTCTACACCGAAGGCTTCCATGTGCCGGCCGGTGAAGTCTACGTCGCCACCGAGAGCCCGAAGGGCGAATTCGGCGTCTATCTCGTCTCGGACGGCTCCAACAAGCCGTATCGTTGCAAGATCCGCCCGACCGCCTTCTCGCACCTCCAGGCGATGGACTTCATGTCGAAGGGCCACATGCTTCCTGACGCGACCGCCATCCTCGGCGCCATCGACGTCGTGTTCGGGGAGTGCGACCGTTGAGCCGCCTCGCAATCGCCGAAGCCATGATCGCAGCCTACAACGCGCAGGATGCCGATCTCTACGTGACCTACATGACCGACGAAGCCAGCGAAGCGAACTATCGCGGCGCTGTGGTTCGCGAGGGCAAGGAGGGCACGCGCTCGGGTCTCAAGGCGGCTTTCGCCAGGTGGCCCGAGAACAAGGCCGAGATCGTTTCGCGTGAAGAAACCGACAACTATGTTGTTTTCCGTGAACACGTGACGCGCGGTCCGGCAACGGACGGTTCCGATCTTGTCGAGCCTTTCGACGTTCTCGCGGTCTACAGCTTCGAGGGTGACAAGTGCTCGCGGGTTGAGTTCATCCGATGAAATTCAACACGCTCGAACTGACCCGCATCTGGGCCGCCGTCACCGGCGTGGCCCTTGCGGTTTGGTACTTTGCCGCCGTCTATATCGGTCTCCAGCCCACGGCCGTGCTGCCGATGCTGGTAACCGCGATCGGCGGTTTCGAATTGTTTCTTTTCGGCCAGGACCAGTGGCTGAAGCGCAGGGGTAAGCATGGCTGACCGCTATATCGAACCCGACTCGCCCGAACTTCGGGCCCGTTGGGGCAATTTCGCCTGGACCGCCGAAAACGCCGAAAAGGCGAAGGAAGTCGTGTCCCGCTATCCCGACGGGCGCCAGCGCTCGGCGGTGATGCCTCTTCTCGACCTCGCCCAGCGCCAGGTCGGTGCAGAGCTGAACACGCAGGGCTGGCTGCCGATCCCGGTGATGGAATACATCGCCGCCTATCTCGACATGCCGGTAATCCGCGTCGTCGAGGTCGCGACGTTCTACACGATGTACAACATCGCGCCGATCGGCCGTTTTCACGTGCAGGTCTGCGGCACGACGCCGTGCATGCTGCGTGGTTCGGACGACCTTCTCGCCACGTGCAAGTCGCGCGGCATGAAGAAGGGCCACATTTCGGAAGACGGCCTCTGGTCGTTCACCGAGGTCGAATGCATGGGCAACTGCGCCTCGGCTCCGATGGTCCAGATCAACGACGACAACTACGAAGACCTCACGTCGGACCGCCTGAACGCGGTGCTCGACGCGCTGGAGCGTGGTGAAGCGCCGAAGGCCGGGACGCAGGATCCTGCCCGACACACCGTCGAACCCGTCGGTGAGCCGACCAACCTGGCCGCGATGATCACGGCCAATCATGACTATCGGAGTGAGTGGTAATGGCTCTCGCCGACAAGGATCGCATCTTCACCAACCTCTACGGCTATCAGCCGTGGAACTTGAAGGAAGCGCAGGCGCGCGGCGCCTGGGACAACACCAAGGCGCTGATCGAGCGCGGCCGTGACGCCATCATCGACGAGATGAAGGCATCGGGTCTGCGCGGTCGCGGCGGTGCGGGCTTCCCCACCGGCATGAAGTGGTCCTTCATGCCCAAGCAGCCGCCGCTCGACCAGGCCGGCAATCCGAAGCCCAGCTTCCTCGTCATCAATGCCGACGAATCCGAGCCCGGTTCGTGCAAGGATCGCGAGATCATGCGCACGACCCGCATCTCCTGTTCGAAGGTGCGCTGGTCGCGGGTTTCGCAATGGGTGCGCGCGCGGCCTACATCTACATTCGCGGCGAATACATCCGCGAGGCAGAGACGCTGTTCGCGGCGCGTGAAGAGGCTTACGCAGCCGGCCTGCTGGGCAAGAACGCCTGCGGTTCGGGCTACGATTTCGACGTCTTCGTCCACCGCGGCGCCGGCGCTTACATCTGCGGCGAAGAAACCGCGATGATCGAAAGCCTCGAAGGCAAGAAGGGCCAGCCCCGCCTGAAGCCGCCGTTCCCGGCCGGTGCAGGCCTCTACGGCTGCCCGACCACGGTCAACAACGTGGAATCGATCGCTGTTGCGCCCACCATCCTGCGTCGCGGCGCAGCCTGGTTCTCCAGCTTCGGCCGAGAGAACAACAAGGGCACCAAGCTCTTCCAGATCAGCGGGCACGTGAACCGTCCCTGCGTGGTCGAGGAAGAGATGTCGATCCCGTTCAGCGAACTGATCGAGCGTCATTGCGGCGGCATTCGCGGCGGCAAGGACAACCTGCTGGCGGTGATCCCCGGCGGTTCGTCGGTTCCGCTGGTTCCGGCGGCCGATATCTGGGATGCTCCGATGGACTTCGACGGCCTGAAGGCTGTCGGCTCGGGCCTTGGCACCGCTGCCGTCATCGTCATGGACAAGTCCACCGACATCGTTCGCGCCATCAGCCGCATCTCGTACTTCTACAAGCACGAGTCCTGCGGCCAGTGCACCCCCTGCCGCGAAGGCACGGGGTGGATGTGGCGCGTGATGGAGCGCCTGCGCACCGGCGACGCGGAAGTCGAGGAAATCGACATGCTGCAGCAGGTGACCAAGCAGGTCGAAGGCCACACCATCTGCGCTCTGGGCGACGCTGCGGCGTGGCCGATCCAGGGCCTGATCCGTCATTTCCGTCCGGAGCTTGAGCGCCGGATCGCCGAAAACGTCCGCGAGGCTGCCGAGTAATGCCCAAGGTCAAAGTCGACGGCGTCGAGATCGACGTCCCCAACGGCGCAACCGTGCTGCAGGCCTGCGAGCTTGCCGGCAAGGAAATCCCGCGCTTCTGTTATCACGAGCGCCTGAGCATCGCCGGCAATTGCCGCATGTGCCTGGTCGAAGTGAAGCCCGGACCGCCCAAGCCCCAGGCTTCGTGCGCGCTTCCGGCTACCGAAGGCCAGGAAATCCGCACGGATTCCGAAATGGTCAAGAAGGCGCGGGAAGGGGTGATGGAGTTTCTCCTCATCAACCACCCGCTCGATTGCCCGATCTGCGATCAGGGCGGCGAGTGCGACCTTCAGGACCAGTCCGTCGCTTACGGTCGCGGCGCTTCGCGCTACGACGAGAACAAGCGCGCGGTCACTGAAAAGTACATGGGCCCGCTCATCAAGACGACGATGACGCGCTGCATCCACTGCACCCGCTGCGTGCGCTTCTCGGAAGAGATCGCAGGTGTGGACGAGATCGGCGCGCTCTATCGCGGCGAGTCCATGCAGATCACCACCTATCTCGAACATGCTGCCAAGCATGAGATGTCGGCCAACGTGATCGATCTCTGCCCGGTTGGCGCGCTTACCTCGCGTCCCTACGCCTTCGAGGCCCGCCCTTGGGAACTCAAGAAGACGCTGGGCATCGACGTGTCGGACGCCACCGGTGCCAACATCCGCATCGACGCGCGCGGCCGCGAAGTGCTGCGCGTGCTTCCTCGTAACAACGACGACGTCAACGAGGAATGGATCAGCGACAAGGCGCGCTACATGGTCGACGGCCTTACCAAGCGCCGTCTCGACAAGCCGTTCCTGCGCCGTGACGGCAAGCTCGTCGCGGTCAGCTGGAACGAGGCCTTCGCCGCCATCGCCACGCTGAACCCGGGCAACTCGATCGCTGCGGTCGCCGGCGACATGGTCGATTGCGAAACGATGTTCGCGGCCAAGAAGCTGGTCGGCGCGCTCGGTTCGACGCTCATCGAAGGTCGCCAGACCGGGATGGACTACGCAACCGACAGCCTTGCCGCCGTCAACTTCAACACCACGTTCGCAGGGATCGAGACCGCTGACGCGATCCTGATCGCCGGCAGCCACGTGCGCTGGGAAGCGCCGCTTCTCAACGTCCGCCTGCGCAAGGCGGTGAAGCGGGGCGCCAAGGTGTTCCTCGTCGGTCCCGAGTGGGAAACCACCTTCGGCGGCGAGTTCCTCGGCGAAGACCTTTCGATCCTCGGCAACCTTCCGCAGAACGTCGCCGATGCGCTGTCGAACGCGAAGCGTCCGGCGGTCATCCTCGGCGGTGCGGCGCTCGGCCGTGGCGGTCTGGAAGCGGGCCTCGCGCTCGCCGCCCAGTTCAACCTGGTTCGCGATCTTGAAGACGGCACCCAGTGGAACGGTTTCAACGTCCTCCACATGGCAGCGGCCCGCATGGGCGGCCTGATGCTCGGCTACGCGCAGAAGGGCGGCATTGCCGATCTCGTCGCCGCCAAGCCCAAGGTTCTGCTCGCGCTCGGCGCCGATGAAGTGGACTTCACCCAGTTCGCCGGTTCGATGATCGTCTACATCGGTCATCACGGCGACAAGGGCGCTCATGCAGCTGACGTCATCCTGCCGGCTTCTGCCTATACCGAAAAGGCCGGCACTTACGTCAACACCGAAGGCCGCGTGCAGTGGTCCGACAAGGGCGTGTTCGCTCCGGGCGATGCCCGCGAGGACTGGACCATCCTTCGCGCCCTTGCCGACGCTTTCGGCGTCTCGGTCGGGTTCGACAGCTTCGATCAGTTGCGAAATGCAATGATCGAGGAAGTTCCTGCACTTGGCAGCGAAGGCCTCGCCGACTACGGGAGCGTTCTGCCTGCCGGGGGCGGTTCCGCTGCCGGCCAGATCGCCTATCCGATCAAGGACTTCTACATGACCAACCCGATCGCCCGCGCGAGCGCCGTCATGCAGCGTTGCTCGGCCGAACTGCTTCACGGTGAAGACCTGGCGGAGGCCGCGGAATGACCGCTTTCTTCCAGAATCTCGGGATGAGCTACGAGTGGGCATGGTTCGTGTCCACCGTCTGCGGCATCCTGCTCATCGCGCTGCCGCTGATGCTGGCCGTCGCCATGATCATCTATGTCGACCGCAAGATCTGGGCCGCCATGGCGCTGCGCCGTGGTCCCAACGTGGTCGGCCCGTTCGGCCTGCTCCAGTCCTTCGCGGACGGCCTGAAGGTCTTCCTTCAGGAAACCATCGTTCCCTCGGCTGCGAACAAGGGACTGTTCCTGATCGCGCCGATCGTGACCTTCACGCTGGCGCTGCTGTCCTGGGCGGTGATCCCGTTCAACTCGGGCGCGATCCTGGCCAATATCAACATCGGCCTGCTCTACATCCTCGCGATCAGCTCGCTGGGTGTCTACGGCACGATCATGGCGGGCTGGGCTTCGAACTCGAAGTACCCGTTCTTCTCGGCGATGCGCGCTTCGGCGCAGATGATCTCGTATGAAGTCTCGATCGGCTTCATCCTGATCTGCGTCGTGCTCTGGGCGGGCACGTTCAACATGAACGACATCGTCTGGGCGCAGAAGGGTCACGTCTTCGGCATCATCAACGGTTTCGTCGCTAACCCGCTGCTGTTCCCGATGTGGGTCATGTTCCTGATTTCGAGCCTTGCGGAAACGCAGCGCGCGCCCTTCGACCTTGCCGAAGCGGAATCGGAACTCGTCGCCGGTTACCAGACGGAATATTCGTCGATGGCCTTCGCCGCCTACTGGCTGGGCGAATATGCCAACGTGCTCCTGATGTGCGCGCTCAATGCGACGCTGTTCTGGGGCGGATGGCTGCCGCCGCTCGACATCCCCGTTCTCTACCTCGTGCCGGGCTTCGTATGGTTCCTGCTCAAGGTCTTCTTCTTCTTCTTCGTGTTCAGCTGGATCAAGGCCACCGTTCCCCGGTACCGCTATGACCAGTTGATGCGCCTGGGCTGGAAGGTCTTCCTGCCCGTATCGCTGCTGTTCGTCGTACTCGTCAGCGGCTACCTCATGGCTACCGGACACTTCCAATGACCGTCGGACAACTCATAAAGAGCTTCACGCTCTGGGAGTTCGTGAAGGCGCACTGGCTGACCTTGAAGTATTTCTTCAAGCCCAAGGCGACGATCAACTACCCCTTCGAGAAGAACCCGCTTTCGCCGCGCTTCCGTGGTGAGCACGCCCTTCGCCGTTATCCAAACGGCGAGGAACGCTGCATCGCCTGCAAGCTCTGCGAGGCGATCTGCCCGGCGCAGGCGATCACGATCGAAGCCGCGCCGCGCGATGACGGTTCGCGCCGTACCACGCGCTACGACATCGACATGACGAAGTGCATCTACTGCGGCTTCTGCCAGGAAGCCTGCCCGGTGGACGCCATCGTCGAGGGGCCGAACTTCGAATATGCGACCGAAACGCGCGAAGAACTGCTCTATGACAAAGCCAAGCTGCTGGCGAACGGGGACAAGTGGGAGCGTGCTATCGCCGCTAACCTTGAAGCCGACGCACCGTACCGATAGGGGGCCGCGGACATGATCCAGACTTTCGCCTTCTACCTTTTCGCGGTGCTGACGATCGCTTCGGCGGCCGCCACCATCCTTTCCCGTAACCCGGTCCATTCGGTGCTGTTCCTGATCCTGGCGTTCTTCAACGCCGCCGGGCTCATGATGCTCACCGGTGCCGAGTTCATCGCCATGCTGCTCGTCATCGTCTACGTCGGCGCGGTCGCGGTGCTCTTCCTGTTCGTCGTCATGATGCTCGACATCGACTTCGCCGAACTGCGGGCAGGGTTCGTCAAGAACTTCCCGCTCGGGATGCTTGTAGCCGTGGTGCTGCTTGCCGAGATGGTGCTGGGCCTTGGTGCCTACAAGGCCGGCGCCCTGAACCTCGGCACGCCTGACGGTACGGCAGCGACGCCGACCGGTGCATCCAACATCGAGGCCATCGGCGGACTGCTCTACAGCCGCTATCTGTTCCTGTTCGAAGCGGCCGGCCTGATCCTGCTCGTCGCGATGGTTGGCGCCATTGTCCTGACTCACCGTCAGCGCGGTGACACGCGCGGCCAGAAGGTCAGCAAGCAGATCGCGCGTCGCCCAGATGAGGCGACCGTCAACGTCAAGCCGGAAGTCGGCAAGGGGGTTTCGCTGTGATCGGCGTCGAACATTACGTGGTCGTGAGCTCGATCCTCTTCGTGCTCGGCGTCCTCGGCATTTTCCTGAACCGCAAGAACGTCATCGTTCTGCTCATGGCGATCGAACTGATCCTGCTTGCGGTCAACATCAACCTCGTCGCGTTCAGCGCGTTCCTGCACGACCTCACGGGCCAGATCTTCGCGATGTTCGTGCTGACGGTCGCTGCCGGCGAGGCCGCAGTGGGGCTTGCTATCCTCGTGATATATTTCCGTGGCCGCGGCAGCATCGCCGTCGACGACGTCAACCGGATGAAGGGATAAGGCCTTGCACCCGATCCTGATCATCGTCTTCCTGCCGTTACTGGCAGCGATCATCGCCGGGCTGGGCAATAAGCAGCTCGGCCACGTCCCCGCAAAGGTCCTGACGACCGGCGCGCTGTTTGTCGCCTGTGCGCTGAGCTGGCCGATCTTCATCGGTTTCCTGACCGGAAACGCCGAAGCTGCCGTTGTCCCGGTGCTCAAGTGGGTCCAGTCGGGCGCGATGACCTTCGACTGGTCGCTGCGCGTGGACTCGCTGACTGCGGTCATGCTCGTCGTCGTGACTTCGGTTTCCGCGCTCGTGCACCTCTATTCGTGGGGCTACATGAGCGAGGAGCCGGATCAGCCGCGCTTCTTCGCGTACCTGTCGCTCTTCACGTTCGCCATGCTCATGCTGGTGACCGCTGACAACCTGGTGCAGATGTTCTTCGGTTGGGAAGGCGTGGGTCTTGCCTCGTATCTCCTGATCGGCTTCTGGTTCCGCAAGCCTTCGGCCGGTGCCGCCGCTATCAAGGCCTTCGTGGTCAACCGCGTGGGTGACCTTGGCTTCATGCTCGGCATCTTCGCCACCTTCCTGGTGTTCGGCACGGTCTCGATCCCCGAGATCCTGCACGCGGCGCCCGGCATGGCCGGTTCGACCATCGGGTTCCTCGGCTATCGCTTCGACACGATGACCGTGATCTGCCTCCTGCTGTTCGTGGGCGCGATGGGCAAGTCGGCGCAGCTCGGCCTGCACACCTGGCTTCCGGACGCGATGGAAGGCCCGACCCCGTGTCGGCGCTGATCCACGCCGCCACCATGGTCACCGCGGGCGTCTTCATGGTCTGCCGCCTGTCCCCGATGTTCGAGACCAGCGAAACGGCGATGCATGTCATGGCTTTCGTTGGCGCCTGCACCTGCTTCTTCGCGGCCACCGTCGGCTGCACGCAGTGGGACATCAAGCGCGTCATCGCCTATTCGACCTGTTCGCAGCTCGGCTACATGTTCTTCGCCGCCGGCGTCGGCGCCTATGGCGCGGCCATGTTCCACCTGTTCACGCACGCCTTCTTCAAGGCACTGCTGTTCCTCGGTGCGGGCTCGGTGATCCATGCGATGCACCATGAGCAGGACATGCGCTTCTACGGCGCTCTGCGTAAGCACATCCCGATCACCTTCTGGACGATGACGGCGGGTACGCTGGCCATCACCGGCGTTGGTATCGCGGGCTTCGTCGGCTTCGCAGGGTTCTACTCGAAGGACGCCATCCTTGAGGCGGCGTTCGGTTCGGGCACGGCAGTTGGCGGTTTCGCCTTCTGGATGGGCATCGCCGCTGCGCTGATGACCAGCTTCTACTCCTGGCGCCTGGTCTTCCTGACCTTCTTCGGAAAGCCGCGCTGGATCCAGTCGGAGCATATCCAGCACGCGGTGCATGATGCGCACGGCCACGGTCACGACGACCATGGTCATGACGATCACGCACATGACGACCATGCCGATGATGCACATGCTCACGCGGCTCCCGAACTCGGTTCGCGCGGTCCGGACTACACGGCGCATGGCGACGGTACGGGTGGCTATCACCCGCACGAGAGCCCGCTGGTCATGCTGTTGCCGCTGCTGATCCTGGCAACGGGCGCGGTACTTGCCGGCTTCGTCTTCCAGCATGCCTTCGTCTCGGAAGGGACGGGTGAGTTCTGGAAGGGTGCGCTGGTCTTCCACGAACACCTGATCCACGCCATGCACGGCGTGCCGACCTGGGTGAAGTGGGCGCCGTTCACCGTGATGTCGCTGGGCCTGCTGACCGCATGGTACGGTTACATCAAGAACATCTCGTTCCCCAAGGCAGTCGCCGAGCAGCTCGGGCCGGTCTACACCTTCGTGTACCGCAAGTGGATGTTCGACGAGCTCTACAACATCATCTTCGTCCGTCCCGCATTCTGGCTCGGCAAGGTGTTCTGGAAGATCCTGGATATCGGCGTGATCGACAAGTTCGGTCCCGACGGTGCGGCCTGGGTCGTCGCCAGGGGTTCGACTTACGCGCAGAAGGTCCAGTCGGGCTATCTGTACAGCTACGCTCTTGTCATGCTGCTGGGCCTTGTCGGCGCCATCAGCTGGGTGATCGCGGGATAAGATGATGAGTGGTTTTCCGATCCTCAGTCTGATGTTGCTGGTGCCGCTCGCGGCGGCGCTGGCATGTCTCTACCTTGATGCCAAATCGGCACGCATGGTGGCGCTTCTCGCCACCCTTGCGAACCTTGCCCTTGGTGTCGTCCTCTGGCTGAACTTCGACGTCGGCGGTGCGCAGTGGCAGTTCCAGGAACGGCACGAGCTGTTCTCGGGCTTCTCCTACGCCCTCGGCATCGACGGTATCGCGTTGCTCCTGATCGAGCTTTCCGTCTTCCTCATGCCGATCTGCATCGGCGCGAGCTGGAACTCGATCGAGAAGCGCGTGGGCGAATACATGGCGGCGTTCCTGCTCGTCGAAACGCTGATGATCGGCGTCTTCACAGCCCAGGATATCTTCCTGTTCTACATGTTCTTCGAAGCCGGCCTCATTCCGATGTACCTGATCATCGGCATCTGGGGCGGCGCGGATCGCATCTACGCCTCCTACAAGTTCTTCCTCTACACGCTGCTCGGCTCGGTGCTGATGCTCGTGGCGATGCTGTGGATGGTCCACACCGCCGGCACGACCTTCATCCCCACGCTGATGACCTATGACTTCGATCCGCAGGTCCAGACCTGGCTGTGGCTCGCCTTCTTCGCTAGCTTCGCGGTGAAGATGCCGATGTGGCCGGTTCACACCTGGCTTCCGGCGGCGCACGTTCAGGCGCCGACCGCGGGCTCGGTGATCCTGGCAGGCGTGCTGCTGAAGATGGGCGGCTACGGTTTCATCCGCTTCTCGCTGCCGATGTTCCCCGAAGCGTCGGCCTACTTCGCGCCGCTGGTCTGGGGCCTGTCGATGGCCGCTGTCGTCATCACCTCGCTCATCGCGCTGGTGCAGGACGACATGAAGAAGCTGATCGCCTATTCGTCGGTCGCGCACATGGCGATCGTGACCATCGGTCTCTTCGCCTTCAATCCGCAGGGCCTCGAAGGCTCGATGCTGGTCATGCTGAGCCACGGTCTCGTCTCGGGCGCGCTATTCCTCAGCGTCGGCATCATCTACGATCGCCTGCACACCCGTGAGATCAGCCGCTACGGCGGTCTTGCCATCAACATGCCGCGTTACGCGCTGTTCTTCCTGCTCTTCACGATGGCCTCGATCGGCCTTCCGGGCACCAGCGGTTTCGTCGGCGAGTTCCTGAGCCTCGGCGGTATCTACCAGGCATCGAGCTGGACGGCGCTGATCTGCACCACCGGCATCATCCTGGGTGCCGCCTACATGCTCTACCTCTATCGCCGTGTCGTCTTTGGCGACCAGAAGAATGCCGATGCCGCCGCCATGGCCGACCTCGACCTGCGTGAATACCTGATGGTGATCCCGCTCGGCCTCGCGGTCCTGTGGATGGGCGTCTATCCCGAGAGCTTCATCGCTCCGATGCGCGCAGATATTGCCGCACTCGACGCCCGGCTCGCTCGCGCAAAGCCGGAAGGAGACGCCAAGTTGGTCATGGGCAAGGAAAAGCCTGCACATGAAGAAGCAGCCGCGCATGAGGGGGCACACTGATGGACTGGTCACAGTCGCTGCGCCTTATCGCGCCGGAAGAAACGCTTAGCGTCGCAAGCCTCGTCTTGCTCCTCATTGCCGCCTGGGGCGGTGACAAGGCAGCCAGGCTGATCTCCGTTCTCGCCGTGGCGGCGCTCGTCGCCGCCGGCATCCTGGTCGCCCCCGCGCTTTGCGGCGGCGCCATGGGTGCCGAAACCTCGGCCTTCTTCGGCCAATTCCGTGCGGACGCCTTCGCGTCCTATGCCAAGATCCTGATCTACCTCTCGGCCGCCGTGTCGCTGGTGATCGCCCCGGCCTACTTCGACCGCTTCAAGGCGATGCGTGCGGAGTATCCGGTTCTCGTGCTCCTCGCCTCGCTGGGCATGGGCATGATGGTCTCGGCCACCGACCTGCTGACGCTCTACATCGGCCTCGAAATGAACTCGCTGGCCGCTTACGTCCTCGCGGCGTTCCTGCGCACCGACGGTCGTTCGGCCGAAGCCGGCCTCAAGTACTTCGTGCTGGGCGCGCTGGCTTCGGGTATCATGCTCTTCGGCATGAGCCTGACCTATGGCTTCGCCGGAACCACCTCGTTTGCCGGTATCAGTGCCTCGATGGTGCACGGTCTCTCGAACGGCGCGCTGTTCGGCATCGTCTTCGTCTTCGCCGGCCTTGCCTTCAAGATCAGTGCCGTTCCGTTCCACATGTGGACGCCGGACGTCTATGAAGGCGCGCCGACCCCGGTTACCGCGCTCTTCGCCACGGCCCCCAAGGTCGCAGCGCTCGGCCTGACCATGCGCGTTGCCGTCGAAGCCTTCGGCGACCAGGCGGCTGCCTGGCAGCAGATCGTGGTCTTCGCCGCGCTCGCCTCGATCGTCGTGGGTGCCCTTGGCGCCATCGGCCAGTCGAACATCAAGCGACTGATGGCCTATTCGTCGATCAACAACGTCGGCTTCATGCTCGTCGGCCTTGCCGTGGCAACCCCGCAGGGCATTTCGGCCATGCTGTTCTACCTCGCAATCTACGTTGCGATGACGGTGGGCGGCTTCGTCGTGATCCTCATGCTCAAAGATGCCGACGGTAACCCGGTCGAGGACATCGCCAAGATGGCCGGCCTTTCGCGCAGCCGTCCGGGCCTGTCCCTGGCGCTGGCGATGATCATGTTCAGCCTTGCCGGTATTCCGCCGCTCTTCGGGTTCTGGGGCAAGTTCCTGGTGTTCAAGGCGGCTGTCGACGGCGGCATGATCGCGCTTGCCGCCATCGGCTTCGCAGCCTCGGTGATCGGCGCTTTCTACTACCTCAAGGTCGTTAAGGTAGTTTACTTCGACGAACCTGCCGACGTGGTGCAGGGTGAAAGCGACATCTGGCACAAGCTGATCCTCGTGGGTTCGTGCGTGTTCATCTCGCCGCTCGGCTTCCTGCTCACCAAGTGGCTTGGCCACCTGACTGAAACGGCTTCGGCCGCTCTGTTCACCGGCCTTTGATCGAGGTCGTCGAAGAGACCGCTTCCACCAACGCGGACCTTTCCCGGCGCCTCGGCGCCGGGGAGGGGCTTGCGGAAGGTTTCTGGCTGCGTGCGGTCAGGCAGAGCGCCGGACGCGGCGCCGCGGTCGCCAATGGTCCTCGCCTGAGGGCAATCTCTACGCCAGCACCGTCATCGCGCTGAGAGCCGATGACCCTCCCGTCCACACGCTGGCTTTCGTCGCCGCGCTTGCCGTGGGCGATCTCATGGCCCTGCGGCTTCGCGGGGGCACGGATTGCCAGTTGAAGTGGCCGAACGACGTACTGGTCGGGGGCGCCAAGATCTGCGGCATCCTGTTGGAGCGCACGGGCGATCATGTGATCGCCGGCATCGGCGTCAACGTGGTAAGCGCGCCTCGGCTGCCGGACCGGGCAACCACTTCGATCCTTTCTGAAAACCCTGCCGATAGCGGCGATGCACAGGCCGTCCTGGGCGATCTGGCGTCCTGCTTTGCCGCACGTCTGGTGCGGTGGCGATCCGAAGGACTGGCATCCACGCTGGCCGAATGGACCCGCCACGCCCATCCGCAGGGCACTCCACTGTTGGTGGCCATGGATGAGGAAGGGATGGTCCCGGGCGCCTTTGCCGGGCTTGACCCGGATGGAGCATTGCGCTTGCGTCTTGCCGACGGGTCCCTACGTGTCGTCCACGCCGGTGACGTCTCGCTCGCCTGAAGGAAATTCCATGCTGCTTGCCATCGATGCCGGCAACACCAATGTCGTCTTCGCGCTGTTCGAGGGCCGCACTTTGCGCGGTCGCTGGCGCATCGCCACCGATCCGCGCCGCACGGGTGATGAATATGCGGTCTGGCTGATGCAGCTTCTCTCGATCCGCGGCGTTGCCGCCGATGAGATCGACAGCATCATCATTTCCACCGTGGTTCCGCGTGCGCTGCACAACCTCGAAATTCTCTGCCGGCATTACTTCGATGTCGAACCGCTGGTCGCAGGCGTCGGCAAGGCGGACTATGCGATCGACATCGATGTCGATCAGCCCAAGTCGCTCGGCGCAGACCGTGCGGTCAATGCCATCGCCGCGCATGAACGCCATGGCGGCGATCTCATCGTCGTCGATTTCGGCACCGCGACCACTTTCGACGTGGTAGACTATCGCGGCGCCTACAAGGGCGGCATCATCGCGCCGGGCATCAATCTTTCTCTGGACGCGCTGGTGGGGAATACGGCCAAGCTGCCGCGTATCGCCATCGCGGTGCCTGCGACGAAGAGCGTGATCGGCCGTAATACCGAGGACCAGATGCTCATCGGCGTGTTCTGGGGTTACGTGGCGATGATGGAGGGCCTGATCGCCCGCATGCGCGCCGAAATCGGGCGCCCCGCCAAGGTCATAGCGACCGGCGGGCTAGCCGTATTGTTCGACGAGGCTTCCAGTATTTTCGACGCGGTCGATCCCGACCTGACGCTCGAAGGCCTCGCAATTCTTGCCGAAAGGGCATCCAAGAAGTGATTCCAGGTAACGAACTGCTGTTTTGTGCGCTCGGTGGGTCGGGCGAGATTGGCATGAACGTCAATCTCTACGGCTGCCAGGGCAAGTGGCTGATGGTCGACCTGGGCATGACCTTCGGGATGAACGAATACCCGGGGGTGGACCTCGTCTTCGCCGATCTCGACTTTATCGAAGGCGAACGCGAGAACCTTCTGGGCATCGTTCTCACGCACGCGCACGAGGATCATATCGGCGCGGTTCCCTATTTCGCGCAGGAACTCGATGTTCCGATCTATGCGACGCCTTTCACCGCGCGCCTCGTCGCTGCCAAGCTGGAAGAAGCAGGTATCCTCGGCGAAGTCGAACTGATCGTGATCGATCACCTCGACGCGTTCCAGATCGGTCCTTTCGGTATCCGCTACGTTCCGCTGGCTCATTCGATCGCCGAAGGCAACGCGCTGCTGATCGATACGCCGTTCGGCCGCATCTTCCACACGGGCGACTGGAAGCTGGACGATGAACCGCAAGTCGGCACGCCTGCGACCAAGGCCGAACTCACGGCGATTGGCGATGACGGCGTTCTCGCGCTTGTCTGCGATTCTACCAACGTGTTCAATCCGCAGGCGTCCGGTTCCGAAGGCGATGTCTATCGCGGGCTGCTGGAGGAAGTGAAGAAGCATCGCGGCAGGCGTGTCCTGGTCACTACGTTCGCCTCGAACGTGGCCCGTTTGCAGACGCTGGGCGAAGTCGCGCGCAAGACCAATCGCAAGCTTTGCGTGGCCGGGCGCTCGCTGGACCGCATAATCGAGACCGGTCAGGCCAGCGGCTATCTCAAGAAGCTGCCCGAACTGATCGACGTGGAAACCGCGATGGATCTTCCGCGCGGCGAAGTGCTTATCGTGGCTACGGGCGGGCAGGGTGAGCCGCGTGCGGCGCTCTCGCGTATCTCCGACGGCAATCATCCGATCAAGCTTGAGAAGGGCGACGTCGTCCTGTTCTCAAGCCGCCAGATTCCCGGCAATGAAATTTCCATCGGTCGTATCCAGAACCGCCTTTCGGACGCAGGCATCGTGATCGTCACGGACCGGCAGAGCATGATCCACGTTTCGGGTCATCCCGGACGGCCGGAGCTGGTCGCGCTCTATGGTTGGATCCGTCCTGAAATCCTGCTGCCCGTTCACGGCGAAATCCGCCACATGCGCGAACAGGCCCGGCTTGGGCTTGAAAGCGGAATTCCCAAGGCGGTATTCCAGAAGAACGGCGATCTGGTTCGGCTTGCTCCCGGAAATCCGGGCAAGTTCGGCGAAGTGCGCGCTGGGCGGCTGATCCTTGACGGCGACATCATTGCCCCGGCTGACGGCGATGCCATGATCATGCGCCGCCGGATCGCGTCCAACGGCGTGGTCTCGGTGGCTGCGGACCGGCGCGGGCATGTGAAGGTTGCTGCTATCGGCCTTCCGCTTGACGAGGACTATCCCAAGTTTGTCGAGGAAGCGCAGCGCGACGTTGCCGATGCACTCGGCCGCGCCAAGAAATCCGATCGCGAAGTGCGTGTCGAGGCTGCGCGCCTTGCCGCCCGGCGTGCCGCTACCCGCTGGTCGGGCAAGAAGCCGCAAGTGCAGGTGATGCTGCTGGAGGACTGACGATATGGCGATGCAGTGGACTTCGATGGTGGCGATCTACGGCCTGTTCTGGGTCCTGAGCGCCTTCCTCGTCATGCCTTTCGGCCTGCGCACGCCGAACGAAGTCGAGGGATATCGGGTTGAGAAGGGCCATGCGGACAGTGCACCTGTGAACTTCCGCCCTCGCTTGATCGCGAAGCGCGCCACGGTTCTCGCCATGGTGCTGTTCGGCCTCTACTACGTCAATTATGCGCAGCAATGGATCACTGTCAGTGATCTCAATTTCTTCGGTAAGCCGCCGGTTCAGGACCTCGGTTACTAAGGAAATGGGCGGCTGAGCCAGCTCCAGCCGCCTTGACCTTTCAGCTCCGCAGCCGCTCGATGCCCTGGGCCAGCGCTACGTAGAGCTTGCCCATGTCGGACGAGAGCAGGGTAACGCCCAGCGCGTTGCCGTCGCGAGTGGACAGGATCTGCCGCAGGATCGACTCGAAATCGTGAATATAGCGGCTCACATGCTCGCGGAAGGCATCATCACGTTCGAAGAGCTGCTGGATCGACTTGACCTCGCCCGCGTCGAGCAGGGAAACCGCGCGGCGCGTGAAGATCCCGCGATCACCGCGAAGATAGGATGCCCAGGCCGTATCGGAAACTTCGCTGGACAGGGCCGAGGCGATATCGATCGCATTGGAATTGAGCGATTCGGTGATGAGCGCGACACGACGTGCGAAGTCATTGTCCACCTGCTCCTCGGCACGCTCGCGCGCATGGGTGACGCGGCTTTCGAGATTGCCGACCAGTTCGTCGACCTTGGTGAGTTGGTCGCGAAGCTGGATCGTGGCCTCACGAGCGGCGCCGGAGGCATGCGCTACGGCTTGATCGAGCTGGCCGGTCACTTCCGCTACGCGGGTCCGCATGGACTTGTCGATGGCGCTGGCGCTTTCGGCTCCGAGCTCGTCAGCGACTTTTGCAATTCGCCCAGCCGCGTCGGTTTCGATATTCGCAACGACTTCGTGGATCGTCTTGTCCAGCGCGGCCAGTGCATTGCTCAACTCGCCGCTGGCCTTACCGGCAGTGTTCTGTGTCGCGCTGTCGATATCGGCTATCGTGGTGCGAAGGACGTCCAGCAACTTTCCGTGGGCTACGCCGTGCTCTGAAAGCTCGGAGTGCATCGCCGAGAGTTCGTCTGCAAGCGACTTGAGGTTTTCGCCCGATTGTTCGACGCCGCCGGCCAGTTCCGCACCGCTCTGCGCGGATTGGCGAAGCGCTTCGAGCACGGTGGCGACGCCGGCCTGAAGCCGGTTGAGCCGATCTTCCGAAACTGCAAGAGCTTCGGGCAAGTCATGATGGGCGTACCGGGCGCTGCCCTGGATCAGTTCGAGCAGCCGCACGCTGGTCTCGGTCAGCTTCTCTGCATCGCCGTCTGTGGCGAGAAGCGTGGCACGCGCGGCGGTCAGCCGTTCGGTAAGGGAGGTCAGGCTACCGCGCAGACGGTTTTCCAGAGCCTCGCTGCTGGTGGCGATGGCGCCGAAGCGCGCCTCGTAAGTGCCCAGTTCCCCGGTGATAGCGGCAGCACGTTCGCCGAGAGTGGCCGCCTGCAGGCGTTGGCGTTCGAGCCTTTCGGACATGGCATTGTCGAGTTCGCCGAGCATGTGTTCGATGCGGGTAATGGCGCGGCGTTCCTGCTCGGCCTGGCGCAACTGGCGCTCGCTGGTGTCCTTGTCGAGCTGCTCGCGGCGCTCGGCGATCGCACGGTCAAGCGCCTGGGCATCATTGCCGATGGCGGCGACGGAGCCGCGCAAGGCGGAAACGGCGGCATCCTGGGTAAGAGCGATGCCGCGCGCGACTTCCGCCTGTTCCTCATGCAATTCGTCGAGAGCCTGGCGCCAGGCCGCTGCGGCGCGTCCTTCGCCGTCGCGCAGAGCTCGCGAAACCACATCGCTTTCCTCGCGCAGGGCGACGAGGCGGGCACGGAGAGAGGTCAGGCTTTCCGCTTCGTGCAGATCAAGCTGCGCGCGGGACTGGGAAATCTCGTCTTCCAAGGCAGCAGCGCGAGTGCGGATCGAGGCGAGGGCTTCGACTTCGTGACGGTCCAGATCGAGGCGGAAGGTCTGGCCGCGTTCGGTAAGTGCGGCAAAGCGTTCATCGGCGAGGGCGCCGACCTGCTCGCAGCGCGCGGCGATCTCGCCCAGTGCACCATCGACCGCTTCTCGCAAGTTCGCGACCTGCCGTTCGCTTGCAGATCCATATTCGTTGAGGCGGTTGAAGCCGTTTATCATGTCTTCGAGCTGCACATGTGCTGCGCGCCCGGCATTGCCGATATTGTTCGTGACGTCCTTGGCCGAACTGGCGATGACGGGCAATTGCCCGCGGAGCTTCTCCATGTTGTCGAGCGCGGCCTGGCTGACGCCGCTGATCGAATCGACACGGGCGCCGTTATCGCGGATCAGGTCCTGGAGCCGTTCGGCGTTGCTGGAGAGCCGTTCGGCGGCGATGCGGCCGAGCGCCTCGAGATCGCGGGACTGGGCGGCTATGAATTCGCGTGCGAGGCTAAGTTCGCGGTTCACGGCAGTGAGGCGTGTCTCAAGCTGCGCGGATTCGGTGGAAAGCATGCGCGCCACGTCGCCGAAGCGCTGCCCTTCGCGGGTGCTGTGACGCAGCGCCAGCAGCCAGCCTACCGCAATGAGAAGCAGCGGAACCGTCAACTGGACCATCAGCGGCGGAACCGCGTCGGCGGTGATCCCTGCACGCAGGACCGGCCACTGGGCATAGAGGAAGAATGCTGTCCAGCCGATCGCGGCTGCGCCGGCGAGCGCCGGCACGGTCCAGTCGAACCTGTGCGGCGGCGATGCCTCGCCTTCGGAGGCGACCCAGGCTTCGTGCCAGGCCTCATCCGGGACGGTCATCTCGCCGTGCGCCTCGGAGGAAGGGGGAGCCCCTTCGGTCCGGTCCGGATTGCCTTCGACAGAATTGCCGTCATTGCCGTTCGCGCCGAACGCGATGATCCTGTTTTCCCCAGCCATGGCCGCAGGATACCACGCGCGAAGCTGCGATAAACCCTCCTTTAACCCGTTCGTCATTAAGCTGGGGAAATGGCTTACGAAGCAGGTGCCCTCGAAGCGACCCTCGCCGCCGCGGCAGGCGGGGATTCTGCGCTTTTTGCCGAATTGCGCGCATCCTACGCCGAAAGCGTGATGCGGCAGGCCGACCTTCTCGCGCGGTCGCGATGTGATGGGAACTGGCATCTTGCCGCGATGCGGCTCAAGGGGCTCGCGGCGAGCTTCCATTCCATGAAGCTTCTGGTACTGGCAGAGGAGGCGCTTCAGTCTGCGCCGGGCGAGCCAGCCGTCATTCGCAAGCTCAAGGCCTATCTCACGGAGTTTTCCGTCGACTGATGTGCCTGCGGTGCTTGGCACTGGCACGGCCATTGCCTACAGGTTGACGGTCGCTGGAGTTTACCAAACTGCGTATTGCCTTGCTCGCCATGATGGAGCCCGCCGTGGCGGGCCAGTCGATCCCGCGCGCCTTCCTGCGCGTGGGCGGCGCGACCCTGGCGCAGCACCAGCTGGGCATGGCCCTTGCGCTCGACTGCCAGCGGGTGATCTGCCTTGCACGCGGCCCGTCTCCAGATCTGATTGCCTTGCAGCACATGGCAGAAGATGCCGGGCTGCAATTCTACATCGCCACGGGATCGCGCCCGCTTTCCGGGCTTGTCACGGCGAATGACGAACTCGTGGTGATTGGCGAGGGCCTTTTCGCGGAGCCTTCCGGCGTTGTGCCCTTGTTCGAAGGACGATCGCCGGCAGTCCTCGTGCAGCCGGTCGAAGGGGCGCTGGCGGCGGGTTTCGAACGTGTCGACATTAACCGTGCATCTGCGGGAATTATGAGAATTCCTGGGCATCTGGTTGAAAATCTTCACGAACTTCCGGCGGATTGCGACGTTATCTCCGCCCTGATGCGCATTGCCCTGCAGTCCGGTGTGCCGATGCGCGAAGTCCCTGCCGCGGCACGGAGCGGTGTGGACTGGCGCCTGATCCGCGATGAGGGCGAAGCTCACGCGGTTGAGATGGAATGGCTGCGCGGCCGGTTCGAGGGTGGGGACAAGGTGTCGCCCGGGCGCGCGGTCGCTCGTTACGGCGTGCTCAACTTCGGCTCCTCGCTGCTGCATGCCGGCAATGCCAGCAATGTGCTCAGCGCGGCGGTACTTGGGGCACTGGCGATCGCGGGCGGTCTCGTCTGGTTCAATTTCGTGGCCGCCGGTTTCCTGTTCCTCGCGCTTGCATCGGTGCTGGTGGAGGCGAGCCGCCTGCTGCGGTCTGCCGAGCGTCATGCGCTCGGACAACTGCCTCCCGCAATCCCGCGTGCCGATGTGCTGGGATGGCTGGTGGACACTGCTTTCGGGCTTTCCTTGCTGGCAGGGATCGCTCGGCTTGGTGGAGAATCACTCATCTCCTGGATGTTCCCGCCGGCCATGTTGATGATGCTGCTGGTGATGATCCCGCGTTTCGTATCCGGAACGGCGGCATCTCTCGCGGCGGACCGTGCCACATTGGGACTGGTGCTGGCTTTTGCCGCAGGATTCGGGCAAGTTGAGCCGCTGGCGGAAGTTCTGGCGATCGTGCTCGTTGTGATCGGCATGGTTCTTCCGCTACGTCGGAAGAACTAACCGGGGCTTAACCAGATACAAGGTAAACGGGACGGATGATCGACAACGCTGTTCATCCGGCCGACGACCAGACCGCGGAGGCATTGCTTCGCGCGGACCTCGCGCGCGGCGACGCCATGGCCGAGAGCGTACTTCCGATCCTCCAATATCTGCTGGCGGCGGAAGACAGCGCGCTGTTCAGTGACGAAATTCTTGCGCGGGTTCGCGGGATGCTGGCGGAACTGGCGCGCGGAGTGATCGAGCCTCTTCACGCTGACGGATCCACAGCCGTCCAGATGTCCGAAGATATCGAGGATCTGGCGCGGATGTTCATGGGCGACCCGCTGATTCTCTCGCACGTTCATGCGCTTGCACTCGAATGGCAAATGACCGAGCGCCTGCAGTCGCGTCTGGCGCTCGATCCCGTCGTTTCACCGCTGGTGCAGGCCATGGCTTCTTCGCCCGACAGCACTGTGCAGGGGATTGCCGTCAAATGGCTCGCGTCACAGGCGCGCTGGTGCCAGGCCCAGCGCCGCATGAGCCTGAGCCTTACCGAACTGCCGGGTGAACTGCTGCACCGAGCGCTGCTGGCTGTTCGCGGCATGGTAGCGGGCAGTCCCGAACGGATGGAGCGTCTTGCGTTGGTGGAGGCCGATGTGCGCCGCCGCTACGATGAAGGCGCGACCCGCCTCGGCCTTTCGGCAAGGCTGGTGACCGGCCTTGGCGCCGCGTTCCACGCCGCGCTTTCGGTAGGACATGCGGGCGCCGCGCTGTTCCTTACGGCTCTGGCGATCGGTTCCGGCCTGCGCCGGGAGGCAGCGGTGCTCGCCACCCATGAGGCGCAACTGGCACGTCTCGCCCTTGCCTTGCGCGCAGCGGGGCTGAAGGCTGCCGACATCGAAAAGCAGTTTCTGGCCATTCACCCCGAAGCGATGTTGCCAGACGGCTTTGAGCGGCTCGGCAGCGATCTGGCCGCATCTATTCTGGCAACCGGGCGGCACGGCGGCTGATGCTGATGGAAGGCACCATCATCGCCCGCGCTGTTTGCGATGCGCAGGACCGATTGCTGGAAGCGGACGAACCGCTGGCGGGTTTGCAGGAGCGTTGCGGCGGGGAACTGCCCGGTACTATCGCCGTGCCCGAACTTCTCGAACTCGTTCGCAAGGCCCGTCGCTATGGTTTTCGCCTCGCGCGCGCCGTCAGCGCGCACGACGGCGCGACGTGATCACCGCCTGGGTCGAAGTCGAGCCGCAGGGACTGGGCGAAGGTTGCCAGATCGTGGTGCGTAACTGGCAGACTGCGCCGGCACCGGTGGAGGATGCCGCGTCGGTCGAACGTCGCCGGACCATGATCGATCGCCACCTTGCCGAATTGAGCGCACAGCTTGACGCCGGGCAGCGCGTGCTTGCCGTCATGTCGGACAGTGCGGAACTCGCTGACGTGACGGCGGCGATGGAAACGGGGTTCGGGCAACTCTGGACGGAATTTCTGCCCCCCGAGAATGTCACGCATCAGCAGCCGCTGCATTGGCGCCTTCTTGACGGCGTGCGGGTCGCGGTGCCGGGTTCGCAGCGATCCTGGCGCGTCTCGCTGGTTCCGCACATGCGCCCGGGCTTCGACCCTGCCGGTTTCGAACTGCTGCTGGTCTCCGATACCCCGGCTTCCACCGCCGCGCCGGCGCGTGAGCCCATGGAGCCCATGCTTCGCCGGAGTCTTGTCGGGCAGGATCTGGCACCGGTCCTGCGGCAGCCGATCTCGCGCATCATCGCCAATGCCGAGACCATCCGCACGCGCCTCGCCGGGCCACTGCCGGATGCCTACGCGGAATATGCCGGAGAAATTGCGGGCGCAGGAAAGCTGCTGCTCGATCTCCTCGGCGATCTTGCCGATCTCGAAGTCGTGGAGACCGAAGGCTTCAGCACCGCTCCGGACCATGTGGACTTGTCCGAACTTGCGCGGCAGGCAGCGGGCATCCTGAATGTACGGGCGCGGGAGAAGAACATCGTGATCGAGGCCCCACACGCAGCGGAGGCACTTCCCGCCGTGGCGGAATATCGCCGCGTTCTTCAAGTTCTGCTCAACCTCATCGGCAATGCGATCCGCTATTCTCCCGAACAGTCCCACATCTGGGTCCGACTGGAAGCGGCCGGCGACCGTGCGCGCGTGATCGTGGCTGACCAGGGACCGGGAATCTCGCAGGAGAGCCAGGAGAAGGTCTTCGAGAAATTCGAGCGCCTTGGCCGCAGCGGCGACGGCGGTTCCGGGCTCGGCCTCTATATATCGCGCAGTCTGGCCCGCGCGATGGGCGGCGAACTGTCGGTGCAAAGCGCTCCGGGGCAGGGGGCTCGTTTCATTCTGGAAGTGCCGGCAGACCTCGAGGCCTGAACCTCACCTAGAGGTGGTTGTTGCTGGCGCCATTCCCGCGACGGGCGAGCCAGATCAGGATGCCGCCCACGGCTGCCATCACGGCGCCGCGTATCGCCCATCCACGGTCATCCAGCATGAAGCTGTCCAATGGCCATGGGACGACGCCCGTACCCTGGCCGACGAGCAGGATACCCATGCCGATGGCGCATAGTCCAACAAGGATCACAAGAATTCTGAGGAACAGCATCATGATTCCTCCCAAGGAATTTTGACACCTGACAGCAACTTGCGGCGAGAATGTGGCTGGATCTGTGAAGTTCCTGCGGACGCCGCGCAATTGATTCGCAAGTTGTTCCTGCCAGCAGGATACTCCCCGCTCATCGCGTTCGACACCCCGATTTTTCGAAGAGCCGGTCGCCGCTGCGACGTCAGCCGAAGCACAACGAAAAAAGGCCCCCGCTTTCGCGAGGGCCTCTTCGAAATATCACAATGTCTCGCGATACTTTGCTGCTCAGTCTCAGCGCTTGTCGAGCGGGATGTAATCGCGCTGCGTCGGGCCGGTGTAGAGCTGGCGCGGACGGCCGATCTTCTGGCCGGGATCGGAGATCATTTCGTTCCACTGCGCGACCCAGCCCACGGTGCGGGCGAGAGCGAAGAGCGCGGTGAACATCGTGGTCGGGAAACCGATGGCCGAGAGGATGATGCCCGAGTAGAAGTCGACGTTCGGGAAGAGCTTCTTCTCGACGAAGTACGGATCGCTCAGCGCGATTTCCTCGAGGCGCAGGGCCGTCTCGAACAGCGGGTCGGTGACCTTCAGCGCGTCGAACACCTCGCGGACGGTCTTCTGCATGACCGTGGCGCGCGGATCGTAGTTCTTGTAGACGCGGTGGCCGAAGCCCATCAGGCGGAACGGATCGTTCTTGTCCTTCGCGCGCTCGATGTAGTGCGGGATCTTGTCCGGCGTACCGATTTCCTTGAGCATGTTGAGCGCGGCTTCGTTCGCGCCACCATGGGCAGGACCCCAGAGGCAGGCGATACCGGCCGCGATGCACGCAAACGGGTTCGCGCCCGACGAACCGGCAAGGCGCACGGTCGAGGTCGAGGCGTTCTGCTCGTGGTCGGCGTGGAGGATGAAGATACGGTCCATCGCCTTTTCGACGGCGGGGATCACTTCATACTCTTCCGCAGGCACGCCGAAGGTCATGCGCAGGAAGTTGCCCGTGTAGCTCAGCGAGTTGTCCGGGTAGAGGAAGGGCTGGCCGACCGAGTACTTGTAGGCCGCAGCGGCGATCGTCGGCATCTTGGCGATCAGGCGGTGCGAGCTGATCTTGCGATGCTCGGGATCGGAGATGTCGGTCGAATCGTGGTAGAACGCCGAAAGGGCGCCGACCACGCCGCACATGATCGCCATCGGGTGGGCGTCACGGCGGAAACCGCGGTAGAAGTTCGCCAGCTGCTCGTGGAGCATGGTGTGGCGCGTGATGGTGTTCGAGAAGTTGTCGAGCTCACCGCCGTTCGGCAGTTCGCCGTTCAGCATGAGATAGCAGACTTCCATGAACGACGAATTCTCGGCCAGCTGACCGATCGGGTAACCGCGATGGAGCAGGACGCCCTCGTCGCCGTCGATGTAGGTCAGCGCGCTCTCGCAGCTCGCCGTCGACGTGAACCCCGGATCGTACGTGAACTTGCCCGTCTGGGCATAGAGCTTGCGGATATCGATGACATCCGGGCCGACGCTGCCCTTGAGCACGGGATAGTCGAATTCCGTGCCACCAGCATTCAGTTTGACCTGATCACCCACCAGTTCTTACTCCTTATATGTGCGACCCGGTCGTGGCGTCCGCTTGCGCGCCAATGCGTGCGAGGCTTTCGTCCCGGCCGAGCAAAACCAATACGTCGAAAATACCCGGAGAGGTCGTCTGACCAGTCAGGGCCGCCCGCAAGGGTTGCGCGAGCTTGCCGAGGCCCAATCCCAGATCCTCGGCCATTGCCTTCAGGCTGGCTTCCAATGCCTCCAGAGCCCATTCGGGCTGCGCGGACAGACGCTCGTGAATGGCGGCAAGGCGCCCCCGCGCCTCGTCCGTCAGAAGCGCCTGCGCCTTCTCGCTGAATGCGAGCGGACGCTTGGCAAAAAGGAAGGCGGCGCCTTCTGCAAGTTCGTTGAGGTCCTTTGCGCGGACCTTCAGTACCGGCATCGCCTGCGTGAGCAGGGCGAGGTCGGGGTCTTCGTAGCCGGCCTGCACCAGTCGCGGCAGCACCAGTTCGGCGAGACGCGCATCGCTGGCCTCGCGCAGGTAGTGGCCGTTGAGATTCTGGAGCTTGGCGAGGTCGAAGCGGGAGGGCGACTTGCCCACGTCCGCCATGTCGAACCATTCGACCGCCTTCTCGCGGCTGATGAATTCCTCGTCGCCATGGCCCCAGCCAAGGCGAAGCAGGTAGTTGAATAGCGCTTCCGGAAGCACGCCCATATCGTCACGATAGGCGTCCACGCCCAGCGCGCCGTGGCGCTTCGACAGCTTTGCGCCGTCAGAGCCATGGATGAGCGGGACATGGCCGTAGACAGGCACGTCCCAGCCCATGCCGTGAATGATCACGAGCTGCCGGAAGGCATTGTTGAGGTGATCGTCTCCGCGCAGGACGTGCGTGACGCCCATGTCGTTGTCGTCCACGACGACGGCGAGCATGTAGGTAGGCGTGCCGTCGGAGCGGAGGATGACGAAATCGTCGATTTCCTCGTTCCTGACGGTAACTTCGCCCTGCACGAGATCGTTGATCGTCGTTTCGCCGTCGCGCGGGGCCTTCACGCGCACGACGTAGGACTTGTCAGCAGGCCAGGTGGAGGGATCGGCATCGCGCCATTCGCTGTCGATGCGGAACGGACGGCGTTCTTCCTGGGCCTTCTGCCTGCGCTCGGCCAGTTCCTCGGAAGTGAGGTAGCAGCGATAGGCATGACCGCCGGCCAGCAGTTCGGCAGCCACTTCGGCATGGCGGTCGGAACGGGCGAACTGGAACACGGCCGGTTCATCGCCTTCGAGCCCGAGCCATGTCAGGCCGTCGAAGATCGCCTCGATCGCGGGCTCGGTCGAACGGGCGCGATCGGTATCTTCGATGCGAAGCAGGTACTTGCCGCCGTGATGGCGGGCGAAGAGCCAGTTGAAAAGTGCGGTACGGGCGCCGCCGATATGGAGATAACCCGTGGGCGAGGGGGCAAAGCGCGTGACGACGGCCTTGCTGCCGTCTGGTCCGCTCGATGCACTGCCGCTTGCCATTATTGTAACCTTCCTGTCCTATGCGCGCCATGGCCAGCCAAGCCGCCACGTCACTTGATTCAGAGCATCCGGATCTTGCCGGAACCGCTGCATTGCAGCATCGCCCATGGATCAGCCAGAGCCACTTGTCGAGCAGTTTGGCCGGTGTCGAGTGTTTTCTTTCGAACTGCGGTTTCGCTAGAGGACCATGGCTCACCGTAGCCTTCGGAACCGGCATAACTGCGTGGTTTTTCCTGCCTACAGCCGAGGAGTGGGTCACCCTTTGCGTAGTATGCGTCGCAGTTGCGTTATTCGCACTGTACTGCCTTCAGGGTGCTACGCGGATGCCATATATCAGGCAGGCGATGATCGCTTGCTCGCTTCTCGTCATGGCGGGATGTCTCGTTGTCTGGGCGCGCTCGGAAACGGTTGGTCAGCCGGCGATCGCAAGGCCGCTGTTCGGAACATTCACGGCCCGCGTTCTCGCGATCGAGGAGCAGCCGGCGCTGAAGCGGGACAGACGGATTCTGGCACTGCGGGAGCCGGGGACCGGCAGGCCGATCAAGGTTCGCGTGAACTTGCCCGCATCGGCGCGGGCTCCGGCACTTTCAACCGGCGCTATCATCCGATTCCGCGGGAGATTGATGCCTCCGGCACCTCCGATGCTGCCTGGCGCCTACGATTTCGCCAGGGCGGCTTGGTTCGCCGGGATATCCGCAACCGGCGCCGTGCTTTCCCCTGTGGAGGTGCTTTCCCCCGGAGCGGGTGACGACTGGCTTGGCGAGCAGCGAATGCGGCTGTCCCGTCATATCGCTGCAAGCCTTGAAGGATCCGCCGGCGGGATCGCCTCGGCGCTCGTCACAGGGGACATGGGCGGGATCGGCAAGGCAGAGGCCCAGGCGATGCGCGATGCCGGACTTGCGCATCTGCTCTCGATCAGCGGCCTGCATGTCAGCGCAGTTGTCGGTGCGGTCTATATCCTCGCGCTGCGCCTGCTGGCGTTATCTCCCGCGCTGGCGTTGCGGGTGCGATTGCCTGTCCTTGCGTCGGCTAGCGGGGCATTGGCGGGCGTTGGTTACACTTTGCTGAGCGGATCGCAGGTGCCGACCATACGCTCCTGCGTGAGCGCGCTGCTGGTACTTGCCGCATTGGCGATGGGGCGTGAGGCGCTGTCGATGCGCCTGCTTGCGGCGGCCGCCTTCATCGTCCTTCTGATCTGGCCCGAATCGATTGTGGGGGCCAGCTTCCAGATGAGCTTTGCCGCCGTTGTCGTGCTGATCGCGTTAGGCAATGCGGTGCCCATCCGGCATTGGTTCTCGGCCCGTGACGAAGCATTGCCTTTCAAGGCGCTGCGCAGCCTATCCCTGATCCTCGTCACGGGCGTGGCCATCGAACTCGCGCTGATGCCGATCGGACTTTATCATTTTCACCGCGCCGGGCTCTATGGATCGATCGCCAATGTGGTTGCCATCCCGCTCACGACCTTTCTTGTCATGCCCCTGGTCGGCGCGGCGCTGCTTTTCGATATCGTTGGGGCCGGATCGCCGGTCTGGTGGCTTGCTGGAATAGCCATCGATCTGCTGATCGGCCTGGCGCGGTTCATCGCCTCGCGGCCCGGCGCGGTGAGCATGGCGCCGACGATGGGCGGATGGCAATTTCTACTTTTCGTGACTGGAGGACTTTGGCTGGGGCTTTGGCACGGAAAAGCCAGGCTCTGGGGTCTGCTTCCAGTCGCCAGCGGCTTTATCGGCCTGCTCCTGCTGACACCGCCTGACATCGTCGTTTCGGGAGATGGCCGCCAAGTTGCTTTGATTGACGGTCCGGGGAGGCGCCTTGTCATGCTGCGCGACAGCTCGAGCGATTACGTTTTGGACAATCTGATGGAAGTAGCGGGAGTTCAGTCAAAACCTGTATTGCTTGCGGAATGGCCTGGCACGCGATGTAACCCGGATTTCTGTGCGTTGATGCTGGAACGTGGCGGGAAGGCGCGCCACATACTGATCGCCAGGGGCCGGGATATCGTACCGGAAGACACTTTGGCTCGGGCCTGCCGGGGTGCCGATCTTGTGATCGCTGGCCGCCGTCTGCCGCGAAGTTGCCGGCCGACCTGGCTGAAGGCGGATCGCAACATGCTGAGCAGAACGGGCGGTGTGGCGATCGACCTGGAACACCGCACGGTACATTCAGTGGCAGATGCGCAAGGTGATCATGGGTGGTGGCGTTCGCCGCCGCTTTCTTATGGCGTCATCGCCAAGGCGCGGTAATAAAGCGGCGGCGAGAAGGCGGAACAACCGGACATCTTCTCACGCTTGAGCCGCATCAGTGATAGCGGCGCAGCAGTCCAGCCAGCTTGCCTTGTACCTCAAACTTCGTCAGGGCCATAAATCTGCGGTTCGTAAGCGGCATTGGCAGGATCAAGGCGCACCATTCCGGCTTCGCGGCGCAGATACTTGAGCGTGGCTTCAGCCCCTCGCACGAGAGCGACGACAATTTCACCGTCGCGAGCGGTATTGGTCCGCTTCACCAGGGCGAAATCGCCATCGAGTATGCCCGCGTCTATCATCGAATCACCCGAAACCTCGAGCGCATAGTGTTCGCCCGAACCCAGCAGCGCTGCGGGAACCGGGAGCATGGACTGTCCTTCGAAGGCCTCGATCGGCACGCCGGCTGCGATGCGGCCGTGGAGCGGGATTTCGATGACATCGTTCGCGGGGGCAGGTGCGATCTGGGGTGCGCGGACAGGCGCTGCAGTATCGTTGCTGTTCGCCGCCGGAGTCGATCTTGCAGGTTTGGACGTTGCATCCTCAGGCTGGCGCAGGACTTCGAGAGCGCGAGCGCGATTGGGGAGGCGGCGAATGAAACCCCGTTCCTCCAAGGCGGAAATCAGGCGGTGAACGCCGGACTTGGACTTGAGGTCCAGCGCTTCCTTCATTTCCTCGAAGCTGGGCGAGATGCCGCTTTCCTCAAGCCGGACCTGAATGAACCGGAGCAATTCGTGCTGCTTGCGCGTCAACATCTGCGTTGCCTCTTCGTTCTGCGGCCCATGGCCCTGTCTCGTCCGGCGATTTGCCTGCGAACAATGAGGGAACAATTATGCAACGAATCCGGTATCGTCAAGCAATACCGCCATTTTGGAGCAAGAACACTTCAACAACATCTCCCGCATTCGCGGCCGGCGCGCCAATGGGGCGATCGATCAGCACATTGCTTGCCGCGAGCGATGCCAGGGCGCCGCTGTCCTGAAGCGGGTTCGCGCAGACCGTCTCGCCGTTCCAGTAACCGCGCAAAAACTCGCGGCGGCTGCCCGCAGCGGGCAGGGGGGCCGAAAGCCGGGTTGCAACCGGCTGTGGGATTGGCCGTGAAGCCCCCAGCAAGGCCCGCAGGACAGGCAGGAGAAAATGATAGGCGGTCACAAGGCTGGACACCGGGTTCCCCGGTAATCCGATGACAATTTGCGGCCCGGTAGCGCGCTGGCGGGTCGCCACGAGCAGGGGCTTGCCCGGCTTGATGGCCACGCGCCAGAAGTCCAGCTGTGCCCCCCATGCTTCGAGGGCCGGCCGGACAAGGTCGTGATCGCCGACCGAGGCACCCCCGCTGGTCACGATGACGTCAGAATCGCTCGCCTGTTCGAAGGCGGCGATGAGGTCATCGAGCTTGTCCGCCACGGGGCCTACCCGGTTCGCATCCACCGGAAGCGAGCGGGCCATGGCAACCAGCATGACGCCGTTGCTGGCAGGAACCTGATGGCTGGCGCAGAACTCAGGGTCGGTCGAGAGTTCGTCACCGCTATCTATGACGGTTACCCGCGGAATCCGTCGGACGGGCAGGTGGCGATGGCCGGCGGCAATGCCGAGCGCGGCTTGCGCCGGGCCGATCGAAGTGCCGGCGGCGAGAAGTTCGCGGCCTTCCGCAAAGTCCATGCCGCAGCGCCGGATATGGCGGTGGCTAGGTTCGGGTGCCTCTCCCGTCAGGGTGATCTGTTGCCCCTCGCGAGCGAGGTCTTCCTGAAGGATAACGGCTTGGGCGCCCTCAGGCAGCATCGCACCGGTCGAAATCCTTACTGCTTCGCCCGCGCCGACTGACGCTTCGTAAGGATGGCCGGCCGCGCTCTCGCCAATAACGCGCCAAGGCCCCGACAGGTCGGCGGTTACGGCATATCCATCCATTGCGGAGAGATCAGCTGGAGGCTGACTGCGATGAGCGCGCAAGGGTTCCGCTAGAAAGCGTCCGAGCGCGCCGTCGATATCGACCCGCTCAATGGGGAGAGGCTCGACAAGTGCAAGAAGACGGGACTGCGCTTTCTCGAGCGAAAGGTGCGGCTTCACAGCGCTTCAGCTCGCCAGTGGCCCGATTTTCCACCTGTCTTCTCGATCAGGCGAATGTCGCCGATGATCATGCCCTTATCGAGCGCTTTCGCCATGTCGTAGATTGTTACGAGTGCGACGGAAACCGCTGTAATCGCTTCCATTTCGACGCCAGTCTTGCCGCTTAGACTTACCGTTGCCTTGGCGGATATGGCTTCTGCGTCAAACGTGAAATCGAGGTTTATGGCATCGAGCACCAGGGGGTGGCACATCGGGATGAGGTCAGCGGTCTTCTTAGCGGCCATGATGCCGGCGATACGGGCAGTGCCCAGGACATCTCCCTTGGGGGCATTGCCGGCCTGGATCGCTTCGAGCGCATCCTGCGTCATCACGATGCGGCCGGAGGCCACCGCGACACGCCGTGTCTCATTCTTGGAGCCGACGTCGACCATGCGTGCGGTCCCTTCGGTATCGATGTGCGTCAGGCTCTTGCTCATCGCCTCACCTCTCCATGGATCTTGCATGCTTACGCTAATCTCGAAACGGTCTGAAGTCGCGGATCAGCCGAAAAGCAGTGCTTTGGTCGCAGCTTCCACGTCAGCTTCGCGCATCAGGCTTTCGCCGACCAGGAACGTCCGCGCACCGCAACCTGACAGACGGATCAGATCGGAATGGGCGTTGATCCCGCTTTCACTGACGAGCAGGGTCCCTTCGGGTGCGAGGGGGGCCAGACGTTCGGTAATGGCGATATCCGTGACGAAGTGCTTGAGATCGCGATTGTTGACCCCGATCAGGCGCGATTTCAAACGGCTTGCACGCTCCATTTCAGATTCGTTGTGAACTTCGACGAGGCAATCCATGCCCCGTTCGTGAGCAGCTGCTTCGAGTTCAGCCATCAGGACGTCGTCGAGAGCGGCAACGATGATGAGGATGGCGTCCGCGCCGATCGCGCGGGCCTCTGCGACCTGCCAGGGATCGACCATGAAGTCCTTGCGGATGACCGGCAATGCGCATGCAGCGCGAGCATCCTCCAGATAGTCCTCGTGGCCTTGGAAATAGGGAGCGTCGGTGAGGACCGAAAGGCAAGCCGCGCCGCCGCGCTCATAGGCGACAGCATGTTCTGCGGGGCGAAAATCAGGCCGGATCAGTCCCTTGGACGGCGAAGCTTTCTTGATTTCCGCAATCAGGGCAAAGCCATCCTGGGCCTTGCGGCGCAGCGCAGCCTCGAAACCGCGCGGAGTGGACTGGCCTGCGGCGCGAGCGTCGAGGTCGTTCACGGTGGCGAAGCCCTTGCGGGTTTCGACTTCCACGCGCTTGGTGTCGCAGATTTCGGTAAGCTTGTCGGACATGGTTTCCTCGGGACCGTCTGGGTCAGGACTTGAGCGCTGAAATCCAGCAGTTGAGCAGGGCATTGGCGAGGCCCTTGTCGATGGCTTCCGCCGCTTCCTCGACGCCTTCCTGCCAGGTTTCGACTTCACCGGCGACGATCAGTGCGCCGGCGGCGTTCAGCAGCACGGCATCGCGATAAGCGCCGGTTTCACCCAGCAAAAGGCGGCGCAGGGCATCGGCGTTGTGAGCGGCGTCGCCGCCGCGGATGGCGCCGACCGGCGATATCGGCAGGCCGACATCTTCCGGCGATATCCGGCGCATTGAGAGTTCGCCATGCCTGATCTCGGCCACTTCGTTGCCGCCGGCGAGGCTGAGTTCGTCGAGCCCTTCATCCCCGGATATGACGAACGAGTGCTCACTGCCGAGGTGCATCAGCGCTTCGGCATAGATCGGCACATAGGCAGGGCGGGCAATGCCGACGAGCTGGCGCTTGACGTTCGCGGGGTTGGCGAGCGGGCCCATGAGGTTGAAGATCGTGCGGCGGCCGATCGCCTTGCGGATGGGCATGATGCGGCCCATCGCGGGGTGGTGGCGCGCGGCGAACAGGAAGCAGATGCCAAGGTCGCCGAGCGTTTCTTCCGCGGTTTCGGCAGCCCGGTCCAGGTTGAGGCCCAGCGCTTCGAGGGTATCGGCCGCGCCAGCCTTGGAACTGGCCGCACGGTTGCCGTGCTTGGCGACCGGGACGCCGCAGGCTGCTACCACCAGCGAGACCGCTGTGGAGACGTTGAGGGTATGGTGCCCGTCGCCGCCGGTGCCGCAAACGTCGATGGCATTGTCGGGCGCTGCGATGGGGATCATCCGTGCCCGCATCGCGCGAGCAGCGCCGGCGATCTCGCCGGCGGTTTCGCCGCGGTCGGTCAGGGCAATGAGGAAGCGAACGATGGCTTCGTCATCGACCTTGCCATCGAGGATAGCACCGAAAGCCTCTTCGGCTTCGGCTTCCTCGATAGGGTGCAGCGGATCGGGAAGGCTTGCCACAGTCATGCGGCGAGGCGGGCTGGAAGCTTCGGGTCGAGGCCGCAGAGCTTGAGATAGTTTGCCAGCATCGCGTGGCCGTGTTCGGTCGCGATGCTTTCCGGGTGGAACTGCACGCCGTGGATCGGCAGCGTGGCATGGCGGAAGCCCATGACATGGCCGTCGTCCGAACGGGCATTGACCTTGAGCGCCTGCGGAATGTCCTCGACGATCAGGGAGTGATAGCGCGTCGCGGTGAAGGGCGAGGGGATGCCCTGGAAGACGCCGGTATCGTCATGGGTGACAGGGGAAGTCTTGCCGTGCATCAGGCCGCCGCGCACGACCTTGCCGCCAAAGTACTGACCGATCGACTGATGGCCAAGGCAGACACCGAGAAGCGGCTTGCCGGCGTCGGCAGCGGCGCCCACGAGATCGAGGCTGATACCCGCCTCGTTCGGCGTGCAGGGGCCGGGCGAGAGAAGGAAACCCTGCGCGCCGCTGTCTATGGCCTGCGCGGCGGTCAGGGCGTCGTTGCGCACCACTTCCACTTCGGCGCCGAGTTCCATCACGTAATGGACCAGGTTCCAGGTAAAGCTGTCGTAATTGTCGATGACGAGGATCATGTACTGCCTTTCGTCGCTTTCTCGACGACGATCAAGGGGCCCAGCGGAGGCCCGCCGTCCACGCGCCCGTGCTCCGGGTCCCAGAGCGAGGATACGCTGCCGTCGAGGAACAGCGCATTGGGGCAATCGAGTTTGTCACGGAAGTAGCGTCCAAGCTTCCCGAAGGAAACCGGCTCGTCCGAAATTACGAAATGGGCGCGGCCCTTGCGGTCCACGCCCACGGCATTGCGCAGTTTCCTGGATTGGCCGTCTGCGTCGATCTTTGGATGAAGCTTGCCGCCGATCACCAGCATGGGGCCGGACTGGGTGCCGAAATCCGGGCGGTTGACGATGTTCCTGGCGAAATCGTTCGTGGCTCGCACGGCCCAGTGGCCATCCGCATCGCCATAGAACACGCCGTTGGGCTGGAGGTGGAAATTGCCCCAACCCTCGTTCGTGTTCAGTTTGTGCAGTCTTACGCCGTCCTCGACATAGTAGCCGATCGGCTGTCCCTTCTCGTCGAACATGCCGCCGTTCATCGCGAAGGCGACGGCGTGGTTCTTGCCGGGCCGATCCACTGCCAATTGCGAGAGGCTGCGGTAAGGGGCGCCGCCCTTCGGGCCGAGCACCATCTGGATGGTGTGGCGCGCGGGATCGGCGGTGCAATGCGTAAAGGAGGCGCCTTCGAAGGTGGCGCCTTCACATGGAGGCGGGGGCGGCGCGGCGGCCTCCTGCCGCGCATCGCCCGACGAGCAGGCAGCGAGAAGCAATACGGCCGCGGCGGCGGCGCGCATCACTGGCCGAAACCCGGCTCCCCGGCGACGCGCACGGCTTCGCGGGCGGCGGCGAACAGCGCGCCGGACTTGGCCTCGCATTCGCGCTGTTCGTAGACGGGATCGCTGTCGGCAACGATACCGGCTCCCGCCTGCACGTGGAGCACGCCGTCCTTGAGGACACCAGTGCGCAGGACGATGCAGGAATCGACCGAACCGTCCGGCGCGAAATAGCCCACGCCGCCTGCGTAAGCTCCGCGCGTTTCCGGTTCGAGTTCCGCGATGATCTCGCAGGCACGGACCTTGGGGGCACCGGAGACAGTGCCGGCCGGGAAGCCCGCGAAGACGGCGTCGATGGCATCGTGCCTTTCCGTGTCGAGCTGGCCGACCACGTTCGAGACAATATGCATGACGTGGCTGTAGCGCTCGATCGTGTAGCTGTCGGTCACTTCAACGGAACCGGCGGCCGCCACGCGGCCCACGTCGTTGCGGCCGAGGTCGAGCAGCATGAGATGCTCGGCGCGTTCCTTGGGATCCGCGAGGAGGCTCACTTCGTTGGCCTTGTCCTCGGCAGCGCTCTTGCCGCGCGGGCGGGTGCCGGCGATCGGGCGGATCGTCACTTCGCCCTCGCGCACGCGCACGAGGATCTCAGGGCTCGATCCGATCAACGCGAAGCCGGGCATGTCGAGAAAATAGAGGAATGGCGAAGGATTGATGCGGCGCAGCGAGCGGTAAAGCGCGAGGGGCGGCAGCGGGAAGTCGCAAGTGAAGCGCTGGGCCAACACCACCTGGAATATGTCGCCGGCCTCGATGTAGTTCTTTGCCCTGAGGACCATGGCTTCGTAGTCGGCAGCAGCCATGACCGGGGTCTGTACCGGCTCGGCGAGATCCGTAGCGGTGGGCGCGGCGGGCACCGGCGCGGCCAGCTTGCGCAGGGCCTCGTCGATGCGTTCCGCTGCGAGTTCGACCAGACGCTCGGGCGCTCCTGCTTCCGGCCAGAGCGGCGCGACACAGAACAGTTCGTCGCTGAGGCGATCGAACACGAGGATCAGTGAGGGGCGCACGAACAACATGTCAGGCAAGGAAAGCGCGCTTTGCGGCGCGCGCGGCAGTTTCTCGACCAGGCCGATCGTCTCGTAGCCGAAATAGCCGACGAGGCAGGCAAGTGCCGGGGGAAGTTGCGGCGGCACGTCGAACCGGCAGCTTTCGACGAGCGCGCGCAGTTCCGCCAGGGCGTCGCCGGGAAGGGCGGTGAAGCTCTCCCGGTCGTGCTGCCAGTTGCGGTTGATCTCGCAGGCGTGGCCTTCGGCGCGGAACACCAGGTCGGGGTCAAGGCCGATCAGGCTGTAGCGCCCGCGGGTTTCGCCGCCTTCGACGGATTCCAGCACGAAATCCCCGCGCCCTTCCTCGAAGAGCTTCAGCGCGGCGGCGACCGGGGTCTCGGTGTCGGCGACAAGCTTGCGCCAGAGCAGCGCAGGCTTGCCTTCAGAGAGCTGCGCCAATGCTGCAAGGCGATCCGATTCGCGTTCCATAACCCCGGTCATCATCTCAGTTGTTACTCGGCGCTGCCGGCGCCATCGAGTTGGCGGCGAACGGCCGCGATAGCCTTGTCGTGCTTGGTGACGCCCACTTCCTTGCGGATCGCCTTGCCGAGGGCGTCGGTATAGGCCTGGCCGAGCTGGCCGCCCAGCTCACGCTGGGTGCCTTCGACGAGGACCGGCGAATCGACCTTGCCTGGCACGACCTCCTTGAGGACGACGACGAACCAGCCGCGATCCTGTCCGGCTGCCTGCACCTTCACGGTGCCCTTGGCCATGTGGAACATCAGCGACACCGGCGGCGGTACCTGACGGCCCGAACGCAGTGCGGCGGTGAGCGTGGCGCGCGACATGGAGACCTGTTCGACAGGTGGTACCTTGGCGCCGCTGGCGGCAATGGCCTGTTCCAGCGTCTTGCCCTGACGCATTGCTGCCTGAACCTTGAGCGCAGCGGCCTTAGCTGCGGCCGAGCCCTTGTCCAGCGCCCAGGCGGCCTTCACGTCGTTGGTGATTTCCTTGAGCGGAGCAGGCGCCGACGGCGTGATCTGGGTTACGTCGTAGACGATGTAGTTCTTGCCGCCGAACTGGGTTGCATCCTTGCCGACCTGCGATGCCTGCGGCTTTTCCTGATCCATGCCGAACGCGGTGGCGAGAACGGGCTGGAGCTGTGCAGGCGCGGTTTCCCCGGCCTTGCCGTAGACCTGTCCGTTGGCGGTGATCGGCGCGGTGGTTTCGACAGTGGCGCCGACCGACTTGGCAACTTCGACGAGGCTGGCGCCATTCGCGAACTCGTCCTCGATCTTGGCGAGCAGGTCGGTGAAGGCGGTGCTCTTCTTTTCCTCGGTCAGCTTCGCGACGATTTCGTCCGAGACAGCGGCGAGGGGGCGCTCAGGTTTCTTCTGTTCCTCCTCCACGCGGATCAGGTGCCAACCGAGCGCGCTCTTCTGCGGTGCGGTCAGCTTGCCTGTCGGGGTCGCGAAGACGGCGTCTGCGACGGCCGGAGAGAACTGGCTGGCAAGCTGCTGCTTGCTGAAGAATTCAAGCTTCGCAGCCGAAAGGCCCTTTTCCTGCGCGGCCGCTTCGAGGGTCTTGCCCCCGGCGACTTCGCTGGCGACCGCCTTGGCGGCAGCTTCGGTAGGCACGATCAACTGCGTGATCTTGCGGTTGTCCTGCGGGGCATAAAGAGCCTTGTCGGTCTCGTAGCGCTTGGCGATTTCCGCTGCGGTGGGTGCGGCCAGGTTGCCAACCGCGTCCTCGCCGAAGGCTGCGTAACGGATCACGCGGCGTTCGGGACGGATGAAGGCGTTTGTGTGAGCCTTGTAGAATGCCTGGAGTTCCGCGTCGGTCGGGGCCTTCTCGGGGAAGAACGCCTGCGAGGGCAGCGCCACGACCGAACCCGAGCGGTTCTCGTCAAGGAGGGAAGCGTAGCGCTTGGCGGCGAAGCTCGACATCGTGGTGCCGAACTGCGCGGGCAGCATGAGCTGCTGCGCGATCAGGCCCTGCGCAATATCCTCGCGCAGCGACTTCTCGGACAGTCCCTGCTGAGCGAGAAGCTGGCGGAACTTGGTCTGGTCGAACTTGCCGTCGACGCCCTGGAAGGCGGGTATACGGGCGATTTCGCTGTCGATCAGGCGATCACCGGCGACCACGCCGACTTTCTTGCCGAAAAACGCCGTGGCGGTACGGTCGATCAGTTCGTCGAGAACCTGCTCGAGACCACCCTGCGCGATGAGCGCCTTCATGGTCATCGTCGGGTCCTGCCCTTGCACGCGGGTCAGCGCGGACTTGGCGGCAAGTGCGAGCTCGCCTTCTTCTACGTCGTCCTTGCCGACTGTGGCCACGGAAGCACCGGACACCAGGCCCGCGGAATCGCGTTGGCCGGTGATATCGCCGCCGACGAAAGCCAGGGTAATGAGCACCAGGACCAGCAGCGCGATGCCGGCACCTATCTTGGACTTCAGGAAGTTACGGAAGAAAGAGAGCATGGACCGTGCCGATCAGCGAGATTTGGGTTCAACCGGAGCACGATGGCCGAGCGTGATGACGGCCTTCGTACGAAAACGGGGCTGGCTTTAGGGGGGCTTGTGACATCCTGCAATGGCAAGGTTCTATCCGATGTCCTTGCTGATGGGCGCGACTCGCGAAGAATGGCGGCGGGCGGCAAGTTTTGCCTGAACGGTAGATCCACGGATTTTGACAAGAAGGCCCTGCGTGCCCTAGCAGCGCCACGAAAGCGCGGCCTGCGATTCCCGTCCTCTGCGGTATGTCAGAAGGTCGATGCGCCCCGAAATCAAGGTTTCTTAATAACATGGCTGGTCTGCCCTACATCGTCGGTAACTGGAAAATGAACGGCACGCGCGCGATGCTTAACGAGGCGCGCGCGATCGACCGGGCTGCCGCACGCTTCCCGAAGGTGCAGGTGGCGGTCGCGCCGCCGGCGACGTTGCTCTACCGCATCCGCGATGCGGTAGAACTGATCGGCGTTGGCGGGCAGGACTGCCGTGCGGAAGACAGCGGCGCCTTCACGGGCGACATTTCCGCGCCCATGCTCAAGGATGCGGGCGCGGATTTCACCATCGTCGGCCATTCCGAGCGCCGTACTCTCCACGGCGAGAGCGACGGCGACGTCAAGGCCAAGGCGGAGGCCGCGCTGTCGGCGGGCCTCGCGGTGATTCTCTGCGTCGGTGAAACCGAAGCGCAACGCGATGCGGGCGACGCCGAAGCCGTGGTCGCCGCGCAGCTCGAAGGTTCGTGCCCGCGCACGGACGGCGCGCCCGAGAAGCTTTCGGTCGCCTATGAGCCGGTATGGGCCATCGGCACGGGCCGCGTGCCCTCGATCGAGGACGTGGCCGCGATGCACCAGGCCATTCGTGACAAGCTCAAGGCCATTTACGGCGAGGGCGGTGCGGATGTGCGCATTCTCTATGGCGGTTCGGTCAAGGCGGACAACGCGAATGAACTGCTGTCCGTGCCGGAAGTGGGCGGAGCATTGGTGGGCGGTGCAAGCCTGACCGCGGAAAGTTTCCTCGCCATCGTTGGCGCTGCAGCTTCGCTGGGCAACGACTGACGACGGAAATGGGGCGAGAATGCCCCGAAAGTCGGCCGGGCAGCGGGCACTGTGCAGCTGCTTCGGCTGATGACTTGCGCAGAGACGGACTAGCGCCTATCTGCGCGACTTGAGATGCGGGCCTTGGCCCCCGAGAACACTGAGAAAAACGCACGATGTTTCTTTTCCTGACCGTGGTCCAGGCGATTGTCGCCCTCCTTCTCGTCGGCGTCATCCTGATGCAGAAGTCGGAAGGCGGCGGTCTCGGCGTGGGCGGCAGCCCCTCGGGCATCATGTCCGCACGCGGCGCGGCCAACTTCCTTACCCGCGCCACTGGAATTCTCGCTGCGGTTTTCGTGATTCTCTCGATCGTGCTTGCAGCGCTTGCGGTGAACGAAACCACGGGCCGCGATATCGATACTTCCCTTCAGCGCGAGACGGCTCCGGCCGCGCCCGCGCAGCCGGCCGATCCGCTCGCCGGCCCGGCGGCTCCCGCCGGGGCTCCGGCGGATGGCGCGAGCCCGGCTCCGGCCGGTGCCGCTCCTGCGGGCACGACTCCGGCCAATGATCCGCTTTCGGGTGCTGCCGGCCGGTAATCCGGCAGGGCACACTACGGCGCATCATCGTAACAGGAATGCCGTCTGGCTCTGGCAGGCGGCATTTCATTCGTTTTGAACTGTGGATTCAGGCACAGCGCTCTTGCGCTCGTGCCCCCATGCAATTTAAGGGCCGACTCCCATGGCGCGGCATATTTTTATCACCGGCGGCGTGGTCTCCTCGCTCGGCAAAGGTCTCATGGCGGCGAGCCTCGCGGCTCTCCTGCAGGCACGCGGTTACCGCGTCCGCATCCGCAAGTTCGATCCCTATCTGAACGTCGATCCGGGTACGATGAGCCCGTATCAGCACGGCGAAGTCTACGTCACTGACGACGGCGCCGAGACGGACCTCGATCTCGGCCATTACGAACGCTATACCGGCGTATCGGCGCGCCAGGCTGACAACATCACCTCTGGTCGTATCTACCAGGACATCATCGCCAAGGAGCGCCGCGGCGACTATCTGGGCGCCACCGTACAGGTGATCCCGCACGTCACTGACGCGATCAAGGACTTCGCGATGACGGAGACCGAGGATCTCGACTTCGTCCTGTGCGAAATCGGCGGCACCGTGGGCGATATCGAAGGACTGCCTTTCGTCGAGGCTCTGCGCCAGATGCGCAATGAACTCGGCCGTGAACAGACCTGTTTCGTGCACGTCACGCTGGTGCCCTACATCGCGGCAGCCGGCGAGTTGAAGACCAAGCCTACCCAGCACTCCGTGCGCGAGCTGACCGGCCTCGGCATCCAGCCCGATATCCTGCTGTGCCGCTGCGACCGGGAACTGCCGGAGAGTGAGCGCCGCAAGATCGCGCTGTTCTGCAACGTGCGTCCACAGGCGGTCATTCCCGCGCTTGACGCGCCGAACATCTACGCGGTGCCGCTGCAGTATCATCACGAGGGCCTCGACGCGGAAGTGCTTCATCACTTCGGCATGGCTTCCGAAGCCCCTGATCTTTCGCGCTGGAACGACATTACCGATCGCTTCGAATATCCCGAAGGTGAAGTCACCATCGGTGTCGTGGGCAAGTATGTCGGCCTTCAGGATGCCTACAAGTCGCTGAACGAGGCACTCGTTCATGGCGGCATGGCCAACCGGGTCAAGGTCAACGTTAACTGGATCGATGCCGAGATCTTCGAGAAGGAAGATTCCGAGATCGCCGCTGCCCTTGAGCCGATGCACGGCATTCTCGTGCCAGGCGGCTTCGGCGAACGTGGGACGGAGGGCAAGATCGCCTCGGTGCGCTTCGCGCGCGAGCGTGAAGTTCCCTTCTTCGGAATTTGCCTCGGCATGCAGATGGCCTGTATCGAAGGGGCCCGCTCTGCTGGTGTCGAAAAGGCCAACTCGACCGAGTTCGGCCCCACCGAGGAGCCCGTTGTCGGCATCATCACCGAGTGGATGGGCAAGGACGGCCTGGAAAAGCGCGCCGAAGGCGGCGATCTGGGCGGGACGATGCGTCTCGGAGCCTACAAGGCCGAGCTTTCGCCCAATAGCCACGTTGCCTCGATCTACAATGCGACCGAGATTTCGGAACGCCATCGTCACCGTTACGAGGTGAACGCTTCATATCGCGAAACGCTTGAAGGCAATGGACTGATCTTCTCCGGCATGTCGCCTGACGGTTTGCTGCCCGAGATCGTCGAGCGTCCGGATCATCCGTTCTTCGTGGGCGTGCAGTTCCACCCGGAGTACAAGTCGCGGCCGTTCGAACCGCATCCGCTTTTCGCGGGTTTCATCGCGGCAGCCTTGCGGCAGCGCGACTGGTCTGAGCCGGTAGCGGCCGAATTATGAAGAGGGGCGGGCTCGCAAGAGCCCGCCCCTCTTGATTCCGGATGTCCCGTTTCAGGTGAGTAGGGTGAGCAGCAGCGTGATCGTCCCGACCGAAAGCACTGTCGAGATCAGAATAACCCTGGCCGTAAGCGCACCTTCCCGGCGATGGAACTCGGCCAACATGAAGGGGCCGGTTCCGGTCGGCAGGGCGGCCAGGAGCACGGCGGCATTGCGCAGAGGTGCGGTCAGGGGGAAGACCCAGAGGGCGAGCGCCAGCGTGATCGCCGGGTAGACGAACAGCTTGAGAGCGACCAGCAGGGCGGTCATCCTCGCGCTGCCGGGTTCTGCTTCGCGCGGCTCGGCGAGGAACATGCCGAGGCAGACGAGGGCGCAAGGGCTTGCGGCCGATCCAAGCAGTTTGAGGAATGCATCGAGGGGCGCGGCAACGCCTATCCCGCTCGACATCACGGCAGCGCCGAGTAGCGGTGCCAATACGAGCGGATTGCGAAACAGTGCCTGTAGCACGCGCAGTACGATCAAGGGGCCAGCGCCGCCTGACTGGTTTCCGAATTCGATCAGTACGATGGCGACCGCAAAGAGCACACAGACGGTGTTGATCGTCGCGATCAGGGTGAGTGTCTGGGAGGCCGGCCCCAGCGTTGCCAGCAGCAGTGGAAAGCCGAGAAACGCTGCGTTGGAATAAGCGCCGTTGAGGCCATGGATTGCGGCATTGCCGATCTGTGCGCCGGCCAGTCGGCTGATGGCTACGGTAAGCGCGAAGAAGAAGAACGTGCTCAGCCCAAACACCGCGACGAAACCGGGCTGCCAGAGTTGGGCCGCGTCGGCCTTGGCTACGATATCGAAAAGCAGCGCAGGCAGGGCGAGATAGACCACGAAGCGGTTCAGTTCAGTCGTCGATTGCGTACTGAAGATGCCCAAGCGCCGCGTCAGCCAACCTGCGAATGTCAGGGCGAAGATCGGCAGTACGACCGACAGGATCGAAATCATGGAAAGGTGCGGCCCACTGCTTTGCAAAGCATGCGGATTAAGCGCTGGGCCTGGCCTGTCCATCGCTGTTTTAATTGCATCCCGTGCGAAGTGCGCAATTTACCATCAAAAAGGGCGGCCCGGGCATTTCCGGACCGCCCCCAATTCTGCAATTCACCCGGCTATTCAGGCGGCAGCGGAACCTTCTTCGGCGCTGCCCTCGACCACGGTGAGCGTATTGCCGCCAATCGCGATCTTCTTGGGCTTCATCGCCTCGGGCACTTCACGCACGAGGTCGATCACAAGGAGGCCGTCAGCAAGGTCAGCGGCATCGACGCGAACATAATCTGCCAGTTCGAAGCGTCGCTCGAACCCGCGCTGGGCGATGCCGACGTGCAGCATCTCGCCTTCGACGGATTCTTCGGGCTTGTGGCCCTTGACCACCAACAGGTTGGCCTGCGCAGTGATATCGATGTCGGCAGGCTTGAAACCGGCGACTGCCAGCGTGATGCGATAGGCATCGGCGCCGCGACGTTCGATATTGAAGGGGGGATATTTATCGCCCGGATTCACGCGGCCCTGGTTCTCGATCATGTCGAACAGGCGGTCGAAGCCGACCATGGTGCGGCGGTAGGGCGAAAAATCGATACGGTTCATGACAAAAATCCTCGCTTGAGCAATCTTCGTGTGAAGAGGCCCGGACTCCGGCGCCTCTTTGGCAAGCCATCCCCTTGGCGGGCCATGACTTGCATCCCTAGATATGATAGCGCGGCGCCCTTTCAAGGGTCGCAAAGAGATTGAAGGAACCGTATTCATGAGCCAGCCAAAGGTCGAGATCTACACCAAGTGGGGCTGCCCCTATTGCGTCATGGCCAAGTCGCTGCTCGACGGCAAAGGCGTGACCTACGAAGAGTATGACATCACGATGGGCGGGCCGAAGCGGGCCGAAATGGTTGAGCGGGTTCCCGGTGCCATGACCGTTCCCCAGGTGCTGGTGGACGATAAGCCCTACGGCGGTTTCGACGACATCAGCGCGCTGGACCGCGCCGGCAAGCTAGACCCCGTTCTCGGGCTCTGACCGGAATGCCCCGCGCCGCCCTGTTCCAGATGACCACGGGCATCCACCCCGACGTCAACGCTGCCGCGATCGTTTCCGCCCTTGCCGAGGCGAAGGCGGGCGGTGCGGTCATGGTCTTCACCCCCGAGATGTCCGGCCTGCTTGACCGCAAGCGCGAGCGTGCAGCCGTCAACATCGTCACGGAGGGCGAGGATCGGGTACTGGCCGCCGTGCGAGAGGCTGCGGCGCGTGAAGGGGTTTGGGTCCATCTCGGCTCGCTGGCCGTGCGTCCCGGAAACGATGGGCGCTACGCCAACCGCGCTTTCGTCATCGATGCCTCGGGCGGGATTCGCGCTCGCTATGACAAGATGCACATGTTCGACGTGGATCTGGCGACGGGCGAATCTTGGCGCGAATCGAATGCTTACGCGCCGGGCGACAAGGTGGTGACGGTGGAAACACCGCTTGGGCGCCTGGGTCTGGCGATTTGCTACGACGTCCGTTTCCCGGCGCTGTTCGAGGCGCTCGGCCGTGCGAGGTGCGATGTCATCGCCGCTCCGGCCGCATTTACCGTGCCTACCGGCCGGGCGCATTGGCACCTGATGCAGCGCGCACGGGCCGTGGAAGCAAGCGCTTTCATGCTCAGCGCAGCGCAAGTGGGCCATCACGAGGATGGGCGCGAGACTTACGGTCATTCGCTGGCGATCGACCCCTGGGGCGAGGTTCTGCTCGATATGGGCGGGGAAATGGCCGGTCTCGGCTTCGTCGATCTTGATCCGGGCCGCATCGCCGAAGTGCGCGCGCAGTTGCCAAGCCTTGCCAACCGCCGCGAGATCGCCAAATAGGCCGCGATGCCTATTGTCTTTGATCTCGAATGCCGTTCCGCGCATCACCGTTTCGAGGGCTGGTTCAAGTCCTCGGACGATTATGCGCGGCAGCAGGAACGGGGATTGCTGAGTTGTCCCCGTTGCGGGTCGGACGACGTTGGCAAGGCGGTTCAGGCGCCTCACCTGGCACGCAAGGGGAACCAGCGGGCCGCTGCGTCAGACGCACCGCCGCAGAAACCGGAAGGTTCCTCTGCGGTAGTGCCTTCAGAGCCGGCCTCGCTCCAGCAGGCGGAAGCAATCCCGCCGCAGGCGGTCGAACTGCTCCAGAAGCTTGCGCTGATGCAGGTCGAGGCGCTCAGGTCCAGTCGTTTTGTCGGTGAGACCTTCGTGGAAGATGCCCGGGCCATGCATTATGGCGAGCGCGATGCCGAAGTGATCCATGGCCGTGCCACGCCCGAGCAGGCGCAGGAGCTTATGGAGGAAGGCATTCCGGTCATGCCCTTGCCGTTTCCGGTAGTTCCGCCCGAACAGACCAATTGAACCAATTGCCAAGGCATTCGCCGCAAGCTAGGAGGCCCTCGAGTGCGCCCGTAGCTCAGCCGGATAGAGCACCAGATTCCTAATCTGGGGGCCATGGGTTCGAATCCCGTCGGGCGCACCAACAATAAAAGCCCCGCGATTTTCGCGGGCTTTTTTGTGGTTGAGGGTCAGGCTTTGAGCCTTGTGCCGTCAACCGCTTCACGGCCCAGTGCCGGATCGTCCGTGAAGAAAGCGTCGAGCCCCAGTTCAAGATACCGGCGGATTTCGGCGATGCTGCCTGCCGGGTTGCGTGCGGCATCGCCTGATGCGTTGCGAAAATCGGCGGGAAGAAAGTAATTTTCCGGCCTGAAAGTCCAACTGGAAACCAGAAGGCCGGCCTCGTGTGCGTTGGCGACCAGACCGCTGGGCTGGGCTGCAAGGCGATTGTCCTTGTCGCGCGGGACAAGGGCGAGGTTGTAGGGCGATATCCAATCCGCATAAGTCGCGATTTCAGCGAGGCCTGCCGGCTTATGGAGATCGTCGAAACTGGGGCCAGAGCCCTTTGCTGCAAGATCGGCCGGGCGCTTTGCACCGGGTACGGTGAGTTGCATGAGTTGGACGTTGCGGAGCCCATCAAGCCGCTCGCGCAGCCATTTCAGGTTCGATACCTCGAAGCTCTGGAGGATCACCGGGGCAGTGCAGAGGTATAGGCTGGCGTGGAGGCGGTCGAGAACGCGCTGCTCAAGCGGAATGCCGATAGTGGCAAAGTAGGTAGAGTGCTTGATCTCGGGAATGACGCCGATCAAGCGGCCGTGGGCACGGGCCTCGGCAGCGACGAACTCGGCGATTTCCTCGAAGGTAACGACCTGGAACTGGCCGTCGAACCCATGGCTCTCCGGCCGTAGCGGGCCGAGTCGTTCCCTTGCTCGCAGGCGCTTGATTTCATCAAGCGTGAAGTCCTCGGTGAACCAGCCTGTAACATTCTCGCCGTCGATGACTTTCGTGGCTTTCCGGCCTGCAAACTCTGGATGGTTGGCGACATCGGTTGTGTCGGCGATGTTGTTCTCGTGCCGGGCCACAAGAATGCCGTCCTTTGTGCAGACAAGGTCGGGTTCGATAAAGTCCGCGCCGTCTGCAATGGCCTTGGCGTAGGAGGCGAGCGTGTGTTCGGGGCGCAGCGCGCTGGCGCCGCGATGGCCGATCACCAGAGGCTTTGCCGGGCGCGGGGCCCTTGGTCTTGCGTTGCTTGCGGCTGCAAGCCCGTCAGGCACGATTGACGCTGCCATCCCGACAAGCGTCGCTCCGGCGCTGCCGCGGATCAGCGAGCGACGGGAAAGCGGAGATTCGATCATGCTGAAAACCTTCGGGAAACCGGCGCTGTTTCCGCCGGCTATTCAGGGCAGGTGACAGCATGACGACAGTTCCGGCATGAGTTTGCGTCAGTGACAGGAGACGCTGGGCTTCGCCTGCCACTGGTACGCATCCATAGTCTCTCCTCGCGGCAGATAGGTCAGCTTGCGCTTCTGGCCGTCCCTCTCGATGTCAAGGGTCAGGCTGGCGTCCTGATCGCCTTGCAGGCCGTCTTGCGGGAAACGGTTCAGGATGCGGTCACCGTTTTGCAGCCCTGCGGCCTCTGCGGCGGAGCCGGGCTTAAGACCTTTAACCACGCGGTCCGGGGTGACGAGGATCAGCGGATCAAACCCCAGGTCGAAGCGCTTGAGCGGCTTTGTAACCCGGTCGAAGCAGGGCCCAAAGGCGTCTGCTGAAGGCAACACGGTAAGACCCGCCAGCATCGCTTCGAAATCGGCGATGCCCCGGGCGCCAAGCTCTTGGCCCAGTAGTGTCTTCCAGAGCGCAAGGTCCATGGCATGGCCGGCGCGGCGCTCGGCAAGCATGCGGCGCACGAGATCGTCGAGCGAACGTTTTCCACCCGAGGCGGCGCGGATTTGCGCATCCACCGAGGCGAAGTAAAGCGAGCCGCGATCGTAGGGCAACACGCGGATGCGGGTGTCCTTCCAGAACCCTTCCGCGATACGGTCATTGGGAGTGCCGATCAGGGCGTTTGTATAGTAGCGTCCGGCCGTGGAGTTGAGGTCGTCGAGGAAGGCCTGCCGCGAAATCAGTCCGGCGCGATAAGGCAGCATGCGCTGATAATGGACAGCGAGACCTTCACCGAACCACGAAAGGCCGAGCCCGCCCGCCGCGTCCATCGAATCGCCGAGTGAGTTGATCCAGGCATGGACCATTTCATGCGCCAGCAGGCTTTCGAGGTCGGAGAGGGGCGTTTTTTCGCTGAAGGTAAAAGCGAAACTGTCGGTCAGGCCGATGCCGCTTCCGGGATTGAGCCGATTGGTTCGCGCAAACACCCCGAAGCTGGCTGGGCGCTGGTCGAAGAATTCTCCGTAGAATTTCTGAAGGCGGGCTGCCCAATCCATCAGTTGAGGCCCGGCGAAGCTGAATTGTCCCTGCCAGGCACCGAAGAATGTGCCCTTGGCGTAAGATCCGATGCGGCCGGCCATGTAGTATGTCCCGCCGATCTGGTCGGGCCGGAGAGGGCGGCTGCCATGGCTATTCCCGATCCCAAGGCTGGAGACGCCGCGTGCGTCCTTGCCTGCCCGCGCGAGGTCCCAGCTTACCGACAGGTCTCGGGCGCGTGCGTCGGCCGGCAGTATGAGAAAAGCGTTGCCTGCGCCGGACAGCCCGGCGTCGGCAGCCCGCAGTTCGTATTGCGGGCGTGCCATTTCAGGCTGGGCCGGGTCTACAGGCAAGCGGTAGGCGACAGTTACCGCGCCTTCGACCGGGCGCAGCGCTTTCCACGAGCGTTCGAGGTTGTCTCCGTCCCGCGCCGTGTCATGCATTTCGACCGGAATCAGGCCGCGGGTATCGGAGAAGACCAGACCTTGCAGGTTCCTCGCGGAAGTCTCCACGGTATTGGCGGTGACTGCAATGGCAGCAAGCGCGTCGCCTTGTGGAGGTGCTTCGAAGCGGATCGCCACGTCGAGACGTGTAAGCGCGCCCTGTTCATCGGCAACCGGCGCCAGTGCGATTGAAATTTCCGGCGCGGGGCCATCGGTCGCTTCGGCCGCCGTGGCGGAGGCGAGCGGTGTGGAGGAAAGAAGCGCGGCGAGCAGGGCGTTGCGAAGCGATGTCATGAAACGAGGCTAACAGGCTGTACCGAAGGAAAATGTGCAAAGAGCATCGCTTGCCGGCAGGCGTGCGCATGAAATATGCTAGGTGGGGATTTCAACCCGGCAACGACGGCAGCGGTAGCCGGTGCGTGCACTTGAGTTCCGAGAGCGTTGCCGTGGAGCGCACGTCCTCCACACCGGGCAGGCGGAGCAGGGTCCGGAACGTGAAGTTCTGGTACCAGGCGATGTTGGGGGCCAGGACTTTGAGCATCACGTCCATTTCACCGAACAGCGTGTAGGCTTCGAGGATTTCCGGTGTTGCCTCCACTGCGTGGACGAACCGGTCACGGTCGTCGTCCGACAGGCGAGACATCTTGAGCTGGGCGAAGATGAACATGCTTTCGCCGAACTTTTCACGGTCGAGGATCGCCACGGTGTGGCGCACATAACCCTCCTCCTTGAGCCGCTGCATGCGGCGCCAGCAGGGCGATTGGGAAAGCCCCACGCGGTCAGCGATCTCGCTGGAAGATTCGGAGGCGTCGATCTGAAGGCGATCGAGGATCTTCATGTCGAGCCGGTCAAGTTCGGCAGGCAAGATTATGCTCCCTGTTCTGGTTTGTTGGTTTGAACATGCCACGCAATTGCGCATGAGCGCAACAAAGGTCGAGATATTTCGCCGCAGCGCGCTATCAGTGATGCTTGAGGAGCCGATAGCCGGCAACAGGGACGGATCAGGGATATGAAACGGAGCGAACTGTCGATCTTCGATGCGGAGGACGTGCGCGCCCTGCTTGACTACCCTTCTTGCATCGAAGTCGTGCGGGAAGCGATGAAAGCGCTTTCGCGCGGTGAGACGCGCCAGTTGCTGCGAACGATGATCCACATGGGAGAGGGCCGGACTTTCGGCCTGATGCCCGGCGCACTTTCAGATCAGGGCATGTTCGGGGCAAAGCTCATCAGCGTCTTCGCCGAGCCGGACAACCCCGGCGTACGCCGCCATCGCGGCGTCGTGACCCTGTTTGAGCCGGTGGAGGGGCGCCCGGTCTGCGTCGCCGATGCCGAGGAGATCACGCATATCCGCACCGCTGCAGCAACGGCCGTCGGCACGGACGCATTGGCGCGTGAGGATGTGAAAGTACTGTTGCTGATGGGGACCGGCGGTCAGGTCCATTCCCACCTTGAGGCGCTGCCGCTGGTGCGCCGTTTCGAACGCATTCTCATCTGGGGCCGCGATGCCGCGAAAGCGCAGGCCGTCGTCGATGCCTGGAGCGGGCGCCTACCTGTGGAAGTGGCTTTCGATGCCAGGACCGCAGCGGCCGAAGCAGATGTGATCTGCACGCTGACCGGCGCCCGGCAGCCGATCCTGCTCGGCGAATGGGTGCGCGCAGGAACGCATGTCAATATCGTGGGATCAAGCGGCCCGGGCCCGGTCGAGGTCGACAATGCACTGGTCCTGGCCGCCCGCTTCATCGCCGACAGCAAGGCCTCCGCGCTCGATGCGGCAGCGGAATTCCTGGTGGCCAGGGCGGCGGGCGTCGTGAGTGACGATCACATCGTTGCCGAAATCGGTGAAGTGCTGCTTGGGCGCGCCTCCGGTCGGCGCAGTGCCGACGAAATCACCGTTTACAAGTCGCTCGGCCATGCGGTGCAGGATCTTGCATCCGCTGCCCATATCTTTCACGCAAGCCGGAATTCGAACTGATGCACCTGAAACGAACTGCGGCCCTGCGCTTGCTCGCCTGTTCCACGATCGCACTTTCAGCCGGCGCACTTCACGCCGAGGCCGAGCGCTTCGCGGTGATCGACAATGGCGAGAACGTCGGCCACGTTTATGCGGACGTTCAGGGCAATACCGTCTCGATCGACCATGACGTCAAGAGCAATGGCCGAGGCCCGACCATGCACGAGGCGATCGTGCTCGACGACAATGGCCTGCCCACGAGTTGGACCCTTCAGGGTACCTCGACGTTCGGCAACAAGGTGGACGAGCAGTTCACTGCCAGAGGCAAGCGCCTGTCCTGGGTCGATACGACCGGCAAGGGCGCCATGCAGGCCAAGTTACCCACGCTCTATGTCGCGCAGGAAGGAAGCCCGTTCTCGCTCGGCATCTATGCCCGCGCATTGCTGGCGGATAGCGATCATGCCTTGCCGGCAGCCCCCGGCGGCACGCTTTCGCTGGAAGAGGAAGCGCCGGTCTCGCTGGGCGCCACTGCCTATCGCGCCTTCCTCGTCAAAGGTATCGGTCTTACGCCGAGCGCCATCCTGCTCGATGACAAGGGCGCTCTGGTGGCGGCCTATTCGCCGACCAATGCCACCGTCCGCGAAAGTCTTGCGCCTTATGCCGGCGAACTGGCGAAAATCGCGGCAGAGCGTTCGGCTGCCCGTTTCGCCGCGATCCAGAAAAAGGTCGCGCATAACTACGACGCGCCGATCCGCATCCGTGACGTGCGAGTCTTCGATCCGGCCAGCGGCAAGCTGGGCGATCCGGTTTCGATAGTCGTGTTCGGAGACAAGATCGCCTCGGTCGAACCGCTCGACAGCCCTGCCTCGCCCGGCGAGGCCACGGTCGAAGGTGCGGGAAGGGTGGTCATCCCCGGGCTGCATGACATGCATGCTCACGTCTCGCTCCAATCGGCATTGCTGTACATCGCCTCGGGCGTGACCAGCGTGCGCGACATGGGCAACGAGAACGCCTTCCTGATCGACCTGACTCGCCGCATCGATGCGGGCGAAGTGGCGGGGCCACGCATCGTGCGCAATGGCTTCCTCGAAGGGCGAAGCCCCTACAGTTCGCGCAACGGCTTCATCGCCGGTAGCGAGGCCGAGGCGCTCGACGCGGTGCGCTGGTACGGTGCGCGCGGCTACTGGCAGGTGAAGATCTATAACAGCTTCAATCCCGAATGGGTGCCCAGCGTGGTCAGGGAAGCCAAGCGGCGCGGCATGGGGGTAACCGGGCATATCCCGGCCTTTACGAATGCCGATGCGATGATCGCGGCGGGTTATGACGAAGTGACGCACATCAACCAGCTCATGCTGGGCTGGGTGCTCGATCCCAAGGAAGATACCCGCACGCCGCTGCGGCTCACGCCATGCGGCGGACGGCAGGGCTGGACATCACCTCGCCGCGCGTCGCTTCGACGCTCGACACTATGCAGGCGAAGCACATCGCGCTCGATCCTACGGCAGTGACGCTCGAACTGCTGATGATGAGCCGGGACGGCAAGATCAGTCCGGCCGTCGCGGGCTATTTCGATCATCTGCCGGTTGGCGTGCAGCGCAATCGCCGCCAGGGCATTGCCCCGATCAAGACGCCCGAGGATGCCGCCGGTTACGACGGCGCCTTCGTGACGATCAAGGCGCTGCTGCGCGACATGCACAGGCGCGGCATCACGCTCCTGCCGGGGACCGACGATGCCACGGGCCTGTCGGTCCACCGCGAGTTGCAGATCTACGCGGAGGCTGGGCTTCCCGTGGCCGATGTGTTGAAGATCGGCACGCTTGGACCGGAACAGTACATGCATCGCGACCAGTCCTATGGCTCGGTCGAAAAGGGCAAGTATGCCGACTTCGTGTTGCTTGACGGAAACCCGCTGGAGGATCTCTCGGCGATCCACCGCATGGCCATGGTCGTGAAGGGTGGGACGGTGTACTTCCCGTCGGAAATCTGGGGCGAGGTGGGCGTGAAGCCTTTTGCGGAGCCGCCCAAGGTCGTTGCACCGGCAGCAGCCGCGAAGCCCGTCGCGCTGATGGGCGGATCGGGAGCGGAGGCGCACGAGGACTTCGCGTTCTGAACGAAAAGAGGCAGGGGGCGTCGCCACCTGCCTCTTTTCTCGTAAACCGGTTTTTGAGCTTCTAGCTGCGCCGACGGGCGAAGTACCATACCGCGCCCAGGAAGCCCCAGCCCAGCAGAAGGACATAGGGCCGCCAATCCGCTTCGAGGCCGATCACGATGAGGGCAAGCGCGCAGACCGTACCGGCGCAGCCCAGTGTCATCATCACGCCGCGTGCCGGACGGAACCCTGCGCCGCTGTGCAGTTCGGGATAGCTCCTCGCCACTCGTGCGGCGGACAGGCAGATGCTGCCATACTTCACGAGATTGGGGATGTTGACCGCGAGGAAGAGGAAGGTCAGTTCCATCGGCATCTGCAGGCCGGCACAGCCGATTCCGAAGACGGTGAACAGTGCCACGTGCGGCACGTGCGAGCGGGGATGGACGCTGGCGATCGCCCGGGGCAGAACTCCCGCTTCGGCCATCGCGAAAAGGCTGCGGCTGAACATCGTGAAGATGGAATTCAGGCTGGTGCCGATCGCGGCGATGGCGGCCAGCACGATCGCCGGCACGGCGAGCGGTCCCATGAAGCGACTGGCGGTTTCGAGGATCGGCGCTTCGCTGCCGGCCAGCGTGGCGGGGCCGAGCACGGTCAGCGCCACGAAGGCTACGGCGACGTAGAGAACCGTGGCCGAACCAATGGCGACCGCGATCCCGATCGGGATGTTGCGGCGGCTGTTGGCCACTTCGCCGCCCGCTTCCGTCGCTGCCTCGATGCCGAAGAACAGACCCATGAGAAGAGGCGCGGCGGCAAAGGCGCCGTGCAGTCCGCGCGGCAGGAACGGTTCGAGCCGGGCCGGCTCGGACACGGTGATGCCGCCCCAGATCACGAACAGGCCGAACAACAGAATCAGCCCGCCGACCATAACAGTTTGCGCGCGGGTGGCGACATGGACGCCGACCAGATTGGCGAGCAACGCCAGTACCAGTACCGCGAACATTGTCGGCTTGACCGGTAGCGGCACGAGCATCGAGACGTATCGGACCAGCACCAGCGCCAGCACGACCATTGCCCCCATGTTGGCGATGATCCGCATCCAGGCGATGAAGAACCCGAGTGTCGGGTGAAGATAGCGCGATGGCCAGACGAAGCTTGCGCCGGAAACCGGATCGGCAGAGCCCAGGTAGGCATAGCTGACGGCGATGAGGTACATCGGCAGCGCCGCGATCACCACCGATAGCAACATTCCCGGTCCGGCGAGCGCGGTGGCGGGGGAGACGGCCGAGAAGATCGAAACACCGACTGCCGTGCCAAGCCCCAGCGAGACCACGCCCCACAGGCCGATGCCCTTGCGCAAGGCATGTTCAGCATCACTCACTTTTGCGCCCCCCGGCAGCTATCCGCATTGATGAAATCGACGAGATCCGACTGGAACCGCGCGCGGCTGCCATCGTCGGAATAGAATACATGGCCGCCGACATAACGCTCGTTGCGATAGCGCGTCTTCGGCAGGCTGGATTGTGCGAAGAGGTAATCGGCCGCGCCGATGGTCGTGGTGGTATCGTAGATCCCGGTGCCGACGAAAAGCCGCAGGCAAGCGTTGGTTGCCGCGTGGCGCTCGACCACGGACATGAACGGCCAGTCGGCGAAAGGCGAATCCTCTGCGCCATAGCTCCATCCGCCTTCGAAGCGGGCGATCACCTTGTAGGTATCGGCGCCGGGAGCTTTGAGCGTGTCGCCCAGATAGACGGTCATCGCCTTGCCGAAAATGTCCGAGATCGACGATGAGGGATCGCCCGGCATCATCGTCGTCACGTTTGCGGGACGATCGGCGAGATAGCGGGCATCGTAACGACCCATGACCTTGCCTTTTGCACGCAGCAGTTCGACGCGAAAGCGTTCCTTGGAAATGCGCAGGTCGTTTGCGAGGTAGAAAGCGGCCGGAATGCCGGTCAGTTCGGCAAGCCGTGCAGCGAGCCGATCACGCTCGTCCTGAGGCAGGTCTCGGCCGCGATAGAGGGCGGGAAGGTAGTCCTCGCGGGCGAAGCTTGCCGCCGCGTCGGTCACGCCTGCCGCCGTGCAGGGCGCTTTCACCATGCCGTGGTAGCAGGCGATGGCGGCCAGCGTTGGCAGCGATACGGCGTAAGTCACGACGTTGTCGGGGCGCTGCGAGGTCTCGATCATGTTGAGCGCCTGCCCCAGCAGGACGACGCCGCGCACGTTCGCAGCCAGGCCCTGCCGGTCCAGCGCATCGAGCATCGCAACCGCGCGGATCGTGCCGTAGCTTTCGCCGAGGATATAGAACGGTGAGTGATGCCGCCCGTGGCTGGTGAGCCATTGGCGCAAGACATCCGCCGCCGCATTCGCATCGCCCTCAACCGTGCTGTAAGGCGCGCCTGCCGCACCGGCGGGGCGCTCCGAAAATCCCGTGCCGGGTGGATCGATGAAGACCACGTCGCCACGTCATAGAGTTTTGACGGGCCGGGCAGGGTGCCGCCGGCGCCGCGTTCGTATCGGCAGGGTCTTGCGGAACATGCGCGAGCACGGGGCCGAGCAGGCCCATGTGGAGATAGGCGGCCGAAGCGCCGGGTCCACCGTTGAAGGCGAAGATCACCGGCCGTTCGGTCTTTGCATTCCTGCCGGTCTGAGGGCGGGAATAGGAAATGTAGCCCGCAGTTGCGGGTGAACTGTCCGCGCCGGCTGAGACAGGGACGTAGCCTCAGCTCGGCGCGGACAGGATGCGCGGGATCGGGTTTCGAAACCCGCGCATCGATGAGGACCCTCTCGGCCGGCGGCTCGGCCGCTTGCGTCGGAATGGGTCCGGCAGACGCCGCGACAAGCGCGATCCCCGTCAACGCCGAAAGGCGACGCGGAGACTTCTTTTTGCGACCGAAGGGCTGCTGCGGCGTCAGGATCATGGCAATTCCAGAAGTCTATGGGTTTCCCGGTAGGTCAGGAGGCCGTCGGTCAGAGCCTGAAGGCCATAATCGAGGCGCGACGGCTCCATTGCGAAACCCAGGCGGATATGTCCGGGCGCGCCGAAGTATTCCCCCGGGGCCACCAATACTCCGCAGCGATCGGAAAGCCAGCCGGAGAAATGCTCGGTATCTCCGATCCCGACGAGGCGGGGGAAGGCGATGCAGCCGCTTTCGGGCAATGTCCCTTCCACCAGTCCTTCAGCGGTCCAGTAGGCGTGATAGGATTCTATGATCGGCCTGGCTTTTGCGATCACCGAGAAGGTGTTCTCCTGAAAGCGCGCCGGATTTTCGACGACCAGCGCGGCAACCGCGTGCGCAAGGTTCGAGATGGCAAACTCCACCTCTCGCGCCAGTTCGCGAACCGGCGCCACCAGGCTTTCATCGCCGACGATCCATCCGCAGCGCAGGGTACTGAGACCGAAAATCTTGGTCAGGCTGTTGACCGAAAGCACGCGTGGCGAAGCACCAAGAGAGGCGGCAGGCCGCAACCGGTCCCCGGCATAGGGCGCATAGACCTCGTCCACCACCAGCACCACGTCATGCCGATCCGCCACGGCGCAGAGCGCACGCATGGTATCATCCGAGACCGGCATTCCCGACGGGTTGTGCAGGTTCGAAAGGACGATCATGCGTGTTTCGGGCCGGATGCGTGCCTCGACTTCGGCGGGATCGATCGTGAAGTAGGGAGCGGGGCGCTCGAACGTATCGACTGCGATGCCGACGGACTGCGCAAGACTGCCGAACAGCTCGAAGCTGGGGTTCTCGATAAGGATGCGATCACCCGCCTTGAGCAGGGCACGGTAGATCAGCGAAAGCGCGCCGGTTGCGCCGGTGGTGGTCAGGACCTGTTCCTCACGCACACCGTAATCACGCGCCAGCGCGGCGACGAGGAAGGGGTTCCCCTTCACGAAAGTACTGGCATAGCGGGAGCTTATGCCATTCTCGAAACCTTCGAGAAGCACTTCGCGCAGCAGATCCTTCGGCTCGGGTACCGAACTTTCGAACAGGCTGACGAGAAGGCTGCGGGAATTGCTGTTCCGGATGATCGAGCGCCTTACCCATTGGGCGTAGGACTTCGAAGTCTGGTCGTCTGGGCTGGAAGCCATGTTCTCGAATCTGCCGGATAGAGCTGGATTGTGGATGGAGGCGCGCCGGGGGGAATGGTCCCGGCGCCGCCAGAATCCGTCACATCTTCAGCTTGGCGCCGACCCAGAAGCGGCGGCCGAGGATGTCGCCATAGGCGATCTGCGGATAGGAAGGCGCCTCGTCGGTGAAGTTGTCGATGCCGGCGCGCAGTATCATGCGGCCTGTATCGAACTGCATCGAGATCGAGTGCGTGAGGTTGCTGTCGAGCAGCGGGTTGGGCGTGGTCTCGATGGTCGCGTCGTAAGCGGCCTTGGTCTTGTCGAGGTAATAGGCCTGGTAGCTCAGCCGGACCGGACCCTTGGTCCAGTCCAGATTGAAACGGCCTTCCCAGGTTGGCTTTTCATAGGTGTTGTCGGTGCGGACGTAGTTCTCGCCAGTGACCGAGGTGGTCAGGAGCGTGTTGTGCGTCGCGTTCACGCCGAGGTGGAATGCGCCGATGTTCCCAGGTTCAAAGGTGTAGTCGACGGCGTAGACTTCGCCGCGGTACTTCACGACACCGGCGTTGAAGGTGGTCGTCGTGCCGGCGAGGATCGTGCCGCCCGGGCTCACGCCGTCCGAAGAGGCAATGCGGGTGAAGGCATTGCAGACGGCGGGATCAGGGTTGGTATTATCATAGCAGGCCGCCGTGAAGTCCTCGGTGGTGAAGGCCGAGAGGCCGTCCTTGAGGTCGATCTCGATGCGATCCGCGCTGATGGTCAGGCCCGGGATGAACCGGGGTTGGAGGACCACGCCGTACGTGAAGGTATCGGAAATCTCGTTGCGCAGGTTTGCGTTGCCGCCGCTGGTGATGGTCGCGCGCTCGAAGTTCTCGGCGGGGTCCTGGAACGCCGCGAGACGCTCGGCTGCGCTCTTTCCTGCATTGGTGCCATCTGCTTCCACGCCGTAGTTCGGATTGGCGGTGAAGGCCGCCAGACAGTTGGCATAACGAACCGAAGGGTTCGAACCGCTGTTGATGCGGTCGGCATCGCAGGGATCGTAGCCCACCGAACCGAGCGAGGTGGTCGTCGGCGAGAACTTCATCGCAAGCGTGGGCGCGCGGAAGTTACGGCTGCGGCTAACGCGCAGGGTAATCCCGTCGAGCGGCTGCCAGCGAAGTCCGAGATCCCAGACCTGCTCCTTGCCCGCGATCGAATTGTCGACGAGGCGGCCCGCCGCGCTTGCTTCGAGCATGCGCACGATCGGTACGTTCATCGCGCTGTCGATCATCGGGATCAGCAGTTCTGCCGAAAGTTCGTCCGTGTTGTAGCCGGCAGACTGGGCGACTTCCATGGTGCCGCCGCCGAACAGGCCCTGCTGGTTCGCTGCGAGCGGGGTGTAGGACACCTGCTCATCGCGGTGCTCGTATGCCAGGCTGAACTTGGCGGTGCCGCCGGGAAGCTGGATTATGTCGCCGCCAAGCGTGGCGAGGAAGTCGGTCTGCTCGTTACGATAGTCCAGGCCAGCGCGGACGCTCACATACTGCTGCGCGGCGCTGGAGACGTTGCCGTTGCCGAACGGATTGATGGGGGCGCACGAGGCGTCATTGTTGACGGGATCGGCGTCGGCATTGATGCCGCAGACGATCTGGCCGCCCGAAAGCACGGCATTGATCGCGTTGCTGTACTTGGCATTGTCGACTTCCCAGCGGCGCTGCGAACCATCGACGCGGGCATAGCTTCCCGAGACCGTCCAGTAGAAGTTGCGGCTTCCGGCCGAGAACTCTCCGTCAACGGCGAGCAGGCCGCGGTAGGTGTCGGTCTTGTAGCTTTGCAGGTTGTCCGGCGTCAGGTCGTAGAAGTACTTCGACAGGAACAGCGGAGCACCGGCGGCGAACCCGGGGTTCGCTGACGAAAGCACGCTTTTCGCCTGATCGGTGAGATAGGGGTTATTGATCGTGAAGATCACCGGACCGGCGTAAGTACCGTAGTTCAGGATCGTGCGGCTCTGGCCCTGCGGGATCTCGGTTCCGGCGGTATGGGCATAGAGCAGTTCGGTGCGCAGGGTGATCGCATCGGTCAGGTCGTAATGCGCGATCAGGTTGCCCGTGAAGCGCTCGACGCCGGTTCGCAGCCCCGCAAGGTCGCGGTAGGAGAAGCCCTGGCCGCCGCTGGAGAACGGGATGCCAACATCGGTTCCCGGATCGTAGGAAACGACATTACCGCTGGAGTCGAACTGAAGCGGCGTCCCGTTCGACTGGGTGAGGAAGCGGGTGAACGGCGCGGGCGCGTTGAACAGGACGCCGTTGGAGTTGAACTCCCAGAAGTGCGCGTCGAGCAGTTCCTTGACCGCCGGAATCCCGTCGGTTGCGGACTGGTCGGCGGGGTTGCTGACCGTCAGGCGGCCCAGTGCCGAAAGCGGCCGGTCCGCGAACATCAGCGTGGGGGTCCTGGCGTAGTTCACGTCGATCGCGATATTGCCGCGTCCGTCCGCGAAGTTCTTGCCCGCGGTGCCGCGAAGGCTGTAGGTATGATAATCGCCGCGCGAGGAGATGCCGTTCTGCGCATCGAGTTCGAGGCCCTCGAACTTGTCCTTGAGCACATAGTTGACCACGCCCGCGATGGCATCCGAACCGTAGACTGCAGCGCCACCACCCTGGACCACTTCGACGCGGTCGAGCAGGCCAAGCGGGATGATGTTGGCATCGACCTGCGCGTCGCCGAGACCGGAGGAACTGGTCACCATGCGGCGACCGTTCAGCAGGGTGAGCGTGCGACCAGCGCCAAGGCCAAAGAGATTGGGGAACTGCTGCCCCGACCCGCTGCCTTCGCCGCTGCCGTCCGCCTGGCTGAGCATCGGACTGTTGGACGTGAGCTGGTTGAGCGCGTCGGAAGCGCTGATGTAGCCGCGATCCGAGATGGTCTGGCTATCCACGATATTGAGCGGCGCGGTCTCGTCGGCAGCGTCGCGGCGAATGCGCGAGCCGGTAACGACGATGTCCGCAGCCGGTACGCCGTCGTCGGCGGTGGGCGCCAGATCCTGCGCCTGCGCCGGTGCGCCGGCCAGCAGCGCGGCCGCTGCGGTGGAAACCATGAGCGCGGCAAAGCCCGCCCTCTCGATGCGTGACTGGATCATCGAACTACCCCTCATGTTCTGTCTGCGTGTTCTTTCCCTGAGGAGAACCTAGCGCATGCAGCAAGCGAGGGTTTTGCGAAGTGAGGGGCGGTGCGAACCTTGATTGAATTAAAATTACCTTCATGGAGGCGGATGTGAATTTTCTAACCCGATATCTCAGCTCAATGGGACTTGCTGAAGAAGCTGGATAGGTCTTTTGCAAATTGAGGGGCTTCCGAAGCTTCCTCGTACATCATGTGGCCACCGCCGTAGCAGTGTGCCTCGATCCGGTGCGCGAGAGGCTCGGGAAAATCGCGAGCGGCCTGGCCGTTGGCTGCGCAGCCATTGAGTGAATCGTAAAGGCCCGTCGCGACGAACACCCTCATCGTCGGTGCCTTTTCCAGAGCGCGAAGCACCCAGGGCTGGGAGGCACTGGGCGGACCTTCGCCCGCCATGGCGCGGGCCAGCGATTCCTTGGTGATGGGTGACTGGTCATACTGCCAGTCGTTGCCAACGGGGAGTTCTGGGATATCGATCCCGGCATATTGACCGGCGCGATAGTTCAAAACCTGCCGATAGAATTTGATGATTGCGGCGCTTCCTGCTTTTTCGTCGGATGCCGGTGCCGTCTGCCGCATATCGAATACGCCCAGGGTCTTGCCTTTCGCGCCCAGGAGTTTGGTTCGGAACTCTCTGGGCGAAACCCACAGCGTCTTCGGATCTATCATCGAAGGTGCGAGGCCCATGAAGCGCGACAGTCCGGCGACGACGTTGGTACGGGAAGTGTCGTCCAGCCTATCCGGGTGGGCCAGCGCGGGATACCAGACCGTGCGCGCCCATGTTTCCGCATCGGCGAGGGTTCTGGCGCGATCCGCTGTGAGCGCGGCATCGAGTTTGCCGAGAGCCAGAGCCGTCGCCGTGCGGTTGGGAAGGGTAAGCGCACGCATCAGGGCGCGGTCGCGTTCCTCGCCCATTGGAATGCCGCCGGATACGAGCGCGATCCCCGCGACCGGTTGTCCACGGTCGATCAGCGCCTCCGCCACGCCTGCGGCGCGCCATGTGCCAAAGCTTTCGCCAACGAGGTAGACGGGTGCGCCCTCACGCTCGTGGGACTTCAGGAAGCGCTGGATGAACTGAGCCGTGGCGGCAAGATCGCCGTTCGTCGAATAGAACTGCCTGGCCGCTCCTTCCGAAACGGCGCGACTGAAGCCGGTTCCGGCAGGGTCGAGGAACACGAGGTCGGCGACGGGAAGGGGGCTTGCCGGATTATCGCCCAGAACATCGCCTTGGAGCGTGCGTGGTCCAAGGGCATGAAACTGGAGCAGGCGGGAATCCGCGCCCGGACCGCCGTTCCAGATGAAAACAATGGGGCGCGGCTTTTGGGGGGAAGCGGCTTTCGCGAAGTAGGCGGTGTAGAACAGGTCCGCCGCCTTGACGCCATTCGCATCGTCGATCTCGATCGTTCCGGCACATGTCGTGTAGTCCAGACCGCCAAGCTTGGAAGCCGCACCGACAATGCCCTTTCCGCAGAGGTCGCCAGGGAGGCTGCCGGTCTGCCTCTCCGCGGTGCCGATCGATTGGCAAGCGACAAGCGCAAGGAAAGACAGTGATGAAGCCAGCAGGCGAGCGGACTTTGACGGCATGGACGGGCCTTTTTGGTTCGACAACGGTGAGAGCCTAGCCCAGTTGCCAAGGCAAGATTATGCGCGAAATGGATTTCAGCCGCTGTGACGCCCTCATCCACCGGGGACATGAGAGCGGCTGAAGTTTTGAAATGCGCAATTCTTATGCGCCAGCCTTTGCATAGGATGCGTAAATGATCCAGCGAACCGATTCGCCCCCTTCGCCGCGCCTCTCTCGCAGAAATATCCTGCGGGCTTCAACGCTTCTGCCGCTGGCTCCGGCGATGGCAGGCGAAGCTCTGGCCGCTTCCGTAAAGGGGGTATCGCTTGCTCGCCCCGGCGACTTTGCGGCTATGCCAAGGGTCTATCTCGATTCCGGCACGATGCATCCGGTGCCCTTGCCCGCGAAGGCTTCGGTCGATGCCTATCTCCAGTCCCGTGCCGAAATGCGGGAATGGTCCAGCCACGATACGGAGGTGCGGATCAAGGCTGCTTTCGCGCGCCTCATTAATGCCGCGCCGGAAGATCTGGCTTTCGTCCAGAGCACGACTGCAGGCGAACAGTCGATCGTCGATGCGCTCGATCTTCCGGCGGCGAAGGGCAGCGTCGTTACCGATACGCTCCATTTCTTCGGTTCGTTCTGGCTCTACGATCAGCTTGCAAGGCAAGGCGTTGACGTGCGCTGGATACGGCCGAAAGACGGACGCATAGACCCGGATGCCTACGAAAAGGCGATCGGCCCGGACACACGGCTTGTCAGTCTCTCACTGGTTTCGACCTACAACGGCTTCGAGCACGACCTCAAGCGCATCTGCGAAATCGCTCATGCTCGCGGAGCGCTGGTCTATGCCGATATCATTCATGCCGCCGGAACCGTGCCGATCGACGTGAAGGCAAGCGGCGTCGATTTCGCGGCGACGGCCAGCTACAAGTGGCTGATGGGCGACTTTGGGCTAGGTTTCCTTTACGTCCGGCCCGACCGTCTGGCACGGCTCAAACGCAAGCGGTTCGGTTACTATCAGCTCGATAGCTTCAAGCCGCACGTCTACCCGTTCGACGAGCCCGGTCAGAGCATTGCCGACATGACCCCGCGGCCCGATGCCGAAGGCATGTTCGCGATGGGCACGCATTCCCATGCGGTGATGGCGCAACTCGACTGGTCGCTGGCGAGGCTGCTCGAACTCGGGATCGACAACATCATGGTGCATCGCCAGCCGATGCTCCGCCGTCTGCATGAGGCGCTGCCCTCAAAGGGCTATGACGTGGTGACGCCCGCCAATTGTCGAAGCCCGTTGCTCACTTGTGCCTTGCCCGATGCCTACAAGAAGTTGTCCGAGCCGCTTTCCCGCGCGGGCGTTGCAATCACGCTCAGTCGCAACCGTTTCCGTATCTGTCCTTCGTGGTTCAACTCGATGGACGACATCGAGCACCTGATCGACGCCCTGCCAATTTCCTCCTGATCGGAACCAGACGCAATGTCCGCCAAGAAGACCGTTTTCATGCGTTCCAGCCTGCTTGCCCTTGCTCCCGTTCTGGCGACGTTGCTCCCCGCCACGCCGCTTCTGGCACAGGACGAGAGCCTGCCGATGCCGCCGGTGTTCCTCAAAGCGATGGAGCCGATGGTGGAGCGTGCCGCCGTCAGCCGCAAAGTGGTCGTAACCCGGCACAAGGGCGAGTTTGGCGGCAGGAAGCTGGCCTATGACGCCATCGTAAGCGAAACGCCGGTGCAGAATGCCAAGGGGGAGGCTGCGGCGGTGGTCGTCACTTACGCTTACGTTGCGCGCGATGCAGGCAGCGCCAGGCGGCCAGTGCTGTTCGTGTTCAACGGCGGACCGGGAGCCTCGTCCTCTCCGCTGCACATGAATGCATTCGGCCCGCGTCGCATCGTCGGCAAAGGTGAGGGCGCCCATATGGAGAACAACCCGCACAGCCTGCTGGACGTAGCAGACCTCGTCTTCATCGATCCGCCGGGCACAGGCGCGTCGATGCCGGTCAAGGGCGCGGATGCGACGAGCCTGTTCTCGGTTTCCGGTGATGCGGCAGCCGTGGCCCAGGTGGTGCAGACCTGGCGGCAGGCCAATGGCCGCACCGAAGCGCCCTTCGCGCTTGTAGGCGAGAGCTATGGTACCGCCCGCGCGCTGGCGATGCTTGATGCCGAGAGCAAGGCGAAGCTGCCGCTGCCCGACGGCGTGGCGTTGTTTTCCCTTTCGCTTGGCGACAACGACGGGCCGGTGATCTCCGACGTGTCCCTGTTGCCGACCCTGGCCGCTGTCGCCTGGTATCATCAGGCCATCAACCGCAAGGGCACGACCGTGGAGCAGCATTTCGCCGCAGCCCGCGCCTTTGCGGAGAACGATTACGCCCGCGCGCTGATCGCAGGAGCTTCGCTGCCCGAGGCCGAACGGGCAAAGGTAGCGGCACGCATATCGGCGCTCATCGGGCTGCCTGCCTCCACGCTTGAGAAGGACGGGCTGCAACTCGATCGCCAGGCCTTCATGCTGGGCCTCCTCTCAGCGAAGGGGCTGCGCACAGGCCAGCTTGACGGCCGCGTAACCCGCGCCGTGGCGGAATCGAACATGCACCCGCCCTTCGATGATCCCTCGATGACGCTGGGTGCGGAAACCGGGCACCTGATCGCTGACTATATCGGCAAGGATCTCGGCTATGCGTTGCCGAGCGCCTATCGCACGCTCAATCTCGGGATCAATTTCAAGTGGGACTGGGGTCGCGGAGAAGTCTATCGCACCGTCCGTTTCGCACCGTTCCTCGCCAAGGCACTGGTGGACAAGCCAGGAATGAAGCTGATGACGGTGGGCGGCTACTACGACATCACCACGCCTGTCGCCGCCGGACAGTTTGCGCTCGACCATGCCGGGATCGGACCGGAGCACCGTACTTCGAAGACTTATGCTGCGGGGCATTCGGTATTCGAGGACGAGGGGGAACTGACGCGCTTTGCAACTGACATGCGGGCTTGGGCAAAGACGCTCTAGAAGCAGTTCTTCAGAATCGGCGCACAAGCATCCGTGCCTCGGGACCATATCCCTTGGCCGGATCGAGGAGCCCGTCGCCGAGCAACTCGAAGCCCTGTCTCTTCCAGAAGCTGTGAGCATCCCCGACGGCGATCAGTACCACCCGGTCAAGGCCCAGCGCCTTTGCTTCGCCGACCGCAATCCCCACGGCTTCACCTGCGAACCCTCGCCCGCGCGTAGCCGCGCCGAGGGCGAGGTCGTGCAGGAAGTAGCAGTCGAAGGGTTCCGCCAGGGCTTCCATCGGCGTGTCGAGAACGGGCGGATGATCCTGCCTGCCGGGATGCGATACGAGGTAGCCGGCGACCTGTCCGTCATCGTCTTCCAGTACGCGGCAGCCGGAAGGATAATGGCGGAGGCAGGCGGCGAAGATCTCCGGATTCTCCGGGTAATCGAGATGAACCGCATCCGCCACTGTGGCAACACCAGCCACATCGTCTTCCCGCATCTCGCGCCAGCGCATCTTCGCGTTTCCCTTGGTTCACGTCTGTGAGGAACCGTAAGCCAGAACACCACCACCGGGGCAACCACGGGCTTTCGTCGATCCAAGGCGGTCAGACGATACCCAGATACGCTGCAACCGATTGCCATTTGCCTTCATCCACTGACTTAAACCGTCATTGGAATGCCATGGAAACTTAATCTGCGAGGCGTAACCCGCCGTCCCATCACCCAATCGGGTCCAGGGGAAACGGCAATGAAATTCGTTACTTGCTCGGCAGCTCTTCTTGCAGGAACGGCGCTTGCCGGAATGCCTTCGGCGGTCTTCGCGGCGGAAGCCGAGGCCGGCGCGGAAGCGACCGGCGGGAACGCCGGGGATGAAAGCGCCAACTCGATCATCGTCACCTCGCAAAAGATCGAGCAGCGCGCCGTGGACGTGCCGATCACGCTCAGCGTGCAGACGGGTGAGCGGATGCGCGAACTGGGCGTGACCGATATCGGAGAGCTTTCGAACTACGTCCCGGGTCTCAATGTACAGGTCCAGAGCGCGAACAACCCCGGTTTCGTCATTCGCGGCATCACTTCCGACAGCGGTTCCGCGCAGCAGGGCCCCCGCGTCACGCTCTATTACAACGGTGTCGACATCTCTCGGTCGCGGGGCGCATATCAGGGCCTCTACGATCTCGACCGCATCGAAGTGGTGAAAGGCCCGCAGGCCACGCTGTTCGGTACGGCGGCCACGATCGGTGCGATCAGTCTCGTTTCGGCCAAGCCGCAGCCCGGTGTCTCTGCCGAAGTGACTGGCGCTTACGGCAATCTGGATGCCTACCGGGTAGAGGGCTTCGTCAACGCTGGCAACGACGTGCTGGCGGGACGCATCGCCTGGCAATGGAAGAAGCGTGACGGCTATATCGAAAACCTCGCCCCCGGGCAGGACGATCTCTATGCGCAGGACCAGCTCGGCCTTCGTGGCTCCCTGCGCTACACCCCGACCAGCGATTTCACCGCCGACCTGACTTTCACTTACGATCGCCAACGTAATTCGGGAACGCCGTTCCTTTCGAAAAATCTCGGATCGACTTCGGTCGACGGCCTCTACGAAGCCGCTTATCTCGGCGGTTCGCCCTATTCGGCGGAAGTGCTGGGCTCCGACAAGCTCGGGCTCGATCGCGATGTCTACGACGGCAACCTCACGCTGGCGTGGGACTTCGCGGACGGCTGGAATTTCACCACCGTCAACGGCTACCGCCACTTCGATGCGCTGGAAGTGTTCGATGCGGACGGTTCCGCTGCCTGGTATCTTGAATTCGCGGAACGCGCGAAGGGCTGGCAGGCGAGCCACGAAGGCCGCTTCACTTACAGCGACGACCAGTGGCGCGCCTCGTTCGGCTGGAACTACTTCATCGAGGACAGCTACCAGTATGTGCCGATGTCGTCGGAACTGGGTACCTACCTCCAGTGCAGCGCCAACGTCATTCCGGGGCTCGGCTGCGTCGCGCCGGACAACAGCGTTCCCGCCGCTTCTGCGACCGGGCTGCTCACCGGCGGGGCCTATTCAGCAGTGCCCTATTCGAGCTGGTACAAGAACGAGGGCCGCAACCAGTCCTGGTCAATGTTCGGTGACGTGAGCTGGAAACCGGCCCCCGCGCTTGAACTGACCGCAGGTGCCCGCGTGCTGATCGAGAAGCGGCGATCGGGCTACTCCGCGTATCAGCCTGACGCGCCGGTCTACGGTCAGCCGCTGTTGCCGCTCGTCGATACGGACGGACAGACCTTCTATGCCCGCAAGTCCTACGCGGCGGTGCTGCCGCGCTTCAACGCACTCTATCACCTGACCCCGAGCCTCAATCTCTACGCCACGATTTCGGAGGGGCGCCGTTCTCCGGTCGTCCAGTTGTCGGCAGCGGCGGGGCCGGTTGCGGATCTCGATCTCATCAAGTCGGAGACGGTCTGGAACTACGAGGCGGGCATCAAGGGCTCGGTCGGCATGTTCTCCGGCTCGCTGGGCGTCTACTACGACAAGTACAGCAATTTCCAGGTCTCGGTCCTTGACGCCACTACCGGGGTCGCACGCACCGAGAGCGCCGGGTCGGCATCCAACCTGGGCGTCGAAGCCGAACTCGAGGCTCGCTTCACCGACTGGCTGAGCGCCTTCGGCAATGTTGGCTTCATCAGTGGCGGGATCGACGACAAGGAATCCAACGGTGTCTATGCGGGGGATCAGTTCCGTCTGCAGCCGAAATGGCAATGGGCGGCGGGTTTCAATCTCAATTTGCCGTTGACCCGGAACACCAGCCTGTTCCTGACGCCAAGCGTAACCTACCGCAGCAAGATCTACTTCGAGATCCCCAACAAGGACGCGATCAGCCAGGGCCCGGTCACGCTGGTCAACCTGCGCGGCGGCGTTTCGCTGATGGAGGGCAAGTTCCGCATCGCCGGCTATGCCCGCAACCTGACGGACAAGAAATACCTGCTCGATGCCGGCAATACCGGGGGCTCCTTCGGTTACCCCACGTTTATCCCGGCCGAACCGCGCACTTACGGCATCGAGATCACCGCGCGCTACTGAGCGAACAGCCCGAGGAATAGACATGACGCTTCAACTCGACCGCCGCCTACTGCTCCAGGCAGGCGCCTTCGGGCTCGCCGCCCTTTCCACACCGGGAGTAGCGCAGATACTCACCGCGCACGGCTTCACGCACGGCGTGGCGAGTGGGGAGCCGGCGGCGAACTCGGTGCTCTTATGGACCCGCTATGTCGGCAGCGGTGATACGAAACTGCGCTGCGAACTTTCGGCGGACGACACTTTCCGGAAAGTGGCGGGAGGCGGCGAGGTCGTCGCTTCTCCCGCGCACGACAATTGCGCCAAGCTGGTGGTTTCCGGCCTCGCGCCGGGGCAATGGTACTTCTATCGCTTCATCGCGCCGGACGGCACCAAAAGCGAAGTCGGCCGGACCCGGACCCTGCCGGTGGGTGAGGTCGAACGCTTCGGCATCGGGCTTTTCTCCTGTTCGAACATGCCGTTCGGCTGGTTCAACGCCTATGCCCACGCCGCCGCCCGCGACGATCTCGACCTGATCGTTCATGTCGGCGACTACTTCTACGAGTACGAATACGGCCACTATCCCGACCACCCGATGGCGGGTCGCGCGATCGAGCCGCATAACGAAACGGTGACGCTTGCCGACTATCGCCTGCGTTTCGCCAGCTACCGCCTGGATCCCGACCTGCGCCGGATTCACCAGCGATTTCCAATGATTGCCCAGTGGGACGACCACGAATTCGCCAATGACACGTGGAAAGGCGGGGCAGAGAACCACCAGAGCGACAAGGAAGGCCCATGGGCGATACGCCGTGCGGCGGCCGAGAAGGCCTATCGCGAATGGATGCCGGTGTCGGATGCGCTCTATGACAGTTTCCAGATAGGTTCGCTGGCAACTCTGTTCCGCCCGGAAACCCGCGTAAGCGAGCGCACGCAGCAACTCGATTTCGGTTCGGCCATGGCTGGACAAAACGACATCGCCAAGGCTCTCGCAGAATTCCGCGACGGCCCATGGATGTCCGCCGACCGCACGCTCATGGGGGCCAGGCAGGAAGCGTGGCTGTACAAGGGGCTGGCGGACTCGGCGAGGTCCGGCACGCGCTGGCAGGTTCTGGCGCAGCAGGTGGTGATGGGGGCGCTCAAGGCCCCGCCGCAGATGGCGGATCTCGTTCCGGCAGGGGCAGACCCGAAAGTGCGGCAGGCGCTCATGGCCATTGCCGCCGCATCGAAGGCCGGCCTGCCGTTCAACATGGACTCATGGGACGGCTATCCTGCCGCACGTGAACGCCTGCTGCGCGCTGCGCGTGAGGCGGATTGCAACCTCGTCGTGCTCTCGGGCGACAGCCACAATGCCTGGGGCAATGAACTCTCGCTCGACGGGCGCGCGGCCGGTGTGGAATATGCCGGGCATTCGGTCACCTCGCCCGGCTATGAGGCATATTTGCCCTCCGTGTCGCCGCCGATCTTGCCGCTGCGCTTCGGGGAGCAAATCCGGGGCTGGCATTCGCCGACACCAGCCGCCGGGGCTATGTCTCGCTGGATCTGACGCCTGAAAGGGTGAATGGGCAGTGGCATTTCATGAACACCATTGCCGGACGTTCCACCGCAGGTACTACCAGCACCGGACTTTCGGTAAACTGGAACGAGCGGCGCTTCGCGAAAGCATGACGTTATCGGCGGGCGGTCCGGCAAGGTGCAGGATCGCCCTTCCGTTTCATGCAGTTACAAGGTAGATACCATCGGCGCGGCGGCTTGCTTCAAGGCCGAACAGGGCGCCGATCAGGGCCAGCGACTGTTCTGGCCGGTCCAGCCGGAAGCGGCCGCTGAAAGTGCGGCTAGCCAGTGCGGGATCGCCGAGCCGGATGGGTGTTTCGCTATACCGGGCCAGCCGCTCTATCGCGAAGCCGAGCCGCATGGAATCTGCGTCGAGCCAGTCGTTCTGCCAGTCCGGCCGGGTCTCGGCATCGAAATTCCCCCGGCTTGTCGCACTGCCGTCGAACAACGCCCATTCCCGGGCCGGGACGACGAACGCGTCATGGCCGTCTGCCGCCATCCGAACCCGTCCGGAAAAGACGCGCAGTTCCGACGCACCAGTCAATCGATCGACGCTGAAGCTGGTGCCGAGCGCGGTCATGTTCGCCCCGGGGGTGCGGACTTCGAAAGGGCGCGCGGCATCGTGGCGGACATCGAAACGGGCAGCTCCGCGCTCCAGCTCTACCGCGCGCATGTCGGCTGTGAAGTGAACGGCGACCGAAGAAGCGGCATCGAGCAAGAGGCCCGAGCCATCAGGCAGCGTGAAATGGCGCCGCTTGCCGACGGCGCTGGCAAAACGGAGCGGTGAGGCTGGCACGTTTTTGTCGTTCCGGAATAGGAAATAGCTGCCGAGGGGTACAACTGCGAGCGCGGCCAGACCGGCAGCGAGAACCTGCCGCCTGCCGAGACCCGGCGCCTCCTGCCCAGTGCGCCGCAATCCGGGCCTCATTGCCGAAGGCCGCTGACGCGGCAGTTCGGGAATGGGCACCTCCACGACGCTCGCTGTGCTTTCGAGCGCTTCCGCCAGCGCTGCGTCCTGGAGCACTTGCCTCATGCTGGCAAAGGTCCGGCCATGTTCAGGGGACTGCTCCAGCCAGCGCGCCAGTTCTCGGCGCCCGGCCTCGTCAAGGTCATCGTAGCGATCCGCCCAGTCGGCGGCGGTTTCAATCATTTCCAGCTGTCGTTCATCCATGATGGTTGGTTCCTGCCCCGGCTTCCGGCGCCCAGTCGTCGCCGAGGGAGAGGGTGAGGTCGGCCATTGCGCGCACGAGGTGCTTCTTCACGGCCTCCACGCTGAGGTTCATTTCAGCCGCAATATCCTGCCGCGATTTTCCGTCGATATGGCGCATGCGAAACACTGTGCGGCGTTGCGGGGTAAGTCGTTCGAGGGCGGCTTCGAACCGGCCGAGGCGCTGGCGGTAATCGAGCACCTCGTCGGCCAGCGGCAGGTTGCAGACCAGTTCGAATTCATCCAGTTCCGTTTCGCGCGCGGCCTTGCGGGCGCCTGCCATGATGACAGAGTCTGCAACCCTGAAGGCATAGGCCAGAGGCTGCTCGATCACTTGTCGGCGTTCCTGTTCGATCACGCGTACCAGCGTTTCCTGCACCACGTCCTCCATGCCGCCCGGGTCGCGCATCCGTTTGCGAACATAGCTGCGCAGCCGCCCGAGCCCGGCGGAAAGCTGGCTGGCGGCATCGGTCATGTACATTGTCGACGGCCCGGTGATGAGCGCGGCATGTCCGGCAATTCCAATGCGGTTTGCGAAGTAAGAGCGGCGAGGCGGCCGGGTGGGGACAGGATGGTCATCGCGTCCTTAAAATCTGTACCTGAGCCCGGCGGAGAATACCCGCCCGCTGCGGGTTCTGGCGAGCAGTCGACGGGCATCGCGGTCGGTGTACTGGACGATCGGAGCGTCGGTCAGGTTACGGGCCTCCGCCAATGCCTGCAGCTTTTCACCAAGTGCGAAGTGAGCGGCGAGATCGAGTGTCAGGCTCGGCTTGATCCATTCCCCGATGTTGCCGTTATTGCCCACTCCAACCCGGTACGATCCGCGGTATGCGGCGGCGATCCGCGCATCCCACTTTTGCCCCGTGTAATAGAGCGTAGCGTTGCCCGACCAGCGAGACAGGTCGATCAGGGGCAGGTCGACCGTATCGGTGCCGTAGGTCACGTCGCTCCTGCCCGAGGCGAAAGTGATGTTTGCGGCCATTCCGAAACCGTCGAACGGAGCGGGGAGAAAGCGCAGGTCACGCTGGACGGCTGCCTCCAGCCCGAAGATCGAAGCACCCGACCCATTCACCGGGCGCACGACGTTGTAGAGGATTGAGGGGTCCTGATCGGCGTAGAGGAACTCCAACGGATAGCCGGTTTCCGAATAGGGCGTAACGCTGGTCTGAGAGGTGATGAACGAATCCAGGTGCTTGTAGAACAGGCCTAGAGAGACATAGCCATCTCGGCCCGAGTAGTGCTCGATCGACAGATCCAGCGCATCGGCCGTGAAAGGCTTCAGGGCCGGGTTGCCAGAGGTGATGGTGCCGCCGAACGGCGTAGCATTGACCTGTGCCGCGGCGCGCAGATCAGCAACGTCGGGCTGGTTCAGGTTACGGCTGGCGGCAAGACGCAGCAGCAGGTCGGGACGGAGTTCCAGGCGCGCCTGTATCGAGGGTAGCCACGCCCCCCGGCTACTGCGAAGGGAAACCGGATACTGGCTGACGTCGGTACTGGCCTTGCCTGAGGAAAGGGTATCCACGCGCTGGTATTGAAGCCCGAACTCGGCCCTGAGCGGCATTGCGCCAAGCTGTCCACCGACCGCGGCGAGTGCGAAAGCGGCATAAGTGTTTTCATGCAATGCGTAGGCGGTGCCGGGCATGTCATCGCCGCCGCCGAGATCGCGCTGCTGCCCGGTCGCGGCAAAAGTGGCATCGACATCGGCGACGATATAAGGGGCCAGCGTCTTGCCGTTGAACAGGGAGGTCAGAGCGGGACTGCCTTCCTCGTAGTCAACCCTTACACGCCGTTCGTACCCGTCGTTGCCGAAATAGCGATAGGAGCCGCCGAGGCGCAATTCGAGCCCCGAAGCGATGGTGTGGCTCAGTTCGACCCTTGCTGTGACGTTCTGATTGACGATCGAATCTTCGCGGGTGTCCGCCCGCATGAGGCTCCACTGGGAAGCCTGGGTGAGGTCGAAACCATAGGCGTTGCGTGCGCCATGCCCGGTCGCGACATAGCTGAAGCCCTTGCCGACGGCTTCGAGGAAAACCTTGTCGAACACCGGCTCCTCGAAATCGCTGCGGGCATAGCCGATCCGCGCGGCGACCTTCGTGCGTTCTCCGATCGGTGCGTCGAGCGAGAACACCGCTTGACTGAAATCGGTGTGATCTTCCGTCAGCTTGTGCTCCGAGCGGAAGTCCACCCTGCTGAAATCCGCCGCAGTGATCGTGTTCCCCACGACCGTTACCGCGTTGAGCAACTGGGTGCCATCGACATCCGCAGTCAGCCCGTTGGTTCCGGCTGCGGCCAGCGAGTATTCCTCGCGATGATTGGAAAGGCGCGCGTGGACGAGATCCAGCGCTATTGTGACCCCACCGTCACTCTCATGTTGGAGCGAGGCAACGAGGTTCAGCCGATCGAAACGGTTAGTCCAGGTCGAGTAAGTTTGCGCGCGCGACATGTACAGTGGATCGCCATGGCCGGTAAGGCGCGCCCGGTCTTCGCTGCTCACCCCGGAGCCGACGTTGGCTTCTCCGAAGACGACGGGAACCCAGTCCCAATTACGGTAGCCGTATTCGGAAACTCGATTCCGGCTCCAGGACAGCGCCAGAAGCGCACCCCATCGATCGCTTCTCCGCGAGATTTCGGCGGTGAACTGCGGCGTGACGGCACTGCTGTTGGCACCTGCGCGGCCTTGCATGGAAAGCAGGGTGACGTCGCCGGATTGGTCGAAGGGACGAACCGTGCGCAGGGCCACGGTCCCGCCGACGCCGCCGGCCTCGCGATCCGCTGACCAGCTCTTGAGCACTTCGACTTCCGAGAACAGTCCTGCATCGAACACCGAATAGTCGAACCGGCGCTGGCGACTGGCCGAACCGCGATTGTCCAAACCCGATGCGGTGGTGGCGAGCGCCTCGATCCCGTTCAGTGTGGTGCGGGTGAAAAGCGGTCCGAGACCGCGCAGCGAAACCTGCCTACCTTCGCCATTGTCACGGCTGATGGCAATTCCCGGCAGGCGTTGCAGAGCGTCAGCAGCATTGTGGTCAGGGAAAGCGGCGATATCCTCGGCACGGGTGACCTCGAGGATGGACTGCGCCCCCTGCTTTTCCGCCACCGCCTGCCTCAGGCTTTCGCGGTAGCCGGTGACGATGATGGGCGGCGCTTCCGGTTCCGATGTCGCGCAGTCGCAGCCGGAGAAGGTGCAGGGCTGCGAGATGCGGATGGCATGCCCTGAGTGACCACGAACCCGTCCGGCATCCGTTTTACCGTTACCGGAACCTCGGCGGCGATCCTTGCCAGGGCTTCTTCGACCGTCAGCCGCTCTCGTACAGCACGACGGATTTTCAGGTCCCGTGTCACCGAGGTAACGATCTGGACGCCGGACTGCTGGGAAATCGCCCTCAGAACATCGACAACGCGGCCGGAGGGGATCTTGAAGGCAATGCTGCGCGGCTTTGGCCGCGATGTTGGAAGCGCAGGCTTTCCAGCACGCGCATGTGCGCTTCCGGCCGCAAGCGGTGAGGCCAGTGCCAGAACCATGCAGGATGTGATGAGCCGAACGCGACCGCTGGGAAACACAAGCCCTCCGGCGCGGCCGCTATCAGGGCTCGATGACGGTTATGTGACCTTGCGCTATCGTTTGTTCGCCATGCCGGTTGGGGCGCGAGACAGGGATGTGCCTCGCGCCCTTTCCATCAGAACTCGAAGCGGACGCCGCCCATAACGGTCGTACCCGAACGGGTATTCACATAAAGGCGCTTGGTGCTGTCCGAGTACTGCTGTTCGTGCTGGTTGGTGAGATTGATCGCATCGAGCGTGAGCTGGATGGCGTCAGTCACCTTGTAGTGGGCGGACATGTCAACATAGACAGTTGCCGCATAGCCCGAGAGATCCTGGTCGAGCCCCAGCGAACTCGTGATCGGTGCTGCGCTATAGACGTAGCTGCTGCGGTAATTGGCCGATCCGCGAATGTCGAACTTTGCATCCTGATAGTAGAGAGTGACGTTGCCGTTGTACTTGCTCAAGCCTTCAAGCGTGGTGTTGGCGCCGCCGCTGTACATCGTCGAGTAATCGTATCTGGAATCGACATATGTGAAGTTCACCACCGTCCCGAGGTGGTCGAACGGTGCGGGCAGGAAAGTGAAATCCGTCTGCGCCGAAAGTTCGAGGCCCCACAGGTCCGTCTTGCCCAGGTTCACCGGACGCGAGAACGAGGTGACGATGGTGTTGCCGGTCGCGCCAGGGACAAGATCGGTCGAAAGACCGGTTTGGCTGTAAGGTACGTCGTTGACGGTCTGGGTGGTGATGAAGCCGTCCAGCGTCTTGTAGAACAGGGCCCCGCTGACCGAGCCGACCTTGCCGAAATAGTACTCGACCGAAAGATCGAGGTCGGTGGACTTGTAGGGCTTGAGGGCAGGGTTGCCGACCGAGACAGACAGTTCGCCGTTGTCACCGACCGAAACGGTGCCATTGACGGCCAGCGAGCCGAGCGAGGGACGGTTGATGTTGCGCGCAGCCGAAGCGCGGACAACGAGATCGCGAGCCGGTTCGAAGATCATGTTCACGGCAGGCAGGAAGCCCTGATAGCTCGCTGAAACCGCGATGGGCGTATTCGCGCCGCTCACGGTGCCGATGCCCGCCGAAAGGATGTCCGTATGATAGTAGCGGCCGCCGATGTTGCCGCGGAAGGGCAGGGAGCCGAGCAGATGGTTCCAGTCGTACTGCACGTATCCGGCGGCGGTACGCTCTTCCACCGCGAAGACGCTGTTCTTCGAGGTCAGGTAGTTCCCCCGGTCGATGCCGAGCACGTCGAGGGCCTTGTCATAATCGACGATCACCCAGTCCTGGCCCTTGTAGCCGGTGTAGACCTGCGAATAATCGCCGATGTCTGCGCTTACCGCACCTGACTTGAAATCGTTCAGCAGGGCATCGTTGTAGGTGCGCTTGAAGCCGGAGTTCTTGAACCGCCGCCATTCGCCGCCGACGGAGATCTTGTCGTCGGGCGTGAACTCGTAGGCGAGGGCGCCCTTGATGTTGTCGAAGGCGGTATCCTGGAAGCTCTGGTTCATGTCGATTTCGTGCGCGTGGTAGTTCGACGCATCGCTCGTGTCCCAGCCATAAGTGTTGACGAGCGAGTAGCTGCCGCCGCGATAGTCTGAGATCACGTCGCCATAGGCTTTGAAGCGCCCCGGGTTTCCAGGAGGCTCCAACTTGTGAGAAGGAGCATCCGTTATGAGCAAGACAACCAACAAATTTTCACCTGAAGTCCGCGAGCG
>NZ_LGJH01000146.1 GCF_001298105.1 Novosphingobium sp. ST904 | reverse complement strand
GAAGTCTTGAAATATCGACATATTCCATCGCCTTCCCTTCTTGCGCTGAGCCATTTTGCCTCAAACCTCGATGGTGCCGTTTATGAGTTTACGACCTAGATGCGAAAGCGCTTCATTCGGGTGCCGTCGGCAATAACTTCGTGCGCGCAGTTGTGTCCCGGCGCTCCGGTGACGCCGCCTCCGGGATGCGTGCCCGCACCGCACATGTAGAGCCCCCTGATCGGGCCGCGATAGGATCCGTGGCCAAGCACCGGACGCGCCGACCACATCTGGTCCAGCGTCAGGTTGCCATGCATGATGTCGCCGCCCACAAGGCCGAATTTGCGCTCCAGCCCCTTCGGGCTCAGTATCTGCCGTCCCAGGATCGAGGCACGAAAGCCGGGGGCCTGGGCTTCGACCGTATCGATGATCGTATCGGCGGCCTTGTCCTCCTCGTCATCCCAGTCCCTGCCGCCGGGAAGTTCGGGGGCGAACTGCTGGCAGAAGAGGCTGGCTACATGTTGGCCCGGCGGGGCCAGACTGTCGTCGATGGTCGAGGGGATCAGCATCTCGACGATGGGCTTTCGCGACCAGCCGTGGGTTTTTGCGTCAAGGAACGCCCGGTCCATGTAGTCCAGAGTTGGCGCGATGATGATGCCGGACCTGTGATGTTCGCCTGGCTCCGGCAGGCAAGTGAAGCGCGGCAATTCGGATAGGGCCACGTTCATCCGGAAGGTGCCGCTGCCCGCCTTGAACCCTTTCATCCGGCGGGCGAAGTCGGGCGAGAGGTCGCTTGCTGCGACCATCTTCCCATAGAGAAGCTTTGGGCCGACATTGGCGATGACACGCGGCGCGGCAATCTCCTCGCCGCTTTCGAGCCGAATCCCCGCGACCTTGCCGCCATCGACAAGGACCTGCTCTACCGGACTTTCCAGACTGATCTCTACACCGAGACCGCGGCACACCTCTGCCATGATGCGGGTGATTTGACCCATCCCGCCCACTGAGTGGCCCCATGCTCCTTTCTTACCGTTCACTTCGCCGAAGACGTGATGCAACAGGACGTAAGCGCTGCCCGGCGTATCGGGCGAGGCATAGTTTCCGACGACCGCATCGAAACCGAAGGCAGCCTTCACGGCCTCGCTTTCGAACCAGCCGTCAAGCAGGGTACGTGCAGACTTGGTGAACAGGTCGAGCACGTCTCGCTGAGCTTCGATCGGGAGGCCCGCAACCCGTCGCCCTTGCAGCGCTGCATCGATCAGGCCGCGCCAGCCGTCTCCGGCATTGGGAGGAGACTTGAGGGCAAGGTCGCGCAGAACTTCGGCAACGCCTTCAAGTGCATCGTAGTAGGCCGGGAGGATATCCGCATCATGCGGGGAAAAGCGCCGAAACTCGGCCTGAGTACGCTCCAGCCCGCCACCGAGCTTGAGGTAGCGGCCGTTTTCCTGCGGCAGGAAGTTCGAAATCGGTCGCTCGATCACGCGGTAGCCATGCTCCGCCAGCTTCATGTCGGCAATGACCTTGGGCTGGAGCAGGCTTACGGTATAGCTGGCGACCGAATTGCGAAAACCCGGATGGAACTCCTCTGTAACCGCCGCGCCGCCGACGACACCGCGCCGCTCGAGAATACGTACCTTCAGTCCGGAACGGGCGAGGTAGAACGCGCAGACCAGGCCGTTGTGTCCGCCACCGATGATGAGGGCATCGTATCTCTTCGTCATGCTAGTCGATCTCGTTGTGCTTGAGCCAGAGCCAGATGGGAAGACCCAGCGCCATCAGGACGAAGCTGAGGCCGCTGGCGCCGATCCCGGCGCCCCATAGGGTCCACAGAGCATAGAGCGCGCCGAGCAGCGCGGGGATGCGCGCAACGCCGAGCCTGAGCGCGGCAAGCGCGCAGGCAAGATAGAGCCACAGCGTTGCAGAGGTCGACAGAAGCAGGAGGTATTCGAACAGGGCCTGCATGGTCCTGCTGGCGTTCAAGGCGGCAAAGCAGCTGGCGACAACGGCGGAAACCAGAAGAGCCCGCCTCGCCGTTCCGCGCGCGTCGGTTTCGGCGAGCCAGTGCGGCAACAGGCGACGACTGGCCATGTCCCGCACCATTTCTGCTTCAAGCAGGGTCCACCCGTTCAGCGCGCCGATGCAACTGATGACGGCGAAGACGGCGATGAGCATCGCTGCGTTACCGTCCCAGAAACGGGCGACGAAAGTGGCGAACGGCGCTGCCGAATGCGAAGCGAGGTCGCTGGGCAGGAGCAGGGCGATGGCAGAGCAAACCATCAGGTAAAGCGCACCGGTCAGCGCGGTGCCCCAAAGCGTGGCCCGCGCGACGTTCACTTTCGGGTTGCGTACGCGCGCGGCTGCGACGCTGGCGGATTCGAAGCCGAGCAAGGCCCATAGCGTCAGGGTGGCGGCGCCGTTGATTGCGCCGGAACGAACTTCGGAGGGATCGAAGGAGGGCAGTTGGGCCTTGCCACTGGCAAGGATATGGACGGCCAGCACTATGACGACCAGCAGGGGAATTATCTTGAGCGCCAGCGTGACGATCTGGAAGTTCCCCGCAGCGCGCATACTGCGCAGGTTTATCAGCGTCACCAGCCAGAGCAGGGCGATGGCGGCAAGGGCGGGGACATGTTCGCCCCGTCCAAGAAACGGTACCATGCTGGACAGGTAGCTGACCGCGGCCACCGCGATCGTAACCACCGAGGTCCACAGCGAGACGAGATAAATCCAGCTTATGAAAAACCCGGCGGTCTTGCCGAAGGCGTCGGTGACGAAACCGGCGGGGCTGCCGGCTTCTGGACGGGCATGTGTCAGGCGGCTGAGAACGAAGGCGAGGACGAGAGCGCCGCTGATCGTCGTCAGCCAGCCGATCACGCCGTTCCAGCCGAACGGAGCCAGGCTGGCCGGCAGCAGGAACACGCCTGAGCCGATCATGTTTCCCATGACCAAGGCGATCGCCGCCATCAGGCCGAGGCTTCCCGACGATGTGGTTATAACGGAAGCCTTGCCCCCTGCCTGTTCCGCCTCGTCCCAATCGCCTGCCATGCTGTATCCCTGAATGAAAGGCAGCGGCCCCTATGGCATGACTACGCTATTTTCAACGGGGAGGAAGTGGGGAGGAAGTGCGGGGCGATCCACGCCGCCTAGAACCCTCTTGCCACGCCTTCGCGCCGGGGATCTGCGCCGCCGATATAGCCGTTCGGCGTGGCGACAATCGCCTGAAGGCCCGATTCCTCGCCCCTTGCGGTCGACAGGGGCATGTTCCTTGCCGCCAGCCCCTCCATGATCGGCGCGGGGAAGACGTCCGAACTGTAGGTGTCGCCCTTGGCGACGAGGTTGGGCAGCGTCACTGCATCCTGCGGCGACATCTTCCAGTCGAGCAGGGCGACCAGCACCTTGAGATTGTAGGCCTGAATGGCGCTGCCACCGGGCGAGCCGGCGGCAGCGACGAATTTGTGCTGAGGGGTCAGGACGATCGTGGGAGCCATGCTGGAACGCGGACGCTTGCCGGCGGCCGGCGCGTTCGCCGCTTTCGCCCCGTCGTCGTCCGTCGGGCTGAACGAGAAATCGGTCATCTGGTTGTTGAGGAAGAACCCGCCTACCATGCGTCCGGAGCCGAAGATGCTTTCAACCGTCGTGGTCATCGAGACGACATTGCCTTGCGTATCGACGATGACGATATGGCTGGTGCCGCCGGGCTCATTGGTGCCATCGGGCCCGAACTCCGGCGCTCCCTTCGGTTTGCCGAAAGTGACCGGCCTAGCTTTTTCGCCCACCAGCGCCGCGCGCTCCTTAGCGTATGAGGGGTTGAGCAGACCTTCGAGCGGCACTTTCACGAAGGCCGGATCGCCGACATAGCGGTCGCGGTCGGCATAGGCGAGGCGGCTTGCCTGCGCGAATTCGAACCATGCCTTTTCATCGCTGGCGTTGCGCTTGTCGATGTCGGTATGTTCGAGAATGCCGAGCGCCATCTGAAGGCCCGGCCCGCCGGAAGGAGCCTGCGGCGTGCAGACCAGATACACGCGGTAGGTGCTGCACAGGGCCGGTCCGGAACGCGGACGGTAATTGGCAAGGTCCGCCAGCGTCATCGCACTGGGATAAGGCCCCTGGCTTACCCGATCGACGATCTGCTGGGCTATTGGGCCGGTGAGCAGACCGGAAGCGCCGAATTTCGCGATCCGTTCGAGCGAGCGGGCGTAATCCGGGTTTTTCAGACGGTCGCCCGCCGCATATGGCATGCCGTCCGCCTTGGTGAAGTAGCGCCTTGCGTCAGGAGCCGAGGCCTGTGGTGCCTTGCGCTGGGAGATCATTCCGGCGAGCCGCGGGCTGACAATAAAGCCGTCCTGCGCGAGCTTGTGCGCTTCGCCGAACAATTCCGACCACGCCAGCTTGCCGTGATCGCGATGGGCCATGTCCAGCATGGCCACAGCGCCGGGAACGCCGGTAGAAATGCCCCCGAGCACCGCGTCGACGAACGGCAGGCGCTTGCCATCGGCACCCAGGAAAAGCCGGTCCGTCGCTCCGGCCGGGGCGACTTCGCGGCCGTCATAGGCGGTCGCCTTGCGCGTCTTCGCATCGTAGTAGACCATGAACGAGCCGCCGCCGAGACCCGAGCTTTGTGGTTCGACCAGACCGAGCACGGCCTGGATTGCGACCGCTGCGTCCACGGCTGAACCGCCTGCCTTCAGCACGTCCACTCCTGCCTTGACCGCCAGCGGGTTTGCGGCGGCGACCATGGCATGTCGTGCCGTCGCCGACTGGCCGGTCGGCTCGGCCGTCGCGGAGACGGCATGAGGCGTCCTGCCATCGGCGGGCATGGCTGCCGTCAACATCAGCGCAGACAGGCCAAGGGCGAGAGACGAGCGGCGCAAGGGCATTCTCCGGAAGGTGAGAGCAGGCATTTGCAGCGGCTTAGCGTCGCCCTTGCGGCTGCGCCACCCCCATGCGGCATTGCAATAAACTCACTGCAACTGACATAAAATCCACGTCAAAGCATCTTGCGCGAATTAGTTAGCACTCTAATTACCCGTCTCATGCAAGAACGACAATCGAGCGAAAAGGCTCTGGCCGCGAGGTTGGGGCCAGTTTCGCGTTCCTGGCAGCAAATGGCTGATTCGGCCCTGTCCTCCCTGGGAGTTTCGAACTCCTCGGCATGGGCGCTCGTTCACCTGCTTCGTCTCGGAGACGAGGTACGGCAGGGCGATCTGGCGCGCGTCATCAACGTGACGGAGCCTTCGCTGGTCCGCACGCTGCACCTGCTCGAAGACGCAGGCCTGGTGGAGCGTCATGCCGACGACAGCGATCGCCGGGCCAAGCACCTGCGGCTGACCGAAGAAGGATCTATCGTCGCAAAACGGATCGACAAACGATTGATCGAGTTGCGTGCAACGCTGCTCGATGGCATTCCGACTGAAGACGTCGAGACTGTCGTGCGCGTGCTTGACCGCATCGCCGCACGCATTGCGGAAAGCGCCGCCCGGCAATGACGAAACGTTTCGGACTGGACGCAGCGCTGTTTTCCGTGAAGGCCTACATGGCCTCGATGCTGGCCATCTACATCGCGCTGTCGATCGGGCTCGAACGTCCTTATTGGGCCTTCCTCACGTCCTACATTGTCGCACAGCCGTTGGCGGGCGCCGTCGTGTCCAAGGCGATGTTCCGCGTGATCGGCACATTCATCGGCGCGGGGATGGCGGTCATCATGGTGCCCGTGCTCGTCAACGCACCGGAATTGCTGACGATCGCGATAGGGGCATGGCTGGCGCTCTGCGTCTTCGTTTCCCTGCTGGACCGCACACCGCGTTCCTATGCCTTTGTTCTGGCCGGCTATACCGCAGTGCTTATCGTGCTGCCGAGCGTGGACGTTCCCGGCACGATCTTCACGGTGGCAACCTTGCGCGTGCAGGAAATCACCATCGGCATCCTCTGTGGCAGTTTCGTCCACGCGCTCGTGCTGCCGCGCTCGGTTTCCGCTTTCATGCTGCAACGGGTGGCCAACATTCTCGCCGATGCCGAGCGCTGGTCGAGCGATTCCCTGTTGCTCGATGGCGACCCGGCAATCGACAAGGAACGCCAGCGCCTTGCGCTTGACGTGACAGAACTGCACCAGCTTTCCATTCACCTCCCTTACGAGAGCACCCGCATCGCGCCGCGTATCCGCACGGTACGCGCCTTGCAGGACCAGCTCTCGCTCATCATGCCGCGGGGCGCCGCAGTGACGGACCGGATCGGGCAATTGCGCGCGGCAGGAAGCATTTCCGCCGAAGTCGAGAGCCTGCTGGCCGATACCCGTCACTGGTTTTCCCGGCTCGACGCGATGCCGCTCGGCGAGCGCGAGAGCGCGGCCACCGCGCTTCAGGAGCGCAGCCGCGCGCTGGAACCGCGTGTTGGCCCTGATTCCTCGTGGGACGAGCTTATCCTGCTCAGCCTGCTTTCGCGCCTTGCGTCCCTGATCGGCGCCCATCGCGACTGCCGCCTGCTCGCCGAGCAGCTTTCCACGCCGAGCACTCGCCCGATCAGTCCGCGTGCTTCCGAACTCGTGGAAGGACGTCGCGGCCGTGAACTGCACCGCGATTTCGGCGGGGCGACGCGCGCGCCATCGGCGCATTCTTCACGATCTGCATCGGATGTGCTCTCTGGATCGGCAGCGGTTGGCATGAAGGAGCCACGGCGGTCATGCTGGCGGGTGTCTTCACGGCATTGTTCGCGGCTGCTCCCGATCCGCTTGCCCCGCTGCGCGCGTTCTTCCTGGGAACGCTGATCGCGACGCTGATCGGGCTGCTCTATGGCTTCGTCATAATGCCGCGGCTCGACGGGTTCCTTGAATATGCCCTTGCCATGGCGCCGATGCTGCTCATGCTGGGAACGCTTATGCAGTCTCCCCGGTGGGGCGGCATCGCCTTGCCCATGCTGCTGGGACTGGGTTCGCCGGTTCTCGTTTCGGACCAGTATGTCGGCGGGTTCGCCGGTTTCGTGAACGGCGCGCTCGCCCAGCTTGTCGGCATCATCTACGCCATTGTCGTCATCCGCCTGCTCAACTCGACGGGGAGCCATGCGGCGATCCGCAGCACCGTGCGGGCAGGGTGGGCCGATATCGCCGAGCGCGCAAATCTGATGAGCCCGCCGGACGTGCGGGCCTGGATCAATCGCATGCTCGACCGGATCGCCTTGCTGGCCCCCCGTCTCGCCATGGCAGGCCGTTCCCCCGGTCAACCGCTTTACGACGCCCTGAGGGATCTGCGCACAGGCGTGGCGATCGGCGAACTGCGCGAACTGCGCCTTGCCCTTCCGCCGACCAAACGCGGGCCGCTTACGGAAGTTCTTCAGAAAGTGGGCGAATACTATCGCGGCCTGGATCCCGACCGTCCCGCTCCTGCCGACCCCATCCTGCTTGAGGATATCGACATCGCCATGACTGCCGTGTTGAACGACCAAGACCCCGATTTGAGCCGCGCCGGTGCGCTGGGTCTGGTCAGCTTGCGCCGCAACCTGTTTCCGGCTTCGAGCCCCACGCCGAAGGCGCTGGCGGCATGAGGGGTGAAGTCTCCATCGACGGGGTTTTCCTCCCCACCTTGCTGGTTCTTGCCGTCATTGCCTCGGTCATCACCCTGGTGCTGATGCGCATTGCCAATGTCATCGGTTTCTACCGCCTGTTCGCCTATCGTGCGGCGGTGGACCTGTGCCTCTACATCCTCGTGCTCGGGCTTCTCGTCTGGGCCTCTCCCTTGATCGGTTTCCGCCAATGAAGCGCTTTCTTGCCCGGCTCGCGCCCAGCCTTGCCACCACTGTCCTCGTCATTCTTGCCGCCGTGATCGCGATCTGGCTCTGGCGCCATTATGAGGACAGTCCCTGGACCCGCGACGGCCGCGTCCGTGCCGACGTCGTGCGCGTCACGCCCGACATCGGCGGCCTCGTCACTTCGGTGGAGGTGAAGGACAACCAGACGGTCAAGGCTGGCGACCTGCTGTTCGTGATCGACCGCCCGCGCTATTCGCTGGCCGTGGAGCAGGCGCAGGCGGCAGTAGCAAGCGCCCAGGCCCGGTTGGGACAGGCCCAGCGCGAGGCCAGGCGCGACCTGGCGCTTGGCGATCTCGTGGCCACCGAAACCCATGAGCAGAACGTCGCCGCCGTCGCCACGGCCCGCGCTGCGCTCGACCAGGCGCTCAGCGGGCTAGACAAGGCCAAGCTCGACCTTGCCCGCACCAACGTGCACGCTTCGGTCAACGGCACCGTGACCAACCTCGATCTGCATCCCGGCGACTATGTGGCGCCCGGCAATCAGGCCATGGCCCTGATCGACAGCGATTCCATTCGTGTCGAAGGCTATTTCGAGGAAACCAAGCTGCCGAACATCCATGTCGGCTCGCCGGTAACTGTCGTGCTCATGGGTGAGGAGCGTCCGCTCAAGGGCGTGGTCGAAAGCATTGCGGCAGGGATCAACGATACGACACGCACCGATTCGCGCAACCTGTTGCCCAGCGTCGATGCCACCTTCACCTGGGTCCGCCTTGCCCAGCGCATTCCCGTGCGCGTGCGCCTAACCGAAGTACCCAAGGGCGTGAACCTGATTTCCGGCCGCACGGCGACCGTTACCATCGAACAGCCCGGTGCCGGAACACGCGGCCGCACCAAGGCACTGTCTCAGCGTCAGGTTCAGGCTGCGCCTTCCGCGCCGGCCGTGGAGGCGACGCAGTGATGAGGAACCGCGTTTCGCTTCTGGTCCCCGCGCTTCTGGCCCCCGCGCTTCTGGGCCCTGCGCTTCTGGCGGGCTGCGCCACGGCCGGGCCCGACTATGCGCCGCCTGAAAATTCGGTGGCCAGTGCGCCTGCGGCCAACGGGCCGTTCGTATCCGGGCAGGGGCAGGCATTCTCGCAAGCCGAACTGCCGGACCGCTGGTGGCGGCTCTACGACGATCCTCGGCTTGATGGTCTTGTCGAGCAGGCGCTCGCCGCAAACGCCAATATCCGGGCGGCGGACGCGAACCTGCGCAAGGCGGACGCCGTCATCCGGGAATATACCGGCCAGAAGACGCTGGCCACGACTATCGGCGCCGATGCCGATCTCGAGCGAGACTATTCGACCACTTCGGCCGGGACCAACATGCCCGGCGTGCTGACGTACGATCTGGGATTGACGCTATCCTATCCGCTCGACCTGAACGGCAAGATCAAGCGCGCCATCGAAAGCAGTCTTGCTGACCGCGAAGCGGTGGAGGCGGCGCGAGACGCCGTGCGGATCAGCGTGGCGGCAGCCACGACCAAGGCTTACGCCGATGTCTGCGCGGCCAATTATCAGATCGCGACAGTCCAGAGAGTCATCACCCTGCAACAGCAGACCCTGGATGCGACCGGACGCCTCCAGCGAGGAGGGCGCGGCACCGCCTTCGATGTGAGCCGGGCACGCACCGCGGTAGAAAGCAGCCGGGCCAACCTTCCGGCGTTCCAGGCCAAGCGCCAGTCGGCGCTTTACCTGCTGGCAACCTTGCTCGGCAGGGCACCCGCTGACTATCCAAGGGAAGTCGAAGGCTGCGCTACGCTTCCGCGACTTTCGCAGCCGATGCCGGTGGGCGATGGTGCGGCGCTGATCCGGCGACGTCCGGACATTCGCCAGGCCGAGCGCACGATTGCTGGCGATACGGCGCGCATCGGGGTCGCAACCGCCGATCTTTACCCGACGGTCAGCATCGGCGGCGGGATCATCAACGACGGCAAGCTGGAGAATATCGGCAAGACGCACAGTTTCGGCTTCAGCCTTGGGCCGTTGCTGAGCTGGTCATTCCCCAATCGCCCGATCATTCACGCGCGGATCGACGCGGCCAACGCCCAGGTCGAAGCCGATATCGCGAAGTTCGACCAGACCGTACTGGACGCCCTGCGCGGCACCGAGACTGCGCTGGAGACTTACGCCCGCGATGCCGACCGGACCGACGCGCTTGGCCGGGCGAGCGACAGCGCAGGTCTTTCCGCGCAGCAGGCGGGCAAGCTGTTCCGCTTCGGTCGCAGCGACTTCCTCAATCTGCTAAGTGCGCAAGGTGCGCTGGCGACGGCGCAGGTCAACCATGCCGCTGCCGAAGCGGCTCTGGTGGATGACCAGATCGCGGTGTTCCTCGCACTTGGCGGGGGGTGGCAGCAGAGCCAGTAGGCTCTAACTCAAGCTGCCTTGCGGCGCTTGTCGAGGCAGGCTGCATAAGCCGCGAACAGGTCTTCGAAGTGGGCGTCCATGGTCCTTGCGGTGACCGCAGGGCGGGGCCGCTCCTGCACGACGGCGAGGATCGCTTCGGCTGCGGCCTGCGCATCGGCGGCGGCATAAGTCCGGCCCGCGCCTCCTGCTGCATGGTCCGCCGCGCCGCCCGCGTCCGGGACGATCACCGGAGTGCCGCTTGCACGGGCCTCTGCAGCTGTCATGCAGAAGGTCTCCGCCTCGCAGCCGTGCACCAGGGCATCGGCACTCGCCATGATGCGGGCGAATGCCGCGCGCTCGCGCTCGGGTGCAAAGAGGCGGACATGCGGATTGCCGGCGATGTGACGCAGGATCGTGCGCTGCTCGCGGCCTTCGCCCAGCATGACGAGGCCGATTGGCGTCCGTTGGCTTGCCATGCCCACAGCATCGATCACCAGCGGCCAGCGCTTTTCGGGTGCGAGACGGCCAACCGCAAGCAAGAGCGCGGCGCTCTCCGGCAGTTCGCAGGCCGTGAGCAATTCGGCCCGAAGCGCAGGGTCTCGGTGAGCGGGCGAGAAGCAGCCTCCCTCGACACCCATCGGGATCGTCACGGTATGCGATACGCCGCCTTCGCCAAGCCGCCTTGCAAGATCGCTGTTGGCGCAGACGACGTGATCGAACCGGCGACTGTGGCGGCGCAGGTGCTCCCAGAATACCGAGAACTGCCGGTCTATGGTCTCGCGAGAGAAGACGTTGCCGAGCCAGCGATAGGCGTAAGCGGACAGCGGATCGGCATGCATGACCAGACTGCGCGGTGCATCGCCCGGCCAGTCCGCCACCAGCCCGGCACTCCGCCAGGGTGATGTCGCCTCCACGAAATCGGGCGCTTCGGCATCGAGCGCGGCGTGGAGCCGATCGGGCTCGTTGAAGTACCAGTACTTCCGGTCCAGCGGGAAGCGCGGGCTTTTTACCAGGACGATGCGGGCGCCGGGGCCACGTTCGATCACAGCATCCTCGTCCCCGGGGGCAAGGATGACGATCTCATGGCCCATGGCCGGGCCGATCCGCAGCTTCTGTTCCACGTAAGTGCGTACGCCGCCGCCGTGGGGCGAATAGAAGGCACAGACGTCGACGATTTTCATTTGTCTCAAGACCTTTGCCTGAAGGGGCGCGACACCGAGCCCGCTGCGGTAATTCATGACGATGCGCAGGCTCGTGAGCCCCGTGCCGGCGGCGGCGCTCGCCTTGCGCACGTTCGGCTTGCCCCAACCCAGCTTCGGATTGCCTGAGAAGCCGATACCGTCGATCTTCCAGTCGAACTTGCGGTCGTCGTCGCGGTCGTGAAGCAGGCTGACGGCGTAAGTGCCGGGTGCGGGCACACGGATGCAAAGGCTCGGGACGCCGCTGGAAGGCAACGCCGCCTCGACGCGGCGGAACGTCTTCCCGGCGCTGACGAGGACGTTGTCGTCGGCAAGGAAGTCTTTCTCGTTGGCGGGGTAGACCTCCAGCCGGAGCCTGCCGCTCCTGTCCTTGAGGCCTACGGGCTCGACGACGAAGGCTGGACCGCTCTCGTTCGGCCGGCACCGACCTTCGGCCTTGCCCAGATCGGGCGTGGAGGGAATGAGGGCGGCGGCAAGCAGCACGATGAAGGCCGGTGCGTTCATGCCGACTGCTCGGGGATGGCCAGATCTCTGCCTGCCAGCAGCGCCCCTAGCACGAGATGCGCCGCCAGGATCAGGCCCGCCATCAAGGTCATGAGCGCGCCGATGTCACGCTCGTGGCCGAGGGCGAGCACTGCGACCCCTGCGAACAGCAAATCCTTGTTGGGTATCAACGGCAGGCGGGAGACCAGCAGACGCAGCGTGGCAAGGAAAAGCCACCAGGAAAGCTGCACTTCGGGAAGAACCAGATGCCAGAGCAGGGCATTGAACAGCGTCGTCAGCGCGATCCGGCCGAAGTGGATCTGCGTTATCATGACGAGATCGGCCTGGGGCAGCGAGAAGACGCGGCGGCGCAGCAGCATGGCGGCCGCAGAAACGGCCAGCAGGACGCCGAGAGAGAGGGTCATCATCCGGCTGTCGAGCCCGAGCCGCGTTGTGCCCATGACCGGCACCATCACCGCCAGCAGAGCCATGGTCACCCCGTTGCCGGTCATCGCCGACAGGATGGCCACGTCCTTCACCGCTCCGAACGGCGCTGCTCCCAGCGCGACCCGGCGCCGCGCCCAAGTGTAAAAGTACGCCTCTCCCAGGTAGCCAAGCAGCAGTTCGTTGTAGACCTTCTTGCGCAGCAGCGCGAGCATGCCGGAGCCTGGGATGCCCCAGAGCCGCCGGAAAATGAGCCATTCGCTGGCCGGCGTCACAAGATAGCTCAGCGCGAAGACCACCCAGAAGCCGGGGGTCGCGGGCACCATCGCGATGAGATTCCGGAGGTCGAGCCCGCCCAGTTCATGGAAGACCGCGGCAACGACAGCGAGCGAAAGAATAATGGAAAACGCGGCGTTACGGCCACGACGCGGATCGCGGTCCTGCGGCGTCAGTTGAAGGGCCGGGGCATCTGGCGCCAGAATGGCGGCGGTCTCTGTCACGAAAGTCTCCGCGAATGGGGGAGGGGTCAGAGCGTGCGCTGCCGGGACGCGTGCCCCGTCCATGCACTGAGCCCAAGATTGCGGCGGCGGTTGTGTTCGCGCTGGCGGTGAAGCTGCGTCATCATCTCGAGGTAGCGCCGCGCCGCGCTTTCGACCTCGTAGCGCGCGGCAATGTCCCGGGCTCGGTCGGGGTCTCCGCCGAGCTCCCTGATGCGCGTGAGCCCTGCGGCAAACGCGCCTTCGTCCCGCGGCTGTACCAGCAGGCCGGTGCGACCTTCCTCGATCAGGCATTCCATGCTGACGCAGCAGTTCGTTGACAGTACCGGCAGACCTGCCGCCAGTGCTTCCACGACGACGCCGGGCAGGCCTTCGTAGTCGGAACTCAGCACGAAAACGTCTGCGTCGGCCAGCAGGGTATCGATCGTTCCAAGATAGCCGGTGAGGAAGACCCTTCCATCGAGGCCGAGCTGTCGGACCAGATTTTCGATGACTCCGCGTTCCGGGCCTTCGCCTGCGATCGTGAGGGTATCGGCCGGGCGGGCGGCGCGTGCGAAGGCGCGCAGCATCATGGCATGGTTCTTTTGCGGCGCGAGGCGTCCGGCTGTAAGATAGCGCGTTCCCCAGACCGAGCCGGGGCGCCTGTCGAACCGAGTGAGACGGGCAAGGCGAGCACGGGACAGGATCGGGTTTGCGATGACTTCCACCTGGCTTGCCCTGGCCCGCGTCGTTTCCCGGATTTCGCGCGCCATGGGTTCGGAAAGGCCGATCAGCCGGTCGAACATGCTGCCCTGGACGCGCAGCCATGCGCCATATCCGTGCCGCACCCAGGGAGACATGTCGGGCCGGTGCAGGGCATTGCTGACCTTGAGCGCCATGGGCGGCGCGTGTTCACCCAGCAACAGGCGCATCGCCGCACCGACCACGGCGTAAGTGTTGCCGGGCAGGAACAGCACATCGGCGCCCTGATCGACGAGGTAGCTGTAGAGCGAGTGGATCATCCAGGGCGTCTCCCACGACGCCGTGGGAAGGCGGGTGGGGATCTGCCAATAATCCAGTTCGGGCAGCCTGGAGAGATCGCAGCCGCTTGCCCGGCCAAGCACCACGGTCACCTGGTGCCCGCTGCGATCCCATTCCGCAGCGAGCCCCAGCGCCACGCGTTCAACTCCGCCCGGATCGGGGCTGTGCAGCGGCACCAGAATCCTGAGCGCGTCCGTCATGTGGCTCCTGCTGTCATGGCCTGGATCTTCGGGAAGACTCCGCCGAACCACGCGACCCGCAGCAGGCATGCCGATTAATTCCAGCGCGAGACGGGCTGATATGGCGGCCTGATTTCGGGTTTGTGACGGTCGTTCTCACCGTCATCTGCGAGACGTGAAATTGCTGGGAAACTGTCATCGACCGGGCAAACGAAGGTGCTCGGCAGCAGTTGACGCCCGGTGCCATAGCCCGCACGCATCATGAAGCGCCGACTTAAAGAGATTTATTTAATATTATCAAATATTTGAATGTAGTACCTGCACGCTCAAAGCTGCCGCCATTGATCGAAAGCCGGGGTGGTCATGCGTGGATTTGCAGGCTGTCCGGGCTCTGGCCGCAGCGCAGAAGAGCCCGGCAGGCACCCTGCATTATGCGCCGCGAACCCGCTGTTCGACGCGTCCGACGACCGAAAATTTGCCGCCCGCGCAAGCCCGTTGTTGCTTTTTATGAAATTGGTGCGCGCCAAACGCGAGTTTTTTGTCTATGGAGCCCGTCAACAGGCCCGTTGGGGTCGCGCACCCCTCATCAGGCCTTACCAGATCAGACCGCGCAAGCGGCACAGGACGATTCGACAAACTCATGACTTTTTCCCAGCTCCCCCAGCCTCTCGCCGAAGCGCTTACCGCGCATGGCTATGAGAATCTGACCCCGGTTCAGGCCGCTGTCGCCGAAGCCGAAGCGCGTGGACGCGACCTCGTGGTTTCGGCGCAGACAGGTTCCGGCAAGACCGTCGCATTCGGCATCGCCATGGGCGACGAACTGCTGGCCGACGGCTCCATTCCTTATGCCGAAGCGCCGCTCGCACTTGCTATCGCGCCCACGCGCGAACTTGCGCTGCAGGTTAGCCGCGAACTGACCTGGCTCTACGCCTCGACCGGCGCTCGCATCGTCACGTGTGTTGGCGGCATGGATCCCGTTCGCGAGCGCAAGCAGCTTGAGCGCGGCGCCACCATCGTCGTTGGCACGCCGGGCCGTCTGCGCGATCACCTCGAACGTGGCAAGCTGGACCTCTCCTCGCTGCGGGTCGTCGTGCTCGACGAAGCGGACGAGATGCTCGACATGGGCTTCCGTGAAGACCTTGAGGAACTGCTCGACGCGATGCCGGCCAGCCGCCGCACGCTGCTGTTCTCGGCTACCATGCCGCGTCCGATCGAAGCGCTGGCCCGTCGCTACCAGACCAATGCCCTGCGCATTTCGACGGTCAGCGAGAACCGCGGCCATGGTGACATCACCTATCAAGCGGTTACCGTTGCGCCGGCCGATGTCGAAAACGCGGTGGTAAACCTGCTTCGCCTTCATGACGCGGAAACCGCGATCCTGTTCTGCGCCACCCGTGACAATGTGAAGCACCTTCACTCCACGTTGACGGAACGCGGCTTCTCGGCCGTGGCGCTTTCGGGCGAGCATTCGCAGAACGAGCGCAACAACGCGCTTCAGGCGCTTCGCGACAAGCGCGCCCGCGTCTGCGTCGCCACTGACGTCGCAGCGCGCGGCATCGATCTTCCCTCGCTGAGCCTCGTCGTTCACGTCGAGATTCCTCGCGATGCCGAAACGCTCCAGCACCGTTCGGGCCGTACCGGCCGCGCGGGCAAGAAGGGCACTGCCGTCATCGTCGTGCCGTTCCCGCGTCGTCGCCGCGTGGAGGGTATGCTTCGCGGTGCCCGCATCGAGGCCGAGTGGATTTCCGCGCCGAGCCCCGAAGCGATCCGCGAAGCCGATCGCAGCCGTCTGATGGACAAGCTGCTGGCCCCGGTCGAAGCGGACGACGAGGACCGTGAAATCGCGCGCGGCCTGCTTGAAAAGGTGAGCCCGGAAGACCTCGCCGTCGCACTTGTTCGCGCCCACCGCGCAAGTCTGCCGCAGCCCGAGGAACTCATCGGCAACAGCCCGGAAGCCCGCGAAGCGCGCCAGCGTCCCGGTTTCGACGATGTGGTCTGGTTCACGATGGATGTTGGCCGCGAACAGCATGCCGATCCGCGCTGGATACTGCCGCTGCTCTGCCGCCGTGGTCACGTCACCCGCAATGCGGTCGGCCAGATCCGCATCGGCGCCGACCAGACCCACTTCCAGATCCCGCGGGACATGGCCGACCAGTTCATCCGTTCGGTCGAGCGTACCTCTCATGATGAGAGCGGCGACGTCGAAAACACGATCCGCATCGAAGTCGCGACCGAAACACCGCGCGATATCGCACGCGATCGTCGTCGTGACGGACCGCAGGGTCGTGGCCGCAAGCCTTATGGGCGCGAGGAAGGTGGACGTGGCGGTTTCGATGGCCCGCGTCACCACAAGCCCCGTCCGACCGGCGGTCCGCGCAATGATCGCGGTGGTCCCGGTGGCCCCGGCGCGGGCGGCAAGCCGTTCCACAAGAAGCCGAGGAAGTCGTTCTAAGAACGGCTTTTTCAGGACACTGAAAACGAAAACGGGGCCCGCGAAGGCCCCGTTTTTGGTTTTCGGCGATGTTTTCCGGTTCAGGCCAGAATTTCGAGGACCTCGATTGCGTCTTCCTGTCCGTTGAAATCGACGAACTCACCCGCCCCGGAACCCAACAGGACGCGGGCGATCGGGGCAGTGAAGGCGAGATCGCCCTTGGCCGGATCGGCTTCGTCATGCCCGACGATCCGGATTTCGCGCGTCTGCCCCTTCAGGGTGAAGCGCACGCGGTGACCGAACATCACGGTATCGCCGGCGGGCGCGGGCTGCTCTTCGGCTGTCGCCAGCCGTTTGCGCCAGTAGCGCAGATCACGCTTGGCGGTATTGAGAGCAGTATCCTCGGTCAATGTCGGAACCAGCGCCTCCAGACCAGCGATCCGCGAACCGATAATCGCCATGCCTTCGGCCGTCACGAGATTGGGACCGGGTGGTATCGGCACTTCGAACTTGGGTTCGAGATGTTCTTCGTCACCGTCGCGCCGGAAGGCTACGCTCATGCGTTGCCGCCCATGTACTGGTCCATGGCCTCGCTGGCTTCGAACCAGAAGGCTTCGGCCACTTCCAGATCCTCTGCCGCCTGCGTGCGGCGCTTGCCGATCTCGCCGATGCCCAGTTTGGCAAGGTCGCCCTTGGCGGAGCCGGGGTCCGCGAGCACGGCATCGAGCGCATCAAGCTGCTGCTGGATGCGCTTCATGCGGGTTTCGGTCTCGGAGACCTTCTTGCGCAGCGCCTTGAGTTCCTCGCGGGCGACGGCGCCATTCTTGCGAACCGGCTTGCCCTCGCCTTGCCTGTCACCGCTCTTGGGCTGGTTCCGGCCAAGCACGAAGTCGATGTAGTCCTCCATCGAGCCGTCGTAGTTCTCCGCCGTGCCCTGATCGACCAGTACCAGACGGTCCGCCGCCAGTTCGACCATGTGCCGGTCGTGGCTGACGAGAATCACCGCGCCGGCAAAATCGTTGAGCGCCTGCACCAGCGCCTCGCGTGCGTCGACGTCGAGGTGGTTGGTCGGTTCGTCGAGGATCAGCATGTGCGGCGCGTCGCGCGTCACCAGCGCCAGGGCAAGGCGCGCGCGTTCGCCGCCGGAAAGGGTGCCGATCCCGGCCGTCGCGCGCGGGCCGGAGAACCCGAAGCGACCCAGTTGTCCGCGCACCGCGACCGGCGGCTTGTCAGCCATGGCACGGGTCATCAATTCGAGCGGGGTTGAGTCAGAGGGCAGTTCCTCCACCTGATACTGGGTGAAGTAGCCGATGCGGATCTTGGGCGAGAAGGTGAGCGAACCTTCCATCGGTTCGAGCTGGCGGGCGAGCAGTCGGGCCAGCGTCGTCTTACCGTTGCCGTTGCGGCCGAGCAGGGCGATGCGGTCCTCAGGATCGATGCGCAAGTTGAGGCGGCGCAGAATCGGCTTGTCAGCGACGTAGCCGACCGAGGCGAGGTCGAGCGTGACGAGCGGCGGGCGCAGTTCATCCGGGCTCGGGAAATCGAAGCTGAGCGAGGAATCCTCGGCCATGGCCGCGATCGGCTGCATTCGCGCCAGCATCTTGGCGCGCGATTGCGCCTGTTTCGCGGTGGAGGCGCGGGCGGAATTGCGGGCGACGTAGTCGGCCAGCTTCTTGCGCTGGGCGTCCTGATTCGCACGTGCGGCAACCGCCTGCGCGGCGCGTTCGGCGCGGATGCGCTCGAAGCTGTCGTAAGTGCCGGGGTAGAGCGTCAGCTTGCCCTGCTGCAGGTGCAGGATGTGATCGACCACGTTGTTGAGCAGGTCGCGCTCGTGGCTGATGACGATCAGCGTCTTGGGGTAGGTCTGGAGGAAGTTCTCCAGCCAGAGTGTCGCTTCGAGGTCGAGGTGGTTCGAGGGTTCGTCGAGCAGCAGCACGTCGGGCTGCGAGAAGAGCAGGCCCGCAAGCGCCACACGCATTTTCCAGCCGCCGGAGAAACTGTCCAGCGGGCTTGCCTGCATCGCCTCGTCGAAGCCGAGGCCGACGAGAATGCGCGCGGCACGCGCTTCGCCGGTATAGGCGTCGATCGCGATAAGCCGGTCGTGGAGGTCGCCCAGGCGGTTGGGATCGGTGCAGGTATCGGCTTCGGCGAGCAGGGACATCCGCTCGGCGTCGGCATCCAGCACAGCCTGGAGCGCGGTCTTGTGCCCGGCGGGTGCTTCCTGCGCGATATAGCCCAGACGGGCACGGCGCGGCATGTCCACCGAACCTTCGTCGGGCTCCAGTTCACCGATGATCGCCTTGACGAGCGTGGACTTGCCCGCGCCGTTGCGGCCGATCAGGCCCACCTTGCCGTCCTTGGGAATCGTGGCAGCGGCCTGGTCGAGGATGGTGCGCCCGCCAAGGCGAACGGTAATGTCACGGATCGTCAGCATGCGCTGCCTCTAGCAGCGCCGGGCAAAAAGCAAAACCGCGCTCTTCACTGGAAAATGGCGCTTGATTTGCCGCAATTCGGTGTAAGTATGTTGTTGGTATCTCTTGAGTTGCTCCACCGAAACAGGCCGGGGAATCTGAATGAAGAAGACCGTGGGGGCCGCAATTGTCGTGGCGCTTGTTCTTGCTGCTGCCGCGATCTGGTGGATGACCCGCAGCCAAAAGGACCCGAACGAGATCGTTCTCCACGGCAATGTCGACATTCGGCAGGTCTCCCTGGCGTTCGACGGTAGTGGGCGGGTCACCCGGATGACTGTCGAGGAGGGCGATTCCGTCAAGGCGGGACAAGTGCTGGCGCAACTCGATACGGCTACCCTGAGCTTGCAGGCCGACAATGCAGAGGCGCAGGTCGCGGCTTCCCGGGAAAGCCTGCTCAAACTTCGCAACGGCACCCGGCCCGAGGAACTCCAGCAAGCGCGCGCGCGGCTTGCCGCTGCAAGGGCGGATGCAGCCAAGGCCGCTGACGACTTGCGCCGGGCCCGAGAGGTATCCTCTACCACGCAGGGCCGCGCCGTCAGCGCGCAGGAACTCGATCAGGCAAGAAATCTTGCCGCCGTCGCCGATGCGCGGGCCAAGGAAGCGGCAGAAGCGCTCAACCTCGCCATTCGCGGACCTCGCGCTGAGGATGTCGCGGCCGCCGATGCGCAGATGAAGGGCACCGAGGCCCAGCTCGCGCTGCTCAGGCATCAGGTTTCCCAAGGCGAACTCAAGGCTCCCGGTGACGCGGTGGTCCGTTCACGCCTGCTCGAAGTGGGGGACATGGCCACGCCGCAAAAGCCGGTCTACGAACTGGCTCTGACCAGTCCGAAATGGGTGCGCGTCTACGTTGAGGAGGCCGATCTCGGCCGTGTCCGCATGGGCATGAAGGCGAGGGTGACGAGCGACAGTTTTCCCGACAAGCCGGTTCCGGGCACGGTGGGCTATATCTCTTCGGTCGCGGAATTCACGCCCAAGTCGGTAGAGACCGAATCGCTGCGCACTGCGCTCGTCTACGAAGTGCGCGTCAGGGTTGATGACCGCAACGGGACCTTGCGGCTCGGGCAACCGGTGACGGTGCGGATCAATACCGGTGCGCCAAGGGAAGGGCACGCCCGGTGAACGGCCCGGCCGAGCCCGAAGATGCCGGGACAGGCAGGATGACAAGCGCACTGACGGTGCGGAGCCGGAACCTGCGAAAGAGTTTCATCGGCGCGGACGGTAAAGCGTTCGATGCCGTGCAGGATCTTTGTCTGGACATCCGCGAGGGGACGATCACGGCGCTCGTCGGGCCGGATGGGGCAGGCAAGACCACGTTGATGCGGATGATGACCGGATTGCTGGCTCCCGACGGTGGCACTCTGGATGTACTGGGCATCGACGTGACACGGCGTCCGCAGGCGGTGCAGGACCGAATCAGCTACATGCCGCAGCGCTTCGGTCTCTATGAGGATCTCAGCGTTCAGGAGAACCTCGATCTCTACGCCGATCTCCACGGCGTGCCGCAGGATCTGCGCGCCGAGCGCTTCTCGCGAATGCTGGAAATGACCGACATGGCCCGTTTCACCGGACGTCGGCGGGGAAGCTTTCAGGCGGGATGAAGCAGAAGCTCGGGCTCGCCTGCACGCTTGTCCGCGTGCCCGATCTTCTCCTGCTGGACGAACCGAGCGTCGGGGTTGACCCGCTGTCGCGGCGCGATCTCTGGGAGATCATCGAGCAGTTGATCGAGGCGGAGGGGCTGAGCGTCATCGTCAGCACTGCCTACATGGATGAGGCTGGGCGCTGCGACGAGGTGCTGGTCATGGATCACGGCCGCCTGCTGGCTCAGGGCACACCGGGCGAACTGACGAAAAAGGCCCGCGGTCTGACTTTCGTGGCCGCACCGCCTGCCAATATGCCTGCGCGCGATCTGCAGGCCAGGTTGATCGATGCGCCCGACCGGATCATCGACGCGGTGCCGAGAGGCGGTGCGGTGCGCTTCATCCGGGCGCCCGACGCCGAATTGCAAGACATGGAAGTCCTGCTCGACGGTGTTGAAGCGGAGCCGAGAGCCGAACAACTGGAGGATGCCTTCATGCTTCTGCTGCGCCAACACGATGGCGTGCGCGAGGCGGAGAGCAAGGCGCCCATCGTTGCGATAGAACCCGAACCGGGAGGGGCGGAAGATGACGAGGCCGTCATCCATGTACGCGACCTGGTGCGGCGTTTCGGAGATTTCACCGCCGTCGCCAGCACCTCGTTCGACGTGCGGCGCGGCGAGATATTCGGGCTGCTCGGTCCCAACGGCGCGGGCAAGACCACGACCTTCCGGATGCTCTGCGGGCTGCTTCCGGCTACCAGCGGGACGCTCGAAGTGGCGGGTGTCAACTTGCGCCGCGCACGGGCGCAGGCGCGGCGGCGGATCGGCTATGTCGCGCAGAAATTCTCGCTCTATGCAAATCTCACCGTGCGCGAGAACCTTGAGTTCTTCGGGGGCGCCTACGGTCTTCGCGGCACCATCCTGCGCGAACGGGTGAAGGCGATCATCGGGCAATTCGATCTCGATCCGGCGGCTGTCGGTGGAGAACTGCCGCATGGCTACAAGCAGCGACTCGCCATGGCGGCAGGGCTCGTGCACGAACCGGAAATCCTGTTCCTCGATGAGCCGACCAGCGGCATCGATCCGCTGGCGCGGCGATCCTTCTGGCGCACGATCACGGCGCTTTCGCAGGCCGGCGTGACGGTGGTTGTCACCACGCACTTCATGGAAGAAGCGGAATATTGCGATCGTATCGCCATCCAGGATGCTGGACGGATGCTTGCGCTCGGCACTCCGCAGCAAGTGCGCGAGCAGGCAGGCGGCGGCGACATCGACATGGATGCGGCCTTTATCGCCATTGTCGAACAGGGGCGCGCCGCCGATCATGACAGCAAGGTAGCGGCGTGACAGCGGGCAGCACCTTCCTGTCGAGGCTGGCCGCTCTTTCTCGCAAGGAAACGCGCCAGATGCTGCGTGACCGCAGCAACCTGATGGTCGGGCTGCTCCTGCCGGTCGGGCTGATCCTTCTGTTCGGCTTCGGGCTCTCGTTCGACGTGAAGAATGCGCCTGTCGCGCTGGTGCTTCAGGACCGTTCCGATACTGCGCGCGAGATCGTCTCGGGCATCCGGGGATCGCCCTATCTCTCCCCTGTCGATGTCGAGACGATGGAGGAGGCCAGCGAAATGCTGCGCAGCGGCCGGGTCGACGCCATCGTGCGGGTGCCGGTCGACTTCGCGCGGGCACAAGCGGTTGGCAGGGGAAGTGCAGGCGGCCAGATCCAACTCATCCTCAACGGCGTCGATTCCACGACCGCACAGACACTGGAGGCCTATGTGCAAGGCGCGATCGGCACGGTCGTGCTGCGGCAGTCCGACCGCGCAGGTTCGGTCGGGGCCCGCGGCAGCGTAACGCTGATGCAGCGGACCTGGTTCAACGAGGAGGGCAACAGTCGCTGGTATCTTGTGCCGGGGTTGATCGCGCTTGTCATGACCCTGGTGGGCGCCTTCCTCAGTTCGCTGCTGATTGCGCGGGAGTGGGAGCGCGGCACACTCGAATCGCTGTTCGTCACGCCGGTTCGCCCCGTCGAAATGGTACTGTCCAAGATCGCGCCCTATCTCGTGGTGGGGATGATCGATCTGGTGATGTGCCTGCTGGCGGCGCGCTTCCTGTTCGATGTCCCGATCAGAGGCTCGATGGTGGCGATCGTGCTCTGCTCGTTTCTCTACCTGCTGGTTTCGCTGCTGGTCGGGCTCCTGATTTCAGGCGCGACACGCAACCAGTTCGCGGCGAGCCAGGTGGCGCTTCTGGCAAGCTTCATGCCCGCGCTCATGCTCTCGGGGTTCGTGTTCGACTTGCGCAATGTGCCTCTTGCGGTGAGGATCGTCGGCGAACTGCTGCCGGCAACGCACTTCATGAGCGTTATCAAGAGCCTGTTTCTCGCCGGTACGGACTGGACAATGGTCCTGCGCAACTGCGCGACCCTGATCGGCTACGTCGTGGTGCTGACCCTGCTGACGCAGCGCACCCTGCGCAAGCGTCTGGACTGACGGGATGGACTACCTGATCGCATGGTTCGCCCAGATCGCGGTGCTGTGCCGCAAGGAAGTGCTGGCCCTGTTCAAGGATCCGGCCAACCGCCTGCTGTTGGTGGCCCCGGCATTCATCCAGTCCATGCTGTTCGGCTACGGCGCGATCCTCGATCTCGACTATGTGCCCTATGCGCTGCTCGACCAGAGCAGGGGACAGGCGGCGAGCGAGTTCATCGCCCGGTTGGATGGTACCGGGGTATTCGCAAGAGAGGCCACCCTGACGAGCTCCGCCCAGATCGCGTCTTTGATCGATGGTGGGAAAGTGCTCATGGCGGTAACGATCCCGGCCGATTTCGACCGCCGACTGGCTGCGGGGGAGAGCGCACAAGTACAGATCGTCCTGGATGGCCGAAACTCGACTACGGCGGGTTCGGCTGCGGCTTACGTCTCTTCGGTGACGCAGGGCTTCAATGCGGCGCGAAGCGGAATGCAGGGCGTAAGCGTGGTCCGGCGGGCCTGGTTCAACCCGAACCTCGAATCGCGATGGCAGATCATGCCGGCCATGATCGCGACACTTTCGATGTTGCAGACCCTGCTGCTGGCGGCGCTGTCCGTGGCGCGAGAGCGAGAGCAGGGTACATTCGACCAGCTTCTCGTCACCCCGCTCACCCCTTTGCAGATACTGGTGGGGAAAGCGCTCCCCTCGATCGTCGTCGGATTGCTGCAATCGACGATCGTACTGATGATCGTGCGCTTCTGGTTCCAGATCCCGATGAGCGGATCGCCACTGCTGCTGTACTTCGGGCTTTTCGTGTTCAACCTCGCCTCGGTGGGCATCGGCATGTCGATCTCGGCGCTGGCGCTGAACATGCAACAGGCGATGCTCTACTCGTTTCTCATCATCATGCCGCTGACCTTGCTTTCCGGCATGTTGACGCCGGTGCGCAACATGCCGGAAGTGCTCCAGATCGCAACTTACGCGAACCCGCTGCGCTTCGGCGTCGCCATCGTCCGGCGGGTCTATCTCGAAGGCGCAGTGCTCGGAGACATCGCGCTCGATTTCGTGCCTTTGCTTGTGGTTGCCGCGATAACCCTGCCTCTGTCCGCCTGGCTGTTCCGCCATCGTCTCGCCTGATCCCAGGACCAATGCGCATGACCTCAAGGTTCCTGACTGCCGCACTCACAGCCACGTCACTGGCCCTCTGTCTTCCCGCCTGCACGGTCGGTCCGGACTTCAAGGCACCCACGCCCGCAGCCCCGGATGACTGGGCAAGCTGGCGCGGAGGCGACCCGAGCCTGATCGCGCCCACTTCGGGTAGCGTAACCATTCCGGCGGACTGGTGGACCATACTCGGCGACCCCGTTCTGGATCGTCTGGAGCGGCAGGCCATGGCCGCCAGCCCCGATATCGAAACCGCTGCGCTTCACTTCGCGCAGGCCCGCGCGCAGCGAGGTATCGCCGCGTCCGCAAGTTTGCCGCAAGTCAACGCGAGCGCCCAGGTCAACCGCCAGCGCATGAGCGAGTATGGCGCCTCCACCCGCCTTTTCGACGCTATCGGGGGCAGTGCATCGGGGGCTAGCCGCGACGAACTGGCGAAGTTCCTTGCCGATCCCTTCACGCTCTATCAGGGAGGCTTCGATGCCGGATGGGAGATCGATCTCTGGGGCAGGGTTCGTCGCTCAATCGAATCGGCAGATGCGCAAGTGGCGGGGCAGGGCGCCATGCTGGACCTTGCACGACTGTCCGTCGCCAGCGAGGTCGCCCAGGCCTACTTTGCGCTGCGCACCGCTCAGGCACAGATCGCTTTGGCTAAGGAAGACATCGCGCTGCTCACAGACCAGGTTTCGCTGGTCGCCGCGCGAGCCGATGGCGGCATGGAAAACCATACCGGCCTCGAAACCGACCGGGCCGGACTGCGCGCCCTGGAGGCAAGCCTTCCCGCACTTCAGGCGCAGGAAGCGGCGCAAATTGGCCGTATCGCTCTGGCCTTGGGGCAGCAGCCGGGCTCCCTGCGCGATCTCCTGCTACCTACCCGAAATGCAACCGTAATTCCCGCGCCGCCGGACCTTTCGCTAGGGCTGCCCTCCGAAGTCGCCCAGCGCCGACCGGACGTGCGGGCGGCCGAATCGAAACTTCACGCCGCCACCGCCGAGATCGGCATTGCCATCGCCGATCTCTATCCCGCCATCCGGCTTGGCGGTGGGTTCGGCCTGGAGAGCTACCGCAAGGACAACCTGTTCGATTGGGCGAGCCGCACATGGCAGATAGGGCCCGGCCTCAGCCTGCCGATCTTCGATGGAGGTCGCCGCCGCGCCGCCGTGCAGGTCCGCAAGCTCGAAGCGCGCGAGGCCTTTATGAACTACCAGACGATCGTATTGAAGGCCTGGCAGGAAATCGACGATGCCCTGAACGACTACACTGCCGAGTGGCACCGACGCGAGAAATTCATCGCCCGCGAAGGCAGCGCGCGAGCAGCATGGCAGAATGTCGAGGCGCGCTATCGGGCTGGTTCCGCTAACTACCTGCCGGTCATCGACGCCCGCCGCGCGGTGCTTCAGGCCGATCGCGATGTGGCAGACAGCGAAGGGCGTCTGCGCACGCACTTTGCAGCGGTGAACAAGGCGATAGGCAATGCCCCCTCAGCGCCGGGAACACCTCCAAAGGATTAGTCCGAAAGGGGCGATGTGTTCACCCGTGAACGTGCTGCGCATGTTTCAAAAAGTTATCAACACCAATATGCCCCGGCATGCGATAGCTGGCGTGCCGCAAGCCTGTTCCGCATCGCCGCGAATCGGTTATTGTTTCGGCTTGCAACGCGGAATCACTTGTGATTCTATCGATTTCCATGAGGTCCCAGCCCAAGATCATGCGACAGGAAGCCAGCCTCGCCAAGGAACGCCTGGTCCAGGGCATCGCTCTTGCGGTGCTGCTGCTGATGGGTGCGTTCGTGATCGCGGGGCCAAGCGGCATCATCGCCTGGACCGAGAACCAGCATCTCCTGGAAGAACGCCGCGTCAAGCTGGCGGAACTCCGTCTCGACGGGATCGCCTGAAGAACCGCGTGAACCTGCTGGACCAGCGCCGCGTCGATCCCGATCTTGCCGGCGAACTGCTGCGCAGCAACCTCAATGTTGCCCGTCCTGACGAAATGGTCATGCTCATCGGTAAATGAGGCCGTCCGCGCCGGTTTTCGGCGCGGTTTGTGGCTGCTGCATTGCGGGCAGCCATAATTTTTGTGCCATTGGCGGCAAATTTCCTTCAACGCGCTTTCGATTTCCGCGGGGGGTCCTATAAGCGGCCCGAAATCAATCGCACCAACGATGGGGAGTCCCGTTGCCCAAAGCCAAGATTGACGCCGGTTCCGGCGCCGAGCCTGCCGTAACTCCGGCACAGGACGAAGACTTCGCGCTGCACAGCCTCCAGGAGGCACTCGCGGCCGACCGGCGCTACACGCCGAACAAGGAGGAACTGCTCAACCTTTACGAGCAGATGGTTCTTATCCGTCGCTTCGAGGAAAGGGCAGGCCAGCTTTACGGCCTCGGCCTGATCGGCGGCTTCTGTCACCTTTACATCGGCCAGGAAGCCGTTGCCGTGGGCCTTCAGTCCGCGCTCGATTCCAACCGCGATTCGGTCATCACCGGTTATCGCGACCATGGCCACATGCTTGCCTATGGTATCGACCCCAAGGTGATCATGGCCGAACTGACCGGCCGCGCCGCGGGTATCTCGCGCGGCAAGGGCGGCTCGATGCACATGTTCAGCGTGGAGCATAAGTTCTACGGCGGCCACGGCATCGTTGGCGCGCAGGTCTCGCTCGGCGCAGGTCTCGCTTTCGCGCACAAGTACCGTGAAGACGGCGGTGTCGCGATGGCCTACTTCGGTGATGGCGCTGCCAACCAGGGCCAGGTCTACGAGAGCTTCAACATGGCGGCTCTCTGGAAGCTCCCGATCATCTTCGTGATCGAGAACAACGGCTACGCCATGGGAACCGCCGTGAAGCGCGGTTCGGCTAAAACGCACTTCTACCGCCGCGGCACCGCATTCCGGATTCCCGGCATGCAGGTTGACGGCATGGACGTGCTCGAAGTCCGCAAGGCGGCCGAACTGGCGCTGGAATACGTGCGCGCCGGCAATGGCCCGGTTCTCATGGAACTGAACACCTACCGTTATCGCGGTCACTCGATGTCCGACCCTGCCAAGTATCGCAGCCGCGAGGAAGTGCAGGACGTGCGCGAGAAGCGCGATCCGATCGAGCACGTGAAGAACGACCTCGTCGCCCTTGGCGTGGACGAGGCCGCGCTGAAGGAAATCGACAAGCGCGTCCGCGCGCAGGTCGCGGAATCGGCCGACTTCGCGGAAAACTCGCCCGAGCCCGAACTTTCCGAACTCTATACTGACGTCCTGGTGGAGCGCTACTGATGGCGATCGAACTCAAGATGCCGGCGCTCTCTCCGACGATGGAAGAGGGCAAGCTTGCCCGCTGGCTGGTCAAGGAAGGCGACGAAGTCGCTTCCGGTGATATCCTGGCTGAAATCGAAACCGACAAGGCAACGATGGAATTCGAAGCCGTCGACGAGGGCACCGTCGGCAAGATCCTCGTGGCCGAAGGCACCGAGGGCGTGAAGGTCGGCACGGTGATCGCCGTGCTCGCCGGCGAAGGCGAAGACGCTTCGGCGGTTTCCGCTCCGGCCCCCAAGGCAGAGGCTGCTCCCGCCGCCGACGCCGCGCCGGCTGCCAAGGCCGAAGCACCGGCACCGGCTCCCGCGAAGAAGGATCCCGAAGTTCCCTTCGGCACCAACATGAAGACCTCGACCGTCCGCGAAGCACTGCGCGACGCCATGGCCGAGGAAATGCGCCGCGATCCGCGCGTCTTCGTGATGGGTGAGGAAGTCGCCGAATATCAGGGTGCCTACAAGGTTACCCAGGGCCTGCTGGAAGAGTTCGGCCCGCAGCGCGTGATCGATACGCCGATCACCGAATACGGCTTTGCCGGCATCGGCACCGGCGCCGCGATGGGCGGTCTGCGTCCGGTGATCGAGTTCATGACGTTCAACTTCGCCATGCAGGCGATCGATCACATCATCAACTCGGCGGCCAAGACCAACTACATGTCGGGTGGCCAGATGCGGTGCCCGATCGTGTTCCGCGGCCCCAACGGCGCGGCATCGCGCGTCGGCGCGCAGCACTCGCAGAACTACGGCCCGTGGTATGCCAACGTGCCCGGCCTCGTCGTGATCGCGCCTTACGACGCGTCGGACGCCAAGGGCCTGCTGAAGGCAGCGATCCGTAGCGAAGACCCGGTCGTGTTCCTCGAGAACGAACTGGTCTACGGCCGTACCTTCGAACTGCCCGAACTCGACGATCACGTCCTGCCGATCGGCAAGGCGCGGATCATGCGCGAAGGCAAGGACGTGACCATCGTGTCCTACTCGATCGGCGTCGGCCTCGCTCTCGAAGCGGCCGAGCAGCTGGCCGGTGAAGGCATCGATGCCGAAGTCATCGACCTTCGCACCCTGCGTCCGCTCGACAAGGAAACGGTGCTGGCGAGCCTCGCCAAGACCAACCGCATCGTCGTGGCCGAAGAAGGCTTCCCGGTTTGCTCGATCGCTTCGGAAATTTCCGCGATCTGCATGGAGGAAGGCTTCGACAACCTCGACGCACCGGTTGTCCGCGTCTGCAACGAGGACGTGCCGCTGCCTTACGCGGCCAACCTCGAAAAGCTTGCGCTGATCGACACGCCGCGCATCGTCGAGGCTGTCCGCAAGGTCTGCTATCGCTGATCCTTGCGCGGAAGCTGCCCAGGCAGTGACAATCGAGACGCGGCGGAACGAAGGTTCCGCCGCCGTCTTGCGTTTGGCGTGTTACGCACTTGCGCAAGGGGCAGGGCGGGCTAGAGAGACGCCGTGTCCAAGCAACCCGCCCCCGAAAGCCGCCCGGAAGATCAGCTTCTGCCGATGCTGCCGCAGACCATGCAACTGGCGCTCGCCTATGCGCCATCTCGCGCACGTCTGCCGACTTTGGCACTGCTCGCGCTCGATCAACGCCTTGCAGGGCTTTTGCGGCATTCGCGCGAGCCGATGATGGCGCAGATCCGGCTTGCCTGGTGGCGGGAAACGCTGGGACGCGACGCCAGCGAATGGCCTGAGGGTGAGCCCCTGCTTGCGGTGCTGCGTAGCTGGAAAGGCGCGAACGCCATGCTCGTCCCGCTGGTGAATGGCTGGGAGGCGCTCACCGGCGAAGCTCCGCTTGCTCCGGCCGCGCTTGAGGAGATGGTCGACGGGCGGGCTGCCGCATTCGCCGCGCTTGCAAGAACGCTTGGCCGGGAAGACGAGGCAGATGCGGCGCAGGTCCTGGGCCGGCGCTGGGCCCTTGCGGATCTTGCGACCAAGCTCAATCATCCTGGCGAAAGCGTGGTCGTGCGCCGACTTGTCCAGGGAGAAAAGGGTGCGTCCCCACGCGTTTCGAGGAGCCTGCGTCCATTGGCCGTCCTTGAAGGGCTGGCCCGGGACAATCTGGCTCGCGGCGGCAGCGGATCGGCGCGCAGTGTCTTCAAGGCCATGCGCATCGGCCTGCTTGGCCGCTGACATTCCAGCGATAACAGAGATGTAATTTCCCGATGGCGCGGCAGTAAGCGGATAAGCCGCGCGCGTTTGAGGGAGATTTGGCGATGCAGCGCTTCATCCTCGGCGGCCTCACGGTGTTCGTGATGCTGTCGCTGGGTCTGTTCTGGCTACAGGGCCGGGCCGAGGTGGAAAAGGCAGCGCCGTTGCCGCTGGCTTCGGTCGCTCCACCTGACCCGCAGGGCGTGCCAAGTGCTGATCTCACCGACATTGAAGGGCCGGACCTTCCGGAAGCTACCGAGCAGACGCGCGAACAGCGCCGCTTTGGCCGCTATGATCGTGACCGCGACGGCCGGATCACCCGCAACGAAATGCTGTCGACACGAGTCGATGCCTTCCGAAAGCTCGACAAGGACGGCAACAACCTCCTAACGTTTGAGGAATGGGCGGTCGCGACCGTCACGAAATTCGATGGCGCCGATACGAATCGCGATCAATCGCTGACACCGGGCGAATTCAGAAAGACCGCGCCGCCCCCGGCCAAGCCCAAACCCAAACCCAAGTGCAGTTGCGGATCCTAGAGACGTCCCGGATCGATTCCGGGACGTCTGGATTACAAGGTCAGGCTGTCGGCACCAGACCTTCAAGCCAGGGCGCGATCTCTTCCTTGGCGCGCGAGGTATAGGCTTCCTTGCGCTGCTTCTTCTTCACGTCGTGAAGCGGCGGGAACAAGCCGAAATTCACGTTCATCGGCTGATAGGTCTCCGCCTCGGCATCGCCGGTGATGTGGGAGAGCAGAGCGCCCAGTGCCGTCGTTCGCGGCGGCGTCTGCCAGTCCCGACCGGAGAGTTCGGCTGCCGTCATCAGTCCGGCCATCAAGCCTACTGCGGCGCTTTCGACATAGCCTTCGCAGCCGGTGATCTGGCCTGCGAACCGCACATGGAGTGCGGTCTTGAGACGAAACTGGCGGTCCAGCAGGATCGGCGAGTTGAGGAACGTGTTACGGTGAAGTCCGCCGAGCCGCGCGAATTCGGCATTCTCCAGGCCCGGGATCGTTCGGAACAGGCGAACCTGCTCGGCATGCTTCAGCTTGGTCTGGAAGCCGACCATGTTCCAGATCGTGCCGAGCTTGTTGTCCTGGCGGAGCTGGACGACCGCATAGGCCCAGCGGCCATTGGGATGTTCCGGGGTCGCCCAGTGCGGATTGTCGAGCCCGACCGGCTTCATCGGTCCGAATCGCAGCGTTTCGACGCCGCGCTCGGCCATGACCTCGATAGGCATGCATCCGTCGAAGTAGGGGGTATTTTCTTCCCATTCCTTGAAGGCTGTCTTCTCGCCGTTGAGGAGGGCCTGATGGAACGCAAGGTACTGGTCCTTGTCCATCGGGCAGTTGATGTAGTCCTTGGTTTCGCCCTTGTCCCAGCGGGAAGCCATCCAGCATACGTCCATGTCGATCGAGTCACGATAAACGATCGGCGCTATGGCGTCGAAGAAGGCAAGACTGTCCGAACCGGTCGCGCGGCCGATGCTGCCGGCGAGCGATTCCGCCGTCAGCGGACCGGTGGCAACGATAGTCGTTCCTGTTTCGGGGAGCGTGTCGATCCGCTCTCGCACGATCTCGACATTGGGCAAGGCCGACAGCCGAGCTTCCACTTCGGCGGAGAAGACATCGCGGTCCACTGCCAGTGCCGAACCGGCAGGCACCTGTGCCTTGGCCGCGGCAGACATGATCAGCGAATCGCAGCCGCGCATCTCATGGTGCAGCAGGCCTACGGCGTTCTTTTCGTGGTCGTCGGAGCGGAAGGAATTGGAGCAGACCAGTTCTGCGAGACCGTCGCCCTGGTGGGCCGGGCTACGCTCTCCGGTTCCGCGCATTTCCGAGAGACGGACGCGGAAACCGCGCCGCCCAAGTTGCCAGGCGGCCTCGCTGCCGGCCAGGCCGCCGCCGATGATGTGGACGTCTTGTGTCATGGCGCTTGCGCCTAGACCTTTGCGTGGCATCAGGGAAGGGTGGTGCTGCGGCTAAAAAGGCAAATCCCGAAGCCGCGCCGCAACCGGAGAGTTCAGCGAATGCCCAAGCGCGCCCTGATCGAACGCCGCCCCTGGCTGCTTGCGGCCATAGTCGCGGCGGTTCTGTTCCTATGGTGTCGCAACAGCACGATGCCGGGGCTTTATCTGCTGGCGCTCAAGGCGCTGCCTTTCCTCCTTCTGGCCGTTTATGCGGTCTTGCGGCATCGCGGGAAGGACACCCGGACTCTGGCTGCGATGCTGGTGTTGGAAGGGACAGGTGCGGCGCTCCATGACCTCTACGACTACCCCGGCCACGGTTCTGATGATTATCGGGCACGTCATGGGAATTGCTCTGTTTCTGAACCATTTGCGCCGCGATCTTGCGATGGCCCGGAAGATCTTCGCCACAGCGCTGCTACTGCTGACCCCGCTTGTTTTCCTGTTACTGACGAACACCGACCGAGGAGCGGCGCCGGCATTTCAGGGGCTGGCACTCGGCGGGATGGCGGCAAGCGCCTGGGCCAGCACTTTCGTGCGTGCGCGGGTCGGAAGCGGCGCGCTGATCGTGGTCGTGGCCTGCCTGATCGCGCTGGAATGGCCGTCCTGGCAAATCGCCTGGCCACTGTTCTTTGTCGGAAATCTGGTGCTGGCAACCGGGGTGACCGGCGAATTGCGGTCACGCCCGGACTGAACGTTCAGGCAGGGGGCAGGATCAGCTTCCCGTCATCACCACGAACCACAGGGCCGTGAGCGAGCACGGCAGAGAGTGGAAGATCGGCATAGATGTGCGGAAACAGCGCGCCGCCACGCGAGACTTCCCACTTCACCGCATCGCCCAGCACGCCGAGGTCCACCACGGCAATAGCAAGGCCGGTCTGTCCGGCGAAGTGCTTGTCCAGCGTTTCCTGCGCCTGATCGGCGGTCGACATATGGATGTAACCGTCCGCCAGATCGACAGGCGCGCCGGTGAAGACCCTGTCGGAGAGCAGCCGTTCAAGCTGCTCCCCGGTCAGAATCTTGTAGGCGACGGTATCGCTCACTCTTCGTTTTCCGAAGAATCACCGTCTTCGGCAGTATCGGCTTGCGGCGTATCGCCTTCGGTGGCGTCAGGCGCGGTCTGGGCGGCTGCAGCGCCATCGGCCGAAGGTGCCTCGCCCTCCAGCACTTCTTCTTCAGCCGGCTCATCAAGCCGCACGGCGCTGACGACGTGCTCGTCACCCGATACGTTGAACAGGCGCACGCCCGCCGAACCGCGCCCGATCACGCGCAGTGATTCGAGCGGCAGGCGGATAAGCTTTGCCTGATCCGTCACCAGCATGAGTTGGTCGGCACGGGTGGCCGGGAAGCTGGCGACGACCAGACCGTTGCGGCCGATATTGTCGATATTGGTGATGCCCTGGCCGCCGCGGCCCGTACGGCGGTATTCGTAGGCCGAGGACATCTTGCCGTAACCATTGGCACAGACGGTGAGGATGAACTGCTCCTTCTCGGCGAGATACGCGAAACGCTCCTCGTCGATCGGGTTTTCACCGTCCTTGTCACCCTTCCACGGCGCGAACCGCAGGTAGGCATCGCGCTCGTCCTGGTCCTTCATGCCGACGCGGTGAAGGATCGAAAGCGAGATTACCTCGTCGCCGTCCTTCAGGGTCATCGCCTTGACGCCGGTGGACGTGCGGCTCGCGAATTCGCGAACGAGTTCACCGGCAAAGCGGATCGCCTTGCCCTGGCGGCTTGCCAGCAGCACGTCGTCCGAATGCGCGAGAAGGGCGACCCCGATCAGGCGGTCATCGTTCGGCGTGCCATCGGCGTCGGGTTCGAACTTCATCGCGAACTTGCCGTTCGACGGGATGTTCGCGAAGGCGTCCATGGAGTTGCGGCGAACATTGCCCTTCGCGGTCGCGAATACGACCGAGAGCTTGCTCCACTCCTTCTCATCTTCCGGCAATGGCAGGACGGTCTGGATCGTCTCGTCCTTGTCCAGCGACGGCAGGAGGTTGACGATCGGGCGGCCGCGCGTGGTCGGGCCGCCTTCGGGCAGCTTGTAGACCTTGAGGCGGTAGACCTTGCCGGCGGTGGAGAAGAACAGCACAGGATTGTGAGTCGAGGTGACGAACATCGTCGTCACGACATCCTCGTCCTTCGTGGACATGCCTGCACGGCCCTTGCCGCCGCGCGCCTGGGCGCGGAAGGTCGAGAGCGGGGTACGCTTGATGTAACCGTCCATCGTGACGGTTACGACCATTTCCTCGCGCTCGATCAGGTCCTCGTCCTCGATGCCGTCGGCGGCACCGGTGATCTGCGAGACGCGGGGCGTGGCATAGAGTTCGCGAACGGCGGTCAGTTCGCCGCGCATGACGCCGTAGAGCTTCACGCGGTCGGCGAGGATCGAGAGATATTCCTCGATCGCGGCGGCCAGGATCTTGAGCTCGTCACCGATCTCGTCGCGACCGAGCGCGGTGAGGCGGTGCAGGCGCAAGTCGAGGATGGCCTTCACCTGGACTTCGGACAAGCGATAGGAGCCGCCATCCTGTTCCGCGTCGGGCTCGATCGCTTCGACGAGGCGGATGTAGGGCGCAATGTCCCCGATCGGCCATTCCTTCGCGAGCAGGCGCGCACGCGCTTCGGCCGGGTTCGGGGCACTGCGGATCATCACAACGACTTCGTCGAGGTTCGACACCGCAACGACAAGGCCGAGCAAGATATGCGCCCGGTCACGCGCCTTGTTCAGTTCGAACTTGGTGCGACGGGTGATGACCTCTTCGCGGAACTGGATGAAGGCGTGGATGATGTCGCGAAGGTTGAAGACTTCGGGACGTCCGCCGCGGATCGCCAGCATGTTGGCCGCGAAATTGGACTGTGCGGGCGTATTGCGCCAGATCTGGTTGAGCACGACTCCGGGGGTCGCGTCGCGCTTCAGTTCGACGACGACGCGCATGCCTTCGCGGTTCGATTCGTCGCGGATGTCCGAGATGCCCTCGATCCGCTTGTCCTTGGCGGCCTCGGCGATCTTCTCGACGAGGTTGGACTTGCCGACCTGATAGGGGATCGAGGTGAGCACGATCGAGCGACGGTCGCCCCGGCCTTCCTCGATTTCGTGACGGCAACGCATGATGACCGAGCCGCGGCCCGTGAGGTAAGCGTTGCGAGCGCCGCCCTGGCCCAGGATCAGCGGTGCGGTCGGGAAATCCGGCCCGGGAATGATCTGGATCAGTTCCTCGGTGGTGATCCCCGGATTGTCGATCATGGCAAGGCAGCCATCGACGACTTCACCGAGGTTGTGCGGCGGGATGTTGGTCGCCATGCCGACCGCGATGCCGCCCGCGCCGTTGACCAGCAGGTTCGGGAAGCGCGCCGGAAGCACGGTGGGCTCGCTTTCGGAGCCGTCGTAGTTGTCGGCGAAATCGACGGTATTCTTGTCGATGTCCGAGAGAAGCTCGTTCGCCACCTTGTCGAGGCGCGCTTCGGTGTAACGCATGGCGGCCGGCGGATCGGGATCCATCGAGCCGAAGTTGCCCTGACCATCGACCAGCGGCAGTCGCATCGACCACGGCTGCGTCATGCGCGCCAGCGCGTCGTAGATCGCGCTGTCGCCATGGGGGTGATACTTACCCATGACGTCACCGACGATACGGCTCGACTTGCGATAAGGACGACCGGCGACGTAGCCCGCTTCCTGGCAGGCGTAGAGGATACGGCGATGCACCGGCTTCAGACCGTCGCGAACGTCGGGCAGGGCGCGGCTCACGATCACGCTCATCGCGTAATCGAGATAGCTCGTCTTCATCTCATCGACGATGTCGATGCGGGTGTATTCGCCTTCGGGACCGATATGCTCGGGGCCGTTAATGTCGGTGTCGTCGCTCACGCGCTGGATCGTTCGTTGCTGCGGGACAAAGGGTGATGGATCGCCCTAGGACATGCGCGGGGGGAAAGCCACCTGAACAGGTGCCACCGCGCCAAGGAGGCGCTCTTTTTCCACACTTATGGGGCGAGTTGGTCTTGCGAGGCGCAGGGAACCGTTCGGGCTGCGACGAATTGCATTCAATCAGCGTTCAGTGGCGGCCTTCTAATCGCCGGGCGAGGTTGCCAAGCGTTCAATTCGACGCCAAACCGGCACTGCAATTTTTACGGAGTCCCGCTTTCGGGCGCGCCTCCACGTGTCTTGATGAGGAGTAGGCCTAAATGGCTCGCAAGTTCCTGATTTCCCGTGTTGCCCTGGCTGTGGCCATGACTGGCGGAATGGCCGCCGCGGTTGCTCCCGTGGCGGCTGTCGCCAAGGAAAAGGCGCCTGCCAAGGCGACGTTCTCGAAGGAATACGCCGCCGTCGCCGCTCCGGTGGACAAGGCTATTGCCGACGCCCAGGCAAATCCCGCCGTGAAGGCCGCCTCGGACAAGGCCAAGGCCGCGCAGACGGATGCCGAGAAGACCGCCGCACGCGCCGAAGTGGACGCGGCCATGGGCGGTATCCTGGCGCAGCTCCAGACGGCGGGCGCAGCCGCGCAGCAGCCGATCGACAAGCTCAAGCAGGGCGAGATGACGCGCAATGTCGGCGTTCTGATGAATGACCCCGCCTTGCAGCACAAGGGTCTCGTCATGATGCTCGACAGCGGCCAGACCAGCCCGGAAACGCTGGGTCAGGTCCAGTATCTCGCCGGCGTCACCGCTTATCAGAGCGCGCAGTACGACGTTGCCGCACGCTATCTCCAGCAGTCCTTCGACGCGGGTTACCGTGACCAGCAGAACATGATCCAGCCGCTGCTGGCGGATTCCTACAAGCGTTCGAACAACCCGCAGGCGGCTCTGGCCATGGTCCAGAAGGAGCTTGAGGCGGCGAAGGCAAACGGCACCAAGCCGAACGAAAGCTCGATCCGTAGCGCGCTCCAGGCCTCCTACGACGCCAAGCAACTTGCGCCGTCGACCGAATATGCCGCCATGCTGGCGCAGTACTACCCCAGCGTGGCGTCGTGGAATATCTCGATCTCGATCGTGCGCCAGCTTGCCTCGCTCCAGAACCAGGAAAACATCGACCTGATGCGCCTGATGTTCGCGACGGGCTCGATGAAGGACAAGCGGGATTACTTCGAATATATCCAGAACGTCGATCCGCGCGCGTTCCCGGGCGAAGCCGTCAAGGTCATGGACCAGGGCCTTGCGAAGGGTCTTCTGACCCAGGCCGAGGTCGGCCAGGACCGTGCCAACAGCGCCGGCCGCGTTGCGGCGGACAAGGCATCGCTTCCGGCCGCCGAACGCGACGCTCTCAAGCCTGCCGCAACGGCCGCCTCCGTGACCGGCTCGGCGGACGTCTTCCTGAGCTACGAGCAGTACGCGAAGGCCGAAGAACTTTACAAGGTCGCGCTCGGCAAGCCCGGCGTCGATGCCAACAAGGCGAATCTCCGCCTCGGCATGGCTCAGGCCATGCAGGGCAAGGCCGCCGATGCGCAAGCCAGCCTCGCCAAGGTCACCGGCACGCGCGCACCGATCGCCAAGCTCTGGTCGGCTTATGCCGCTTCCAAGACTACGCCGGCCTCGTAAGCCGACGTAACCTGGCCAAAGACACGAAAAGGGCGGCGGGAATAACCCGCCGCCCTTTTCTTTTGCCGTTTCCCGAAGGGTCAGGAAATCGGTGCGAATTTTCCGCTGGCGTCATCCATCAGATGAAGCTGCCCGTCTGAGATCGCGAAGAACGCGCCGCGCAGCTTGAGTTCACCGGTCTTCACCTTGTGGCGAACGCAGGGGAACGTCATCAGATTGTCGATGCTGACGCGCACCGCGGCCTGCTCCATCTGGCGTTCGGCCGGGCGTCCGGTCGTGCCGAATTGCGCGGCGACGGGAGCGCGGGCCTCATCCAGCATCGAAATCCAGTCAGCGATGAAACCGCCTTGTCCCGGCTCGGCGCCATGAAGCTCCTGCGTGAGCGCCGCCTTGCAGCCGCCGCACATGCCGTGGCCCATGACCACGATTTCCTTCACCTTCAGCACCTGCACCGCGAATTCAAGCGCAGCGGAAACACCGTGATGGCCGGGCGTGGTCTCGAAGGGCGGGACGAGCGCCGCAACATTGCGGACCACGAAGATCTCGCCCGGATCGACGTCGAAGATCTGCGAAGGGTCAACGCGGCTGTCGGAGCAGGCCACGATCATCACCTCGGGTTGCTGCCCCTCGCTGAGACGCTCCCAACGCTCTCGGTGGGGGCTCCACCCGCTGTTGCGGAACCGGCGATAGCCGTCGATCAGGGTATCGAGGACGCGTTGTTCTGATTGCGGGGCGTTGGAATCTGTCATGGGTTGCCTCCATTGAAACGCACGCAACCCATAGAGCGGATATTCGCACTGGCAAGCAGGCAAGCTTGCGACTATCTGGACGCCATGAACGACCTTTCCTCCGTGCCGAGCCCCGAGCAGAAGCCCGAACGTCAGCGCAAGCCTGACTGGATCCGCGTCAAGGCGCCGACCAGCAAGGGTTATGGCGAAACGCGCCAGCTCATGCGGGACCTCAAGCTCAACACGGTCTGCGAAGAAGCGGCCTGCCCGAACATCGGCGAATGCTGGACGAAGAAGCACGCCACGGTGATGATTCTGGGCGACACCTGCACACGCGCCTGCGCGTTCTGCAATGTGAAGACCGGAATGCCCGGCCGCGTGGACCCTTCCGAACCGGAACATGTCGCCGAACTGGCGCTCAAGACGGGTCTTGAGCACATCGTCATCACCTCGGTCGACCGGGACGACCTGCCCGATGGCGGCGCCCACCAGTTCGTGAAGGTGATCCAGGCCCTGCGCGCCGCGACTCCGTCGACCACGATCGAAATTCTCACGCCCGACTTCCGCGGCAAGATGCGCCGCGCGATCGAGGCGATCGTGGCTGCCGGCCCCGACGTCTACAATCACAACCTCGAGACCGTGCCCCGCCTTTATCCCACCATCCGCCCCGGCGCCCGTTACTATGCGTCACTGCGCCTGCTGGAAGAGGTCAAGGCCCACGATCCGAAGATCTTCACCAAGTCCGGCGTGATGCTGGGTCTGGGTGAGGAGCGTCTGGAAGTCCATCAGGTCATGGATGACATGCGCTGCGCCGATATCGATTTCCTGACCATGGGCCAGTACCTGCGTCCCACGCCGAAGCACGCCGAGGTCAAGGAATTCGTGACCCCCAAGGCGTTCGATGCCTATGGCGCCATCGCCCGTGCGAAGGGTTTCCTGCAGGTCGCATCCTCGCCGCTGACGCGTTCGAGCTATCACGCCGGCAAGGACTTCGCCGAAATGCGCGCCGCCCGCGAAGCGCAACTGGCCAAGGCCGCGCTGACAAAGACGCCGCGCTGAGCCGGAAGACGTTACAGTGCCCGGAATCCACGAAACCCAGCGCTTGCCCTACAGCGCCGAGCAGATGTTCGACCTCGTAGCCGATGTCGGCCGTTATCAGGAATTCCTGCCCTGGGTGGTCGCCACCCGGGTGAAGTCCGACACCGGAACCGAAATGGTCGCGGACATGCTGGTCGGCTTCAAGGCCCTGCGCGAAAAGTTCACCTCGCGCGTCGAGAAGGTTCGCGCGCGCGAGATCAAGGTCCACTATGTCGACGGGCCGATGAAGGACCTGCACAACCACTGGACGTTCCATCCGGTCGATGCGCATAGCTGCGATATCGAATTCGACGTGCGCTTCAGCTTCCGCAACGCCCTGTTCGAGAAGCTGGCAGGCCAGTATTTCGACAAGGCCTTCCGCAAGATGGTGGCCGCCTTCGAAACCCGCGCCCACGAACTTTACGGCGAACCGGTCTGACCGGACAGGCATCTCCCGGATCGCTCCGGGACGATGAACGCTCAGTCCGCGTAGGCGGGCAACTCGGTTCCAGGCAGCAGCAGTTCCAGCGCGCACTGCCGCGTGGTGGCGGATTTCAGCGCGGTTCGCACCTTCGATCAGCTTCTGTTCGGCATGGACCTCTTCCTCGCCGCGATGCGCGCGGGCAAAGACCACGGTTCCCACCGGCTTGAGTTCGCTGCCGCCTTCGGGCCCGGCAATGCCGCTGATCGCGACCGCCACGTCGGCATTGCTGTGCGTGATCGCCCCTTGCGCCATCGCCCATGCCGTAGCCGGAGAAACCGCGCCAAGCGTGTCGATGATATCCGACGCGACCCCCAGCATCTCCTGCTTCGATTCGTTCGAATAGGTCACGAATCCGCGGTCGAGCACGGCGGAGGAGCCGGCCACTTCGGTCAGCGCGGCGCAGACGAGGCCACCCGTACAGCTCTCGGCCAGCGCGACCTTGCGGCCGATCGCCTTGTTTTCGGCGATCACGCGCACGGCAAGGTCGTAAAGGTCCTGCGGGAATAGGATGTTGCCAGACATGTCAGTCCTTGCAGAGAGTGAAGCCGCCGAGCTTCGCCTTGCCGGGCGCCACTTCGTCAGCCTTCGAGGTGACTTCGATGAGCAGCGCGATGAGGCCGGCGGTGTTTTCGGGCGGGAGAGGGGAGAGCAGGTCGAGCGCGAGATCGACCTTGTCGCAGGATTTCAGCGGAAGACCCTGCGAGACCATCCCCTCGACAGTGATGTCGACCAGCGGACGAAGCGATTCGTCGGGAAGATTGCGCGCGAACTGGCCGACTTGCGCATCTTTGCCTTCGCCCAGCTTGAGGAAGGCGATCTTGGCTTCAGGCCAGTAACGACTTTTCTGCGCCGTATAGCGCGCGACGAGTTCGGCGCCGTGATTGCGCAGGTAGGAATCGCTGGGCAAGACCTGGGCGCACCGTTTGCTGGTGCCGGAAATGACCTGGGGAAGGGCATAGCCGAACAGGGATCGCGCCTCGGCCTTGGTCAGGCAGGCGGACTGCTGGGCATTTGCCAGGCCGGGCAGGATCGCGAGCGCGGACACCGCGGCTAAAGTGAGCATCTTGCGGAAAGCAGGCATCGTAGGCTCCTTAAATCCTGACCAGGCTGACCGCAGCCTGGCAGGCGATTCCCTCTGCCCTGCCAGTGAAACCCAGCTTCTCGGTCGTGGTTGCCTTCACGCTGACAAGGGAGGGATCGGCGCCGAGGATTTCGGCGAGGCGAGAGCGCATGGCTTCGCGGTGCGGGCCGATCTTGGGCGCTTCGCAGATGATCGTCACGTCCGCATTGCCAAGCACATAGCCGGCCTCGGCCACGAGCTTCGCGGCATGTGCCAGGAACCGGTCGGATGCAGCGCCCTTCCACTGGGGGTCGCTGGGCGGGAAGTGCTGGCCGATGTCGCCCTTGCCCACGGCGCCGAGTAAAGCGTCGACCAGCGCGTGGATGGCGACATCGGCATCGCTATGGCCGGACAGGCCGTGAGTATGGGCGATCTTCACGCCGCAAAGCCAGAGTTCCTCACCTTCTTCCAGACGGTGGACGTCATAACCGGTGCCGACGCGGATCGGCGGCAGGGCGCCGGCGAAGTCCGCGGCATATGTCAGCTTGTGCAAGGCTTCGTCTCCTTCGACGAGCGCGATACCCATGCCGGACGCCTGCGCCACCTGCGCGTCGTCTCCGGCGGTGGTCGGCCCGTCCCATGCGCGGTGGGCGGCGAGGATTTCGGGGAATCGGAAGGCCTGAGGGGTCTGTACGCGGCGAATATCCTCGCGGCGGGCAGGGGCGCCCATCATCTGCCAAACCTCGCCGGGCTCGGCGTGAGCGAGGCTGTCCACGACGGTCAGCACGGGAATCGCCGCCTCATGAACCGCCAGGGCATCCATCAGCCTGTCGATCACGGGGCCAGGGAGAATCGGCCGGGCCGCGTCGTGGATCAGAACCCGGTCGGGATGGCCGCTCACAAGCACTTCGAGCCCGAGCCTGACCGATTCCTGCCGTGTTTCGCCGCCGTTCGCCAACTGGACACCGGGGATGCCGGCCAGCGCTTCGGCGGCGATTTCCTTGGCGCCCTGGGGGATCACGACGAGAATCGGCGAAATCCCCGCGCGGGCCAGCGCTTCGGCCGAATGGCGAACCACCGGCTTGCCGCGCCAGAGCGCAAATTGTTTGGGAACAGGCTGGCCTGCGCGCAGTCCTTTGCCTGCAGCCACCACGATAGCGGCTGTGCGGGGATGTTCGGCGGGACGCGGGAGCGTTTCTGACAGGTCTTGCGACATTGTCGTTGCCGGTAATCGCTTGCCGAGGCGAGGGCAATCCACTATGCGCTGCCTGTTTTTTAGGCACTATACGTTTTTTAGGCAATTCCGGGCTCGCGCAATGAACACACTGCCTACTCCTCCGGCTCTGAAGCCGATCGAAGTCGGTCCCGTGACGATCGACTGTCCGGTCGTGCTCGCCCCGATGACGGGCGTTTCCGATTTGCCGTTCCGCCGCATGGTGCGCGGATTCGGGTCGGGTCTGAACGTCACCGAGATGATCGCCAGCCCGGCCGCCATCCGTGAGACGCGCGTTTCGCTTCAGAAGGCCATGTGGGACCAGATCGAGGATCCGGTTTCGATGCAGCTCGTCGGCTGCGAGCCGGAACAGATGGCCGAAGCCGCCAAACTCGTCGAGGATCGGGGCGCCGCCATCATCGACATCAACATGGGCTGCCCGGTCCGCAAGGTCGTCAACGGCGATGCCGGATCGGCGCTCATGCGCGACATTCCTCTCGCCACCCGGCTGATCGAAGCCACGGTCAAGGCCGTGAAGGTTCCCGTCACCGTGAAGATGCGCATGGGCTGGTGCCATGACAGTCTCAACGCCCCCGAACTAGCGCGCATCGCCGAAGACCTCGGTGCCAAGATGATCACCGTCCACGGCCGCACCCGCAGCCAGATGTACAAGGGCTCGGCCGACTGGGCTTTCGTGCGCGGCGTGAAGGACGCGGTCTCGATCCCGGTCATCGTCAATGGCGATATCCTGGATATCGAGGATGCCGCCAGGGCGCTGGAACAGTCCGGTGCCGATGGCCTGATGATCGGTCGCGGCGCTTACGGCAAGCCGTGGATTCTCGCCAAAGTCATGCAGTGGTGGCGCGGCAACGGGCTTATGGAAGAGCCCGGTTTCGGCAAGCAGTACGAAATCATCCGCGAACACTACGAGGACATGCTCTCCCACTACGGCAGCGATACGGGCGTGAAGATGGCCCGCAAGCACCTAGGATGGTACATCAAGGGCATCAAGGGTTCGGCCGAGTTCCGCAACCGCATCAATTTCGTCAACGATCCTGACGAAGTGCTGCGTCTGCTAGCCGAATTCTATGCGCCTTACCGTGACCAGGGCAGCGAAACCGCATCGGCAGACCGTCAGGCTGCATGAGCCTCGCGCCGCACACGGCCTTGCCCGCGGCTTCGCGGCTTCTCGCAAGCCTTCCCCAGGCTGTCGTGCTGCTGGAACCGGGGCTGCGGATCGCATCGCTCAACCCCGCCGCCGAGCAGTTCTTCGGGCAATCGCTGCGCTTGCTGGTCGGCATGCCGCTGCGCGAGATCCTGACGTTTTCCGACCAGCTCCTGCTGGAGCGTCTCGACGATTATGAAACGCCGGTTTCGGCGCGCGAAGTCGTGGTCACGCTCAAGGGCAAGGGCGCACGAAGGATCGACATCAACGTCGCCCCGGTGGCCGATACGCCGGGCTGGCAGGTGCTTACGATCCATGACAACACCGCCACCGAGGCGCTGGGCGACGATTCCGGCGGCCCGGACAATGCAGTGCTGCGCGGGCCGGAAATCATGGCTCACGAGATCAAGAACCCTCTGGCCGGCATTCGCGGCGCGGCCCAGCTCCTTGCCCGCAAGATCGAAGACAAGGACCGCGCACTGACCGAGCTTATCACGCTCGAAGTCGATCGCATCGCCAATCTGATCGACCAGATGCAGAAGCTCAGCCGCCGCACGGCTCCGCCGGTCGAACCCTGCAACCTTCACGAAGCCGCGCGCGCGCGATCAACGTGATGTCCGCCGCGCGCGGTGATGCGCCGGAGCGGGTGGGTCTTGTCGAGGAATTCGACCCTTCGCTGCCCGCCGTGCTCGGCAGCCCGGATGCGCTGGTGCAGGTCATCATCAACCTCGTGGCCAATGCTTCCGAGGCCTGCGCGGCTGAGGAGGCCCCCCGCGTAACGATCCGCACGCGCTTCGCCAGCGGCCTCCAGCTCCACACCAGCGATTCCGGAGAGCCGGTGCGCCTGCCGGTGGAACTGCGCGTGTCAGACAATGGTCCGGGCGTGGAGCCGGCGATGCGCGATCATATCTTCGAGCCCTTCGTCACCACCAAGAAATCCGGTCAGGGGCTGGGCCTTCCTCTCGTACGCAAGCTGGTGCGCGACATGAACGGACGCATCACGCACGAACGCGACGAGGAAGGCGGGTTCACCCATTTCCGTGTCCACTTGCCCCTGGCCCGCGAAACCCGCAGCCGCTCAACCAGAAGGAGGCCGGCTGCATGAGCGTGCTGCTCGTCGAGGACGACCTTTCGATCGCCATCGTCATCACCGCCGCGCTGGAGGCCGAGGGTTTCACCGTCATCCATTGCCAGTCGATCGGCGAACGAGACCGGCTGCTTGGCGAGGGCAGCTATCAGGCCCTCGTCACCGACGTCATGCTGCCTGACGGCGACGGAATCGAGACGATCGACCGGGTAAGGGCGCTGCATCCGGCGATGCCGATCGTCATCCTTTCGGCCCAGAACACCCTCGATACCGCCGTTCGCGCAACCGATACCGGGGCCTTCGAGTACTTCCCCAAGCCCTTCGATATCGACGAACTGGCCCGAACCGTGCGCCAGGCGGCAGGTGCAGGGCAGGGCAGCGCCCCCGAAGGCGACGAACCGCTGGGCGACGGGCTGCCGCTGGTCGGCCGCAGCCTTGCCATGCAAACGGTATTCCGCATGATCACGCGCGTCCTGCGCAACGATCTGACCGTGCTGATCCTTGGCGAATCCGGCACCGGCAAGGAACTGGTGGCGGAAGCGGTCCACAATCTCGGGCACCGCCGGGCAGGTCCGTTCATCGCCGTGAACACAGCGGCAATTCCGGCCGAGCTGATCGAGAGCGAGCTGTTCGGCCATGAAAAGGGCGCCTTTACCGGCGCGGTCGCCCGGCATGTCGGCAAGTTCGAGCAGGCAGCGGGCGGCACCCTGTTCCTCGACGAAATCGGCGACATGCCGATGCAGGCCCAGACCCGGCTGTTGCGGGCGCTCCAGTCGGGCACGGTGCGGCGCGTCGGCGGGCGGGACGAGATAAGGCTGGACGTGCGCATAATCGCTGCCACCAACAAGGATCTGGAGCCGGAGATCGCTGCCGGGCGCTTCCGCGAAGATCTCTACTACCGGCTCAATGTCGTGCCGATCCATATGCCGCCGCTGCGCGACCGCCGGGACGACATCGAGGTACTGGCCCGCCATTTCCTTCAGCACGCCACCAACGAGGGGTTGCCGCGCCGGCAGTTGACCGCCGAAGCGGCGGAACTGCTCAGCCGCCAGCCCTGGCGCGGCAATGTGCGCGAGCTCAAGAATTTCATCTACCGGCTCGCCCTGCTGGCACGCGAGGATGCGATCGATCCCGAGAGCATCCTGCCTTTGCTGGCCGCGGATACTTCGTCGGCGCCTGCTGACGTCAGCGAACCCGACGACATCGCGCAGGCGGTCAGCCGCTGGCTGGCGGCCACGCGCCCGGCGAACGGCACGATCTACGAAACGGCGGCAGCCGCATTCGAGCGTCCGCTTTTTGCGGAAGTGCTTAAAGAGACAGGCGGAAACCAGCTTCGTGCAGCCCAGGCACTCGGGATTAATCGCAACACCTTGCGCAAGCGTCTTGGCGAGCTTGCACTCGACCCCGAGGACTTCACTCGTCGTTCCTGATCGGGCATTGATGGATTTGCTCTTGCAAACAGGCAACACCGGCGTTGTAACAGCGCAACGATGAGCGAGATCATGATCCACAAACGCGCCTGGCCACGATGGTGGCGGCGCATGCAGGTTGCAGCCCGCCGCGCGAACTTCTTCGCGATGATGGAAGTGCTCTCGATCGTCGCTTTCCTAGTGATGACCGGCATCACCTGGGTCGCGCTAAATTCGCGGGACAAGGGGCAATTGCTGCCCTCCAACCTCACGGCAACGCTGCTGGTCGGCACGCTGGTTCCGGCCATGGCCATCCTCGTGCTGCTGGGGCGCCGGATGGCACTGCGCCGCGCCGCCGAGAACATTGGCGGCACCGGCCAGATGCACGTCCGCCTGGTCTTCATCTTCTCGCTGATTTCGGCCGTTCCCACGCTGCTGGTGGTGGTTTTCGCGTCCTGGCTGTTCCAGTCCGGCGTCGAATTCTGGTTCTCGGACTCCTCGCGCGGGCTGCTGGAAAATGCGAACAAGCTGGCGCGCGGCTACTACGAGCAGACCCAGCGTGACGTCGGCTACGAATCCGCCGCCATGGCCAACGACACCCGCGTCACTCTCGGCGAATCGCCGGTTGCCAGCGCCTATTTCCAGCAGTTCTTCGCCAGCCAGGTGGTCCGCCGCAACCTGTCGGTAGCCGCGATCATCCAGGTCGCGAACGACGGTAGCCAGCGCACGCCGATCATCGTCGATCCCGAGGGGAAGACCGATGACAAGCGAATCACTCCCGAAGTCCAGGCCCGCCTCAACAAAGGGGAGCCGCTGGTCGTAACCTCGAACGCCGACCGGGTGGTGGCCGTCGTGCCGATCGAACGGGAGGCAGGCGTCTATCTTTATGCCGCCCGCAGTTCGGACCTGCTCGCACTCAGCCAGGGGCAGCGCGCCGAAAACGCGGAGAACATCGTCCAGGCCTACGAAGTGCTGACGAGCCGCGCCCGCGTACTCCAGCTGCGCTTCAACGTGGCTTTGTTCGTTGCGTCGCTGGCACTCGTCGGGCTTGCCGTATGGTTCGCGCTCCGCTTCGCCGACCGTCAGGTCAAGCCGCTCTACGAACTCGTCGATGCGGCTCGAAGGGTCGGCAGCGGCAACTTCGCCTTGCGGATCGAAGGCCGTACCGGCGCTGACGAGATCGGCCTACTCAATCGCGCGTTCAACCGCATGACCGCGCAGATCGAGAAGCAGACCCAGGCTCTTTTGGGGGCCAACCGCCAGCTTCACGAACGCCGCGTGTTCATCGAAGCAGTGCTGGAATCCGTGACCTCGGGCATCATCTCGCTCGATACGGAAGGGCGCATCCTGCTGATGAACAGCACGGCGCAGAAGCTCCTGACCCAGCGCTCCGAACTGCCTGAAGACATGCCGCTTTCCGATCTGGCGCCGCAGTTTGCCGCCCTGATCGAGCAGGGTGGCTCTGGCGGGCTGGTCCAGTACAACCGCCACGGAGACCTGCTGACCTTCGCCGTCAAGGTGACGCGCGACGTGACCGGGCATGTCATCACGTTCGAGGACATCACCCGCCAGCTGCTCGACCAGCGCACGGCGGCATGGTCCGACGTGGCCCGCCGCATCGCCCACGAGATCAAGAACCCGCTCACGCCGATCCAGCTTGCCACCGAACGTCTCAGCCGGCGCTATCGCAAGCAGATCGTCGACAATCCCGAGCTGTTCGAAGACCTTACGCGCACGATCATTCGTCAGGTGGGCGATCTTCGCAAGATGGTCGACGAGTTCTCCTCCTTCGCCCGCCTGCCGAAGCCGGTGTTCCGCGCCGAAGATCCGGTTGCGCTGACCCGGCAGGCACTGTTCCTCCAGGAAGTCGCAAGGCCGGATATCGCCTTCAGCTTCGCCGGCGATCCCGCCATCAGCTCGATCGACTGCGACCGCCACCAGTACGGCCAGGCCATGACCAACGTGCTGAAGAACGCGGTCGAGGCCATCGAGGCGAAGACCAAGGATGCCCCGGCCGACTATCGCGGCGCGACGCCGTCACCGTGGAGGCGCTGCCCGAGGCGATCCTCGTCCGCATCGCCGACAACGGCATCGGACTTTCGCAGGACCGCGAACGCATCATCGAACCTTACGTCACCACGCGAGAGAAGGGCACCGGCCTCGGTCTCGCCATCGTGAACAAGATCATCGAGGAGCATGGCGGCGAAATGCTGTTCCTGCCGACCGCCGGCGGCGGCACGACCGTAACCATGCGCTTCGCCACCGATCCGCTCGCCCATACACGCAAGCAGGAGGCCGCCGAATGATCCCGGCTTGCCGCACCCTGCCTGCCACTCCCATCCTCCTGACCAAGAAGACATTGCCATGGCTCTAGAAATCCTGATCGTGGACGACGAACGCGACATCCGCGAACTGGTGGCCGGCGTTCTCAGCGATGAAGGCTACGAATGCCGCACTGCGGGCGACAGCGGCTCCGCGCTTGACGCCATCGACGCCCGCCGTCCCTCGCTGGTCCTCCTCGACGTCTGGCTGCACGGCAGCCCCATGGACGGTCTGGAAGTGCTGGATGCGATCAAGGCGCGCGAACCGGAACTGCCGGTCATCATCTTCTCAGGTCATGGGAACATCGATACAGCCGTGGCCGCGATCAGCCGGGGCGCGGTGGACTTCATCGAAAAGCCGTTCGAGGCGGAGAAGCTGCTCCATCTCGTCGGCCGTGCCACCGAGACAGAGCGCCTGCGCCGCGAGAACGCGCAGCTTCGGCACGACTTCTCGATGGGTGAGGAGTTCACCGGGTCGAGCGGCTCGATCAATCAGGTCCGCGCCACCCTCAAGCGGGTGGCCAACACCGGAAGCCGCCTGCTCATCACCGGACGGCCGGTTCGGGCAAGGAAGTGGCCGCGCGCCAGCTCCATGCATGGAGCGCGCGGGCCGGAAACGCTTTCGTCAGCGTCAATTCCGCGCGGATCACGCCGGAACGCTTCGAGCAGGAACTGTTCGGGGAGGAAGCGGACGGCGCCCTGATCCGTCCGGGGCTTCTGGAAACGGCGGATGGCGGCACGCTCTATTTCGACGAAGTGGCCGACATGCCGCTGTCCACGCAGGCCCGCATCCTGAGGGTCCTGACCGATCAGGCGTTCGTCCGGGTTGGCGGCACCCGCCAGATTCGCGTCGATGTTCGGGTCGTATCCTCGACCTCGCGCGACCTGGAAAAGGAAATTGCCGAGCGGCGCTTCCGCGAAGACCTGTTCTATCGCCTCAACGTGGTTCCGGTAACGATTCCTGCCCTGCGGGAGCGGCGGGACGACATTCCCGCCCTGATCGACCATTTCTTCGCGCGCTACGCCAATGAGCAGGGGGTTCCCCCGCCGCAAGTCACCGGAGAGGCGATGACCGCGCTCCAAGCATATGAATGGCCCGGCAACGTGCGGCAACTGCGCAATGTGGTCGAGCGGACGGTCATCATGGCCCCGCGCGAGAAGCTGGCGCGGATCGATGCCGACATGCTGCCGCCGGAAATCTTCAACAGCCGCGGCGGCGGCGACGCCGGCGTCACGGTGATGATGAGCGCCCCGTTGCGCGAAGCACGGGAAAGCTTCGAGCGCGAGTACCTGCGTGTCCAGATCCGCCGATTTTCGGGCAATATCTCGAAGACGGCCTCCTTCATCGGCATGGAACGTTCGGCGCTCCACCGGAAACTGAAGCTTCTGGGCATGGCCGAGCGCCGCGAAGGGGAACACGAAAGCGAGGAACAGGCCTGAAGAACCGCAAGTTACCGCGATTTTTCAAGGCCACGGCATGGCCCGGACGCATCCTCCATCAAGTGTATCCGGGCACCTGTCACAAGAATGCTACATTTTTCGCGTTTACTGCATTGCAGCAAGTCGATAGATTTCGATTCGAGAACGGCATCGGGATTTTCCGGTGACCAGATCGCGGACCGCACAGCGGCCGCCAAAAAGAAGGAGAAAATGATATGGCCGGCGTACGCTGACCGCGCGCCCGCGAACCACTCCCGCAGTGGAAGAACCCGAAGCGGCACCGTCGCCTTCCGGTTCGGTGGCTCCTCCCGTCACCGCCGGCACTTCGGCAGGGAAGGGGCAGAACCTCCAGGACCAGTTCCTGAACCTCCTGCGCAAGAACAAGACGCCCGTGACCATGTTCCTCGTGAAGGGCGTGAAGCTTCAGGGCATCGTCACCTGGTTCGACAACTTCTCCATCCTTCTTCGCCGCGACGGCCAGTCGCAGCTCGTCTACAAGCACGCCATCTCGACGATCATGCCCTCGACCCCGGTCGATGCGCGCCAGTTCGCGAGCGGCGCCGACAATGGAAAGAAGACCCGCGTCCTTCAGGACGTGTTCCTTTCCAGCATCCGCAACGCGGGCGTGCAGGTCACCATGTTCCTGATCAACGGCGTCATGCTGCAGGGCCGCGTGGCTGCCTATGATCTGTTCTGCATGCTGCTGGAGCGCGAAGGCTACGTCCAGCTTGCCTACAAGCATGCGGTTTCGACGATTCAGCCCGTGACTCCGGTCGATCTTCAGGCGCATGAAGAATCCGACGACTGAAACTTGCGGAAGCTGAACTGATTTGAACGAAGAACTCAAGGGCGAGGTCACGCGCGGTGCGCGTGCCCTCGTCGTTTATCCGCAGATGCGCGGCAGAGGGGATCTAGATCCCGAAGCGCGTCTCGAAGAGGCCAAGGGCCTCGCCCTGGCGATCGGGTTGATCGTGGCGGATGCCATGGCCATACCCATCCGGGAACCGCGCGCCGGAACGCTGTTCGGCGAGGGGCAGATCCAGAACATCGCAGTTGCCTGTGAACTGCACGAAGCGGAGCTCATCATCGTCGATGGCTCTCTTTCGGCGATCCAGCAGCGCAATCTCGAAGAGAAGTTCAAGCGCAAGGTCATCGACCGTACCGGCCTGATCCTCGAAATCTTCGGCGAGCGTGCGGCGACGGCGGAAGGCCGTCTCCAGGTCGAACTGGCTCACCTGGACTATCAGGCAGGCCGTCTCGTACGCAGCTGGACCCACCTCGAACGCCAGCGCGGTGGCTTCGGCTTCCTGGGCGGTCCGGGCGAAACGCAGATCGAGGCCGACCGCCGCATGATCCGCGATCGCATGGCCCGCATCCGGCGCGAGCTGGAGCAGGTGCGCCGCACCCGCGGCCTTCACCGCGATCGCCGCGAAAAAGCACCATGGCCGGTCGTTGCGCTGGTGGGCTATACCAATGCGGGCAAATCCACGCTGTTCAATTACCTGACGGGCGCGGGCGTGATGGCGCAGGACTTGCTGTTCGCCACGCTAGACCCGACAATGCGGGCGATCCGTCTACCGGCTGTCGAGAAGGCGATCCTGTCGGACACGGTGGGCTTCATTTCCGACCTTCCCACCCAGCTCGTCGCGGCCTTCCGCGCAACGCTGGAAGAAGTGAACGCGGCCGACATCATTCTCCACGTTCGCGACATCGCCAACCCGGATACAGAATCGCAGAAGCGCCAGGTGCTGGAAGTTCTGGCCGATCTCGGCGTGGCGACCGGGGAAGGGCAGGTCGAAGAGGGTGAGGAGGCCGCGCCCGCGATCCCGATCATCGAAGTCTGGAACAAGTGGGACCTGCTTGAGGCCACGCATGCCCAGGAACTGCGCGAAGCGATGGCCCAGCGTTCGGACGAGACCATCGTTCCGCTGTCCGCGCTTACCGGCATGGGCTGCGATTTCCTGCTCGAAACTGTCGGCAGGACGCTGACGGCTGACGCCAAGCTTTACAGCTTCGTGCTGCCGGCGGCCGATGGCCAGCGGCTCGCATTCCTACATGCACGGGGCGAAGTAGTGGCCGAAGAAGACGCGGGTGAGGGGCCTGAAGGTCCGATGCTCCGCCTCCAGGTCCGCCTTGCCGAACGGGAACTAGGCCGTTTCAGCGCGCTCTGAAGCCTTTACCGCCTGCCAATAGGCTTCCTGTTCGTCGAGCGAGAGCTTGTCGAACAGGAAGCCGTCCCGATGGGCGAACGCTTCCATCGCCCGGAACCGACGCTCGAACTTGGCGTTGGCTGCGCGCAAGGCATCTTCCGGAGCGATGCCGTTGAGCCGCACCAGATTGACAGCGGCGAACAACAGGTCGCCGGCTTCTTCAAGTTTCTCGGCCGGTGAGGCTTCCGCCAGTTCCGCCATTTCCTCATGCACCTTGTCGGCCGCGCCGCTTGGGTCGGGCCAGTCGAAGCCGACCCGCGCAGCTCGCTTCTGCAACTTTTCGGCACGCATGAGCGCGGGAAGCGATATCGCCACGCCATCGACAGCGCTGGTTTCACCCTTGTCCTTGCGCTCTTTCGCCTTCAGCTTTTCCCAACGCTCCGTCTGGGCATCTCCCGTGGCATCGTCGGCAAAGATATGCGGGTGACGGGCTTCGAGCTTGTCGGAGATCGCGGCGGCCACATCGCCGAAAGCAAAATGCCCGTCTTCCTCGGCCATGCGGGCATGGAAAACGACCTGAAGCAGCAGATCGCCCAGTTCATCACGCAGATCGGTCAGGTCCTGCCGGGCAATGGCATCGGCAACCTCGTAGGCTTCCTCGATGGTATAGGGCGCGATGGTTTCAAAACTCTGCGCGACATCCCATTCGCAACCGGAAACGGGATCGCGAAGCCGCGCCATGATCGAGAGGAGCCGGTCAAGCTGCTGATGGCGAGTTTCTGTCATGTTCCCCGAGCGCATATGCAAGATTGATAATAGAGATTATGTTAAACCATGCACCGCTGAGCGCGGTGTCACGGCTTTATCCTGAAGCCCGTCACCTGGATCAGCAGGACAAGCCCGATGATGATCACGGCCCAGATCAACGCCATCTTGAGCATCCTGCTCTTAGGCAAGGATCGGAAACGGGAATTGCTCGTAACGAGAATGAGCGCCCCGATCACCGCGATGATGCCGACGATCATTCCTGTCTGGTTCACGGCTCGATCACCATTCCGTCATAGGCAACCCGAACATTCTCGGGCACTTCGGCGCTTAGTGTCGCATAATCCATGCTCTTGTCGAGATGGGTCAACACCGCTTGTCCGACCCGGCAGACTTCCGCGAGCTCCAGTGCCATGCCAAGATGTGCGTGCGTCGGATGCGGTTCGCGGCGCAGGCAGTCGACCACGAGAAGATCGGCGCCGTAGCACAAGTCGATCATGTCGCGGGTAATTTCACTGAAGTCCGTCATGTAACAGACTGATTTTCCGTCACAATCAAACCGAAACGCGGTCGATTCCGCAGGACCGTGCGGCATTTGCGCATGATCCACGCGAAACCCTTCGCAGAGCCTCAGAGTGTCGAGATTATCCAGCGAAATCAGTGTCGGATAACCGAACTGCCCGGCGAAGACATATCCGAAACGCTGGCGCAGCCGCCTGACGGTCTCGGAGTTCGCAAAGCCGGGGATCGGGCCTGCGCGGCCGTAGCGAAGCGGGCGCAAATCATCGATGCCGTGGCAATGGTCCGCATGGTCGTGCGTCCAGAACACGGCGTCGATGCGGTGGATTTCGTTCTGAAGAAGCTGCGCGCGCAGATCCGTGGAGGTGTCCACCAGGATCCTGGCGCCGGCATCGCTTTCCAGAAGGATGGAAACGCGGGTCCGTCGATTCCTGGGTTCGTCGGGATCGCACAGGCCCCAGTCGGCGCCGAATTCGCCGCCAAGGCGAGGAACACCGGTCGAAGTGCCGCTGCCGAGAATGGTAACCTTCACGCTGCGGCCTTCGTGAACAGCGAAAAGAAGTTGCGCGTCGTCGCTTCGCCGAGTTCCTCCACGGAAACGCCGCGCAGATCGGCTACGAAACGCGCCGTATCGGCCGTGAATGCCGGCTCGCAGCGCCTGCCCCTATGTGGCACCGGCGCAAGGAACGGCGAATCCGTTTCGACCAGCAGGCGATCCTCCGGAATGGTGGCAACAACCTCCTGCAAGTCCTTGGCATTCTTGAATGTCACAATGCCGGAAATCGAAATCGTCAGTCCCAGATCCAGCACCTTGCGGCCGAAATCGGCGCTGGCGGTGAAACAGTGGATCAGGGCCGGGAACGCCCCCTTCCCCATCTCGTCCTCAAGGATATGGAACGTGTCCGCTTCGGCGTCCCGCGTGTGAATGATCAGCGGCAGCCCGGTTTCGCGGGCCACCGTGATATGCGTGCGGAACAAGGCCTGTTGCACCTCACGGTCGGACTTGTCGTAATAATAGTCGAGACCGGTTTCGCCGATGCCGATGACCTTGGGATGCCGGGTCGCTTCGAGAAGCGCGGCCTCGCCAAGGTCGGCATGCTGATCCGCCTCATGCGGATGAATACCGACCGAGGCCCATACATCGGGTTCACGAGCAGCAGTGGCGACCACCCTCTCCCATTCGCTGCGGCGCGTCGAGATGTTCAGAAATCCGCGAATGCCCGCCGCGCGGGCCCGGTCGAGAACACCTGTCTGGTCCTCAACGAGACCTTCGTATTCGAGGTGGCAATGCGAATCGATGAGCATCACGCGGCGGCTTCGTCCGGCAGTTCAAGGCGCGGGAAAACGCCGACCGGCTTGTCGACCTTGAAACCGCTGGCGGCGAGAGCCGCGAACCAGCCATCGTCGGCGAGAGCCGCGAAACTGCGCGCTTCGGCAGGCTGGCCCATCTGGTCCAGCAACTTGTCGATGGAAGTGGGAACCACGGGACGAACCGCGATAGCGAGGTCGCGAACGACCTGGAACAGCATCATCAGCACTGCTTCCATGCGCGCGGGATCGGTCTTGCGCAGGGTCCACGGAGCCTGTTCATCGACATACTGGTTGCAGGCGAAGACGGCGCGCATCCATGCCTCGAGGCCCTCGCTGAACGACAGTTCGTCGAACGCCGTGCGCAGGCCGGCAATGCCTTCGGCAACGGCCGAAAGCAGGGCCAGATCAGCTTCGGCCTTTGGAAGATCGCCCTTAAGTTCTCCATCCATGTTCTTGAAAATCATGGAAAGACTGCGCTGGGCAAGATTGCCGAAACTGTTTGCGAGTTCGGCATTGGCCCGCGTCACGATGGCTTCGGCGGACCACGATCCGTCCTGACCGAATGCCACTTCGCGCAGGAAGAAATAGCGGAGCGTGTCGACGCCATATGTCTCGGCCAGACCGATCGGGTCGGTAACATTGCCGAGTGACTTCGATTCCTTCTGCCCCCGGTTGAGCAGGAAGCCGTGGCCGAACACCTGCTTGGGAAGTTCCAGCCCGGCGCTCATCAGGAAGGCCGGCCAGTAGACGGTGTGGAAACGGACGATGTCCTTGCCGATGAGGTGAACGTCGGCAGGCCAGAACCTGGCGAATTCGCTCGTTTCTTCGGGGAAGCCAAGGCCGGTGATGTAGTTGGTGAGCGCATCGACCCAGACGTACATCACGTGATTTTCGCTGCCGGGCACCTTGATGCCCCAGTCGAAACTGGTGCGGGAAACCGAAAGGTCGCGAAGGCCGCCCTCGACGAAACGCAGGATTTCGTTCTTGCGCGTCTCGGGACGGATGAAGTCGGTCGAATTGTAGAGTTCGAGCAGCTTGTCCTGATATTTAGACAGGCGGAAGAACCACGATTCCTCGACCGTCCACTCTACCGGCGTTCCCTGCGGGGACAGCTTTTCCCCACCTTCGCCTGCGACCAGTTCGCCTTCGTCGTAATAGGCTTCGTCGCGGACGGAGTACCAACCCTCGTACCGATCGAGATAGAGGTCGCCATTGGCCTCCATCCGGCGCCACAGTTCCTGCGTCGCGGCGTGATGGCGTGGCTCCGTCGTACGGATGAAAACATCATAACCGACATTCAAGACATCGCACATCTCACGGAAATGACCTGACATTTCCGTTGCCAGATCCGCAGGTGTCGTGTCCAGATCGCGTGCCTTTTGCGCCATCTTCAGGCCGTGCTCGTCCGTGCCGGTCTGGAACCGGACATCGAAGCCTTCGGCTTTCTTGAAACGGGCAATGACGTCGGCGGCGATCGCCTCGTAGGCATGGCCGATATGCGGCTTGCCGTTGGGGTAGCTGATCGCTGTCGTTATATAATAGGGCTCGCCCATGCGGCGTCGCGCTTTCTTTTCCAGGAGTGTCTTAGCGAGCCGTCTCTCTAGGCATAGCGGCCGAAGCCAGCAACCCGCCAATTTCCATTATCAGGAGGCCCGCGTCGAAATTGTAGGTCGGCGCCTGCGTAGACAGGCGTGTCAGGGTGCCATGTGCCTCGATCAGCCGCATCTGGCGCGCGGGCGATGCGCCGGCCAGTTCGTTGGCGAGCGCCGTTCGCGCCAGTTCCAGCGTGGCCAGTTGGCGATCCCGTGCCGGGCGAGCACCCATCTCTTCGGAAAGGCTGCCGCGCAAATGATAATCTGCATCACCTTCTCGCAGGATCTGCATCATCAGGCGGTGAATGGGGCCAAGATCATGTTCGACGAAGCTGATGGCGATGCCCGGCGACCCATGCGATGCCGCCACTGCGGCACGCCGCGTCTCTGCATCGGAATGAGGCGCATCCCGGCGAAGGACTTCATCGAGTTCCTGCTCGTTCAAAGCGGCGAAGCGCAAGACCCGGCAGCGCGAGCGGATAGTGGGCAGCAGGCGCCCCGGCTGATGGGCCAGCAGCAGGAAGTAGGTTCCCGTAGGGGGCTCCTCAAGCGCTTTCAGCAGTGCGTTGACCGCGCTCTTCTCCATATCGTCGGCCGGATCGATGATGATGGCGCGGCGATCGCCCAGCGTTGGCTTCGTCGCAAGGCGTCGGATCATTTCGCGCACCTGGTCGACCGAGATATTGCGCTTGGTCTGGTAAGGCTTGCCCTCAGCCTTCTTCTTCGCCTCGTCGTCGTTGGCGGGAAGATGCTCGAGGATGTGAATGTCCGGATGGGTGTCCGGGTCGGGCCTCGGCGCGCCGGGCAATCGTACCAGTTCGGCCGCGGCCACCCGCGCGAAACCGCGCTTGCCCAGGCCCTTGCCGCCAGCCAGCAGCCAACCATGGTGCATGCGCCCGGAATCGATCGCGGCCAGCCATTCTTGCCACGCGGCGTGCTGGCCGACGAACGGGAGTTCCTCGCTCATGTGCCTTCGCCCATCAGGCCGGTCAGCGCGGCGAGTACACGGTCCCGCGTTTCCTCGGGTGTCCCGTCCCCGTCGATCCGTGCGAAACGTGCAGGTTCGCCTTCCGCGAACCGCGCGAATGCCTGCGCCACCCGGGCGTGGTAGGTCGCCTCGCGGCCGCCGATCCGATCGGTTCCGTCAACGTCGCGCAAGGCGAGCCGCTTGGCCGCGACGGAGGGAGACACTTCGATCAGCACGGTCAGATCCGGGAGCATTCCTTCACTGCCGATGGCATGAAGCGTGCGAATGTCACCATCCGAGAGACCGCCGCCGCCGCCCTGATAGGCTCGGCTTGAATCGAGAAAACGATCGCAGACGACCCAGGCCCCGCGATCGAGAGCGGGCCGGATCAGCTTCTCGACGTGATCCGAACGCGCAGCGGCGAACAGCAGCGCCTCGGCGCGGGCTCCCCAGCCATCACCATCGCCATGGAGCAAAAGCTCGCGGATCGCTTCCGCTCCTCCGGTTCCCCCGGGCTCGCGAGTGGTCACGACGTCCAGTCCTCGTGCGCGCAATGCCTCGGCGAGCAGGCGCGACTGGGTCGATTTCCCCGCCCCCTCCCCGCCTTCCAGCGCGATGAATTTTCCCCGGCTCATGAGAAGAAGCTGATAATCCCGTTCATCAGCCTGTCCAGAGGACCGGCCACGCCAACATCCTTTCCGGCGAACAAGGGGATATGCCCCGGCGCCAGACCTTCAACCTTGATTTCCAGTTCGCCGACCTGGTCGCCCTTGCGGATCGGCGCCACCAGCGGCCCCTTGTAATGCACCGCAAGCGAGACTTTCTCGTGCCCGCCTCGAGGCAGGGTGGCGTGGACTTCGCGATTGGCGACCAGCGGCACCTCGCGGGCTGCACCGCCCTGCACGCTGGCTTGCGCCACGGGTTGCCCCTGATCGAACAGATGGCGCGCTTCCCATGCCGAGAAGCCCCACTCCAGCAGCGCCTTGGCGGCATCGTCGCGCACCTTGGGCTTTGGCGAAGCGGCCAACATCATGACGAGACGGCGACCATCTCGTTCGGCGGTGCCGAGGAAGTTGTAGCCTGCTTCACGCGTGTAGCCGGTCTTGATCCCGTCCGCGCCTGGAACCACGCCAACCGTCGGGTCATGGCTGCGCATGGCAACGTCGCGCCAGAAGTAGTGCTTAACACCTGAAAACTCATGGTAAAGTTGCGGATGGCGCGTGATCATGGCGTCCGCCAGCTTCACCATGTCGCTGGCGGTGATGTATGTGTGGCCGTCATCCATCCAGCCATTCGGCGTGTTGTAGTGGCTGCCGGTCATGCCGATCCGGCGCGCGGCATCGTTCATCATCGCAGTCCATGCCGGCACGCTTCCCGCATACCCCTGCGCCAGCACCACGGCGCCGTCGTTCGACGATGCCGTCATCACGCCGTGGAGCAGATCGCGAACGGTAGGATGATCCTTTTCCGTCAGGTACATGGACGTACCCTTTGCGAACCATTCCCGCGCCGTTTCAGGCCGAACCGACATTTGCCGATCAAGGCTGAGCCGGCCTGCATCGATTTCCTCGAACGCGACGAAAGCGGTCATCACCTTGGTAACGGAGGCAGGCAGGAACGGCACGTCGGGGCGGCGCTGGACAAGAACCTGCCCTGAACCAATGTCTACCAGGATGCTTACCGGGATCGGCGCGAGTTCCGGCGGCGGAGTGGGAATGGCTGCTCCTGCCGCACTTGCTGCGATGACGCTCGCGGGGACCGCAAGCAGGAGGGCAAACTTCAGGAAGGACTTCAAGGCGCGACTTCTCCCCGCGCATCCGGAACGGACGCGTTGGCCTGCGCGAAACGACCCGAAATCAATTCGCGCGCTGGATTCGTGCGTCGCTATACCCTGCCGCCCGGGCCTTCTCCAGCGCTGCGGCGGCTTGTGCACTGTTTGCGAAGGGCCCCATCTGCACACGCCAGAACTTGCCCGCCCTGCTCACGCTTGCACCAAGAGGACGCGCTGCCTTGCGAGCATTTTCTTCAACAGAAAATGCGCCAATCTGAACAACTTGCGAGCCATATTTTACAACCGATGGCGCAGGTTTGGCAGGCACATGCGCTGCTGTTTCCTGGGGTTGCTGCGTGGCGGGAGATTTTTTCTCAACCTTCGGCGGCACCGCTACCGCGACGGGGCCGGGATTCGCTTTTTGCGAATGAATTTCCGGCGTGGCAGCGGGTTGGACTGCCGGCCCCTTCGGCATCGTAGGGGGTGTGGACGGCGGCGGCAGCAACGGCGACTGGCTTTCGAGCTTGCGCCGCAAGACCTTGAGCAAGCCTTCCGGCGTTTCCATCCGCTCGGGCGCCTTGCCGCCGCTTCGCAGCATGGCCCGCTCCACTTCGGGAGGATTGACGCGTCGCACGCGAACAGGTGCATGGGCACCGCCCGCGATGCCGAGCTGCGCCGCTGCTTCCGGCGAAAGTTCGATGAGTGCATCGTTCACCATGGGCCCCCGCCGCTCCAGCCGGACCAGGATCGTACGACCGGTTCCCAGTGCGGTGACTTCGACATAAGCCGGCAACGGCAAGGTCTTGTGAGCGGCGGTCACTCCGCTGCCTTGGCCCACGGAAGCCATTCCCACGGCATCGTAGTTGAGCTGGTCAGTCGGCGTCCACGTCGTCCCGCCAATGGTGAACGGATCGCCGAGGACGACCGGATAGTCGCCGGCAGGCCCGCTTGCAGGCAGGACGGAAGCACGGTCCTTGCCAAACGCCGGAGCGGCAATCGATAGAATCAGCGCCGCAAGTGGCAGCGCATGGTTAACGGGCAATCTCATCTGCAAGCAACCCCACGGACAGTGCGTAGTAGTTCGAGCAGTTGTACTGAAGGATGACCCGATAATTCCCGGTTAACAGATAGGCTGGCGTGCCCGGCCCGTCAGGCTGGAACAGCGATGTCAGCACGTTGTCGGCAATCGCTCGCTGCGGTGTCACGCCGAGAGCCCGCCATTCCGAAACGGTCTTCCACTGGGAATGACGGGCGTGGACACGGTCGCAGCTCGGCGCTGCAAGCTTGCTGGCGTAACTATCGACATTGAGCCCGGAAGGCACCGATACGCGAACGCCCCATGGCTGCCCCGCACGCCATCCTGCATCGCGAAAATAATTTGCGATCGACGCGATAGTGTCTGCCGGGCTGGTGAAGATATCGCGGGTTCCATTGCCGTCACCATCGACAGCCAGCCGCAGGTACACGCTCGGCAGGAACTGGGGGTAGCCGAAGGCCCCTGCCCAGCTTCCCTTGAGACGGTAAGTGGGAACGCCCTGATCCACCATCTTGAGCAGCGCCACAAGCTCGCCCTCGAACAGCGCCCGACGGCGCCCTTCCCAGGCCAGTGTCGCGAGTGAGCGCGCCAGGTCGAAATCGCCGACATAGCTGCCGTAGTTCGTCTCATGCCCCCAGATCGCGAACAGTATGGGCGCAGGAACGCCATATCTACGCTCTATCGAGGGAACGATGCCGGAAAGGTCTGCATAACGCGCACGTCCACGAGCAATGATGCTCGGCCCGACGTGCTGGGCAATATAGGGAGCAACCGGCGGAGGCGTTGTCGCGCGGCTTGGCTGCGCCGAATCCAGTTCGACCACTCGCTGGTTCGGCGTGAGCCCGGTGAGCACCCGCGAAATGGTCGCCTCGGAAACGCCCTCCCGGCGCGCCCGCGCGCCCACCGCTTGCAAATAGCTGTCGAAGCTCTGCCCTCCCACGCTCTGAACCACTGGCTGCGCCTCGAGAACCGAGGCCATCGGCATGGCGGCAAGGGCAGCTGCAAGGAAAGGGAGACGCAGGGAACGAAGCTTCGAAGAAACAGTCATCCCGGCAAATCTCGCACAATGCGGCTGACTTGCAAATGCCTTGAGCGTCATGGCCGTGGACAGTCATCGCAAGCCAACTGCCATCCGTCCCAATCCGCAATCGTTGTGGGACAACAAGCATACCCCTTGCAAGCCGCGCTGTTTTCTCTATGCGCTCAATCCGTGCGGACAGGTGGCCGAGTGGTTTAAGGCAGCGGTCTTGAAAACCGCCGTGGGTGCAAGCTCACCGTGGGTTCGAATCCCACCCTGTCCGCCAACATCTCAATGCAAATCAACGAGATGGGCCTTCTGGGGCCAGAAAATCCCCAGCTTCCGCGCCGTTTTGCTGATTGCGACCGAACCTCAGAGACTGCCGAAACCGCCCAAATCGGTCTCTGACCGGCTTTTGTCTCTTTTCACCTAAACCTCGTGGCAAGGGGTATAGGCAACGAAAATAACGATTTTCCAAGGGTATCGCCTGTCGCCGAACCAATACCTTTTGGTCGCAATGCCGACCAAGCGATGTGATCAGAGAACCCGAGGAATCTTGGAGGTAGGCATCTGGGCTGCCGTGGCGTGCTGACCTTCCATTTTCAGCACAAGCGCGGCACCTCCTGATCGAGGCTAACGCTTCGAACTCTGGCCTTGCGAAGAAGCGCTAAAACCTCTGCGGGAGGTTCGGAAACGCACGAGAAAGCCTCATAATCATCTGGCGTCTCAAACTCACCAAGCCCGCGCTGTCTGCGAACCGCTTTCTCCCAAAGATCGAGAGCGCTGCTGACTTGGTCGTAATCCGTTGCGAAATTGACGCTAACAAAACCTGTCGCGCGTGAACCGGGATATGTGAGGTAGACAATCGGATCTGCCGCATTCCCGCAACCATATAGGCAAGATGCAAGATATTTCCCCCATGTCTCCCTACCGAAAACCTGACCGTACGTCGTCTGAGGGGTTACCTTCACGCCTTGAATGGTAGGTTGGCAATTCTGACTGACATCAACGTCAAACTTGGTGACAGAGCCTTTATCGATCCCATACGAAATCGTGCATCCGCCAACTTCGAAAACAATGTACGAAGCTTTCTTTTCCTTTGGCACGCCCAGCCGCTTCTCAAGGTAGCCTGGATTGAGTCCGAGTACCTCCGTTGATGTGGCGAAGGCCAAGGGTGCGGGTTCAGCCGTCTCGACAATCGATTCGTCATTTGCTGCAGGCGCATCATTAATAGATTCTCCTGTAGGATGACCTATAACTGCTACTTGCGGCTTCAAAATTTCTTCTTTTTCCCCTTTATTTTGCAAAAGGAATGTGGATAGCGCCGTAACACCAGCAATTATAGTTCCGACTATCAGCGCAATTTTCAAATTTTGTTTTGGGTTTTTTTGCGATTTTCCAGAGATAAGCTTTATCTTTTCCTGATGAAACTCTTCTTCTGTCAGTGCGCCACTTTCTCGCAACCGATTTAATCGTTCTAGATTGTCAATATTATTCATTTTGAGATAACCACCCCCATAGAAATAAAAATACCACCTCGTTGCCAAAATCCCATCATGATCCAAGACGTTCAGCGCAATACTCTCGGCATCACATGTTCTTTTCTTGCACCGCTCGGCGTCAGAGTCATTCGACGCTAGATTTACCCTCGGCGCGCTTCCATCGCACCAAGACCGGATCTAAGTGGCTTTCAACCATATAGTTGAGTCGCTCTCGTGTGAGCGGCAGGGCCTTGGTCGCCTCCGCCTTCAGCAAGTCGCGTACTTCCTGAAGCCATCCTTTCTCAGATGACAGCAGTTCATCAGAGGATGCGAATTGATGGCGCGTCTTTAACGTCTCTGTCGCCCGGCGCTGCAGCCCCGGGCGAAGCTGGAGAATGCGGCCAACAAACTCGTCCGGAGGAATCGATGCGAGGACGGGCTTGTCGTAGTACCTGCTTGCACGGACATTGTTCGGACACAGATCCAGCACAAAATCGTCCGAACCTGCAGCCAATGAATCTAACAGGTTGCGCGCTTTGTCGGGAAACCGACTCTGTGCAATCTGAGTCGCTGCGGCCTCATAATGATCGACGGCTTCCTCGAACTCTGGGGTCTCCCGTTCCATGAACGCGTGGTGGTTAAAACTGCCGCCAAAATCGAAGAGGGATGGCTCGTCGTCCGCTACGGATATGCGGCTGTGCGTAACCAGATCATCAACATACGCCTTACATTCGGCCAGCGCCTCATCCGGTGTGAGTGACAAGAGTTGTACCCTGGCGTATCGCAGCAAAATCCCGAAAGCGTGAAATATCACGCCCGGCTCGGTAAACTGCCGCTCGTCGAACGCCTTCTTAAACTCGACCACAACATGCTGAGCCTCGTCGTCCGTCGCCTCAAAGAGATCCCAGGCTCGTTGCCAAAGAGGCAAAGCCTCAGGATTCGCGAAATGGCGCGATGTCGCCAAGGCAGCCGCTATGACCTTAGGTTCAACCCGCCCGTTTAGAACCACGTCGATGATCACTTGTGACCCCAAGACTGAATCCTCGAAGTTAATCTGGGGATAGCGGTCATCGACCTGGTCTTCGACGCTCTTCTGCTCGCTTTCACGACGCTGCATCGCACGCAGGAGGCCGCCACTAATTAATTTTTCGATTTGCTTCGCCTCCAGCAGGCGGCCCGCGCGATGCTCGATCGAGAGGGCCAAGACCACCGACATAAGCGCCAGCATGGCATCTTCTTTCAGCCAATGGTTTTCCGGCAGGTGAGCAGCCATGCGCTCATAATCCCACAAAGCCTGTTTAAGGAGTCGAAGGTTATTCGTTTCCGATTGTTTATGAATGCCAATGACCTTTTCTCGGTTATGGCGCAGAAATGCTTTAACCTGAATGTTTGTGATATTTTCTAGAAAGGTGTCATAGGCCGCTTCTACAGTAGCGCTAATACGAAGTGTTTGTCCGATCAGCTTTTCTTTTATCTCGGCGTAACGCTCGTCCTTCTTGTTAAGAATTTCCGTTTCATTAGCGACAATTATGGCTTTTAAGCCATCATGTTCCACGAAAGCGTTGATATACCCGAGTACCTGGCTGACTGGCAGCGAACATCGCTCAAGATCATCAAAAATCAGTAGCCGCTCACGGGGGTCGGACAATCCTGCAGCCAAATCGATCTCAGGTAGGCTGGCATTGATGCTGCCGTCGTCCTTATCGTCACCATCGAAGTCAAATTTGAGCGTCCCTTTGAGTACGGCTTTGCCAACAGCACCCAACACACGCATCCCTCTGGATGAAAGAACTGGGTGCAGCTGGCGGTAGAATTCTTCATCGATCTGCCGAACGTCTGAAATGCCATAGAGACTGACGTATAGGTGCTTAGGTCGGGACTTAAGGAATTCTTTGACGAAGAACGTTTTGCCCGATCCCCATGGGCCATCGAGCATGACCGCGAAATCAAGTTTCCGTTCGGGAGAGCAATATTCCTCAAGATAGGCCAGAGCGGCCGCGTTCGATTGTTCAACTGAGATTGTCATCCCCAATGACATGCCATTCGGCACGAATAACAGCAAGCGAGGCTCTGGACCCGAAACTGCTGAGGTGGCCGGGAAGAGCTGGCTCGCCGGCGACATTGCTCTCCTTGTCGAAATGCCGGCATCTTCGGACGACCGGCTAATTTTAACGAGTAATGGGCCAGCTTACCGGGTCATCGGTTCATGTTTCAAGCGCCTGAGCGGAACGCAATTCAGCAATGCCGTTCAAACACTACCGATGTTTGCTCGGTCCACGGCAACACGGTCACCGCTGCCAGATCCTTCACGGAAACGGCAGGCGGCACGCGTACGATCAGCAGTTTTTCCAGCACCACCGGCGCGAGATAGGCCAACTTCATGACCCGCCCGGCATAGGCAGCTGTCACATCTTCTGCCTTGGCAATGTCCGCCAGCGTGGCCGCTTCCCCGCTGTCGAGCTTCCGCCGCCAACTCCACGCCTTGGCGATTGCTATCAGAACATGCGGATCCACCCCACCGTCATTGGCTGGCATCATTTCCGTAGGCGGCATGATCTTCGGCCGGCCGTTGCGTTTGCGGACAGTCAGCGGAATGAACACGGTCAAGGTCGCGGGTGTGTTGCTCATGCCGCTTTCTCCTTCGGACGCGGGGCCAACATGTCTCGGACGACCGAACTCAGCCCATCGGTGCGCAGGTCCACGGTCAGACCCTGCTGGCTAACGATGACCCGGTCGATCAGCAGGCGGGCAATGCGGGCCTGCTCGGCCGGAAACAGCGAGGCCCAGAGACTGTCGAAGTCCGACAGCGCGGCGACCACGTCATTGTCGTTCGACACGGAAGCGCAGTCCTGCAGGACCACCGCGACCTTGGCCGCGATTTCCGGTGTGCGCACCAGCTTGCGGATTTGCTGGACGACCGCACCCTCGACCACCCCGGCGTTCAGCCGGACAAATGCCTCACGACCTTCGCAAGCCCGGTTCCGGATCGCATCCATCGAGGTGTAGTAGCGGTAGTGCCGGCTGCCCTTTTTCGTCACCGTCGGCGTCATGGCGATGCCGCGATCCGTGAAGATCAGACCTTTCAGAAGGGCAGGCACCTGCGCCCGGGTGTTCGCCGCGCGCTGGCGCGGGCTTTCCTTCAATATGGCGTGCACCTGATCCCACAGCGGCTGGTCGATGATGGCCTCGTGCTCGCCGGGATAGCTGGTGCCTTTGTGCACCGCCTCGCCGAGATAGAGCCGGTTGCGGAACAGCTTGTAGAGGAACCCCTTGTCGATCGGCTTGCCACGCTTGGTGAGCACGCCCTGAGCGACCAGTTCCCGGGTCAGCAGCGTTGCCGATCCCAGCGTCACGAACCGCTTGAATAGATGCCGGATCGTGGCGGCTTCGGCCTCGTTGATGACCAGCTTGCGATCGACAACATTGTAACCCATCGGCACGAAGCCGCCCATCCACATGCCTTTCGCGCGGCTGGCAGCGAACTTGTCACGGATGCGTTCGCCGGTGACCTCGCGTTCGAATTGGGCGAATGACAGCAGGATGTTCAGTGTCAGCCGGCCCATCGAAGTCGTGGTGTTGAACGCCTGCGTCACCGACACGAACGTCACGTTGTTGCGGTCGAACGCCTCGACCAGCTTGGCGAAGTCCATCAGCGACCGTGAGAGGCGGTCGATCTTGTAGACGACGATCACGTCGACCAGTCCGGCCTCGATATCCTCGAGCAGGGTTTTCAGCCCCGGACGATCAAGCGTGCCGCCCGAGAAACCGCCATCATCATAGCGTTCGCGCATGCAGACCCAGCCTTCGGCGCGCTGGCTGGCAATATAGGCCTCGCAGGACTCGCGCTGGGCATCGAGGCTGTTGAACTCCATGTCCAACCCCTCTTCGGAGCTTTTGCGGGTGTAGATGGCGCAGCGCAGGCGGCGCACGGGTGCAGCGCTATCCCTCATGCGATCCCCCGCAGACCGAAGAAGCGGTAACCGTTCCACTGGGTGCCGGTAATCGTGCGGGCAATGGCCGACAGCGACTTGTACCGGCGGCCCTGCCAGTCGAACCCATCCTTCAGCACCGTGACGACATGCTCGGCGCCGTCCCACTCGCGCACCAGCCGGGTGCCGATCACCGGGTTGCGCGGGTCGGCGATGACCGACTTCCTAACCTTCTTGCCCTCGACCTCATCGGCCAGCGCGTCGAGCAACTGCCTGACCGGCTTGGACGGGCCGCCCCAAGTTAGCTCCTGGATGCGGTAGGCCAGCCGCTGTTCCAGGAACGGTCGACTGTTGTTGGGCGCTTCGCTGCTGAACAGCTTTGCCCATTCCGCCTTCAGTTCCCTGACCGTCATGTCCTTCAGGGCTGCCAGCCTGGCCAGCACCTGCGCATTGTCTTCGACCTTCATTATCGTCCTCCAATCCGGGCTTTTGCCCGGGGACGACTGACGCTCTTGGCGGCCGGGATAGCGAGTGAACTATCTCCCTCCTCGCCAGATATAGAACTGGACTGTTGGCGCATGCGCAGCACCCCCGCGGCGAGGATCTGGCCCAACTCGGAGAGCCGGGCATCGGCTGGCAGTTCGTGGGGCGGCGTGGCGTTCGGACCACAGAGCGAGGATTGCATAGAGGCTTCCGCATGAAAGGCTGGGCGTCACGGGACGCCGCCTATGCGGATCCATCCCCTGATCGGTTGAGGGGAGAATAAGTTGGGATATATCCCACGTCAACGCGTGGTGGGCATACAGCTTCCCGCAAAATGCAGGACCGTTAGCGTCGGCGCTGGAACAGGTTCTGGTGCGAGCGCAGCACGATCCCGATGATGTTCACGCCCTCGTCGTCATGATTATCCTCGTCCGGATTGCCGATCACGATCGGCTCCTGGAACTCGGCGCGGGTGGATTCCGCGCGCAGGATGAAATTTGTCCCGTCATGGTCGAGCCGCTTGCAGGTAAGCTCGTGCAGGTCGTGCCGATCGCGCTGGACGATCACGATGTCGCCCGGCTGAGGTTCGACAAAACCATAGGACACCCGCAGGCATTCGAGGTCGGAGCCTGGCGGGATGATCTTGTCCATAGAGTGACCCTCCATCCGCAATGCGAACCGTTCGCCACCCGCAACAGGATTAGGCCCAACCTCAATGGAATAGCGGTCTTCCGCCGCCCAGTCGGTCTGTTCGCGCCAGACCCCGGCCGCCACCGCACCCACGACCTCAAGCTGCTCCACGCCGCCGGTCATGCCGACGCGCGGCATCAGGGTCGCGGTCGATGGCACCAGTTGCGCAATGTCCATCTCGAGCGCCTTGGCGAGGCCGAGCACCGTTTCCAGCTGCGGGTTGGCACTCTTGCCGCGGATGATGTCTCGCACCAGATGCGGGCTTTTCCCCGCAGACGCCGCCAGCGAGAGCGAGCGCGCATTCCACTTCGACCCGGGGCCTGTGGCCGTTTCCAGGACAGTGCGCAGATGCACGATGTCGAAGAGAGCTTTCTCTGTCATGGCCTTGCACCTAGCACTGCGGGACAGTTCCCGCAATATGCATTGGTGAAGCGGGATGAGGATTGAAATGTAGGATGTGTCCCGTAATAATCGGGGGATGACATCGCACCCGCTCCTTTCCGATATCGACGCATTCCTCCGGATCCATAAGCTCAGCGAGAGCGCCTTTGGCCGCCACGCAGTCAATGACTGGAAGCTGATTCGTCAGCTCAAGGCCGGTCGCCGGCTCTGGCCTGACACCGAAGCGCGCGTCCGCACCTTCATGATCACCTATCAGCCGAGCCCGCGTCGGAAGAAGGTCGCCAAGTGAGCGGCGCGTTTGAACGCCATGGGCTCGATCATCTGTCGGCGTCCTCGATCAACCTGTTCGTGGCGCAGCCCTCGATGTGGGCGATGCAGAAGCTGATGGGCCGCAAATCAACTGTCGGCCCTGCTGCTCACCGCGGCACATCCATTGAGGCCGGTGTCGAGATGGGACTGTTCGATCCCAGCGCGCCGGTTGAGGCCTGCCAGGAACTGGCAATTACGCGGTTCAACCAGCTGACCGCACTGTCGGGCCATCCCGGGGTCGACAAGGAACGTGCAGCCATTGCGCCCGCGGTCGCCGTCGCCCTGGCCGAACTGCGCCAATACGGTGTGCCGGAAGCCGCCGATGGCAATCGCCAGCACCGGATCGAGGTTCAACTTCCCGGCGTGCCGGTACCGTTCATCGGATGGCTCGACTTCTGGTTCCCGGACCACGGCATCATCGTCGATCTCAAGACCCAGCTGCGGTTGTCATCCAAGATCTCCGATCCGCACGCCCGGCAGGGTGCGATCTACCATGCTGCCCACGGCAATGCCGAGATCCGCTTCGCCTACGTCACGCCCCAGAAGATGGGCGTCTACAGGCTGGAAGATCCCCGTTCGCATCTCGCGAGGGTGGTCAGCATTGCGCAGTCGATCGAGCGGTTTCTGTCGCTGTCGGGCGACGGCGCGGAACTGACCCGCTCGCTCTCGCCGGATCTCGACAGCTTTTACTGGAACGACCCTGCGGCACGCCAAGCGGCCGAGGAGGTCTGGGGACCATCCCCCGAAGGCGACGCCGCCTGCCTGAACGCGGCTCACTGAGAGAAGAGGAAACAGGATCATGGGTTTCATGACAGCCCCGTCTGGCGGCGGGGATTTCAAGGTGTTTGTCTCGTACAACGCCAAGGCCGGGCGCTGGTACACCAAGCGCGATGGCAAGGACGAACCGCAGTTCGAAGTCACGGACATGACGGCGGTGTTCGACATGCCAGGCCTCCAGACTGGCTGGTTCAAGTTCACGAGCGGCGTTGCGCCCGAAAAGGTCATGGACCCGTCGTTCTCGGAGTCTGCGCCCAACCCCGGCCAGGACTTCAAACGCGGCTTCCAGCTCGACCTCTACTCCGAGAAGAACCTGCTGGGCCTACGCGAGTTTTCATCGACGGCCGGCATCGTGATCGAGGCGATGAACAAACTGTATGATCTGTGGGTGGCGGCACCCGAGGCGGCAAGCGGCAAGCTCCCGGTCGTTCGGTGCGTTGGTGTCCATCCGGTCACCAACAAGCACGGCACCAACTACCAGCCGAAGTTCGAGATCGTCGGCTGGGCCGATCGGCCTGAGGCTCTTGGTGACGGCGACCAGCCGGCTGCTGCTGCGGTAACGCCGACTCTTCCGCCCGTTGCCGCTGCGCCAGCCGCGCACATGCCGCCCCCGGTGGCACCTGCACCTGCATCGGCACCCGCACCCGCACCCGCACCGGCAGGGGCACCGCTGTTCTGATCTCATGAATGCCGGGCTGCTGCGTTGGCCCGGCATCCACCGCTCATCCCCGACTTACCCCCAAACTTATACACATCCAGGAAAGTGAGTCCGGCAGCGATGGCGCGTCGCATCGAAACAGGCGGTATCGATATCGAGGCCATCAAGGATCAGTATCCGCTGGCCGAGGCTGTCGGCCGTCATGTTGTCCTCAAGCGCCGCGGCCACCAGCTCGTTGGCCTGTGCCCATTCCATGACGAGCGCACGCCGTCATTCACCGTCTATCCGCAGGATCAGCGCTACCATTGCTATGGCTGCGCCGCGCACGGCGACATTTTCGACTTCCTTCAGCACATCGAGGGGCTCGACATCCGGGCTGCTGCCGAGAGCCTGACGGGCGGGACATTCCCAGTCATGTCGGCTGATCGCGTGGCCGAACTCAAATCCCGCCAGGCACGGTTCGAGGCCGAACAGGCGGAGCGGCGCGATGTGGCGATGCGCCAGGCGCGTGAACGCTGGATTGCAGCGGACCCAACCTACACCAGCCATCCCTACCTGACGGCCAAGGGCATCAGGCCCAATGGCACGCGCATCGATGGCGCCCACATTCTCGTTCCCCTTCATGGGCCGGACGGCAAGATCCAATCGCTGCAATCGATCGACGCTGAGGGACACAAGCTGTTCTGCTCCGATCTGCCGACCGCCAGCGGGTTGTTCGTCATCGGCCGCAAGATTGGCGAGACAACCGGCCCGGTATTGGTGTGCGAGGGCTTCGCCACCGGCGCCACGCTCCATGAAGCGACCGGCCACACCGTCGTCGTGGCGTTCAACGCCGGCAATCTCGTCAAGGTCGCAGAGCGCTTGGCTGCTGCCCATCCCGGCGCATCCTGGATCGTTGCCGGCGACGATGACCGGGGCAAGGCGAAGAACGTCGGCCGCGAAGCTGCAATCACCGCTGCCCGCATCCTGGGCTGCCCGGCACTGTTCCCCACGTTCCCGGTCGCAAGCCTCGGCACCGACTTCAACGACATGGCCGCAGTGTCCGGCATCGAGGCCTCGGGCCATGTTCGAGGCGGAGGCCGTCACCAGCCCGGACGTGTTCGAGACTCTCAGCCTCGACGAGATCGACACCATGCCGCCGCCCAGCTGGCGGATCGACGAGCTGGTCCCGGCAAACGGCCTGGTCCTGCTCTATGGTCGGCCGGGCGAGCACAAGACTTTCATCGCCCTCGATATGGTCCTGCGGGTTGCCTACGGCCTCGACTGGCACGGCAAGCCCACAAAGCGGACCGGCGTCCTCTACATCGCCGGCGAAGGCAAATTCGGCATCGGTCAGCGCATCAAGGGCTGGCGCCGGGAACATGGTCTCACAGGCGTTGATGCACCGTTCCGGCTGCTCCCGGTCGCCGTGCACATGCTCGATCCGGCCAGCCTCGAGAAGCTGAAGCGGACGATCGACCAGGTCCGGGCAGCGGTGGATTTCGAGATCGGCCTGGTCGTGATCGACACGGTGTCGCGCTCGATCCCTGGTGAAGACGAGAACAGCCAGGAGGCCATGTCGATGTTCATCGACGGCTGCGCGGCCATCCAGCAGCACTGCAACGGCACCGTGATCGGCATCCACCACGCGGGCAAGGATCTCGACCGCGGCATGCGCGGCTCGACCGTACTGCTGGGCGGCTGCGACACCTCGATCCGGGTCGCCAAGGACGAGGCCACCACGGTCCTGTCGGTCGAGAAGCAGAAGGACGGCGAGGAGCTCGATGACCTGCATTTCTCCATGAAGGTGGTCGACCTCACCACGGGCCTTGGCGCGGAACAGTCGACGCTGGTGCCGGTGCTCGGGACCGGAGCAACACCGGTCGAGGAGAAACGCCTCAGCTGGCACCAGATCCGCGAGATTTTCCAGGCGATCGACGAGGCCTGGCGGGCGGGCTCGCCCTGGTCGGCATTCCCCCATGCCCGGCGCAAGGGCCGGTTCGCGGTCGACCTGATCTCAGACCAATACGGCGTCTCCAAGCGCGAGGCGGAGACCTCCATCACCAAGTGGCAGCAGCACGGCTACCTCGTCACCGAGGCCGGAAAGTTCCACGGCAAGGCCTCTGGTCTGAGGGTCGTGAAGTACCTGGAGCCCGACAGATGAGCCCCAAAATCACTTTGTCGGAAGCCGTCGGAAGCACGGTTTTGCGTCAGTCGGAAGCCAGTCGGAAGGCGGCGGAAGCGCGGTCGGAAGCCGTCGGAACGCGCAGTCGCTTCCCCCCCATACCCCCTAAGAGCTTCCGACAACGCCCAGGCGCGTCGTCAGCCTCAATTCTCAACAGCGAAAGGAGGGGCGCATGAAGGGCGCGCCACCGACCCGGCATGGTCAAATCAGCGACATGCAGGTCATCATCAACTGCGTCGACCAGCGCGGTCGTGAAATGGACGAGCGCTGGGGCATCGGGCGTTTGCCCATGCTGGTACCGATCGAGTGGGCCGAGCGGTTCCACGCCCAGCATAAACTGTTCAACGCCGCGGTCTGGGAGTTCAACCTCAAGCTCGTCCGCCAGCACGGCGAGGCGATGCTGCGGGCCTACGACAAGCTCGATCAGCTGGCGCGCGAGGCGAAGGGCGAGCCGCTGCCGGTCGACCAGTGGGAGTTCGAGACGGAGCAAGGTCTCGTCATCCTGGTGCGGGACCTGCGCGACACCGGCCGGGCCCAGCGACATGGCCGGTCGGCCCAGGTCTGGGCGCTCGACGAGATCGCCAATGTCATTCGCTGCCACCCGATCCTCGCTGCCGCCAAGGACGCGTTCCCCGGCGCGCAGGTCGTGAGTGTCCGGCCCAACAAAACAACTCTCCAGGAGCTCGACGATGAGCTCTCGGACATCCCGTTCTGATGGAGGCGCCCGTGTCCTGAAACCCATCCCCCCATGACCGGACGACGGTGGTCCGTACCGCCAAGCACTAAACCACCGCCATCCGCACCACGATCCATCCCCATTGGAGAATCATCATGGATGTTATGACTCTGCCTGCGCCAGTGCGCAGTGCAACCCCGCCGGAGGCAAGACCGGTGACGATCACGCGCGGCGCCATGCTCGCCCTCGACCTCGGTACCAGCGCCGGCTGGGCGCTGCGGACGAGCGACGACTTCATCTCGAGCGGCACCGTGTCGTTCAGGCACACCCGGTTCGACGGCGGAGGGATGCGGTTTCTGCGCTTCCGCCGCTGGCTTGAAGAGCTCGATATCGGTGCCGGGCCGATCGAGGCGGTCTACTTCGAGGAGGTTCGTCGCCACGTGGGCACCGACGCCGCACATGTATACGGCGGCCTGCTGGCCGTGCTGACTGCGTGGTGCGAGGAGCACCTGATCGCCTACCAGGGCGTGCCGGTGGGCACGATCAAGCGGTACATCACCGGCAAGGGCAATGCCGACAAGGCCGCAGTCATCAATGCTGTCCGCAAGGTCGGGTTCTTCCCCGTCGATGACAACGAGGCCGATGCCATCGCCATCCTGCTTTGGGCCATCGCAACCCGTGGAGGTGTGCGATGACCAGTTGGTCCATTCTCGGCCACACCGCCAAGGTGCTGGAAGAGCGCCGGGACGATTATGGCGATCCGGCCGAACAGTTCCGCGCCATTGCCGATCGCTGGTCGATCACGTTGGGCATGCCGGTGACGCCTGCCCAGGTCGCACTGTGCATGATCGACCTCAAGCTCACCCGGCTTACCTACGATCCGCGCCATGCCGACAGCGTGGTCGATGTCATCGGCTATGCCGCCCTGTTGCGGGAGATTGGCTGATGACCATGATCTCGAAAATCTACGGCCATGCCCGGCAGCGCGACGGCGAAGAGCTGAAGCGCGATGGCTGGAAGGCTGGGATCCTCGCCGTCTCGGTCAGTGATCACCGCCTCAGCCGTTCGGAACGTGAAGCGATCCGGGAGATCGGCGAGCGGCTCTATGGAGGCGCCCATGGCCCGCGGCCGTAAGCGCAAGGCCGGCCGGCGCCACCCTTCCGGCAAGCTGGTCCAGCCCAGTGCTGCGGAGACCCAGCGCGAGGCCATGGCCACGGTGCTGGAAGCTCGGCAGCGCCATTACGGAGTGACGGCGCGCCAGGCCCGGGATGAACGCCTGGGTACGGCGCTCGGGCGCCTGGCCTTCGGGGAAGTGATCACCTCGGAGCAATACGCGGCCGGCCAGAAATATGCCGAGATCCATCACCGTCACCATGCGGTGCTGGGTTGGCCGATGCCGTTCCCGGCCTCGGTCACCGGCATCCTGGCAAGCGATGGCGTTCTGGGTGGTTCCGGTGCGCCTCCCAGCCGCGAGCTCGTCGAGAAGATGCGTCGCCACTACGGCGCCGTGCTCGACGTCCTCGACCAGTGCGATCGGGATCGACTGGACGCACCGGGCAAGGCACCGAGCGTGCTCGCCTACCGGCTGGTCTGTCTCGACGAGGATGCGGGAGGCTGGCCGCAGGCCGACCTGACGAACCTCGCGCTCGTACTCGATGCGCTGGCGGACCTGTTCGGCATCGCGCGGGACGCGCACCGCAAAGTGCTGACATGACGCCGGAAAATGGCCGTTTTCCTTGTTTTTCTGGACGGCCTTGGGCATTCTTCCGAAATAGAGGATTGGGAACTGCGCCCGGAGCTCACCAGCTTCCGGGCGTTGTTCTTTTCGGGGTCCTGCTCATGGCCGTACGACTGCGCGGACGCAGGGCTGTCGCCCAGCGGTTGCGGCGCTTGCAGGCCGAGCCGCTCTGCAGGGACTGCGCTGCCAGGGGCATCGTCCGGGAAGCCACCGTCCCCGACCACATCGTGCCGCTCACCAAGGGCGGCGGCGACAACGACAGCAACATCCGCTGCCTGTGCGCCGACTGCCACCAGGCCCGCACGGCCGAGCAGTTCGGGCTGCGCAGGACAGTCGGCACCGGCCCCGCTGGCTGGCCGATCGGTTGATCCCCCCGGGGGGAGGTCGAAAGTCTGGGGCCTTGGGAGGGGAAACCGCGCATGGTCCAAACTTTTCACGCCCGCGAGTTAGCGACCGGGGGTGGAAGCCGGGAAAGTGACGGAAAACCGTCTATTTGACTGGATAGTGCCTGCGAACAGAGCGTTAGTCGTCTCCGCCAACCACGGAGACTGACATGCCCAACTCGCACCTTCCGACCCGCAACGAAGCCTGGGGTTTCTACGGCTCGACCGCCGGGTTCACGGACGCGGACGCAGCGTGGGGCATCGCCTTTCCGGCGGTTGCCAAGGCCACCGGCGCCACCGCCGAAGGGGTTCGGGACTTTCTGGACAGCCGCCACGGCCGCCACTTCGCCGACGACGTGCACAATGGGATCCACGCCGGCCTCGCCCCCGAGGCGGCGATCGACGCTGCCATCACCCGCTGGATGGGCTGGACCATCAGCCGCGACACATCGCGCGAAACCGGCATCCCCAAGGGTCTGCCCTACTTGACCGGCTTCGTGACCCACTTCGCAATCGAGGCCGAACAGGCCGACTGACGGCGCCGACAGCGCGCTCACCCAAAGGAGCGCCATGTCGCAAGATTGGCCGCCCAGAGCAGTGAGTTCTGGCCCATTGAAAAGATCACGCCCTACGCGCGCAATTCCCGAACGCACTCGGACGAACAGGTCGCCCAGATTGCGGCTTCGATCCGCGAATGGGGCTGGACCAACCCGGTGCTGGTCGACGAGGACGGCGGCCTGATCGCTGGCCACGGCCGCCTACTGGCGGCGCGCAAGTTGGGCCTTACGCAGATCCCGACCATGGTCGCCAAGGGCTGGAGCGAGGCCCAGAAGAAGGCCTACGTCATTGCTGACAACAAGCTGGCGCTGAACGCCGGCTGGGACCTCGAGCTGCTCGCGGTCGAACTTGGCGACCTGCAGGGCTTTGATTTCGACCTGATGCTGACCGGCTTCTCGGATGACGAGCTGTCGAAGCTGCTGGCCGAGAAGACCGAGGGCCTGACCGATCCGGACGAGATACCGAACCCTCCGGAAATTCCGGTGAGTTCCCCCGGCGACGTCTGGCTGCTCGGCAAGCACCGGCTGGTGTGCGGTGACAGCACCGATGCCGACACCGTGGCCAAGGCCTTGAATGGCATCACGCCGCACCTGATGGTCACCGATCCGCCCTACGGGGTGGAATATGACCCGGCCTGGCGGGAGAAAGCAGGCGTCGCTGCCAGCGGCTCGGCCAAGGGCAAGGTGCTGAACGACGACAAGGCGGACTGGCGCGAAGCATGGGCACTGTTCCCAGGCGACGTTGCCTATGTCTGGCATGCCGGCCTGTTTGCCGGGGTTGTTGGCGATAGCCTTGCCGCCAGCGGCTTCCAGCTCCGCTCCCAGATCATCTGGGACAAGGGCCAGCTGGTCCTCTCGCGCGGCGATTATCACTGGGAACATGAGCCCTGCTGGTACGCCGTAAAAAAGGGCGCGAAAGGGCACTGGGCAGGCGATCGCAAGCAAACGACCGTCTGGCACATCGCCAAGCCCAAGAAGAACGAGACGGGTCACGGCACCCAGAAGCCGGTCGAATGCATGAAGCGCCCGATCGAGAACAATTCCAGCCCAGGCCAGGCGGTGTACGAGCCGTTTTCAGGCTCCGGTACCACGATCATTGCCGGCGAAATGACTGGCCGTTCGGTCCACGCAATCGAGCTCAACCCGGCCTATGTCGATGTAACCATCAAGCGCTGGCAGGATTTCACCGGCGCTGCCGCAACCCTGGAAGGCGACGGCCGGACATTTGACGAGATTGCGGCCGCTCCCCCAGGAATTGAACGATGAAGCCCGGAACGAAACCCAAACCAACCCATCTGAAGCTGATTGAGGGTAATCGCGGCAAGCGCCCGATCAACCGTAAGGAGGCCGCTGTGCCTGCGGCACTGCCGGCACCGCCGCCCCATTTGACCGCTGACGCGCTGGAGGAATGGAACCGGGTCGCCCACTGGCTGCACCGGATCGGCCTCTTGTCCGAGGTCGATCGCGCGGCACTTGCCGCCTACGCGCAGGCATACGGCCGCTGGGTCCAGGCCGAACGGGCGATCGCCAAGATGGCCGAGAAGGACCAGCTGACCGGCGGCCTGATGATCAAGACATCCAACGGCAACGCCATCCAGAACCCGCTGGTCGGGACCGCCAACAAGGCCGCCGCGGATATGATGCGCTACGCTGCAGAATTCGGGATGACGCCCAGTGCCAGAAGCAGGATCTCAGCCGAGGCGACGTCGGAAGGCGTCGACCCCGCCGACCGCTTCTTCAGCTGACCGGACGACCGATTACGCTCGCGCAGTCGTTTCCGGCGAGATCATTGCCGGGCCGCATGTGCGCAATGCCTGTCGCCGACACCTCGACGACCTGAAGCGCACCGACGGGATCCGGTTCGATCTCGAGGCTGCAAACCACGCCTTCGGGTTCTTTGAGGAGGTGCTGAAGCTTTCCGAAGGGCAGTTCGAGGGCCAGCCTTTCCGGCTGGAGCCGAGCCAGGCCTTCATCATCGGCAGCCTGTTCGGCTGGAAACGCGCCGACGGTCGCCGCCGATTCCGCCGCGCCTACATCGAGCAAGGCAAAGGCAACGGCAAATCCCCGGTCGCCGGCGGCATCGGCCTGTTCGGCATGACCGCTGCCGGGGAAGCCGGCGCCCAGATCTATGCGGCTGCCGCCAAGCGCGAACAGGCCGGCATCCTTTTTGCCGACGCGGTGAAGATGGTCCGCCAGTCGCCGGCATTGGCGCGGCGGCTGGAGTTTTCCGGCGCCGGCGTGAATTCAACATCGCGCACCACGGATCGGGCTCGTTTTTCGCCCCGTGTCGCGCGATACGGGGAAGACCGGCTCGGGGCCGCGGCCCTATTTCGTACTGGCCGACGAGATCCACGAGCTGCCGGACCGCTCGATCATCGAGATGCTGGAGCGCGGCTTCAAGTTTCGCCGCGAACCGCTGCTGTTCATGATCACGAACTCCGGTTCAGATCGCAATTCGGTGGCCTGGGAAGAGCATGAGCACGCGGTGAAAGTCGCCGCTGGCAACATCGATGCGTTGACCGACCCGACCTATCTCGGCGACATCCTCGACGACACGACGTTCAGCTACGTCTGCGCCCTCGACGAGGGCGACGATCCGCTCACTGACCCTGGTTGCTGGATCAAGGCGAACCCGCTGCTGGGCGTGACCATCACGGAGGAATATCTCGCCGAAGTGGTGGCGCAGGCCAGGGCCATTCCCGGCCAGTTGAACGGCATCCTGCGGCTCCACTTTTGCGTCTGGACCGACGCCGAAACCGCCTGGATGACCCGGGCAACCCTCGAGCCGCTACTGGCCGATTTCGAGCCGAAGGTCGGCAGCAAGGTCTGGCTCGGGCTCGACCTCAGCCAGAACCGGGACATTACCGCGCTCGCCGTCGTTCAGCGGACCGGAGAGCGTGACGGCAAACCCTGCTTCGATGCGTGGATCGAGGCCTGGACGCCCGGGGACACGCTGCAGGCACGCACCTTGCGCGACAAGCAGCCCTACGACGTCTGGGTGGCGCAAGGATTCCTGCAGGCGCCGCAGGGCGAGAACATCAATTTCCGGCACGTTGCCCAGGCATTGGCCGAATACGATCGCGATTACGACGTCCAGATGGTCGCCTACGACCGCTACGCCTTCCGGCGGCTGGAAGAGGATATTGCCGAACTCGGCCTCGACATGGAGTTCGTCGAGCACCCGCAAGGCGGGACCAAGCGCGGCAAGCCGACCGATGCCATGAAACTGGCCGCCAAAAGTCAGGATCGCGAGCCGCAGGGCCTGTGGATGCCGGGATCGGTCCGCCAGCTCGAGGAAATGATGCTCGAGGGCCGGATCCGGCTCAGACGCAACCCGGTGCTGGTCTCGGCAATCATGTCGGCGGTCATCGAGACCGACCGCTGGGACAATTACTGGCTCTCCAAGCAGAGGGCCCTGAACAAGATCGACGCAGCCGTGGCGCTGTGCATGGCAGTGGGGGCGGCGATGTCCAGTGACACCGGCGGCACGATCGACGACTGGCTGAAGAGCCTCGCCGCGTGAACCTCCTGCAAAAGGCGGTCAGCTACCTGGCCCGCTCGATCGGCCTTACTGACCCGTTCCTCTACCGGGAAATGGGCGCGCGGACGAGCGCCAGCGGCGAAATCGTCAGCACCACCTCGGTGCTGGGGCTGGCTGCGGCATGGGCCTGCGTCAACCTGCTGGCAGGCACGATCGCCTCGCTGCCGCTCATGGTCTATCGGACGAAAGGCGGCGCGCGGACGGTGGCGGATGACCATCCACTATACCGGATCCTGCATGACAGCCCGAACGCCGACCAGACCGCGCTCGATTTCTGGGAATTCATCTGTGCCAGCGTCGAGCTGCACGGCAACGCCTATGCCGAGGTGATCAGGGCCGGCAACGGCCGGGTGATTGCGCTCGGGGTGCCGATCAACCCGGAATTGATGGCCGTGCGCCGCCGCGATGACGGTGCGCTGGAGTATGAATGGGTGGACCAGGGCGTCCGCCATGTCGTCGGCCAGGACCGGGTGCTGCACATCCGGGGCTTCGGCGGCAATCCGCTGGGCGGTCTCTCCACGCTGAGCGCCGGCCGTCAGTCCTTCGGGCTGGCCCAGGCGATCGAGCGGGCCTCGGGTGACACCTTCCGTAACGGGGTGCGACCGTCGGGCCTGCTGAAGACCGCCGATACGCTGACGATCGACCAGCGCCGGCTGGCCGAGGAGCTGCTGCAGGAGAAGTTTGCCGGCGCGATCAATGCTGGTCGGCCCATGCTGCTCGATCGCGGCATGGACTGGGTCCAGCTCTCGATCAGCCCGGAAGATGCCCAGATGCTGCAGAGCCGGGCCTTCTCAGTCGAGGAAGTCTGCCGGTTCTTCGGGGTGCCGCCGTTCATGGTCGGCCATACCGAGAAGACCACCAGTTGGGGCACGGGGCTCGAGCAGCAGACGCTGGGCTTCCAGAAATTCACGCTGCGCCGGCGCCTGAAACGCATCGAACAGGCGCTGGAAAAGCAGCTGCTGTCGGTCGCCGATCGGCTGGCCGGCATCACCATCGAGTTCAACCTGGAAGGCCTGCTGCGCGGTGACAGTGCGGCCCGGGCCTCCTTCTACCAGCAGATGCTGACCAACGGCGTCATGACCATCAACGAGGTCCGTGCCCTCGAGAACCTGCCGCCGGTCGAAGGCGGCGATGTGCCCCGCATGCAGATGCAGAACGTCCCCATCACGCAGGCTGGCCTTGCGCCGCCGGTGACGCCGGGACCGGGAGAACCCAATTGAACGAACTCGACTTCACCCTCGACGCCAAGGCGCTCGATGATGACGGCCACATCGAGGGTCTGGCTGCCGGCTACGGCAATCTCGACCATGGCGGCGACGTCATCCTGCCCGGTGCCATCACTGCATCGATCGCCAGCCGCAAGTCCGTGCCAATGCTGATGTACCATGACCAGAAGCGCCCAGCGGGCGTCTGGACCCACTTTCAGGAAACCAGCGATGGTCTGCTGGTCAAAGGCCGCTTCTCGATGTCGACCACCACGGGCCGCGAGGCCCATGGCCTGGTCAAGGATGGTGCCATCGGCGGGCTGTCGATCGGCTACCGCGCCATCCGGGACCGCATGGTCGGCAAGGCCCGCCACCTGGTCGAGGTCGCGCTCCACGAGGTCAGCCTCGTCACCATTCCGATGAACGAAAAGGCGCTGATCACCAGCGTCAAATCGTTGATCGCGGCCGGCCAGATGCCGAGCCTTTCCCAGTTTGAGGATTTCCTGCGCGAGGCAGGGTTCTCGAAAAGCCAGGCCACCGCGATCGCGGGCAAAGGTCTGGCCCCGCTGCTCCGGAGTGAGTCCGGCAGTGATCCCGCTGATTTCATCGCAGCGCTCGCGGCGCATGTCCGCACCTGAACTCACCCGAATTTACGGAGCATCCCATGACTGAACCCAAGACCGCCGAGCAGCTTGCCGGCGAAGTGAAAGCCGCGTTCGACGCCAAGGTCGACCAGGTCAAAGCCATCGCCGACGAGGCGCTGGGCAAGGCCGCCAAGGGCGAAGACTTGTCCGCTGCCACCAAGCAGCTGGCGGACGAAGCCCTGGTCGGCATGAACGAGGCCAAGGCCCGGCTCGACGAACTCGAGCAGAAGATCGCCCGCAAGGGGCCGGATGACCAGAATGCCCACCAGTCGATCGGGCAGCAGGTCGTTGCCTCCGAGGAGATCAAGTCTTTCCTCGAATCCAAGGTCTCGCGCGGCCGCGCCAGTGTCGAGGTTAAGGCCATTATCTCGGGCCTGACCACCGATGCCATGGGCTCGGCTGGCGACCTGATTGTCCCCGACCGACTTCCGGGCATGATTGTTCCCGGCCAGCGCCGCCTGACGGTCCGCGATCTGCTGACCCCGGGCCGCACCGCCAGCACCTCCGTCCAGTATGTGAAGGAGACCGGCTTCACCAATGCGGCGGCGACGGTGGCGGAAACGACCGGAGCACTGAAGCCGCAGTCCGACATCAAGTTCGATATCGCGACCAGCAGCGTCACCACCATCGCCCACTGGGTGCTGGCAACCCGCCAGATCCTCGACGACGTGCCGATGCTCCAGTCCTATATCGACGGGCGCCTGCGCTACGGCCTGGCGCTGGTCGAGGAAAACCAGCTGCTCAACGGGGCTGGCACCGGCACGGACCTGAACGGCATCTACACGCAGGCGACCGCCTACACCGCGCCGATTACCATCCCGGCACCGGTGACACGTATCGATGTGCTGCGCCTTGCGGTGCTGAAGTCGGCGCTGGCGGAACTCCCGACGACGGGTGCGGTGCTGCACCCTTCCGACTGGGCCAGCATCGAGCTGCTCAAGGAAACGACCGGCAGCTATCTCATCGGCAATCCGCAGAGCGGCCTTGCGCCGACGCTGTGGGGTATGCCGATCGTGGCCACCCAGGCGATTGCGCAGGGCAATTTCCTGACCGGTGCGTTCCAGCTGGGGGCGCAGATCTTCGATCGCTGGGATGCCCGGGTCGAGATCTCGACCGAGGATGACCAGAACTTTCGCAAGAACCTGGTCACGATCCTTGCCGAAGAGCGTCTCGCGCTCGCGGTCTACCGCCCGGAAGCCTTTGTGAAGGGCGTATTCGCCGCCGCCATCACGGCCTCCACTGCACCCTAATCTGGATGGGGCCGGCTGAACGGTCGGCCCCATTCGCCCTTTTGGGAGATAGCACCATGCTAATGAAAGCCCTAGATACGCTGCATGTCAGCGCGGTCGGCCCCGATATCATCCTGGCCGGGCAGACCTTTGAGATCGCTGACAATGACGGCGAAATTCTGCGCCAGCGCGGACTTGCCGAACCGGTCGAGGAACAGCCTGACGCGCCAAAGCCCGCCCGGAACCGTACGAAATGATCACGGTCGTCACCGCTCCGACCATACGCGCGGTGACACTGGAAGAAGCGCGCCAGCAGCTGCGTCTCGACGCCCATGACGAGGACATGCTGCTGGCTGCCCACCTCGATGCTGCCCAGGCCGAACTCGAACGGCTCGCCGATCTGCGGCTCTGCGAGCAGACCCTCGCCATGGTGCTGGAGGCGTGGGCCGATGAAATCACCGTGCCGGTCCGGCCGGTGACCATTGCCGCCATCACCTACACTGCAACCGGCGGTTTGACGGTCACTTTGCCCGAGGCTGCTTATGTTGCCCGGGCACGTCATGGCTTCGTGCGCATTCGGCCAGCTGCCGGCACATCATGGCCCACGCTGGCACCTGACGGCCAGATCACCATCACCCTGTCTGCCGGTTTTGCCGAGGGGCACCCGGACCTGGCGATCGCCCGGGCCGCGATCCTCGTGAAGACCGCCTCCCTGTTCGAAAATCGCGAAGGTGCAGGCTGTCTGGCCTTCGACACCCTTGTAAACCATCTGGCCGCGCGATGGGTCTAGCATCCCGGCTCGACACCCGGATCCGGATCGAGCGCAAGGTCGTCACCCCTGATCCCCTCTATGGAACGGAAACCGTCACCTGGACCGAGTTCGCTACGGTCTGGGCCGAGGTACAGGACGTCCTGCCAAGCCGGGCCGAGCGCCTGGCCGACAGCATTGTCATCGCCAACCGCCCGGCGCGGATCCGGATGCGCCATCTCGCCGGGGTCACCCCGGACATGCGGGTAATCGTCGGCAATCGCGTCCTGCAGATCGTGTCTGGCCCGGCCGAGCTGGGCCGCCGCGAAGGCATCGAACTCATTGTCGAGCAGCACAGCAGCGAAGGAGCCGCCCCATGACCATCCGGCTCAAGGGTGGCCCTGAACTGCTGCGCCTGCTCGACGAACTGCCCAAGAACCTCGAACGCAATGTCATCCGTGGCGGCCTGCGTGCCGGGGCCAAGGTCATCCAGCAGCAGGCCAAGGCCAATGTTCCGGTCCGCACTGGTAAGCTCAAGAAGGCGATCGGTATCGGCACCCGGACGGCCGGCAGCCGCCTCAGTTCCTACGTGAAGCTGCGCGGGTCTGGCTCCTATCTCGGCCTGTTCATCGAATATGGCGTTGCGCCGCACCTGATCTCGGTCGCTGAGGCCGACAAGCCGGTGCGCAACACCCGTCCCGGGCCCCGCAAGGTCAGCATTGGCACGGTCAACAAGATGGTGAAGCGCGGCAGCCTGAAGATCGGCGAGAACTTCGTCGGTCCAGTCATCATGCATCCGGGCCATGCGGCCAAGCCGTTCTTACGCCCGGCACTCGACCAGAAAGCCGAGGAGGCGGTGAACGCCATGGGCGCTTACATCGCGCACCGGGTCCAGATTGGAAACCTGAAGGCGCCGACCCTCGAGGTCGATGACGAATGAACGGGGTGATTGCGGTCCGTTCGCTCCTGGTGGCTGACACTGGTGTCACGGCGCTAGTCCCTGCAGCCCGGATCGTGGCGGGCATCATCCCGCAGGGCACATCGCTCCCGGCCATTGCACTGATGAGTGTCAGCAGCACGGACCGGAACATTCCCGCTCCGGGCCCGAAACGGCGGGTGACTGAACGTGTGCAGGTGACGGTACTCGCCGCCAGCTATCCGGCTGCCAAGGCCGTTATGCGCGCGGTCCGGGCGGCAGCGGCCGATCGCATGCCCGCAATCGACGGGCTCACCGATGTGACCGTCCACACCGACTCCGCCGGTCCTGATTTCCTCGACGAGGAGACCGGCATCAACATGCAGACGCAGGATTTCCGCGTCTCATTCAACGAGGCGCGTTGAGGCCTCACCTTCAATAAGGAACCACTGCCATGACCGTTCGGACTTCCGCCGGCACCACGTTGAAGGTGTCGGCTTCCACCCCTGCGACCTTCGATCCCACCGGCTACAATGCGCTGACCATGACGCTGGTTGGCGAGGTATCGGACCTCGGCGAGTTCGGCCGGGAGTACAACCTCGTCACCTTCAATCCGGTCGGAAGCCGCGGCGTCGTCAAGAAGAAGGGCAGCTTCAACCAGGGCACCATGACCATCCAGCTCGGTCTCGATACCGACGATGCTGGCCAGATCCTGCTGAAATCGGCCTCAACCTCGGACAGCGATCACAGCTTCCTCGTGACCACCCAGAACGGCGACAAGTACTATTTCCAGGCCCAGGTCATGAGTTTCAAGGTGAACGTCGGCTCGGTCGACCAGATCACCACCGCCACCGTGACGCTGGAACTGACGACCAATTCCGCCGGTGTCGGCGTGGTTGAAGTTCTGGCTCCCTGATCCCTGCTACGTCCCTGACGGAGACCATTCATGTTTGACATTACCAAGCTTGCCGCGACCGAAACCTCGACCGTCGAACTGGTCGGCGGCGATGACGCCCCGCTGTACGACGACAAGGGCCAGCGCCTCTCGATCACCGTCTATGGCCCGGGCACCAAGGTTTATCAGCGCGCCCAGTCGCGCCAGCAGAACCTGCTGGTCGACAAGATCAAGAAGCGCGGGAAAATGGACCAGAGCGCCGAGGAAAAGCTCGCCGAACAGGCCGAGTTCCTCGCGGCCTGCACGGTCAGCTTCAATCATTTCACCTATCCGCCGGCCGAAGGGCTGGAAGGGGCCGCCCTGTTCCGCAAGGCCTACGAGGATCCCTCGATCGGCTTCATCGCCGCCCAGGTCGCAGCACACATCAATGACTGGGCAAATTTTACGACGAGCTCGGCCGCGAGCTGAGCCTCTACGTCCGGCAACTGGCCTGGCTCGGCACCGCGCCGAAACCGCGCCAGCCTGCGGGCAAGACAACGGAAGAGCCTGACCCGCTGACCCGCCTCCAGCGCATGACGGCGGACGGTATCGTCCCCGACATGCCGCCGATCCGTACGCCATGGATCATCGACACCCTGATGGACATTGGCGCATCCGAACCCGGCGCCATGGGACCGGTGCCGCTGTCCTGGGGCACCATCGCCCAATGGCAGTCGTGTATGGGCGTAGACCTCGCGCCCTGGCTTTGCCGGCTGCTGCGCCGCCTGTCGGTCGAGTTCGTCAGCGAAAGCCAGAAGGCCAAGGACCCCGATTGCCCGGCGCCCTGGACTGCCGTCACTGACGGCACCAATCGCCCCACTGTATCCCGCAAAGTCTCCCAGGCCTTCCGCGCACTGATCAACTCGAAGGAGTGAACCGATGAAAGCCGGCACGCTCGAAATCGAGATGATCACCAACATCGCCCGTCTCCAGAAGGAGATGGCCGACATGAAGCGTGCGGTTGGCGGCGCCATGGGAGACATCGCGGCGACCGCCGGGCGCGCTGACCGGGCCATCGAGGCCGTCGGTACGCGCGGCATGACCCGCATGGGCGGTTCGGCAAAGCTTGCCGGTCACCAGATGCAGAACCTCGTTTACCAGCTGAACGACGTGGTGGTGAGCCTCGCCTCAGGCCAGAAGCCGATGACCGTGTTCATGCAGCAGGGCTCGCAGATCGGGCAGATCGCGATGCAGGCAGGTGTCGGCATCGGCGGCATGGCGCGGGCGGTATTGGGGCTTGCCGCCAGTGCGGCTGCTGCCGCGCTCACCAATCCGTATTTGCTGGCGGCAGCGGCTGCGGCCGGGATCGCCTTCGGCGCGTTCAAGATGTTCCAGTCGAGCGTGAAGCAGTCGGGAGAACTCGACCGCTACGCACAGAGCCTGGGCCTGACCGCCAAGGAGATGGAGAAGCTGGGCCCGGTCGGGATCACGGCCGGCGACGTCATGCGCGGGCTGTGGCGCACGATCAGCGACGGGCTCAACCTCGGCCCGGTCTTTTCCAGCCTCAAGGAATGGGCCGTCTGGGCGTTCCAGAAGGTGCTCGAGGTCGGAAAGATCAGCATTGCGGTGATCTATGCAGGCTGGATTGGCGGGTTCGGGGCGATCCGCGCAGTCTGGCAGGCGCTGCCCGGCGTAATCGGCGAGGCCGCCGTTGGCGCGGCCAATCTTGCCATCAGCGGGATCGAGTATCTCGCCAACAAGGCCATCGCCGCGCTCAACTGGCTGGCAAGCTGGGTCAACCCGGTGCTGGACCGGGTGGGCCTTGCCACCATCAGCCAGATCGAGACCGTCGCCCTGCCACGAATGGAAAACAGCTTTGCCGGGTCAACCGCCCGCATGGGCGCGACGGTGCGGGACGAGTTCACCTCGGCCTTTGGCGACGCGATGGGCATGATGGATGCTTTCTCGGCACAATGGCGCGAGAACACCCTGCAAGCGGCGCGCGATGGCTCGCTGCCGACGCTGCCGGGATTCGGGCTGATCGTTCGGACCGGGCGGGCCGCGCCGGAACTGGCCGCAACAGCCGCGAAGAAAGCGAAGCCGAGCGCGCCCTGCAGGCTGCGCATGAGTTCGCTGCCAATCTCGCGATGGAAACCGCGAAGATCGGAAAGACCCCGATCGAGATCAAGCGGATGGAAGTCGCCATGGCGGCGCTCAAGGCTCCGACCGATGCCGCACGCATTGCCATTCTGGAAGCCGGCGAAGCCTGGGAACAGGCCACCCGCGCATTCGCCACCTCGGAGTTCCTGCGCCAGACGGTGGCTCCGCTCGAACTGCAGGTCTCGCTGCTCGGCCAGTCGGCGCGCGCACAGGCGCTTGCCAATCTCGAGGCCGAGCGGGAGCAGATCGTGCTCGAACGCGGGGTCGAGGCCTGGGAACGCTATCGCGCCGCGCGCAGCCAGCTGATCGAGCATGATTTTGGCCTGAAGGAACAGGAGCAGTATCTCGATACACTCCAGGAGATGGCCGACCAGACCCAGACGGCCGCCCAAGGCATGGCCGAAGCTTTCGGCAGTGTCGGTGGTGCGATCGGGGCAGTCGCCGCCGAGTTTGCCCGCTATGCCTCTGACCAAGAGGCCGCCACCCGGCGCATTGCCGAGGCCGAGCGCGAATATGGCCGCGCCTCTTTCCAGTATGCTGCTGCGCGTACTGCGCAGGCGGCGGCCGAGATCAACCACTACGGCAATCTCGCCAGCGCCGCGAAGGGCTTCTTCAAGGCAGGGTCCAAGGGGTTCCAGGCGCTGGAAGCGGCAGAGAAGGCTTTTCGGGCCTATGAACTGGCCGTCGCGATCAAGAACGCCGCGGTGAAGATCGGCCTGATCGGCGCGCAGACGACCGCCAAGGTCGCCTCCGACACTGCCATGGCTGCGTCCGATACGGCGCGGGCCGGTGTCGAACAGGGCAACTCGATCATCACCACCGGCATCAAGGCGGTTGAGGCTGTCGTGAACGCGATCCGCTCGCTGCCGTTCCCGCTCAACATCGCGGCCGGCGCGGTTACGGCCGGGGTCATTGCTTCGCTCGGCGTTGCGATCGGCGGGGCCTTTGGCGGTGGTGGACCGAAGCCTGAACCCGCCAACGACGGCACCGGCACCGTGTTCGGCGATGCGGAGGCGAAGTCCGAGAGCATCGCAAAGGCCATCGATCACCTGCGCGAGGTCGACACGCTGACCATGCGCTATTCCGCCGCCATGCTGGCGTCGCTGCGCAGCATCGAGGCCAATATTGGCGGGCTCACCAACCTCATCATCCGCACCAATGGCGCCGAGGATCTCGCTGCCGGTGTGCAGACCGGGTTCAAGCCGACCGGCGTCACCGCCATCCTGGGCGGCGCCATGCAGAAGGTGGGCTCGGTCCTCGACAAGATCCCGGTGATCGGTGGCATCCTGGGCGGTGTCGTGGGCGCGATTGGCAAGCTGATCGGATCGCTGTTCGGCACCAAGACCACGTCGTCGGTCAGGGCATTTACGGGGGCGCCCAGTCGCTCGGCGGCATCATGTCAGGCGGGTTCGATGGCCAGTATTACACCGACATCCAGAAAAAGAAGAAGTTCCTCGGGATCACGACCAGCACCCGCTACAGCACGCAATATTCCGAGGCGAGCGCCGAACTGGAGCGTCAGTTCAGCCTGATCTTCACCGGCTTCTATGACGCGATCTCGGCCGCTGCCGGACCGCTGGGTCTGTCGCTGGACGAAGTGCAGGCTCGGCTCGACAGCTTCGTCATCAACATCGGCAAGATCGACCTCAAGGGCCTGACCGGCGCGCAGATCCAGGAGAAGCTGGCGGCCGTGTTCGGCGCTGCGGCCGACAATCTCGCCCGCTACGCCATTGCTGGTCTCGACCAGTTCCAGCAGGTCGGCGAAGGTTATTTCGAGACCCTGATCCGGGTTGCCTCCAGTGTCGAGGCAGTCACCGGCGCCATGACCATGCTCGGCCGGTCTACCAATCTGACGATTGCCGCGTCGATGAACCTGGTCGAGCTGTTTGGCACCGTCAGCGACATGACCGCAGCGACGGGCGAATATTTTGCGCTCTATTACACCGGCACCGAACAGGCCGCCGCGCGCACGGCGCAGATGACCTCTGCGCTCGCCGGCATGGGTCTCGCCATGCCCGATAGCATCGCGGGCTTCCGGGCACTGGTCGAAGCCCAGGACCTCACCACCGAGGCCGGGCGGGCGGCCTATGTCGCGCTGATCCAGTTGGCCCCGGCGTTCGCAGACCTGGTGGGCGCAGCTCAGGATGCGGCCAGCGCGGCTGCCATTGCGGACGAACGCGCCTCGCTCGAGTGGCGTCTGCTGGAACTGCAGGGTGATACGACGGCTCTCCGCGCGCTCGACCTTGACCAGCTTGACGCCTCCAACCGGGCGCTGCAGCAGCAGATCTGGGCGCTCGAGGACCAGCGGCAGGCGGCCGAAGCGGCAGCCAGTGCCGCCGAGAAGCTGCGCTCGGCCTGGGCGGCGATCACCGAAGCCCTGATTGCCGAGATCGAGCGGATCCGGGGCGTGATGGGTACGAAGACCGGCAGCTACGCCGAGGCGCTGGCGAAGTTCAACAATGCCTCCATGCTGGCTCGCAGTGGTGACCAGGAGGCGGCAAAATCACTGCCGGGTCTCAGTCAGGCGTTGCTGTCGCAGGCTGCCGAAACCGCCCGCACCTCAGAAGATTTGGCCCGGCTACAAGGCTTGACGGCGGCCAGCCTCGAGCAGACGCTGGCGATCATCGCACGGGCTGCCGGCACCAGTGTCGACGCAGAAACGACTGCGACCGCATCCAGCGCACCCGGCTGGTGGGACCAGTTCGCCGCCAACCAGATGGGCACGGCGACCATTCCGGCCAATGATGACCAGTCGGCGCTGCTCGATGAGCTGCGGGCACTGCGGCAAGAAGTGGCGGACCTGCGCGGCGAACAGCGCATTGCCTCGGCCGCCATTGCCTCGGGTACCACCAAGACCGCTCGGATCCTCGAGCGGGTGACCCCGGATGGCGACGCCCTGTCGACGAGGACTGCGGCATGAAACTGCTGCGGCCCGTCACGATCACCGACGCCATGCTGACCAGCAGCACCGTGCCTGAAAACGATCATCCGGCCTGGAGTGCCGGCACCGCCTATGTGACCGGTAACCGGGTGATCCTTGCCTCAACCCACCGGCGCTACGAGGCGCTGGCGGCCTCAACCGGGGTCAACCCGGCGACCGATCCAACGAAGTGGCTGGACCTTGGTCCCACCAACCGCTGGGCGATGTTCGATGCGCGGGTCGGCACGGCCAGCACTCGGGTGGCGTCACTCCAGGCCGTGCTGGCGCCGGGTGCGGTTGATGCCGTGGCGCTGATCGACACCGATGCCGAAAGCGCCACCGTCACGCTGACGGTCGATGGCGTCACGAACTACACCAGCACGCAGAGCTTCAACCTCGGCGGCAACGCCATCGACAACTGGTTCTCGTGGTTCTTCGAGCCGATCGGCCGCAAGTCGACGCTGCTGTTTCTCGATGTTCCGGTCTACGCGAACGGCGTCGTCACCGTCACCATCGCCCGCGACAACCCGGCCGACATCGTATCGTGCGGGTCGCTGCTGCTGGGACGTCAGCTCTCGCTGGGCGACACCGAGCACGGCGTGGACATTGGCATCATCGATTACAGCCGCAAGGAGGCCGACCAGTTCGGCGTGATCTCGGTGGTCGAGCGCGCCTTTGCCAAGCGCATGACTGCCCGGGTCGTCATGCCGACCGATGCGGTCGACGACATCCATCGCAACCTTGCAGCGCTTCGCGCCACCCCGGTCCTGTGGATCGGCTCCGAGACCTTCGAAAGCCTGACTGTCTACGGTTTCTACAAGGAGTTCTCGATCGACCTTGCCTACCCGACCGTCAGCTACTGCAGCCTGACCATCGAAGGCCTGACGTAAACCTCCCGAGGGAGTTTCCATGCCAATTACAGCTCTGCCCACGCCGCCGTCCCGGACGGACGCGGCGAACTTCAACGTGCGCGCCGAAGCCTTCCTCGGCGCGCTGCCGACCTTCGTCACCCAGGCCAATGCGCTCGCCACCGAGACAAACGGCTATGCCACGAACGCAGCGGCCAGCGCCACAACCGCTTCAAGCCAAGCGGCGAACGCGGCTGCCAGCGCCGCCAATGCGGCCGCCAGCTACGACGCCTTCGACGATCGCTACCTCGGCTCGAAGGCTGTAAACCCGACCGTCGACAATGACGGCGCAGCCTTGCTGACCGGTGCGTTGCATTGGAATAGCACTGCCGCTGAAATGCGGGTGTGGACCGGGTCTGCATGGGTGGCAGCCTATGTGTCCGCAGGCTCCTACGCTCCTCTTGCGTCGCCGACATTCACCGGTGTCCCGGCTGCACCGACAGCTGCTGTTGGCACCAATTCAACCCAGCTGGCGACGACGGCCTTTGTTTTGGCCCAGGCCTCCGCGACCGCGCCTGTCGCCGATGGCACAGCGGCTGTCGGCACCTCGGTACGATTCGCCCGGGCAGACCATGTCCACCCGACCGATGCCTCGCGTGCGCCGCTCGCCAGCCCGCAGTTTTTCCGGCAGTGTAGGCATTGGCATTGCGCCAGCTGCCCCACTTGATGTCGCGGGGCGCGGTCGGTTCCTGCAGGACAGCGCAGCGACCACCGGGGCGATAATCCTGCGGCAGAATGCTGGCGATACGGTCGGTGCGTACATCCAATGGGTGAACAACGCCAATACCGGGGAAAAGGGCTGGATCACCGTGAATACGGCCGGCGACATGATCTTCGGTCCGGCCAGCATCGAACGTCTGCGCATTACGGCGGCCGGCATTATCCAAGACGCTTCGGCTCTGGAACTTGGCTACAAGGACGTTCCGCAGAACGCGAAGACGGCTGCCTATACGCTGGTGCTGGCGGATCGAGGCAAGCACATCAGCATCACCACTGGCGGCATCGTGATCCCGGCCAATGCGTCGGTTGCATTCCCGATCGGCTCGACGATCGTCATCTACAACAATAGCGCTACGGCTCAGACCATCTCGATCACCACCGACACCTTGCGTCAGGCTGGCACTGCCAATACCGGCAGCCGCACGCTCGATGGCTACGGTCTGGCGACCCTGGTCAAGGTCGCGGCGACCACCTGGGTCATCACCGGGGCGGGTCTCAACTGATGGCAGGCGTCCTCATGACCCTGCTGGGCGCTGGCAGCGGCGGGCAGCAGGTCGCGCTGCCGGTCAACTATTACCAGTGGGCCGACAAATACAGCGCGGTCGAGCAGTACGGCGCTGACGGTGGCTACTTCTCCAACCTGTCCGGTGGTAACTTCACGCCTGCCACCTGGCAGGGCCGCACCATCCGTGCGCTGGTTCACAGCTACGATCTGTATGCCGGCACCTCGACCACGCTCATCGGAATCGACGGTTACAATGCGACGCCGGCCCCGCAGCGCCTGCGGATCAACGGGACTCAGTTCACGCTGGGTACGGGCTCCGTCTCCTGGCTCACCAACGTCACCGGGATCACGTTCAGCCCGTCGCCGACCAACAACATCAACTGGACTTCGCACGGTCTGGCCGTTGGCGATCCGGTCCAGTTCTATTGCACCGGTGGCATGCCCACCGGGATCACGGCGTTCACCATCTACTTCGTGCAGTCCGTAGTGAGCGCGAGTGCGTTCAAGATTGCAGCCACCCTGGGTGGCGCGGCGATCAGGCCCAGTCGGCCCGAAGCTGCGATTTTGGCCATGTTGAAGAACAAAGATTGAACATGGCGATCTACCAGGCTCGCTCTTGTCCTCCAATCTCGTAAACATCGGTCTCGATCGAGCACCTGTAGCTCTCTGCGATGTTGAACATCTCTGTCTGGAGAGATGCGATCTCATCATCGAGGCTGACGCCATCGGCACCCTGATCATAGGCGACGGTCAGCGTGTAATCGCAGTTCCCGGTCTTTTGCATCTGGTAATCCCGCTCCAGCATCGCCTCAATGCGCTCGCGAGCGGGCTTTCTGCCACGACCATGCTTGTTGAAGTTCTCGATGGTCAGATGCAGGGCGATGGTGACAGAAGGCGGCTTTTCCGGCAGCCCGATCCTTGAAGGAATGACGTCAAGCGCCCGATAGACGGTCATTCTTGAGATCTTGAGGTCGCGCGCGACGCTGGCCTTGCTCGCGCCGGCGGTGATCCGGCGTCGGATTTCATCGTCATCGATGTTTTTCTTCCGGCCTTTGTAGACGCCTTCGGCGCGCGCCGCCTCGATCCCGGCGCGCTGCCG
>NZ_LGJH01000147.1 GCF_001298105.1 Novosphingobium sp. ST904 | reverse complement strand
CTCCCCCGCCGACGCAGGCCGGGCGGGTCCCCCCCCACCCGAAACTCGCCCGGCCTGCACTTTCATGTACTTGCCGTCCCGCTCCCCGGGTGAGGGGCCATGGCGGCTGGGCCGCGTCCGCGAAATCCCGCAAGAGGCGGATTTTTCCGCCGCCGCCGGGGGCGCGCGCAGGGCCAAGACTCTCTCTTGCATTTTTCCGGCGATGGGCTTATCTGCGCCTCATCCCGACATTGGTGAAACAAGGTTCGGGCTGGCGCCGGAAGGGGCCGGCGCGAAACTGCGTGGCACCTGATGTCGCTTTGATCATCGCGAATCTTACCGGAGAACTGGGCTTGGCCGACATTGCACGCATTACCGAAGTCATCGAGCCGGAGGTAAAGGCCCTCGGATTCGATCTCGTGCGCGTGCGAATCTTCGGCAAGAGCGAAGTGGGCGATGACGAGATCGCGCTCCAAATCATGGCCGAGAACCCGGCGACGGGCCAGCTCGTGATCGATGACTGCGTGAAGCTCTCGCACCGCGTCTCGGACCGCATGGACGCGCTCGAGGAAGCCGGTGAAGTCCTGATCAGCGAAGCCTACCGCCTCGAAGTCAGCTCGCCGGGCATCGACCGTCCGCTCACCCGTCCGCAGGACTATGTGAACTGGGCCGGGCACGAAGCCAAGGTCACGCTGACGGCGCCGGTGGAAGGCAATCGCAAGACGCTCCAGGGCGATCTGGTGGGCCTCGAAGGCGAAGTGGTGACGCTGGACGATCGCAAGTCGGGCCGCGTGACCTTTCCGCTCAGTGATATTCATTCCGCAAGGCTTGTCCTCACCGACAGGCTGATCGCAGCAACCCGCCCGCTGGACGACAGCGGGGCCGACGAGATTGTCGAGGAACAGGAAGACTAAGCCATGGCCAGTGCGATTTCCGCCAACCGCGCCGAGCTGCTCGCGATCGCGAACTCCGTCGCTTCGGAAAAGATGATCGACAAGTCGATCGTCATCGAGGCGATGGAAGAAGCCATCCAGAAGTCGGCCCGCAACCGCTACGGTGCGGAAAACGACATTCGCGCGAAGCTCGATCCGCGCACCGGTGACCTGCGTCTCTGGCGCGTCGTCGAAGTGGTCGAGAACGTCGAGGACTACTTCAAGCAGGTCGATCTCAAGCAGGCCGACAAGCTCCAGAAGGGCGCGCAGCTCGGCGACTTCATCGTCGATCCGCTGCCCCCGGTCGATCTCGGCCGCATCGACGCCCAGTCGGCCAAGCAGGTGATCTTCCAGAAGGTCCGCGACGCCGAGCGTGATCGCCAGTACGAGGAATTCAAGGATCGCGCGGGTGAAGTCATCACCGGCGTCATCAAGTCGGTCGAATTCGGCCACGTGATCGTCAATCTCGGCCGCGCCGAGGGCGTCATCCGCCGCGACCAGCAGATCCCCCGCGAAGCCGCCCGCGTCGGCGAGCGCGTCCGCGCGCTGGTCATGCGCGTCGAGCGCCAGAACCGCGGTCCGCAGATCTTCCTTTCCCGCGCGCACCCGGACTTCATGAAGAAGCTCTTCGCGCAGGAAGTGCCCGAAATCTACGACGGCATCATCGAGATCAAGGCCGCTGCCCGCGATCCGGGCTCGCGCGCCAAGATCGGCGTGATCAGCAACGATCACTCGATCGACCCGGTCGGCGCCTGCGTCGGCATGAAGGGCAGCCGCGTGCAGGCCGTCGTGCAGGAACTGCAGGGCGAGAAGATCGACATCATCCCCTGGAGCGAGGACACCGCGACTTTCGTCGTCAACGCGCTCCAGCCCGCGACCGTCAGCCGCGTCGTCATCGACGAGGAAGAAAGCCGCATCGAAGTCGTCGTGCCCGATGACCAGCTTTCGCTGGCAATCGGCCGCCGCGGCCAGAACGTGCGTCTGGCCTCGCAGCTGACCGCTTCGCAGATCGACATCATGACCGAGGCCGAGGCTTCGGAAAAGCGCCAGAAGGAATTCACCGAGCGCTCCAAGATGTTCGAGGAAGAGCTCGACGTCGACGAAACCCTCTCGCAGCTGCTGGTGGCCGAAGGCTTCAGCGAGCTGGAGGAAGTGGGCTACATCGAGCTGAACGAACTGGCCGCGATCGAGGGCTTCGACGAGGAACTCGCCGAGGAACTGCAGAGCCGCGCCCTCGAAGCGCTCGAGCGCCGCGAGGAAGCGAGCCGCGAGGAACGCCGCGCGCTCGGCGTCGAGGACGCACTGGCCGAACTGCCGCACCTCACCGAGGCCATGCTGGTGGTTCTGGGCAAGGCGGGCATCAAGACGCTGGACGACCTGGCCGATCTCGCCACGGACGAGCTCATCGCCAAGAAGCGCTCCGAGCAGCGCCGCCGCGACGGTTCGGTGAACCGCGCGCGCGTGACGAAGACAAGGGCGGCGTACTCGGCGAGTACGGCCTGAACGAAGAACAGGGTAACGAAATCATCATGGCAGCTCGCGCCCACTGGTTCGAGGACTCGGAAGAGTCCGAACCGCAGACCGAGGAGGCCGCCGATGCGGAATCCTCGCAATGAGCGCGTAAGCTCCGACATTGACGGCGCCGGCCCGGAGAGGAAATGCATTCTCTCCGGTGAGATCGGTGCGCGTGAGGACTTCATCGTCTGGCGATCTCGCCGGACGGATTGGTCCTTCCCGACATCCACGCGCGTGCCCCCGGGCGCGGCGCGTGGATTGGCGTTTCTCGTTCGGACCTTGAAAAATCGCTCGAGAAGGGCAAATTGAAAGGGGCGATGGCGCGTGCCTACAAAGGCGCGCCGCTGGCCATCCCCGAAGACCTTGCCGATCGGATCGAACAGGCGCTTGTCCGCGCACTGGCCGATCGGCTGGGCCTCGAACTGAAATCGGGCAGGCTGCTCATGGGCTCGGACCGCATCGCGCAGAACGCGCGTGAGGGCCGGGTCGCTTGGCTTGCCCACGCCGCCGATGCGAGCGAAGACGGCTCGCGCAAGCTCGACCAGGCCTGGAGAGTCGGGAGCGAGGCGGAAGGAAGCGGTCTAAAGGGCATACGCTTGCCTCTGGACCGGGAGACGCTGTCTGTGGCATTGGGCCGCGACAACGTCGTTCACCTGGCGCTGAACGATCGCGGAGCGGCTCAACGAGTCGCATCGCTGCTGCAGCGCCTTCTGCATTTCCAGGGGCAGCCCCGCACCGAGACGGACGGGGACGGTATGGATGGTGGCAACGGGCCGGCACGCAGCGCCGCGCCCGAGGCGACGAATTGAGACTGAAGGGCACGACGAGAGATATGAGCGAGACCGACAACAAACCGACCCTGGGCCGCAAGCCATTGGGGCTTAAGCGTTCCGTGGAAGCCGGTGAGGTCAAGCAGACCTTCAGCCATGGCCGGACCAACAAGGTCGTGGTCGAGGTAAAGCGCCGCAAGGTGCTCGGCAAGCCGGGTTCCGAAGGCGCCGTCGAAGCCGCGCCCCAGGCCGCACCCGCACCTCAGGCCGCACCTGCTCCGCAGCCGCCGCGCCTCAGCCTGCCCCGCAGCGCGCGGCTCCGCCGCCGCCGCCGCGCAAGCCGATTCCCTCGAACGAGACTCCGCAGGAGCGAGTCGCCCGTCTTCAGCGCGAGGCCGAGGAAGCCCGACTCGCCGCGCTCGAGGAAGCGAACCGCCGTGAACACGAAGAAAAGGTTCGTGCTCACGAGGAAGAGAAGCGCCGCGCCGAAGACAATCGCCGTGCCGAGGAAGAAGCCAAGGTTCGCCAGGCAGAGGAACAGGCGGCCCAGTCCGCTGCGCCCGAGCCTGTTGCTCCCGAGCCTGCCGCTGCCCCGGCGCCGGAAGCCCCGGCCGCAGCTGCTGCTCCGGTGGAACCGGCTGTTGCCGCTCCGGTCGCCAAGGCTGCCGAAAGCGCGCCTGCCGAAGTGAAGGCACCGGAAGCCAAGGCTGCCGCTGCTCCGGCCCCGGCGCCGGTCGCAGCGCCCGTGGCCCCGGCCCCGGCGCGCGTCGCTTCACCCCGGTGAAGCGCCCCGAACCCATCCGCAAGCCGGAACCCGTGGCTCCGGCCGCCGCCAGTGCCGCTTCGGGCAATGCCAATGCCGGCAACGCCGGTTCGGGCAATGCGCCTGCCGCGAACGCCGGTTCGGCGGGTGCCGCCTCGGGCAACACCTCTTCGGGCAACACCTCGGGCGGCAACACCGCCGCGAAGGGCCCGGCCGCGGCCAAGAAGGGCGCTCCGGCTCCCGCTCCGCGCCCCGGCGACCGCGACCGCAAGGGTGGCGATCGCCGCCAGTCGGGCAAGCTCACGGTCAACCGTGCGCTCAACGAGGACGAAGGCGCCCGCGCCCGCTCGCTCGCCGCGCTCAAGCGCGCCCGCGAGAAGGAACGCCGTGCACACTTCGGCGGCTACACGCAGCAGCGTGAAAAGCAGGTCCGCGACGTGGTCGTCCCCGAGGCGATCACCGTGCAGGAACTGGCGAACCGCATGGCCGAAAAGGGCGCCGACCTGGTGAAGGCGATGTTCAAGATGGGCATGATGGTCACCGTCAACCAGACGATCGACCAGGATACCGCCGAACTGCTCGTCACCGAATTCGGCCATAACATCCAGCGCGTGTCCGAAAGCGATGTCGACATCGACACTTCGGCCGACGTCGATGCGGTCGAGACCCTGAAGTCGCGTCCCCCGGTCGTGGCGATCATGGGCCACGTCGACCACGGCAAGACCTCGCTGCTCGATGCGCTGCGCGGTACCGACGTGGTTCGCGGCGAAGCCGGCGGCATCACCCAGCACATGGGCGCCTACCAGATCAAGACCAAGGGCGGCGATCTCGTCACCTTCCTGGACACGCCCGGCCACGCTGCCTTCACCCAGATGCGCATGCGCGGTGCGAACGTCACCGACATCGTCATCCTGGTGGTCGCCGCCGACGACGGCATCATGCCGCAGACGATCGAGGCCATCAATCACACCAAGGCCGCCGGCGTGCCGATGATCGTGGCGATCAACAAGATCGACAAGCACGAAGCCAATGCGCAGCGTGTCCGCGAGCGTCTGCTGGAGCACGAGATCGTCGTCGAGGCGATGTCGGGCGACGTGCAGGACGTCGAGGTTTCGGCCAAGACGGGCGCCGGTCTGGACGAGCTGATCGAGAAGATCCTGCTCCAGGCTGAACTGATGGAGCTCAAGGCCAACCCCGACCGCGAGGCCGAGGCGACCGTGATCGAAGCCAAGCTCGACAAGGGCAAGGGCCCGCTGGCGACCGTGCTGGTGAACCGCGGCACCCTGAAGGTCGGCGACATCCTCGTCGTCGGCACCGAGAGCGGCCGCGTGCGCGCCATGCTCGACGACAAGGGCCGTCAGGTGAAGGCGGCGCCGCCGTCGATGCCGGTCGAAGTGCTGGGTATCGGCGGTGTGCCGATGGCCGGTGACAAGCTGACCGTCGTCGACAGCGAGCAGCGTGCCCGCGAGGTTTCGGCCTACCGTCAGGAACAGGCGACCGCCAAGCGCACCGCCACGGCTCCCGCCAGCATCGACACGATGTTCTCGGCGCTTGCCGCCAAGCAGAGCGTCATCGAGTATCCGGTGGTGGTCAAGGCGGACGTGCAGGGCTCGGTCGAGGCGATCAACGCCGCGCTCCATGCCCTTTCGAACGACGAGATCAAGGTTCGCATCCTGCATTCGGGCGCGGTGCCATCACCGAAACCGACGTGGCCCTGGCTTCGGCCTCGGGTGCGCCGATCGTGGGCTTCAACGTCCGCCCGAACGCCAAGGCGCGCGAGCAGATCGAGAAGACCAAGACGCCGATGATGTACTACGACATCATCTATGAACTGACCGCCGAAGTCGCCAAGCAGATGGCCGGCATCTGGGGTCCGGAACGCATCGAAACCGTCGTCGGTCGCGCTGAGGTCAAGCAGGTCTTCCCGGCCGGCAAGCGCGACAAGGCAGCAGGTCTGCTCGTTGTCGACGGCTTCATCCGCAAGGGTCTCAGCGCGCGTCTTACCCGCAACGATGTCATCGTTTCGGCGACCACGATCTCCTCGCTGCGCCGCTTCAAGGACGACGTGGACGAAGTGCGCGCCGGTCTGGAATGCGGTGTCGTGCTGGCCGATACGAACGACATCAAGGCGGGCGACCACCTCGAAGTCTTCGAAGTCAGCCACCGCGAGCGTACTGTCGGCTAAGGTCCGCAGGACCAGGCTTGCAGGGCTTCGGCTCCTGAGTATCGGACGGCCACCGTCGGGCATGAAGCCCGGCGGTGGCGTCGGTCTTTGGGGAGCCGGGCCGCCGCAAGACGCCGGGCGGAAATGCCGATGCTTCCCTTGCCGGTCTGTTTGAAACGTCGGGATGTGGGTGGATACCGGGGCCGCTATTCGGCCTGCCGCCCGCATCCCCTGGCCATGATGGTGAACCGATGACCCGCTACTGCGCCTTTTTTGCCTCGCTGATCGTCGGCGGGGATCGCCTGTCGATGGCGGATCTGCGCTATGCCTTCGAGCGCGAGGAACTGGAGAATGCCGAAACGGTGATCTCCAGCGGCAATGTCCTGTTCGAATACGAGGAACGCCCGACCGAGGGGCTGGAGGATCTGCTCTCCTACCTGATGCGTGACCGCTTCGACATGTCGGCCTACACGGCCGTCCGCAATCGCGACGAAATTCGCGCGGCGGTGGAGGAAAATCCCTTCGTGGGAAGTGACGACGCCTTCGTCCATACCGTGCTGCTGGAACGGCAGCCGACCAAGCAGCAGTTCGGCCGTCTGGTTGGCGACCACGGCAGTATCGGCGCGGAGCGGCTTGCGCTCGGCGATCGCTGCCTGTTCGTGGATTTCGGCGGGCCGATGGGTGAGAGCCCGCTGACGATGGAATTCATCGAGAAGCGGCTCGGCTGCCGGGGCGCGGCGCGCAACGTGCGCACGCTGGCGCGGATCGTGACCAAGATGTGAAAAGGGGCGCCGTGCCTGGTCCGGCACGGCGCCCCGTCATTCGCGATCCGTTCGCGATCAGCGGAACATGCCGCTGGTCACGGCGGCGACGATGCCGCTGGTGATGCCCACCAGCAGCAGGTCATTGCCCGAGCGCACATAGTGGTAGCCGCGCGGCGGCGCCTTCACGTTGCGGTACTTGCGATAGTCGACGACCTGGTAGTTCGAGGCGCGGTTGCGGTCGAACTTCTCGCCCTTGCGGAACTGGTGCGGACCCTTGTTCTGCTGCGGGGCCTTCCTGGCCGGCGCGTGGTTCGACTGCTGCGAATGGGCCTGCGAACGGTCAGGCTCGTGGCCGCCGGGGGCGGCCATGGCCGGCGCCGCCACGGTCGGCGCGAGCAGGGCGGCGGCGAGCAGGGCAGCGGTGAAATTCCTCATTCGGTAGCTCCTCGAAGTATGACTTGCAGGAGCTAAACCACACAAAGCGGCTTTCGAGCCGTAATCAATTGTTGCAAATTGTCGTCGTCAGCCCACATGGGACAAAGCCATGGTACGCCAGCAAGTAACTCCCGAGCAGCACGCCGTCCGCCTCCTGAAGGTGGGCGAACAGGTGCGTCACGTCCTTTCAGAGATTCTCACCCGCCAGCAGGTGCACGACCAGACACTCAGCACGCATGCGGTGTCCGTTACCGAAGTGCGCATGACGCCCGATCTGCGACATGCGAACGTTTTCGTGAAGCCCCTGCTGGGCGAGGACGAGGAAGCGGTGCTCAAGGCGCTGCGCACGCACACCGCGTTCTTCCAGCGCGAGGTCGCCCAGCGGCTCAAGCTGCGCTACGCGGCGAAGATCCGTTTCCGCGCCGACGAGACCTTCGACGAGGCCAGCCGTATCGATTCGCTGCTGAACGACCCGCGCGTGAAGCGCGATCTGCAGGACAGCGCCGGCGAGGAATGACCTGGCCCGCCTGAGCGCGGGTATCCGGGATCGCCTCAGCCCGCCTCGAAAGTGAGCGCGACCTTGTCCCACCGGCCTTCCGCAAGGTCATGCGGGGCGATCCAGAACTGGTAGAGCCCAAGCTCGCCCCAGTTCCATTCCATCATGTCGTCATGGCCGAGCTGCAGCAGCAGCACGTCGCCGCGATGATCGTCGCGCGCGGCGTGGTGGCGGCTGCCGGGGCCGAAGACCTGGTGCTGGTGCAGGTTGGCGAGGCGGAAGCCCGCGTTGATCCGCGCCAGTTCCGCATCCGGGATCTGCGGCAGCGCTTCCGGCGGTCCCGAAACCATCGCCCGCAGTGAAAGCGCCGCCAGTTCCGCAGGGCTGCGGGGCGCGTGTTGCCGGACCAGTTCCCCGCAGTCCCGGTGGACGTGAGAGAGCACGTCCCGCACCACCGCCAGTTCCTCCGCGCCCAGCGGCGCCCAGGGATCGCGGCCATCGACGAAGCCGTCCATCGCGGCGATGACTTGCGGCAGGGCTTCGTACTGCGCTCGGATGGCCCGAAGCCGCGCATCTTCCCGATCCAGCGCGCGCCGCGCCGCTTCGAGCTGGAGCGGGGTGGTCGAGGGATCGTCTTCCAGCATGTCGAGATCGGCGCGGGCGGCGGCGGTGCGGTCCTCTCGCAATGCGATCAGGCGCGGGGCGCGGTCCATCGCGGCGCGGAACTCCGTGGCCAGATGGATCGCGCCGTGCCACCACATCCAGCTGACCGGCTCTTCCACCGTGAATGGCCCGGTCCGCAGCGGATAGCGGGCGCGCAGGCGATCCAGCATGGCCTGTTCGATCGCCTCGTCGTTTCCGATCTCGCGGTAATCGTTCAGTTCGTCAGGCAGGGTGATGGCGACCGGCTCCACCGGCCAGTATGGAAAGAAGCTGTGGCCGAGACGGGCGGCATCAGCGGGAAGCGCATGGCCGCCTTCGTCATCGGCAGGAGGCAGCTGGGCAGGCGGGGCGGAGAAATCGCCGCTGCCCGGCGGCACCGGGATGACCGCGCCCGGACCGGCGAAGAAGGCAAGCGAACCCTGATGCGGCAGCGGGCTTTCCGGGCATGCCGCGGCGAGTTCCGCCAGATCGATCTGCGCGGCGAAGGGCAGCGGCACGCCGTTCTCGTCTCTCGGCCACGGGGTCTTGCCGAGCCGGGGCAGGCCGCCGAGCCAGCTTGCATCGCCGAACCAGTCGCGCCCGCGCTCGCGCGGCTTGCGGACAAGGACGACGGGGCGCGGCGGGGGAGCGAAGTCTGCGAGTTCGCCGGTGGTCGGCGGCGAGGGCGCGAACCGGCCGTGCGGCCCGGCGATGCGCTGTTCGTCGGTCAGCGGTTCGGGCCGCCAGACCGGACCGGGCGCGGGCTTGCGGCGCGCGAAGCGGGCGGCGAGGAGAACGGCCAGCGACAGCACGAGAGCCAGCGCGAGCGGTGCGATCAGCGCGCCGGTACGGCCAAGGAGCGAAACGAGATCGGCGGCGCGCTGGTCCAGCGGGTCCAGCAATTGCCGCAGCGAGCCGGTGGCATGGGCGGCACGCGGAGCGAGCGCCAGATACCCGGTGGTCAGCCCGGCCAGCGCGAAGATCACGATGACGGCGATCCATCTCTTCATGCCCAACTCCAACCACGGTTGTCGTTCGAGCGGGATTAGATAGCGGCGGAACAATTCATTCAAGCGGGGACAATCGCCGCGTGTGCCGTGCAGGCCGGGAATACGCATGTTATCCCCAGTCGCGATGGCCAAGCTCTATTTCTACTATGCCAGCATGAATGCCGGGAAGTCGGCGACTTTGCTTCAGGCGAATTTCAATTACCACGAACGCGGCATGCGCACGATGCTCTGGACCGCGGGGCTGGACGACCGCAGCGAGGCGCGGGGCGAGGATCACGCGATCGAAAGCCGCATCGGCCTCCATGCCGAAGCGCGCCGTTTTCTGACCGATACCGACCTGGTGGCACACGTGAAGGCGGTCCACGCGGTGGAGCCGCTGTCCTGCGTGCTGGTCGACGAGGCGCAGTTCCTGACGCCTGGGCAGGCCTGGCAATGCGCCCATATCGCCGACCGGCTGAACATCCCGGTGCTGTGCTACGGGCTGCGCACCGATTTCCGGGGCGAACTGTTCCCCGGTTCGGCGGTATTGCTGGGTATCTCCGATGCCCTGATCGAACTGAAAGCCGTGTGCCACTGCGGCCGCAAGGCGACGATGAACTTGCGGGTCGATGCCGCGGGCGGCGCCGTTCACGAAGGCGCGCAGACCGAGATCGGCGGCAACGATCGCTATGTGGCGCTGTGCCGCAAGCATTTCGGCGAAGCGCTCGGGCGGTGACGGGCCCATTGCGGGCGAGCGCATGCGCACCTAGATCACGGGCATGAACCAGACCCTGCTGCAGGCCGCAGCGCTCGTCATTCCCCTGATCCTTGCCATCGTCTTCCACGAAGTGGCGCATGGCTGGACCGCGCTCGCGCTGGGCGATCCCACCGCGCGGGAGCAGCGGCGGCTGTCGCTCAATCCGCTGCGCCACGTCGATCCTGTGGGCACGGTCATCCTCCCCGGTGCGCTGGCGCTGGCCGGCGCGCCGATCTTCGGATGGGCCAAACCGGTGCCGGTCAACCGCTGGCGCCTGCGCGATCCGAAGCGGGGGATGATGGTGGTCGCGGCGGCGGGGCCGGTTTCCAATCTCGTGCTGGCGGCGATCGGCGCGGTGCTGCTGGGACTGCTGGTGAGGCTGGCGGGGTCGTCCGAGAGCGATGTGCTTCAGTTCGCCGGGCAGAACCTCAACAACTTCATGATGATCAACGTCTTCCTCGCGCTGTTCAACCTCCTGCCGATCCCGCCGTTCGACGGATCGCACATCGTCGAGGGACTGCTGCCGCGCGGGCTGGCGGAGCCCTATGCACGGCTTCGCCCCTATGGTTTTCCGCTGTTGATCGTGCTCCTGCTCGTCGTTCCCTACTTCTTCCCGCAGTGGGGGCTGGTCGGCCGCCTTGTCGTGCCGCCGGTCATGTGGGCGACCGGGCACTACTACGCCCTCGCGCAGTTCGTGGCAGGAGACTGAGCCGCCGTTTCGGCGGACGATCGTTGACAAACCGGCCCGGCGCGACTTGGGGAGAGGGATGAATGCACCCGCCCAGACTCGCCCGGCTCCGCATGGCTGGATCATCCTCGACAAGCCGCTGGGGCTAGGCTCGACGCAGGCCGTCGCCGCCGTGAAGCGCAACTTGCGCGAGGCGGGCTACGGCAAGAAGGTCAAGGTCGGCCACGGCGGCACACTCGATCCGCTGGCGACCGGCGTGCTGCCGGTTGCGCTGGGCGAGGCGACCAAGCTGGCCGGGCGCATGCTCGATGCCAGCAAGAGCTACCTTTTCACCGTGCGCTTCGGTTCGGAAACCGACACGCTCGACCTCGAAGGCAAAGTGATCGCCACAAGCGACGTGCGCCCGGCGCTTGAGCAGGTGGAGGCGGTGCTGCCGCGCTTCACCGGCCCGATCGAACAGGTGCCGCCGATCTATTCCGCCCTGAAGGTCGATGGCGAGCGGGCTTACGACCTTGCGCGTGCCGGGCAGGAGGTCGAGCTGAAGACCCGCGCGGTCACTATCCTCGATTTGCGCCTCGAACGATTCGATCCGGAGGAGGGGGCGACATTGCTCGCCCACGTCTCCAAGGGAACCTATATCCGATCCCTGGCCCGGGACGTCGCGCAAGCTCTTGGAACGCGCGGAACAGTGACCATGCTGCGCCGCGTGAAGGCCGGCCCGTTCGACCTGTCTCACGCGATTTCGCTGGACAAATTGAACGAAATCGGCAAGGGCGCACCGCTTGAACAGATACTCTTGCCACTTGAGGTGGGGCTGGACGACATCCCGGCCATCGACCTCGGTCCGGAGCAGGTAAGGGCGGTCCGACAGGGCCGCGTTCTGACCGGACTGCCCCATGATGACGGGCTCTGCTGGGCGCGAGAAGGGATCATTCCCGTCGCGCTCATGGAGCTTTCGGGCGGCGAAGCCCGCGTTGTCAGGGGGTTCAACCTATCGGATGTCGCGGAGTAAAGTTTATGTCGGTTACCGCTGAAAAGAAGCAGGACATCATTTCGGACAACGCACGCGTCGCTGGCGACACGGGCAGCCCGGAAGTTCAGGTCGCGATCCTCACCGAGCGCATCCGCAACCTGACCGAGCACTTCAAGGCTCACCACAAGGACAACCACTCGCGTCGCGGTCTGCTGGCCATGGTCAACAAGCGCCGCTCGCTGCTCGACTACCTTAAGAAGAAGGACGTCGCGCGGTACAACGCCCTGATCCAGAAGCTGGGTCTGCGTAAGTAAGACTAACGGGAGGCGGCCCCTAGCGGGCCGCTTCTTGCATCAGGGGTCGGTCCGCAATTCGGCGGCAGACCCAGGGGCCCCACAGCGGCTCCATACCGGACCGGGACGGCATACCCGGCAGTAAACCCCGCCGTGCAATAGGGCCGGTGGGCTGAGGAAAACCTCTTATGTTCGACGTCAAAACCGTAAGCATGGAGTGGGGCGGCAAGACGCTCACTCTGGAAACCGGCCGCGTTGCCCGTCAGGCTGACGGCGCGGTCCTCGCCACCTATGGCGAAACGGTCGTGCTCTGCGCGGTTACCGCCGCCAAGTCGGTGAAGGAAGGCCAGGACTTCTTCCCGCTGACCGTGCACTACCAGGAAAAGTTTTCGTCCGCAGGACGCATCCCGGGTGGCTTCTTCAAGCGCGAACGCGGCGCCACCGAAAAGGAAACGCTGACCAGCCGCCTGATCGACCGTCCGGTCCGTCCGCTGTTCCCCGAAGGTTTCTACAACGAAATCAACGTCATCTGCCAGGTCCTGAGCTATGACGGCGAAACCGAGGCCGACATCGTTGCGATGATCGCCGCTTCGGCCGCGCTGACCATCTCGGGCGTGCCCTTCATGGGCCCGATCGGCGCCTGCCGCGTCGGCTTCGTCGACGGCGAATACACGCTGAACCCGAAGCAGACCGCCGCGCTGGCCGATGGCCGCCTCGATCTCGTCGTCGCCGCTACCGGCAACGCCGTGATGATGGTGGAATCGGAAGCCAAGGAACTGACCGAGGAAGAGATGCTCGGCGCCGTCATGTTCGCGCATGACGAATGCCGCAAGGTCGTGAACCTTGTCATCGACCTCGCCGAGCAGGCCGCCAAGGACCCCTGGGAAATCGACCTGTCGGACAATACCGCCGACATCAAGGCGAAGCTCAAGAAGGCCGTCGGCAAGGACGTTACCGCCGCCTACAAGCTGACCGACAAGTCGGCCCGCGCCAATGCGCTGAACGCCGCCCGTGCCAAGGCCAAGGAAGCCTTCTCGGACGAAACGCCGCAGACGCAGATGGTCGCCATCAAGACCATGAAGAAGCTGGAAGCGGAAATCGTTCGCGGCGCCATCCTCAAGGACGGCAAGCGTATCGACGGCCGCAAGCTCGACCAGGTCCGCCCCATCGAATCGATGGTCGGCTTCCTGCCGCGCACCCACGGTTCGGCGCTGTTCACCCGCGGTGAAACGCAGGCGATCTGCACCACCACGCTGGGCACCAAGGACGCCGAGCAGATGATCGACGGCCTCGAAGGCCTGTCGTACTCGTCGTTCATGCTGCACTACAACTTCCCGCCCTACTCGGTCGGCGAAGTGGGTCGCTTCGGCGCCCCGGGCCGCCGCGAAATCGGCCACGGCAAGCTGGCATGGCGCGCGCTGCACCCGGTGCTGCCCGCCAAGGAAGACTTCCCCTACACCATCCGCATCCTGTCGGACATCACCGAGTCGAACGGCTCGTCCTCGATGGCGACGATCTGCGGCGGCTGCCTTTCCATGATGGACGCGGGCGTTCCCGTGATCCGTCCGGTTTCGGGCATCGCCATGGGCCTGATCCTGGAAGGCGAAGACTTCGCCGTCCTCTCGGACATCCTGGGCGACGAGGATCACCTCGGCGACATGGACTTCAAGGTGGCAGGCACCGAACTCGGCATCACCACGATGCAGATGGACATCAAGATCGCCGGCATCACCAAGGAAATCATGGGCAAGGCGCTCGAGCAGGCGAAGGCCGGCCGCGCGCACATCCTGGGTGAAATGACCAAGGCGCTCGGTTCCTCGCGTACCGAACTGTCGGCTCACGCCCCGCGCATCGAGACGATCCAGATCGACAAGTCGAAGATCCGTGACGTCATCGGCACCGGCGGCAAGGTCATCCGCGAGATCGTCGCCGAAACCGGCGCCAAGGTCGACATCGACGATGAAGGCGTGATCAAGATCTCGTCGTCCGACATCGCCCAGATCGAAGCCGCCAAGAAGTGGATCCTCGGCATCGTCGAGGAAGCGGAAGTCGGCAAGATCTACAACGGCAAGGTCGTCAACATCGTCGACTTCGGCGCTTTCGTGAACTTCATGGGTGGCAAGGACGGTCTCGTCCACGTCTCCGAAATGAAGAACGAGCGTGTCGAAAAGCCGACCGACGTCGTGAAGGAAGGCCAGGAAGTCAAGGTCAAGGTCCTCGAGATCGATCCGCGCGGCAAGGTTCGCCTGTCGATGCGCGTCGTCGACCAGGAAACCGGTGCCGAGCTGGAAGACACCCGTCCGGCCCGCGAACCGCGCGAACCGCGCGGCGATCGTGGTCCCCGCGACGATCGCGGCGGTGACCGTCGTGGTCCGCGCCGTGACGGCGGCCGTGGCGGCAACGATCGTGGCCCGCGCGGCGATCGCGGTCCCCGTGGTCCGCGTGATGGCGGCAATGGCGGCGGCGATCCCGACCACCTGCCGGCGTTCCTCAAGGAGGACTGATCGCGGCGCGATCGGCCTTTCAGGACCCGAAAAGACGAAGGGGCCGCAGCGATGCGGCCCCTTTTTCGTGTTCGGGACAGGACCGGGCGGAGGCTTTCAGTTGGTGGCTATCAGGCCGAGGCGGTCAGGCGCAGGGCGCTCTTGTCCTCGGCCTTGCCGCGGCGGGAGGCGATGACGACGCGGTTCTTGCCGGCCTGCTTGGCGGCGTAGAGCGCATTGTCGGCCATGGGTACGAGGTCGGCGGCGCCGGTTGCCGTTTCGGGCACGGCGGCCACGCCGAAAGAGGCGCTGATCTGCGCGGCATGGATTTCCGAAAGCCCCTCGATCCGCTTGCGCAGGATTTCGGCCTTGGCGGCGGCATTGTCGATGCTGCACTTGGGCATGATCACCAGCAGTTCCTCGCCGCCGTAGCGGGCCACCACGTCGGACGGCCGCAGTGTTCCCACCAGTTGTCCGGCAACGTCGCGCAGAACCGCATCGCCCTTGGCGTGGCCGTAATCGTCGTTCAGGCGCTTGAAGTTGTCGAGGTCGATCATCAGCACCGAAGTTGCCGTGCCGGTGCGCTGGGCGAGGCTGATGTAGCGTTCGAGCGCGTCTTCCATGTAGCGGCGGTTGTAGAGCCCCGTCAGCGGATCGCGCAGGGACTGCGTGCGCAGCTTTTCGCGCAAGGTGATGTTGGACAGCGCGAGCGACATCGAATCCGCCAGCGCGCGTGCCACGCGGAGCAGGTCCGTCAGCCGTTCGAGCGCGTCCGGCGCCTCGCTGGCGAACACCAGCAGCCCGAATACCTGCCCCCGCGCCATCATCGGCACTTCGATGGTGGAACTGCCACCGATCGGATGGAGGCAGCATAACGTGCCGCTGCGCGCGTCGTTGATATGGGGCTTGCCACGCTTGAGTGCCCAGCAATTGTCAGGGAACAGCGTGCAGGGCGGCTCGAAATCCTCGCTCCGGCTCCATGACTTGGCCAGGTCCAGCCGGTCTCGGGAATTGTTGAAGACGTAAAGCGCGCCGCTGAAGCCGGGCAGCAGGCGTTCCGCGCTTGCCCGCAGGACGGCGCCGGCATCTTCGTGGTTTTCCGCCGCCTGTAGCATGTCGGTCATCGCGAAGAGTTCCTCAAGCTGGCGCCGGGCCTCTCCGGCTTCGTCGATCAGCTTGAGGTGGGAATCGAGTTCGGCCACCGCGCGGCGTCCGTAGCGGATGCCGACGGCAAGAGTGGCAATCGCGCCGATCGCCGCAACGGCGGCGAAGCCATGCGAAACCGCGCCCTCGGTGAAGATGCTGGCCACGGCACCGGCCGCGCTTGCCGCCTGAACGAGATGAACCGAGGCGCGGCGAGCGCTTGTCAGTTTTCTGTTCGGCGAAAGTATACTTTCAATCGGCACCATGGCCCGCGCCCCCTGTGACGGGATGAAAGAGTACCGCCTGCGTACTAACAAACGATAACGGGTAGGGTTACGACGGGGTAAACACGCCGCTTATTCAACAATATATCACGGAATCTGCTTGTTAAATTTGCGCAATCGCATCGATAGCGCCGCCGCGTCGACAAATTCATCGCCGGGGCATTCGTGCGCTCGCCCGGACTCGTGGCCTGCGCGCGGGGCGGCGAGACCCGGGCCGGACATGTCGCGGAAAATGCGGCGTGGTAAAATGAGAATGCGATTGACTCGCAATATCGATGAAATCTATGCCCCCGCGCGAAGGAACAGGGGGTTTCATGTTCAGGTTTTCCGCATTGCTTTCGAGCGTCGCCATGGCTGCGCTCGCCGTTCCCGCCCACGCGCAGGGCGCTCCGGTCGACGAGGTTTCCGGGCCTGACGACATCATCGTCACCGGCGAGAAGAGCGCCCGCACGCTTCAGGAGACGCCGACCAGCATCGCCGTCACCACATCCGAGAAGATCGAGCGGGAAAACCTGATCACCATTCAGGACGTCTACAACCGCACCGCGAACCTTTCCGAGACCTATGGCTCGTCGGGCTTCACCATTCGCGGCGTCAGCAATACCGGCGTGGGCGCCGGCGGTCAGGCCGATGCGGCGAGCGTCTACGTCGATGGCGCGCCGATCCCCAAGTGGGCGCTCTATGGCGGCCCGACCGACATGTGGGACGTGCAGCAGGTCGAAGTCCTGCGGGGGCCGCAGTCCACCATCCAGGGGCTCAATGCGCTGGCGGGCGGTATCGTCATCACCAGCAAGAACCCTGCTCTCGACCGCTGGAGCGGCGATGCGCGCGTGCTCTGGACCGAGCATGACGATCGCACTTTCTCCGCCGCGATCGGCGGTCCGATCATCAGGGACGAACTGGGCGTACGCCTTTCGGCCGAGCGGCGGGCGGATCGCGGGCTGGTGCGCAACGTCACGCGCGGCGGTTATGACGACGCGCTGAAATCGCTGAACCTGCGCGGCAAGGTCATGTGGACGCCGAGCGCGATTCCCGGCCTCGAAGCGGTGGCCAGCTATAACCGCGTGCGGCGCGACGGCGGCTATCTCTACGAATATTCGCGGACCGACGTGCCGGACTACTTCGATCACCGTATCTCGACCGGCGATCAGCCCAGCCGCGGCAAGATCGACAGCGATCTGGCGGTGCTGAACCTCAGCTATCCGCTGGCAGGCGGGCTCAAGCTGTCGAGCGTGACTTCGTGGAACCGTTCCAAGGTCCACTCGGTGATCGACACCGACGGTACGCCGGAAGATATCCAGGCGATCGACAACCGCTACCTCTACAGGACGCTGACGCAGGAACTGCGCCTCAATTACGAGGACGAGCGGCTGAGCGGGCTGCTGGGCGCGTGGTACTATCGCCGCACCGGCGCGATCGACCAGAACAGCCGCGTCAACATCGCCACGCCGACCGCGACGATCGCGGGGCTGCTTCAAGCCAACGGTTTCAACGCGGCAACCGCGCAGTCCATCGCTACGGCTTATGCGGCCCAGCTTCCGGTCATCCCGGTTGCCTATAGCGCCGAGCAGCCCGAGAAGGTCGAGACGATGGCCCTGTTCGGCGATGCCCGCTTCAAGCTGACCGACCGGCTGACGCTGATCGGAGGCTTCCGCTTCGATCACGAGCGCAACCGTTACGCGGCGGAGACCGTGGCCGCCTTCAACGGCACCCTGCCGGACGTGAACTTCATGGGCACGGCCTATGCGCCGGTCATCTCGGTCATCAACCAGGGCGTGCTCGGCCTCGTTTCCGATGCTTCCTCGCCGCTGGCCTCCAACAGCCGCACGTTCAACGCCTTCCTGCCCAAGGCCGGGATCAGCATGGACTGGACGCCCGACCTCACCACCGCCTTCACCGTGCAGCGGGCCTACCGCTCGGGCGGGTCGAGCCAGAACCCGCGCGCGCCGAACTGGTGCCCTACGATTCCGAATTCAGCTGGAACTACGAAGGCTCGCTGCGCTCCAAGTGGCTGGGCGGCCGCCTGACGCTTAACGCCAACCTCTTCTACATGGAGTGGAAGGACCAGCAGGTCACCGCCTACTTCGGGCTGAACGCCTATGACTACAACACCGTCAACGCGGCGGGATCGCATCTCTACGGGTTCGAGGTGGAGGCGAACGCCGCCGTGGCGACGGGTATCGATCTCTATGCATCGGTCGGGCACGTTCGCACCCGGTTCGACGATTTCACCCTGCCGACGGGCGCCACCAGCACGGTCGATCTCCAGGGCACGCAGTTCCCCTATGCCCCGCGATGGACGCTTTCGGGCGGCGCGAACGCGCAGTTCGGCGGCGGGTTCACCGCGAACGTCAACGCCAATTACCGCACCTCGGTCTATACCGGGGTCGGGCAGGACCAGGCGCAGTACAAGGTTTCGGCCCGTACCGTGGTGAACGGCAAGCTCGGCTACGAGACCGGGAACTGGTCGCTCTTCGTCTTCGCCCGCAACATCTTCAACGAGAAGTACAAGCAGTACGAATATGCGGCGATCCACCAGGCGATCCTGGGTGAGCCGCAGACCTTCGGCCTGGGCGCCGGGGTCCACTGGTGATCTGGCCGGCAAGCCTCCTGCTGATGGCGGGGGGCGCGTCCGGCGCCTTCCTGCTGCGGCGATCGTGGCTGCGGCGTGACGGTTCGGCCCTTGGCCTGGTGGCCGGGGGCTGGTTCGTCCTGCTCGGCTTCCTGCTGGCGGCGGCATTCGCGATCGGCCCGGTGAAGGGAACCGCGCTGGCGCTCGTCATGGAAGGCATCGGGGCGCTCGTCGTGATCTGGCTGGGCCGGGTCCGGCGCAAGGCCGCGCGCCTGCGCGAGGCGGACACCGCGCCCGAACCGCTGGAGGAACCGGGCCGCTTCTGGCGCGGCGTCCTGCGCACGCTGCTAGCCGGGCCGCTCGGCATGACTGCGGCGATGGCGGTGGCCTTCTGCGTGACCGTCTACCTGCCGGGCGATCCGCGCACCCGGATCGTTCTGGGCGGGCTGCTGATGCCGGTGCTCTGGGGCCTTGCCATGACCTGGACCCTCGCGGACCGCCGCATCCTGCGCGCCGCGGCGGTGCTGGTGGGCACCAGCGTGATCGGCTTCGGCCTTGCCCATCTGGGAGCCTCGTGATGAGCAATACCCGCAAGAAACAGTGGCGCTGGCCGATCTCGCCCGAGACGGTGCGTTCGGTGCTCAGCAGCCATTCGATCCTCGGCCTCGCCTTTGCGGCGGTGATCTATCTCGTCTGCGTGACCGGGACCGTGGCCGTCCTTGCGCCGGATCTCGAACGCTGGGAAGTTCCCGCCACGCCGGTGGCGCGAAGCCTGAGCGATCGGGCTGCCGCACGCGCCATCGCCGAGGGCGCGAAGGAGACGCCCGCCGACGCCGCGTTGTACCTGACCCTGCCGAGCGCCGCCAGCGAGGGGGCCACGCTGGTCGCCTATAGCCCGACGTTCGAGCGCAAGTGGGCGGTGGCGCAGGACGGTTCGCTTTCGCGGCTCGAAGCGGTCTGGACCGAGTTCCTGATCCACCTTCACGTCAACCTGCACCTGCCGCGAAGCTGGGGCGAGTTCATCGTCGGGCTGACCGGCGTGGCGCTGCTGTCCTCCCTCGTTTCGGGGATTCTCGCCCATCCGCGGGTGCTGCGCGATGCCTTCCACTTGCGCCTCGGCGGTTCGCGGCGGCTGCAGGAGGCGGATCTGCACAACCGGCTCGGCATCTGGGCGCTGCCGTTCCACTTCACCCTGGCGCTGACCGGGGCGCTGCTGGGCCTCAGCACCATCATCGTCGCGGTGCTGGCCCTGCTGCTCTACCCGCAAGGCGGGATGAAGAAGGTCTACGAACTGTTCCTCGATGCGCCGCCGCCCGTCGATACGCGCGCCGTTCCGCTGCCGGATATCGCTGCCCTCATGGCCGAGGCGCGCGCGCATTCGCCCGAGGCCCGGCCGCAGAGCGTCGTGGTCGAACGGCCCGGCCGCGCCGACATGCGCATTGCGGTTCACGGCGGACGGGACCGGCTTCTGGTCCAGCAGGACGAGACCCGTTTCGATGCCGCCGGCAAGGCCATCGCGCAGGAGCATCCCGAAGACATCGCCACCGGAACCCGCATCCTTGGCGGTATCGGCCAGTTGCACTTCGGCTGGTACGGCGGACTGCCGGTGCGGATCGCCTATGCCTTGCTGGGCGCGGCGCTTTGCGTGGTGACGTCGAGCGGGGTGACGATCTGGCTCGCCCGCCGCCGCGACCGGGGCCGCGCGGCCCCGCAGTGGGAGCGGATCTGGGCCGCCGTCTGCTGGGGGCAGCCCGCGATCCTCGCCATGACCGCGCTGCTGGCGAGATTCGCACCCGAAGCGCCGCTTCCGCAGGCATGGCTGGGGCTCACCGTCCTGTCGATAGTGGCCTCGGCGCTGGCAAGGTCGGTTTCCGGACCCCGGCTCGCACGGGGCTGGCGCTGGGCCTTGGCGGGGTTGCTGGCGATGCTGGCCCTGATCCACGGCGCGGCGGCCTTGCCCGGCGGCGGATCGCTGCTGATCGATGTCCTGCTGCTGGCGGGCGGAGCGGGCCTGCTGGCCTCGCTCCTGCGCGGCCGCGCGGCCTAGGCACCTCGCCCCCCCCCCGGGACGCCCCTCGGGAACAGTTGATCATGAGCCCCGTTCATGACGGCATGCGATTTAGCGCAGTGCCGTTTGGCGCGCCTGTGCGTTATCGTGCCAGATGGACGGTCATGCGTCCCCATGGTGCGAAAAGGACGGGCAATGAGCGAAACGGCGCATTTCGAGGTATCCAGACGGGCGGTTCTGGCGGGTGGCGCGGCAAGCGTCGGAATTTCCGCCATTCCTTCCGTCGCGGAAGGAGCGGCACCCATGGCACAGCAGCCCCCGTCGATGGCAGTCACGTTCAAGGTCAACGGCAAGCCGCAGGCGCTCCTGCTCGATACGCGCACCACGTTGCTCGATGCGCTTCGCGACCATATCGGCCTGATGGGCACCAAGAAGGGCTGCGACCACGGACAGTGCGGCGCCTGCACGGTGCTGGTGGGCGGCACGCGCATCAATTCCTGCCTGAGCCTGGCGGTCATGCACGAAGGCGACGAAGTCACCACGATCGAAGGGCTCGGCACGCCGGATGGCCTGCATCCGATGCAGGCGGCCTTCGTCAAGCACGACGGTTTCCAGTGCGGTTATTGCACGCCGGGACAGATCTGCTCTGCGGTGGCGGTGCTGGAGGAGATCAGGGCGGGCGTTCCCAGCCATGTGCAGGCCGATGTCGGCAGCGCGCCGGAGATTACCGCGCTTGAAATGCGTGAACGCATGAGCGGCAATATCTGCCGCTGCGGCGCCTATTCCAACATCGCCGAGGCCATGGCCGAAGTGGCGGGCGTGCGGATCGCCGAAACCCACGATGCGGAGGTCGAAGCATGAGGGCCTTCACTTATGAACGGGCGCGGACGCCCGCCGCTGCCGCCGCTGCCGTCGCCGCGAAAAAGGGCGCGAAGTTCATCGCGGGCGGCACCAACCTGCTCGACCTGATGAAGCTGGAGATCGAGACGCCGACCCATCTGGTCGACGTGCAGGACCTCGGGCTGGACCGGATCGAGGAGACGAAGGACGGCGGCCTGCGCATCGGCACGCTGGTCAGCAATACCGCGCTGGCATCGGACCGCCGGGTGCGCAAGGACTACGGCGTGCTGACCCGGGCCATCGTCGCGGGGGCATCGGGCCAGCTTCGCAACAAGGCGACCACCGGCGGCAACCTGCTCCAGCGCACGCGCTGCCCCTATTTCTACGATACCAACCAGGCGTGCAACAAGCGCCGGCCCGGCTCGGGCTGTGCGGCGATCGGCGGCGTCAACCGCCAGCTCGGTGTGATCGGCACGAGCGATGCCTGCATCGCCACGCATCCCAGCGACATGGCCGTGGCCCTGCGCGTGCTCGATGCCTCGGTGGAAACCGTCGATGCAGGCGGCAAGACGCGCAGCATTCCGGTGGCGGAATTCCACCGCCTGCCCGGCGATACCCCGCATGTGGAGAACGCGCTCCAGCCCGGCGAGCTGATTACCGCCGTGACCCTGCCCGCCCCGATCGGCGGCAGCCACTTCTACCACAAGGTTCGCGACCGTGCTTCCTATGCCTTCGCGCTCGTCTCGGTCGCGGCGGTGCTGAACGCGGACGGCAGCGGCCGGGTCGCCTTCGGCGGCGTTGCGCCGAAGCCGTGGCGGGTGGAGGCTGCCGATGCGCAATTGCCTGCCGGTGCCGGCGCGGCGGCACGCGCGGCTTTCGCGGGCGCTCGTCCCACGCACGAGAACGCTTTCAAGATCACGCTGGCCGAGCGCACGCTGGCGGCTCTCATCGCGGAGAACAGGGCATGAAGTTCGAAACGCCCGCAGGCACCAATCCCATCGATGCGATGAAGGTGATCGGCAAGGCCGTCGACCGCGTGGACGGCAGGCTCAAGACCACCGGACAGGCGCCCTATGCCTATGAGCACCGGGAGGTGCCGGGCAAGCCCGCCTATGGCTTCGTGATCGGTGCCGGGATCGCCAAGGGCCGTATCGCCACGTTCAACGCGGACGACGCGCGGCGGATGCCGGGCGTTCTGGCCATCGTGTCGGCCGAGAACGCGCAGCCGCTGGGCAAGGGCAGCATGAACACCGCCAAGCTGCTGGGCGGGCCCAATATCGATCATTACCATCAGGCCCTTGCCGTGGTGATGGCGGAAAGCTTCGAACAGGCGCGCTCTGCCGCCAATGCTGTGCGGATCACGTACGAGCGCGCGGCGGGACGCTTCGATCTCGCCAAGGAGAAGCCGGGCGCCCAGCCGCTGACCGGCAACGATGCCGACACCCACACCGGAGACTTCGCGGGTGCTTTCGCCGCGGCTCCCGTGCAGATCGACCAGACTTACACCACGCCCGATCACAACCACGCGATGATGGAGCCTTTCGCCACGATCGCCTGGTGGGAAGGCGATGCGCTCACGCTCTGGACCTCGAACCAGATGATCGCCTGGAACAAGCGGGAACTGGCGGCGACGTTCAAGATGCCGCCGGAGAAGGTGCGCGTCATGTCTCCCTATGTCGGCGGCGGCTTTGGCGGAAAGCTGTTCCTGCGCGCCGATGCGGTGATGGCCGCGCTGGGCGCCAAGGCTTGCGGAAGGCCGGTCAAGATCGCCTTGCCGCGCCCGTTCATGGTCAACAATGCCACGCACCGTCCGGCGACGATCCAGCGTATCCGCCTCGGCGCGACGAAGGACGGCAAGCTGACCGCCATCGGCCACGAAAGCTGGTCCGGCGATCTGCCCGGCGGCGGGCCGGAAGGGGCGACGCAGCAGACCAAGCTGCTCTACGCCGGTGCGAACCGCCTCACCGCCCTGCGGCTGGCCGAACTCGACCTGCCCGAAGGCAACGCCATGCGCGCGCCGGGCGAGGCGCCGGGGCTCATGGCGCTGGAGATCGCGGTGGACGAGATGGCCGAGAAACTGGGCATGGACCCGGTGAAGTTCCGCGTGCTCAACGATACGCAGGTCGATCCCGAGCATCCCGAGCGGCCGTTCTCGCAGCGCAACCTGGTGCGCTGCCTCGAGGACGGCGCGCGGCGTTTCGGCTGGGACCGGCGCAGCGCCAGACCGGCGCAAGTGCGTGACGGGCGCTGGCTCGTCGGGCTCGGCGTGGCGGCGGCGTTCCGCAACAACATCAACATGACTTCGGCGGCGCGCGTGCGCCTGTCGGGTGACGGCATGGTCACGGTGGAGACCGACATGACCGACATCGGCACCGGCTCCTACACCATCATCGCCCAGACCGCGGCGGAGATGATGGGCCTGCCGGTGGAGAAAGTGCGCGTGAAGCTGGGCGATTCCTCGTTCCCGGCCTCGGCGGGCTCGGGCGGGCAATGGGGCGCCAACAGCGCGACTTCGGGGGTCTACGCGGCCTGCGTGAAGCTGCGCGAGATGGCGGCGCAGCAACTCGGCATGGACCCGCAGGCGGCCGAATTCGCCGATGGCGAGATTCGCGCGGGCAACCGTTCGGCACGGCTGGCCGATGCCGCGAAATCGGGCGAACTCGTTGCCGAAGAGACGATGCAGTGGGGCGATCTCGCCAAGAAGTTCCAGCAATCGACCTTCGGCGCGCACTTCGTGGAAGCGGCAGTGGATTCTTATACCGGCGAAGTCCGCGTGCGGCGGATGCTGGCGGTCTGCGCGGCCGGGCGCATCCTCAACCCCAAGACCGCGCGCAGCCAGGTGATCGGCGCGATGACCATGGGCGTGGGCGGCGCGTTGATGGAGGAACTGGCGGTGGACAAGCGTTTCGGCTTCTTCGTCAACCACGACCTTGCCGGATACGAAGTGCCGGTCCACGCCGACATCCCGCATCAGGAAGTGGTGTTCCTGGACGAGGCGGACGACAAGGTCTCGCCGATGAAGGCCAAGGGCGTGGGCGAACTCGGGCTTTGCGGCGTGGGGGCGGCAGTGGCCAACGCGGTCTATAACGCGACGGGCGTCCGCATTCGCGACTATCCGATCACGCTGGACAAGCACCTCGCGAAGCTGCCGGCGATTGCCTAGCCGAAAAGTGCCGCGATCAGTTCCGGCGCCGACGGGAAATAGAAGTGCATGTAGCTCGCGGTGAGCGAGCCCTGCCGGAATATCCGCTCGCCCTTGCGCCCGTCCGGCGTGCGGGCGAGCGCTGCGGGTTCAAGGCCGGTTTCCAGCATGGAGTAATGGAACGTGTGGCCGCGGACTGCGTGGCCGCCGAGTTCGGCTTCCTGCATGCCCAGTGCGGCAAGCCGGGGCTGCATCCTGGCCTGGGCGGGCAGCAGCCCCAGCATCGGTGCACTCGTGCCCGATGCGTCCTCCAGCCGTTCGCAGGCGTAGAGCATGCCGCCGCACTCGGCGAGGATCGGGCGTTCGGCCAGGAAATGCTCCCGTATGGCCCCGATCATCGTCCGGTTCGCGGTGAGCGCGCAGAGGTGAAGTTCGGGATAGCCGCCGGGCAGCCAGAGCGCGTCGCATTCCGGCAGCGCCGTGTCGCGCAGGGGCGAGAAGAATGACAGCCGGGCGCCCGCGCTTTCGAGAAAGGCGAGGTTGGCCGGGTAGATGAACCCGAACGCCTCGTCCCGGGCCACGGCGATGCGCCGGCCCGCCAGCGAGGGCGGCGGCGCGGCGGGGCGCGGGGCGGCCGGGAAGGACACCGGTTCCGGCAGCCACAGGGCGCTTTCGGGCAGGAGATCGGCGGCGCGGTCTATCCGCGCTTCGATATCGGGGACTTCACGGCCTGCACCAGTCCGAGATGACGTTCGGCAGGCCGGCACCCTCGTCGCGCCGCATCGCGCCGAGCCATTGCACGCCTTCCCTCAGGCCGCGTTCCAGCAGTTCGGCATGGCGTTCGCTGCCCACGCGGTTGGCGAGCACGGCGGCGAGGGTCACATCGTCGCGGTAAGTCGCCAGACCGTGGACGAGCGCGCCGAAAGTCTGCGCCATGGAGGAACCGTCCATCACCGCCATAACCGGAAGGCCGAAATGCCGGGCGAGGTCGGCGGAGGACGGGGTGCCGTCGAACAGGCCCATCACCCCTTCGACAAGGATCAGGTCGGCCTCCAGCGCCGCTTCGTGCAGCAGCGCGCGGCACTGGTCTTCGCCGCACATGAACAGGTCCAGCTGGTGGACGGGCGCGCCGCTGGCGATCTGGTGGACCATCGGGTCGAGGAAGTCCGGCCCGCACTTGAACACCCGCACCCGGCGCCCGGCACGGACATGGCGGCGGGCGAGGGCGGCGGTCACCAGCGTCTTGCCCTGTCCCGAGGACGGCGCGGCGACGAGCAGGGCGGGGCAGGCGGTCATCGGGCAGCCACCGCGCGGAGGCACGGATATCGCCCGGACGGAAAGGCTCGGCAGTGGTGCATGATGGTTCGGTTCCCCCCTTCCGGCGGCCGGACCTATGGCACTTCGCAAGGCTGCGCAAGCAGCGCGCTCTTGCACGCCGGACCGCCACCCGATAGGGCCGCCGCTGCGACAGGTTCCCCGCGAGGGGATCAAAAGGGAACGCGGGTTCAAGACCCGGGCTGCCCCTGCAACTGTAAGCGGAGAGCCGTGCGGCCATTTCGCCATTGGGGGTGCAAATCCCTGAGAAGGCGGCCGAAACGGCATTGACCCGTGAGCCAGGAGACCTGCCTGCCGCAGTCGTTCTTCGACCGGACAGGGTGAGCCGGGCGAAGGGCCATCCTCGCGCAACGACAGCCACTGCCGTGCCGGCTCCCGGCGCGAAAGGGCCTGTCGTCGCCTGCCGAACGACTGCTGCCTTTCGCGCGAGTCGCCGACCCGGCGGTTCGACGCTCGCTTGAAGGACATGCCGTGAACTGCCGAATACCCGCCGCCAGCACCCTTGCTCTTGCGCTGGCCTGTCACCCTCTCGCGGCGCTGGCCGAGGAGGCCGATGCCGCGTCCTCCGGCGAGCGCATCGTCGTTACCGCGCTGCGCACGCCGGTTGCGGCCGACCGCGTGGCCGACACCGTCACCGTGCTGGACGAGGCGCAGATCGTCGCCGCCCAGCCCATCGCGCTGACCGACGCGCTGCTGCGCACGCCAGGTATCAGCCTGTCGCGCAACGGTGGCTACGGCACCACCACCTCGCTGCGCATTCGCGGCGCCGATGCCGGGCAGACCGTCATGGTGATCGACGGGATGCGCCTGTCCGATGCCTCCTCGACGGCAGGGGGATACGGTTTCGCCAACCTGTTCGTCGACGATATCGACCGCATCGAGATATTGCGCGGACCGCAGTCCATCCTGTGGGGCAGCGATGCCATCGGCGGGGTCGTCAATGTCAGCACTCGCCGTCCGACCGAGCCGCTGGAAGGCAGCTTCGCGCTGGAGGCCGGAACTCACGATACTGTTTCGGCCCGCGCCGGGGTGGGAGGCACCTCCGAGGCGATCGACTGGCGGATTTCCGCCTCCCGCTTCACCACCGACGGCATCTCGGCCCGGTCCAACGGCACCGAGGACGATGGCTACCGGCGCAGTTCCGCAAGCGGCACCATGACCTTCCGCGTTGCGCCGGGCGTCTCGCTGGACCTGCGCGGCTACTGGTCGGATTCGAAGAACGATTTCGACGGCACCTCGGGCGATTCACGGGCCTATGGCCGGACCGGGGAATGGTCGGGCTATGCCGGGCTCAATTTCGAACTGGCGGGCGGCAGGCTGGCCAACCGCGTCGCCGTGCTCCAGACCGAGACCGACCGCGAAAACTACGACCCCGCGCGGACGATCCGCCCCATCACCTTCGACGCCCATGGCCGCGTGCGCCGCTTCGAGTACCAGGGCACTTACGCGTTCTCGGACGAGGTGCAGGCCGTGTTTGGCGCCGAGCGCGAGGAGCAGCGGATGACCACCGCCTCGCCCTCCAACAGCACGGCGGCCTATGTTCTCACCCCCACCACGGCGGATACGGACAGCGTCTACGGCGAACTGCGCCTGACACCGCTGGCCGGGCTGACGCTCAACGGGGGCGCGCGCTACGATCACCAGTCGCGCTTCGGCGGCAGCACGGTGTTCAGCGCGGGCGCGGTCTATACGCCCAACGCCGGCGCCACGGTGCTGCGCGCCAGCTATGACGAGGGTTTCAAGGCGCCCTCGCTCTATCAGCTGTTCAGCCTCTACGGCGCGGCCGATCTCAGGCCCGAGAAGGCCAGGGGCTGGGAAGTGGGCGCCGAACAGGGTTTCGGCGAAGTGCTGCGCATTTCCGCGACTTGGTTCGAGCGGGACACCGACAACCTGATCGATTTCGCCTATTGCCCGACCAGCGGCGCCCTGCCGGACGTGTGCTACGTTCCCGGCACCACGACATCGCGCTTCGGCTATTACGCCAACGTCAAGGCGAGCCACGCGCGCGGGCTGGAGCTGGCGGCTTCGGCCAGATGGGGCATCCTCTTCGCCCAGGGCAACTACAGCTTGATAGAGGCAGAGGACCGCACAGCGGGCAGCAGCACTTACGGCCGCCAGCTCCAGCGCGTGCCCCGGCACCTCGCCAATGCCGAGGCCGGCGTGGACCTGCCGCAGGGCCTGCGCGCCAGCGTGGCCGCGCGCTATTCGGGCGAGAGCTACAACGCCGCCACCGGCACCGCCATGCTCGGCGACTACTGGCTGGTGGACCTGCGCGCGCAGTGGCAGGTCAGGGAAGGCCTTATTCTTCAAGGACGTATCGAAAACGTGGGCAACGAGAATTATGAGACCGTGAGCGGCTACGGCACGCTCGGCCGCACCTTGTACCTCGGGCTGAGGAGCCGGTTCTGATGCTGCGCCCCGTCGAACCCGGTCCCGCCGTGCTGGTGTGCAGCACATGCCGTCACTCCGCCGAGGCACGCGATGACGAAAACGGCCAGCGCGGCGGTGCGCTGCTGGCCGAGGCCATGCGCGACGTGCAGGCGGCGGAGCCCGACCTGCAGGGCGTTGCCGTTCACGAGATGCCCTGCCTCTTCGCCTGCCAGCGCCATTGCACCGTGGCGATCCGGGCGCCGGGCAAGCTCGGCTATGTGCTGGGTGACTTCGCGCCGGACGAGCAGGCTGCCCGTGCGATCCTCGAATATGCCGTGCGCCATGCTGCCAGCGAGGAAGGCCAGGTGCCTTATCGGGAGTGGCCGCAGGGCGTGAAAGGCCACTTCATCACCCGCACGCCGCCTGAAGGTTTCATCTGCTCATGATCCGTTTCGCCGATCCTGCCGCCTTCGCGGCGTCACTCGCCCGGCTTCCCGCGCCCGATGCGGCGGCTACCGAGGCCGCCCGCGCGCGCAGTCGGAACTGACCAAGCCGCTGGGCTCGCTCGGCCGGCTGGAGGAGATCGCGGTGTTCATGGCCGGCTGGCAGGGCCGCGAACATCCGCGCGCCGATCTGATCCGCGCCGTGATCTTCGCAGGCAACCACGGCGTCGCCGCACGCGGGGTGAGCGCCTATCCGCCCGAAGTGACGGTGCAGATGGTCGCCAACTTCCGAGCCGGAGGCGCGGCGATCAATGCGCTGACCGCGGCCTGCGGGGCCGAACTTGCGGTGGTGCCGCTCGATCTTGACCGACCGACCGGCGACATCACCTGCATGCCCGCCATGAGCGAGGGGGATTGCCTGGCCGCGCTCAACGCCGGTGCGGCAGCGGTAGCGGCGGATACCGAACTGCTGTTCGTGGGAGAGATGGGCATCGGCAACACCACGCCTGCCGCCGCGCTCGCCGCGCAGGTCTTCGGGGGCGAGGCGGCGGACTGGATCGGGCGAGGCACCGGGCTCGACGATGACGGGCTGGCGCGCAAGGCCGCGGCGGTGGCGGCCGCGCTTTCGCTGCACGGCCGGCATTGCGGCACCGCCTTCGAGACCCTGCGCCGTCTCGGCGGACGGGAGATCGCCGCCATGGCGGGCGCGGTGCTGGCGGCGCGGCACTTGCGGGTGCCGGTCCTGCTCGACGGGTTCATCACTTGCGCGGCGATGGCGCCGCTGCTCGCCGACAATGACGCGTTTCTGGCGCACTGCCTTGCCGCGCACTGTTCGGCGGAGGCGGGCCATGCCCGCCTGCTCGATCGTTTCGGCCTCGATCCGCTGCTTCAACTGGGCATGAGGCTGGGCGAAGGCTCGGGCGCGGCGGTGGCGGCGCAGATCGTGCGTTGGCGCTCGCCGCGCACAATGGCATGGCGACGTTCGCCGAAGCGGCGGTTGCGGGCAAGGACGCGGGCAGGGACGCGGAAACGGCGCAGGCGTGAGCGGGATCCTCGTCCACCTGATGCGGCATGGGGCGCCGCAGGAGCCGGGCCTGCTGCTCGGCCACCGCGACGATGCGCCGACCCCGGCGGGCGTGGCGCGCTGCGTCACGCGTTCGGGCGGGCTGACGTTCGATCGGGTGATCTCTTCGGACTTGCGCCGGTCCAGCATTCCTGCCGCGCAGATCGCGGTCAGCCGCCGCCTGCCGCACGAACGCGATCCGCGCTGGCGCGAGATCGATTTCGGCGAATGGGACGGCCTTGCCCCCCAGCAGCTCGATCCGGCGGTGCAGGCGCAGTTCTGGGACGATCCGGAAACCCATGCCCCGCCCGGCGGCGAGCGCTGGTCGCAGCTTTGTGCCCGCGTCGGCGAGGCGCTGACCGGGATCCACGGCGCCAGCCTGATCCTCACGCATGGCGGCGCCATGCGGGCGGCTCTTTCGGTGCTGTTCGGGTTCGACCATCGGCAGGTCTGGGCATTCGAACTGCCCTATGGCGCGCTCGTCAGCCTGCGCATCTGGCCGGGGGAGAACCTGCCCGCCGCGCAGATCATCACGCTCGACAGCGGCAAGCCGGCATGAGGGGGCTGGTCCTCGCGCTCCAGTTCCTGACCCGGCTGCCGCTTCCGGCGGTCCAGGCCGATGCCGGTGATTTCGCGCGGTCCATGCGCTGGTTCCCGGTGGCGGGGCTGGCGGTCGGCGCGGCGGTGGCGGCGGCGTGGCGGCTGGGCATGTACACCGGCGACGCCTGGCTGGCGGCGCTGTTTGGCCTGGCCGGCTGGGCCGCGATAACCGGCGCGCTCCATCTCGACGCCTTGGCGACGTTGCCGACGGTGCGGGCGCGGCGCACAAGGATCGGGCACGCATGTCCGCCGTGATGGCGGACCCTCATGTCGGCAGCTTCGCGGTGGTTGCGGTGGTGCTCCAGCTGCTTGCCAAGCTGGTCCTGCTTCACGCGCTGGCGGCAGGGCACATGGCGGGGCAGATGACGGGGCAGGTGGGCGGAGCGGTGTGGGCGCTGGTGCTTGTCCCGCCGCTTGCGCGTATCGCACCGCTGGTGTGGACGCTCACGCTGCCGCCGCTGCACGAAGGGCTCGGCAGCCGGTTTCGCAGCGCCGTCGGCTGGGGGCATGTCATCGGCTGGAGCGTGGCGGCATTGGCCGCCGGGCTGCTGGTCGCGCCCGCACTGCTGGCGGTGTTCCTTGCGGTTCCGGCGTGGGGCTGGTGGCTGAAACGCCGGATCGGCGGCATTTCCGGGGACGGGCACGGGGCCGGGATCGAATTGGTGGAAACCGCCTTGCTCCTCGCACTGCTGGTGGTGCGATGAGCGGCGCCTTCATGTTCCACGGCGGCCGGGTGAGCGAGGCCGCCAGACTCTACGGCGGCGCGCCGAAGGACTGGCTGGACCTTTCCACGGGCCTCAATCCATTGCCCTGGCCCGCGCAGGCCCCGGTAGACTGGACCGCCTTGCCCGATCCCGATGCGCTGGCCCGCCTCGAAGCCGCCGCCGCCCGCCATTTCGGCGTGGAGCCCGGCCTGTGCTGTGCGGTGCCGGGCAGCGAAACCGCGCTGCGCCTGCTCGGAAAGGCGCTGGCGCTGCCGGGCCGGGCGCTGGTTCCGGCCTATCGCACGCACAAGGAGGCGTTCTTCCCGTCGCGTCCGGCGCAATTCGGCGAAGTGCCACGGGGGCAGGAGGTCTTCGTCATGGCCAATCCGAACAACCCTGACGGCGTGCTGCGCGCGCCCGAAGCGGTCATCGAATGGGCGAGGCACATCCACGAGGCGGGCGGATTCCTGATCGTGGACGAGGCTTTCGCGGATTGTCAGCCCGAGGCCAGCGTAGCCGGCGCGGTGGCACCCGGCTTCAGGATGATCGTGCTGCGCTCGTTCGGGAAGTTCTTCGGGCTTGCGGGATTGCGGCTCGGCTTCGTGCTCGGCCAGCCCGCGCTCATGATGCTGCTGCGCCAGATGCTGGGTAGCTGGCCGGTGCATTCGGCCGCGCTGGCGCTGGGCGAGGCGGCCTATGGCGACAGTGCGTGGATTGCCGAGACGCGGCGCCAGCTTCCGGTCCGCGCCGCGGCGCTCGATACGGTGCTGCGCCGTCACGGCCTTTCGCCCGAGGGCGACTGCCCGCTATTCCGGCTGGTGACGGGATGCGAGGGCAAGGCACTGTTCGAGCGGCTTGCCCGTGCGTGCATTCTCGTGCGGCCCTTCGCGGAACATCCCGACTGGGTGCGGCTGGGCGTGCCCGCCGATCCCGCCGCGCTTGACCGGCTTGGCGAGGCGCTGGCGTGATCGAGCCGGTCGGCTTTGCGGTCATGGTGCTGGAAGGCGGGCTGGGCTGGCCGGGGCGGCTCTACGGCCTGATCGGTCATCCCGTGGGCCTTTTCGCAAGGGTCATCACCGGCTGCGAGCGGAAGCTGAACCGGGCGGACTGGTCCGACATGGCGCGCCGGATCGCCGGGCTTGCGGCGATGCTCGGCCTGATCGGCATGGTATGGGCGGGCACCGCGTTCATCGTCTGGATCGTGCGCGGCATGGCGGGCGACTGGGCCTGGCTGCTGCTGGCTATCCTCGCATGGCCGGCACTTGCGGCGCGCAGTCTCGACGATCACGTTCGCCCGGTTCTCTCCGCGCTGGAGGCAGGGGATCTGGCCGAGGCCCGCCATGCGGTCGGCATGATCGTCGGCCGCGATACCGCAGGGCTCGACGAGGCGGGCGTGGTTCGCGCCGCGATCGAGAGCCTTGCCGAGAGTTTCTGCGACGGTGTGGCCGCGCCGCTGTTCTGGCTGCTGCTGGGCGGTGTGCCGGGGGGCTGGGCTTACAAGGCGATCAACACGGCGGACAGCCTGATCGGCCATCCCGAGCCGCCGCTGCGTGCCTATGGCTGGGCGGCGGCCCGGATCGACGATGCGGCGAACCTGATTCCGGCGCGGCTTGCGGGGGTGCTGATCTGCCTCGCCGGTGGCGGCGGGTGGCGGGTCATGGCGCGCGATCACGGACGCCATGCCTCGCCCAATGCCGGGTGGCCGGAGGCGGCGATGGCGGGCGTGCTGGGCGTGCGGCTCGCCGGGCCGATCATCTACGACGGTGTGCTTGCGGCCAAGCCCTGGATCGGGGAGGAGGGCCGGGAAGCGGGCGCGCGCGATCTGCGCCGGGCGCTGGGCATTTATCGCAGGGCCTGCGCCTTGCTGGGAATTATCGCGTTGGGAGTGGCATGGCTGGCTTGATGTTGCAGGGAACCGGCTCGGACGTGGGCAAGTCGGTCATGGTGGCGGGGCTGTGTCGGGCGCTGGCCAACCGCGGGCTCAAGGTCCTGCCGTTCAAGCCGCAGAACATGTCCAACAATGCCGCCGTCACGCCGGAAGGCGGGGAGATCGGGCGGGCGCAGGCGCTTCAGGCCCTGGCCGCGCGGGCGCCGCTCCATGTCGACATGAACCCGGTCCTGCTGAAGCCGCAGGCGGACCGGACCTCGCAGCTGGTCGTCCACGGCGAGGTGCGCGGCACGCTTGGCAGCGCCAATTTCCGGGAGGCGCGGCGGACCCTGCTGCCCGAAGTCATGGCAAGCTATCGCCGGCTTGAGGCGCGCTGCGATCTCGTGGTGGTGGAAGGCGCGGGCTCTCCGGCGGAGATCAACCTGCGCGCCGGGGACATCGCCAACATGGGCTTCGCGCGTGAGGCCGGGGTGCCGGTGGTGCTGGTCGGCGATATCGACCGGGGCGGGGTGATCGCGGCCGTGGCGGGCACGCGGGCGGTGATCGAGCCTGACGATGCCGCACAGATCCGGGGCTTCCTCATCAACAAGTTTCGCGGCGATCCGGCCCTGTTCGCCGATGGATACGCCGCGATCGAGCGTCTTTCCGGCTGGCGCGGCTACGGAGTCATGCCCTGGGCCGGCGCGGTCGGCCGGTTGCCGAGCGAGGACGCCGTGGTGCTCGAACGCGGGCTCGGCGGCGCCGGGGGCAAGCTGCTCGTCGCCTGCCCGATCCTGCCGCGCATCGCCAATTTCGACGACCTCGACCGCTTCGGCAGGAGTCCGGCGTGGACGTGGCGATGATCCCGCCCGGCACGCCGATTCCGGCCGAAGCGGCGCTCATCGTGATTCCGGGCTCCAAGGCGACGTGGCGGACATGGCATTCCTGCGGGCCGAGGGCTGGGACATCGACGTGCTTGCCCATCACCGGCGCGGAGGCATGATCCTGGGGATCTGCGGGGGCTACCAGATGCTGGGGCGCAGCATCGCCGATCCGCTCGGTATCGAGGGGGCGGCGGGCGAGATCGCCGGTCTGGGCCTGCTCGACGTGACGACCGTGCTCGGGGATCGCAAGGCCCTGCGCGAGGTTTCCGGCACCGCGCTGGGCAAGCCGCTGACCGGGTTTGAAATGCACCTGGGGGTGACTGAACGACACCGGGCCGAACCTTTCGCCATGCTGGGCGGCAACCGGCCCGACGGCGCTGTCGATGCAAGCGGAATGGTGATGGGAACGTACTGCCACGGCTTGCTCGCCTCCACCGATCTGCGCGCCGAACTGCTTGCGCGCCTCGGCGCGAAAAGCGACCGGCGCGATCATGGAGCCGGTGTCGATGCCGCGCTCGACGAACTGGCCGCCGGGATGGAGCGCCATCTCGATATCGACGGCCTGCTGGCCCTTACGGAGTATCGCGCATGACCAGCACATTCGTTCTCGGGGGCGCGCGGTCGGGCAAGAGCCGGCACGGGCAGGCTCTGGTCGAGGGGGTTCCCGGCCGCCTGGTCTACATCGCTACCGGGCAGGCGCTCGATGACGAGATGGAGGCGCGGATCGCCCGGCACCGCGAGGATCGCGGTCCGCGCTGGTCGACGCTGGAGGCGCCGATGGAACTTGTCGAGGCGATCTTGAAGGCGGCAGGGGAAGCCGACGCCGTGCTGGTCGATTGCCTGACGCTCTGGCTGTCGAACCTCATGCTGGCGGAAGCGGCAGTGCAGCCGCGGTTCGATGCGCTGTGCCGGGCTATCGCCGACTGTCCCAAGCCGCTGGTGCTGGTGGCGAACGAGGTCGGGATGGGGATCGTCCCCGAGACCTCGCTGGGCCGGCGTTTTCGTGACGAGGCGGGGCGGCTCAACCAGCAGGTCGCGGCAACCGTGGATCATGCCGTCCTGGTCGCGGCGGGGCTGCCGCTGGTGCTGAAGTAGCCGGCAAGGAAAAAGCCGCCCCTTTCGGGGGCGGCTTTCCGGTTTTCAGGCAGGCTTTTTAGAAGTCCATCCAGTCATCGGCGGTGGCGAGCGCTTTCAGCGGCTTTCGCGAGGCCATCGTCTGGATCGGCGCGCTGGCCGGGATGCCGGTTGGGATGCTGGCCGAGCTGCTGACAGGCACGGGGCGGAGCGCCGGGCGCAGGCCCTGCGGTTCGTTGCCGATGCGGAACATCGCGGCGCGGTCCGACAGCGAGGTGACCTCGCTGTTGAGGTTGCGCGCCGCCGCCGAGGTTTCCTCGACCATCGCGGCGTTCTGCTGGGTGGCCTGGTCCATCGTGCCGATCGTGGCGCTGATCTGGGTGATCGTCGAGGACTGGGCCTGGTTGTCGCTGGCGATGTTGCTCAGCAGCGAGTGCACTTCGGTGACGTCGCCCGAGATGTTCTGCAGGGCGCCGTCCACGCGCTGGACCGCTTCCACGGCGGTGCCGATGTCGGTCTGGGTCGCGGTGAGCTGTTCGCGGGCGCGCTTGGCTTCCTCTTCCGAGCGCATGGCGAGCGCCGAGACGAGATCGGCCACGACCGCGAAACCGCGACCGGCATCGCCTGCGCGGCCCGCCTCGACGGCGGCGTTCATGGCAAGGACGCGGGTCTGGAAGGCGATCTTGTCGAGCCCCTCGATCACCGAATCGATGCCCTTGGCGCTTTCGCTGACGCGGCCCATGGCCTGCACCGCCTCGTCGGCGATGTCGCGGCCGGAACCGACCACGGTCATCGCCCCGTCGGCGCGCTGCACGGTGCGTCCGGCGCGGCGGCGGTGGCGCGCAGGCGCTCGTCCATCTGGGTGATCGCGGCCGAAGTCTCTTCGAGGCTGGCGGCGTTGCTCTCGGTGCGGCGGGCGAGATCTTCGGAGGCCTGGGCGATCTCGCTCGAGCCGGTGCGGATGGCGACGGCGCTTTCGGCGACGGCGCCGATGAGGTCGCGCAGGGCGCCGAGGGCGGAGTTGAAGTTGCTCTTGAGTTCGCCGTAAGCGGGGGGGAACTCGGCGGAGATGGTCTGGGTGAGGTCGCCCTCGCTGATCGCCTGGAGGCTGCCGCGCAGGGTGGAGGTGACGACTTCCTGTTCGCGGGCGGCCTTGGCGTCGATCTCGGCGCGGGCCTCGGCGGCGGCGCGGAACTGCTCGACGGCGCGGCGATCTCGCCGATCTCGTCATGGCGCTCGCGATAGGGAACATCGGCGCGCCCGCCTTCCGCCAGCGTCGTGGTGACATCCGCGATACGGCTCATCGGCGCGGCGACGGTGCGGTTGATGAGCAGCCAGATGAACACGATCAGGCCCATGCCGACAATGGCAAGAGTGGCCGAAAGGTAGATCGCCACGTCCGCGGTGTGCGCGCCTGCCTCGGCGGCAATCTTGGACCGCTGGCGCGACTTCTCGATCAGGCCTTCGGTCTGGGCGATCATGTCGTGCGAGGCGACTTTGCCCTCGTTCTTGATGAGGCCCATCGCACCGTCGAAATCACCCTTGGTGCGCGTTTCGAAGATATGGTCGTTGATCTTGTTGAGCGCCACGGCGCGTTCGCGCATCTGGTCGACGTCGGCCTTGAAATCGTCTCCGGCCACTTCGGCATAAGCGTTCACCGAGCCGATCAGCTTGTCCTCGCCTTCCTTGAGGCGGTCGCGCAGCTTGGCGGCGTCCTCGGCGGAATTGGCGTTGTAGTAGCTGTAGACGACGATCCGCAGTTCCTTCACGTCGCTGATGAGATCGGCGAGGCGGGACATGCCTGCAAGACCGCGCTCGACATGCTGCTGCGCGATGGAATTGAGTTCACGGGTTGCGAAGAACCCGTTGATGCCGACCACGGCAATGATGATGTTGATGATCGAAAAGGCCGCCCACAACTTCTTGGGCAACCGCCAATTGTTCAGAAAATCAAGCATTTGTATTCCAGTTCCTGCTTGGGGGGTCGGTCCCGCCATGGGCGCGCCATTATCATTATAGTTCGGCGGGTGAATCGCTGGTCCCGGATTCCCGGAAAACTGCGGGTTCCGGGCTATCTCCAGGGTCCGCCCGGCTGCCTGTCCATGGTGTTTGCCGATCTCAGGAATTCTGGCTCCTGCGCTTTCGACCTCACCCCGGTTCATGCTCCCCGAAACGACAGAAGGCCGGGATGGTGAACCATCCCGGCCTTCCTGACGATTGGCCTCCCGGCGAACCGGGAGACCATCGATCCTCCGATTAACGGAAGAGCGACAGGATCGTCTGCGGCGCCTGGTTGGCGATCGACAGAGCCTGCACGCCCAGCTGCTGCTGGACCTGAAGGGCCTGAAGGGTCGCCGATTCCTTGGCGAGGTCGGCGTCGACGAGGTTGCCCACGCCGGTCGTGACCACGTCGGTCAGCTTGCTGTTGAAGGTCTGCTGACCTTCGAGCTGGCGCGAAGCTGCACCCAGATCGCTCAGGCTGTCCTTAACTTCGTCGAAGAAAGTGTCGAGCTTGGTCGAAAGGGCGGTGGCTGCGGCAGCGCCGGTTGCCGAGTCGGCATCGTTCAGGGCAGTGATGTCGGTGTCGGTACCGGACGCACCGAAGGCCGTGTCGGCCTTGGTGGTGAAGCCCTGGTTCGCAACCGTCAGGGTAGCTGCACCCGAAGCGATCGACTGGAGAGCGCTGACGTTGCCGTCGGTGGCTGCGGCAGTGCCCTTCAGCAGGTTGGTGCCGTTGAAGTCCGAACCGTCGATGATCGTGCCGATCTGGTTCTTCAGCGAAACCAGGTCCTTCGAGATCGCGGTACGGCTTTCGACGTCGAGACCAGTGTCCGAAGCCTCGAGGGTCTTCGACTTCATCTCGTTGAGCAGGTCGGAGATCTGCTCTGCACCGGCAACCGCAACGTCCGTGACGCTCTTGGCGTTGTTGAGCGAGGAGGTAACCGCGCTCAGCTTGCCGAGGTCGCCGCGAAGGGTCTGGGCCACGGTGTACTTCGCCGAGTCATCCTTGGTCGAAGCAACGTTCAGGCCGGTGTTGATGCGGCTCTGCGTGGTTTCCATGCCGCGGTTGGTCGAGTTGAGGCTCTGCAGAGCCGCCATTGCGCCAGCATTGGTGTTAACCGAAAACGCCATTGTATCATTTCCTTCTAGAATTACAGGCCGGTTCTGCGGCCAGACGGCAGATCACGCTGCCATGCGTGCAGCAGGAAATCTTCCGGCTGCGATTTCATTCTAGGAAGTTCGAAAACAACTGCGGGCGATGTGCCGAAAATATTTTCGGAGTTTACAGTGAATATAGGGTCGGTTTGAAACCGTTATTGCAGATGTGCGAAAACCCCTCCGGCCAATGCCGGAGAGGCCATGCATTTTCGCAATGGACTGCGCTCAGAACGGGAAGAGCGCGTCGTAGATCTGTTGGCCCCAGCGTGCCTGCTGTGCATCGGTAAGCTGGCCGCGTCCGCCGTAGCTGATGCGGGCCTCGGCGATCTGGGAGTGCTTGATCGAATTGTCGCGCGCGATGTCCTCGGGCCGGATCACGCCGGTGACGACGAGTTCGCGCAGTTCGTAATTGACGCGCACTTCCTGCTTGCCGCGAATCTGGAGATTGCCGTTGGGCAGCACGCCGACGACGGTGGCGGCGACCGTCATGTTGATCTGTTCGCTCCGGGTGGTGTTGCCGATGCCGGTGGCGCTGGACTTCGAGTCCGTGCTGACGAGGTTCCCCGGATCGGGGCTGCCGGGCAGGATCTTGGGAATCTGGCTTTCGAGCCCCAGCAGCGCGGCGATCCCGCCGGTCTCGCTGCCGTTGCGGGTGCGGGTGGTCGAATTGGCGACCTGGGCGTTGTCCGCGATGTTGATGCGGATCGTCACGATGTCACCCACGCGGGAGGCGCGCTGGTCGCGGAAGAAGGCGCCGCCACCGGTGCGGAACAACGAGGCGCCGCGCGCCGCGTCCGCCTGCGGGGCATCGCCGCCCGCCAGCGCCCGGTCATCGACGGAGTGATTGCCGAGCGAGGGCTGGAGGCGCGGGGCGACCGGGCTTTCCGCTTCCGACATCTTCGGCGCCTTGCCGACGTTCTTGAGCCGTCCGATCGAACCGCAGCCTGACAGCAGGCTGGCGGCGAGCAGCGCGGAAACGAACGGCGTGAAACGCGATTTCATGAGCTTGCCTCCTTGGGCGCAGGGCTGGGTACCGCTGCGCCGCTTATTGGACCGACATGCGGACATCGCCGCTGCCTTCGGCCACGGCATCCAGCGTGCGGTTGGTGGCGAGGTTGAGCACGCGCACCTGTTCGCCCTTGGCGCCGTCGCTGAGCGCGCGGCCCGCCGAGGTGATCTTGAGGCCGCCGGAAATGAGCGAGATCGTCACCGCCTCGCCGCGCCGCACGAGGTGCGGGGCGGTGAGGTCGGTGGCGCGCACGGGCGCTCCGGCGTTGAGACGGCGCACCGCTTCCTGCCCCGCCGCTTCGGCCGGGCTCAGCGCGTTGCGGGCCACTGCCGGCAGCACCGGCGCGGTGACGAAGTCCGCCTTCGAGAGCACTTCGCCGCGCTCTACGGTGCGGGCGAGAACCGGCGCGGGTTCGCCGGCCGGAAGCGCCGGGGCACTGGCCAGCGCGGGGGCGAGGAGGAGAGCGGTGAGCATGGTCTCAGCTTATCTGCGTGGAGGTCTGGAGCATCTCGTCGGCGGTCTTGAGCACGCGGCTGTTCATCTCGTAGGCGCGCTGCGCGGTGATCAGCGAGGTGATTTCCGAGACCGGGTTGACGTTCGAGGCTTCGACGAAGCCCTGGCTCAGGGTGCCGAAAGCGGGCTGGCCCGGCGTCGAGACGGTCGGCTGGCCGGAAGCGCTGGTTTCGAGGTAGAGGTTGGACCCGATGGCTTCGAGGCCGGCCTCGTTGATGAAGGTCGCCAGTTCGAGCTGGCCCACGGTCTGCAGTTCGGTCTGCCCGGCGATCTTCACCTGCACTTCGCCCGACTTGGAGACGGTGACGCCCAGCGCGCCCTGCGGGATCGTGATGTCGGGCTGGACGCGGTAGCCGTCGGTGGTGACGAGTTCGCCCTGGTCCGAAAGCTGGAACGAGCCGGCGCGGGTATAGGACAGGTCGCCCGAGGGCATCATGACCTGGAAGTAGCCCGGGCCGTCGATCGCCAGGTCGTAGCTGTTGCCGGTGTTGGTGAGGGCGCCCTGCTCGGTGATGCGGTACACGCCGCCGGTCTTCACGCCGGCGCCGATCTGGATGCCCGAGGGAACCCGCGTGCCGTCGGCGCTGGTCGCCGCGCCGGGGCGCGAGACCTGCTGGTAGAGCAGGTCCTGGAATTCCGCGCGCTGGCGCTTGAACGCGGTGGTGTTCATGTTGGCGATGTTGTTCGAGATGACATCGACGTTGGTCTGCTGCGCGAGCATGCCGGTCGAAGCGATGGAGAGCGAACGCATGATGGCTCCTTCGTGAAAATGAGGTGGGACTGTGCGGGGGTCAGCTTACGCGGCTGAGCCGGTCGATCGCGCGCTTGCGCATGTCGTTGAGGTCGGCGGAGAGGCGCTGGCTGGTCTGGTACGAGCGGAGGATCTCGACCATGTTGGTGGTCTCCTTGATCGGCTCGACGTTGGAGGCCTCGACCCCGCCGGTCTTGAGCTTGGTCTGCGCGGCGGCGAGGAAGCGGCCGCCGGTGCCGGTAAGCATCCCGTCGCCGCGCGGTTCCAGCATGTTCTCGTCGGCGAAGCTGGTGACGGCGAGACGGCCGACCTGGGCGCCCGCGGCCATGACCGAACCGTCCTCGGTGATCGACACCTGGTTCATCTGGTCGGCCGGGATGGTGATCGGCTGGCCGTTCTGGTCCAGCAGGCGCTGGCCGCCGGAACTGGCCAGTTCGCCGGTGCTCAGGATCTTCACGAAGCCTGCCCGCGTATAGGCGACGCCGCCTTCGGGCGTTTCCACGTTGAGGTAGCCCGGCCCGTCGATCATCACGTCGAGCGGGTTGCCGGTAGACTGGAACGCGCCTTGCGCGGTGTCGTGCACGGCGCCGAAGTCGAGCACGAACGAAGTCTTGCGCGCATCCTGGACGGGCGCATCCTTCACGGTCTCGACATATTCGTGGAACAGCGCCTGCTCACGCTTGTAGCCCACGGTATTGGTGTTCGCCATGTTGTTGGCGGTGATGTCGAGCTGCCGGCGCAAGGCCTGCTCGTGGCTCAGCAGAACGAAGGAGGATACGTCCATTCCAGCACCTTGCGAAAAAGTTCTCGATATTCGGCGCTAGGCAGATTTTGCCGCGCGGCTTTCCTATAATAGAGGCGAAATCGCGAAAGCGGATGCGCGGACACCATTTCGGTGAGGGGGCGCATCCCGACAGCCAAGGGGATGAAAGTGTCCAGCGACGACGTGATCGACGTGACGCCGGTCGATGTGCCGGAGCCCAGGAAGCCCGGGCGGAAAATGCTGGTGATCGGCGGAGCCGCGGTTCTGGCCCTGCTGGCCGGTGGCGGCGGGGCCTGGTGGTTCATGCGCGGCGGCGACGACGGCGCCGAACATGAGGCCGCCGCAGAGGCGCCGGCGGGTGAAGGCGGTGCTTCATCCTATATCGAAGTGCCGCCGATGATCGTGAACCTGCGCGGCGGAGACAGCCAGGCGCGCTTCCTCAAGCTGCGCTTCATCATCGTCGCCGCCGAGGGCAAGGCCGACAAGGTCAAGGAAAAGCTGCCGGTCGTGCTCGATGCACTGCAACCGTTCCTGCGCGAACTGCGGCCTGACGATCTCAACGGTTCCGCCGCGGTGTTCCGCATCAAGGAAGAGATGATGACGCGTTCGACCCAGGCGCTTGGCGCCGGCATGGTCAAGGACGTGCTGATCCAGGACCTCGTTCAGCAATGATGGACGATTTCGACGACTTCATCCTGCCCGATCCGCCCAAGATGGGCGCGATCAACGACGATACTTTCGATCAGGCCGGCATCGACGCCCTGTTCGGGTTCGACGGTGACGCGCCGGTCCAGCCCAAGAGCGGGCTGAAGGCGGTGATCGAATCCAACGTCATCAGCCATGAACGGCTGCCGATGCTGGAAGTGGTCTGCGAACGCATGGTGCGCGCTTTCGCCACCAGCATGCGCAACCTCACCTCGGATGCGATCGACGTCAGCCTGGAGGAAATCACCTCCACCCGCTTCGGCGAGTTCATGAACCACGTGCCGCTGCCCGCCATGTTCGGCGTGTTCCAGGTGACGGAGTGGGAGAACTACGGCGTCGTCACGGTCGATTCCGGCCTGATCTACGCGGTCGTCGATGCCCTGCTGGGCGGGCGCAAGGGTACGCGCCCGATGCGGGTGGAAGGCCGCGCCTTCACCACCATCGAGACCATGCTGGTCTCGAAGATGGTGCAGCTCGCGCTTGACGACCTGTCGCAGGCGTTCGAGGCGATCGAGCAGGTGAACATGGTGGTCGAGCGCATGGAATCGAGCCCGCGCTTCGCCGCCATCGCCGGACCCAGCAACATTGCCGCGGTCGCCACTTTCCGTGTCGACATGGAAGGGCGCGGCGGCAAGTTCTCGGTCCTGCTGCCCTATGCCACGATCGAGCCGGTCCGCAACAAGCTGCTCCAGCGCTTCATGGGCGAAAAACTCGGCCGCGATCGCATGTGGGCCACGCATATGGCCAGCGAGCTCTATAATACCGAAGTCACCGTCGATGTCGTGCTCGGCGAAAAGCTGATGAGCCTGCGCGACGTGATGAACCTCAAGGTGGGGCAGACGATCGCCCTCAGCCACAGCCCGAACGACGCGCTCCAGGTCCATTGCGGCGGCGTGCCGCTGGGCCGCGCTCACATCGGCCAGCGTTCGAGCAATATCGCCATCCGCATGGCCACCGACATTTCCAAGGGGTATCCGAAATGACCTTCACCACCGTGATCAACGTCGCGCTGATCCTGCTCTGCGTCTCCGTGCTGGTGCAGAGCGCCCGCATGAGCCGCCGCCTGCGGATCATGCGCGATACCCAGCTTGCCGACAGCGTGACCCAGATCGACCGTGCGACCAACCAGGCCCGCATCGTTCTGGGCGATCTCAAGCGCGTGCTGGCGACCGACGGCAAGGCCCAGGCCAGCGCCATCGCCGCCGCCGAGGAAATTCGCGACGAACTCTCGCTGATGGTGGGTATCGGCAATGCCGTGGCCGACCGTATCATGGATGCCGCCGCGCAGACCCCCAGGGTCGAGGAAAAGGCGCCGAAGAAGCGTGCGCCCGCCAAGCCGCGCACGGCCGCCAAGACCGCCGCCAAGCCGGCCAGCCGCGCCAAGGCCGCCGGTCGCACCGTCAAGACCGATGCCGAGAAGGTCGTTGCCGGCATCCTCGAGGCCGAGAAGATCGCGGCGCCCGCTCCGGCCCGCACGCGTTCGCGCCGCAAGGTCGCAGCGGCGGCCAACGATGCGGTTCGCGGCGACACCACCGGCGTGGTCCGCGACATCGCCACGGCGCGCGCTTCGCGTGAAAGCGCGGTTGCATGACGCTTTCCGCCCGGCTTGGAGGCGCGCTGTCGCCTCTTCGCTCGCTCACCCAGCCATCGCGGCTGATCTTCGCGGTCGCCGGGGCGGCGGCGGTGGCCAATGCCATCGCCCTTGCCGCGCCGCCGGCCGATGCGGGGAAGGGCGATTCCGGGCGTCTCGGCGCCTCGCTTCAGGACGCGACCTCGCAGCGCGACCGCGTGCTGGCGGCCGAACGCCGCAAGCTCGAAATGCGGGAGCAGGCGGTCAAGGCGGGCGAGACGCGCCTTGCCGGCCAGATGCAGCAGAACCAGGCCGCGCAGGGCGGGCAGCAACCCGCGGGGCGTAACGGCGCGGCCGAGCCCGACGTGCCTTACGACAATCTGGCGCGCATCTACCAGACGATGAAGCCCCAGCGCGCCGCGCCGATCCTCGAGAAGCTGGACATCGAGGTCCAGACGCAGGTGGCCAAGCGCATGCGCGAACGCGCCACCGCGCAGATCATGGCCTACATGACTCCCAGCGCGGCCGTGGAGCTTTCCATGGCGATGGCGGGGCGCAAGGTCATCAAGGCTCCGGCCGCCGCCGCCGCGCCGATGCGCGGAAAGCCGCGTCCGCAGGCGCTCGCTTCGGGCGGGAAGCCGCAAGGGGCGGGACCAGCCGCACAGTAGGACGGCGCCTCCCTTTTTCGAAAGCCGCTCCGAAACACGAAAGCCCCCCCGTCCGGTCTGACGGGCGGGGGGCTTTCGTTTGTGGGTCAGGCGGTGCGGCCGGGGGCGGGCTTCAGGATTCGGTGGCTGAAACCTTCACGATCAGGACCTTCTCGATCCCCGCGTCGAGCCGCTTGATCGGGGGGGACATCATCGCCGAGAGCCGCGCGACGTTGACGGGCGTGAACGGCGAGGCATGGAGCCGCGCGAATTCGATCGCCGCCGCCAGCGAGGCCGCACGCAGTTCCGGCATTCGCTTCGCCAGTTCGGCGGCGCTTTCCGCCGATTTGGTCTTCACCACGATCGAGACGTGCAGCACGCCGTCGATGCGGCCGCTGTCGATGATCGGGGCGTCGATGTCGTCCATCGCCAGGAACGAGGGGTCCGGTGGGGGGAGAGGATCGGCCTTCTTGTCCTCTGCATGAGCGGAGGCGGCAAGGCCGAGCGTCACCGCAAGCAGTGCCGCGAGGGTCGTTGCACTGCGGCAGGAGGCGGGACGGGGCATTCGGCAACTCCAGATCGGGTCCGGCGTGCGCGGACGCCTTGCGGTTTGTCCTTCTATAATAGGATGAAACCTCAGGAGTCAGGTCCAGATGAGCAGCGATCAGCGTCCGGCCAAGGTCAGGGTGTTCTCTTCCGGCGTTCCGGAGCGCAATCCTGCGGCTGCCAACGCGCCAGGGGCCTCGCCTGCGCGCCGTCGGACGGACAATGTCCAGCTTGCCGGAGTGGACAGCGGCACGGCGGCCAGGCCGCGCGAGGGCGGCGGGCTGCTCTGGGCGGCCGGCGCGGCCCTGCTGTTCCTGCTCGGCTGCCTGCTGGGCGGGGCCCTGTTCACGATGTCGGTCATGTTTCCCGGAGCCTTGATGTGATTCTTACTCGCCTGCTGGCGTCTGCCGCGCTCATCCCGGGCGCGCGCTCGTGGCCGCGCCCACCGTGAACGCGCCCGTTACCAGCGCCACGGCCGCACCCATGCGCGTGCCCGAGCCCGCGCGGCCGGCACTGCCGCGCCCGCCGCGTCTGCCGGGCTTCGCCGCCGACCTCGCGCAGCAGCCCGCCATCGTCGGTCCCGCCGCCTGGGGCAGGATTTCGCAAGACGATGCGTGGATGCGCCTCTCCCGCGCGCCGCAGCCCGAGCGGCAGCAGGCGCGCTGGAACTATGCCCGAAGCCTGATCGGGCAGGAGCGCGGGGCAGAGGCGTTCGGCGTGCTGGAAGTCATGCGGCAGGACGATCCCGACCTGGAGATGGTCGATACCTACCGGCTGGCGCAAGGGGCGGCGCTGACCCTGCTCGGCCGTTATCCCGATGCGCTCGCCTCGCTCGGCGCGGCGGGGCTGGGCACCAATCCCGAAGCCTGCGCCTGGCGCCTGAGGGCGCTGGCGCAGAGCGCTCTGGCCGATCAGGCGCTGGCGCAGCTCGACTGCGCGCGGGGCGCGCTGACCACGCCCCGGCCCAAGGCTTTCGTGCTTGCCGCCGCCCGTGCCGCTGTCGAGGGCGGGGCACCGGCCAAGGCGATGCAGTGGCTCGCCCCGCTGCCGGATCGCGATCCGGCGGCGAACCTCTACCGTGGCCGTGCCGAACTGGCGCAGGGCCATGCCGACGAGGCGCGGCTGCGCTTCGCCCGTGTCGAGAAATCGGGCACGATGGAGCAGCGCATGGACGCGCGGCTGAGCGAGGTGGAAGCCGAAGTGGCGCACCACACCGTCGGCCCCGAGGCGGCGCTCAAGCGGCTCGATGCGATCCGCTATGCCTGGCGCGGCGATGCCATCGAGGAGCGGGCGCTGCGGCTCACCTACAAGCTCTACGATGCGCGCGGAGACCTTACCGGGGCGCTGGCGGCGGGTTCGGCCCTGTTCCGCTATCATGATGCAGGGCAGCAGGGCGCGGACTTCCTTCCCGGCCTGCGCGCCAAGCTGGCGACCGCGCTGGACCCTGCGCGCAAGCTCCCGCTCGACAAGGCGGCCGGGCTTTACTGGGACTATCGCGACATTGCGCCGGGCGGGGCCGAGGGTGACCTCATGGCCAGCCACCTGGCCGAGCGGCTCCAGCAGGCAGGGCTTTACGAGCGCGCGGCGGACCTGCTGTCCTACCAGCTCTTCGTCCGTGCCGGCGATCTGGCGCGCGGCCCGCTCTCGGCCCGCGTGGCGACGCTGTTCATCCTTGCCGGACGGCCCGACCGTGCGCTCGATACCCTGCGCAAGTCCGAGGATCCTTCGCTGCCGGATGCCATGATCGCCGCCCGCAAGCGCGTGGAGGCCGCGGCGCTCAGCCAGATCGGCCGCATCGACGAGGCCATGGCGGTGCTTCAGGACGTGCCTTCCGCCGATACTCTGCGTGCCGAGATCCTCTGGAAGCAGCGGGACTGGGCCCGTTATGCGGAGGCTTCGGCGGGCTCCCTGCCAAGCGGCCGGGCGCTGGACACAGTGGGTCAGGCGGTGGTGCTGCGTCACGCGATCTCGTTGGCCATGCTCGGCCGCGAGGAAGGCCTTGCCGGGCTTCATGCACGCTATGCGGCGGCGTTCCGGGGCCTGCCCGCCGCGCCGGTCTTCGAAATGCTGACAGGGCGCCCGGAGGAGGCCACCGGGCCGAACCTCGCGCGGGCCATGGCCGCCATGCCTTCGGCCAGTCCGGCAGGCGAGTTCGCCGACCTGCTCGAACGCGCGCCGGGAAGCGCGACCAAGGGATAGGGCGCGCCGGTCTTTCCGCGTGACGTTGATCGCGCAGGACGGGCAAACGAAAAAGGGCGCCGGGATCGAAATCCCGCGCCCTTTTTGCTGTCCGCGTTCCTGCCCGATCAGGTCAGGAATTTCGCCAGGGACATGCTGGAGAGCTGCGCGAAGACCGAGTAGCTCGCTTCCAGGATCGTCTGGCGCTGGGTGATGTCGATCGCCACCTGGCCGAGGTCGGCGTCTTCCACCGAGCCGATCACTTCGGTCAGGAGGTTGGCGCGGTCGACGGCGCGGTCGTTGAGGGTTTCCACCTGGTTCTGCTTGCGGCCGTTCTCGGCATTCACCGCGCGCACGCTGACAAGCCCGGTGTCGAGTTGGTCGATCGCCTGCTGGATCGCCACTTTCTGCGCATCGGTGAGCTTGTCGCCGTAAGGCCCTGCTTCGGCGAGCGTGCGGAAGGCGGGGATCAGGCCGGTGCCCACGTCGCTGGCGACGATGCCGTATTCCACGTCCACGCCGTCACCCATGCGGCTGGACTGGCGGACCTGGTCGTTGGTGAAGGCGTCGGCCGCGTCGAGGCCGATGGTGTCGTTCAGCGTCTTGGGCGCGAAGGGCTCGTCCGAGGTCTGCGACCCGGCGAACAGGGGCACGCCTGCCTCCTTGGCGTTGAGCGCGGTGCGCACGCCGTTGAAGGCGCCTTCGATCATCGACTGGATGCCGGGGGAATCGCCGGTGCCGATCGCCGTCATCAGCTGTTCCTGAAGGTCGGAAAGCGAGCTGTCGATCTGGTTGAGGTTGGCATCGTACATCTGCAGCGTGGTGGTCACGCGGCTGGAGATGTTCTTGTAGGACTGCTGCTGCGCCAGCATCGAGCGGGCCGAGAGCGTGCGCACCGCGTCGAGGCCGAGGCCGGCGTAGTCGGTGGCCTTCTTGGTCGATGCGAGCTGGAGCTGGCTGTTTGCAAGGCTCGCCTGCGAGCGCTGGATCGCGCCCGAAAGCGTTCTCTGCAGGGGGATGGTCGCAACGCGGGTCATCTGGAGGTCCTTATCTCAGCATACCGATCAGGGTATCGTACATTTCCGAGGCGGTGGTCATCACGCGCGCCGCAGCCGAATAGCTGTTCTGGAGGATGACCATCTGCGCCAGTTCCTCGTCGACGTTGACGCCGGAGTAGCTGTCGCGGCGGTCGAGCGCGTCGCTCAGGCGCGCGGAGGCATCGGTTGCGGCGGTCTTGGCCAGCGAGGCTTCGGAGCCCGCGCTGCCCAGCAGGCGATTGGCGAAAGTGTCGATCGTCGCAGTGCCGTTCTTGCCGAAATCGACAAGGCCGGAAAGCGCGTCGACGAAGGCGGTGGCGCCGCGGATATCGCCCGAACCGATCGCCTTTTCGCCAACGGCCGCATCGAGTTGCAGGCGCGCCAGCGGCAGCTTGGTGGTGTCGGACAGGACGCCGGGGCTGACTTCGGCCTTGTTGAGGCCGCTGGCCGCGCCGGTCAGCCCGGACAGCGCCGAAAAGGACAGGCCGGTGCCGTTGCGGTTGGTCGAATCCGAGGGGATCGAGATTGTCGAGCCCGAAGCGCTGGCGGTCGGCGTGAAGGCCATGCGGCCCTTGTCGTCGAGCGCGAAGCTGCCGAATGCCGCGAGCGGGCTGGCATTGAGTTCGGTCACGAGGTCGCCGAACGTCGAGCCGACCGATCCGGTCATGGTATAGTTGGCGAGGATCTTGCCGGTCGGGTCGCGCAGCACGATCTGCGCGGTTTCGCCGGTGCCGAAGCCGTGGGGATCGCTTTCGGTGAAGCCCGAAGGCGCCAGTGCGCTGCTGTCCGAGCGGACCAGGTTGTTGAGCCCGAAGAACTGGGAGAATCCCACGCCCGCACGGTCGCTGGGGGTGTCGGCATCCTGCGCCACCGCCACGCCGTTGGCGCTCGATGCGGCGCTGAACGAAAGGACGCCGTTCACGAAGCTGGCGGTGGCATCGGGCGAAAGCTGGGCGTTGATGGCGGCAACCGCGTCATCGACGGTGGCAGTGGGGCCGAGCGCGTCGAAATCGATCGTCGTCTTGGAAACGAGCGTGCCGTCCTTGGCGACAACCGCGAAGGTCGCCTTGCCGGTGAAGCCGAGCCGGTCGCTGCCGATCAGGCCGTTTTTCTCGCCGGTCAGCGTCTGCGGCGGCGGCATCGTCGTGCCTTCGTTCGAGGCCTTGTTCAGCGTTTCGGCGAGGCCGGAGAACAGCTGCCCGAGCTGTTCGGAGAAATTGGGAAGCGCGCGGTCGCGCATGTCGATGAGGCCGCCCAGCTTGCCGCCGATCGCGGTGGAATCGATCTTTTCGCCGGTGGAGGCGCCCATGGTGCCGTTGTCGGAGGCGAAACGGATGTCGATCGCGGGGTAAGTCGCCTGCGAAGCGCCTGCGCCGGACGGATAGCTGAGCTGGCGCAGCCGCTTGTCGAGCAGGACCTGGCCGGATGCGGTGTCGATGGTGACGCGTCCGTCGGACTGCTCGCGCACGGTGACGTTCATCAGCCCGCTGAGTTCTTCCAGCGCCGACATGCGCTGGTCCGCCGGACCCGCGGTGCTGCGCCCCAGGCCCTGAAGGCTGGCGACTTCGTTGTTGAGGTCGTGAATGCTCTGGAGCAGCACGTTCACGCGGTCGACCGTGTAGCCGACTTCGGTCTCGACATCGCCGCGCAGGTTCGAGACATCGTCCTGCAACTGGTTGAGGGTGTCGATCGTGTCGGCGACATTGCCGGTGAACAGCGCGACCGATTGCGCCGAGCCCTGCAGGCCGGCGATCTCGTTCACCGAGGACGTGATGGCGCTGAGGCGGGCGGAAAGGCCGGACGAGGAATCGGAGGAGCCGAGCAGCGCCTGCAGGCGGTCGAGATAGCCCGACACCGCTTCGGTGCGACCGGCATTGCCCGCGCGCTGGTAGACCGCGTTCTCCAGGAACTTGTCCGCCACGCGCGAAGGCTCGCCTATGATGACGCCGCTGACACGGCCGCCGGCCACGCCGGTGCTGAGCGAAACCGCCTCGCGGGCATAACCGGCGGTGCCGACGTTGGCGACGTTGTTAGAAACCGAGCGCATCCCCGCCTGAGAGGCCGCAAGACCGGACATGGCGGAATTGAGGATTTCATTCAGGGACACTGGCTCGGTTTCCTATCAAGTCGTCGTTCTGGGATTATGGGGCGCCGGAACCCGGCGCGCCCGGTCAGCGCTTCAGGTTGCTGACTTCCTGGAGCATGTCTCGACCGTGGTGATGATCTTCGACGAGGCGCTGTAGGCGCGCTGGAACAGGATCATGTTCGAGAATTCCTGCGCCAGGTCGACGTTGGAAGCTTCGAGCACGCCCGAGGAGATGTTGCCGCCGCCGAATGCGCCGGGCTCGTTGATGGCCACGTTGCCCGACTGCTGCGAGGCGACGTAGGCATTGCCGCTGACGCGGGTCAGGCCGTCCGGGTTCTGGAAGGTGGCGATCGGAAGCTGGTAGATCGCGCGCGTGGTGCCGTCATCGAACACGGCGCTGACGATGCCGGTGTCCGAGATGTTCACCGAGGCCACCGTGCCCAGCATGCCGCCGTCGACGCTGGAGGAGAGCAGGGCGGAATCGCTGCCGAACTGGGTCAGGCCGTCAAGCCCGTCATCCGAGCCGAGGTTGAGGCGGATCGGGCTCGAACCCGCGCCGTTGGTCCAGCCGATATCGAGGTTGGAGAACAGCGAGGCGTCCGAACCGGCAAGGTCGAGGCTGCCGTCGGCGTTGAACTTCACCGTGCCGCTGGCCAGCAGGCCGTCAGTGACGGCCGCGCCGCCGATGGTGGAGATCTCGGACGGATCGCCCGAGATTTCGGCGGCCCATTCGTTGGCGGCGGTCTTGACGAAGTTGAACGTCAGGGTGTGCGAGGTGCCCTGCGCGTCGAAGACTTCGACCGAGCGCGAGAACTGCGGCGAAAGCGCGCCCGAGGTCATCGAACCGGCGACATAGGTGCCGGTGATCGGTTCCGCGGTCGACTGCAGGTTGGCGCGCAGCTGGATCTTGGTGGTGGCCTGCGCCGCGCCGGTCAGCGCGCCGGGACGGATCGCCTCCATCGCGCCGGTGCCGCCGTTGTTGACGTAGTTGCCGTCGGAATCGAGCGGCCAGCCCATCAGGTAGTAGCCTGCTGTGTTGCGCAGGTAGCCGTCGGAGTCCGGCGTGAACGAACCGGCGCGGGTATAGGCGATGGCGCCGCTGGCGTCGGCGCTCGAACGCACGACGAAGAAGCCGGCGCCGTCGATGCCGATGTCGGTCAGGCTGCTCGAAGCCTGGAGCAGGCCCTGCTTGGAAATGAGAGCCTTGGGGGCCGCGGTGACGCCGCCCGCCGAATAGCTGCTCTTGATGTTGCCGTCGGTGACGAGGGTCTGGAACTGTGCCGAGACGCCCTTGTAGCCGATGGTGTTCACGTTGGTGATATTGTCCGCAACGGTCGCCATCGCGCTCGCCTGCGCGCCGAGGCCCGATACGCCTGCATAGAGAGCGGAATAAAGGCTCATGTCATTCTCCTGTGCGTGTCGGCCGGGAGGTCAACGCATTGGACCGGCCACCGAACAGTGCCATTGTAGGAAGAAATGGAGGGGCAACCGTGCGTGATGGCGTGAAAAATTGTGCCGACTGCCGCCGTACTGTCGCAGGTCATCCTATAACGGAGAAAGATGTCACGGGGGCTTTCGGCATGACTCTTCGCATTTCGCTTCGCAATGGCGAGCCGGTTATCGTCAACGGCGCGGTTCTGCGCGCGGTTGGCCGTACCGATCTCATGGTCGAGAACGGGGCGACGATCCTGCGCGGGCGCGACGTGATGAAGCCCGAGGAGGCAGACACCCCGGCGCGCCAGCTCTACTTCGCCTGCATGATGGCCTATATCGACCAGGCCGACCTGCCGCGCCACCAGCAGGCGCTGCTGGAGCGGCTGGAGACGCTGATGGACGCCTTGCAGTCGCACGAGCGAAAGCGGTGTGCATCCGTTTCGCGCAGAAAGTGGCGACCGGGCAGTTCTATGCGGCGCTGGCCGACTGCCGCTGGCTGATCGGCTACGAGACCGACGCCCTGGCGCGGCTCGAATCGACGGCGCAGGCCGCCGCCGAGCCCGTTTCCGTTTCCGCTGCCTGACCGGCGCAGGACCCGCCCCATGGCCAGTCTTGCCGCCGCCGCCGCCGGTTTGCGCCTGCTCACGCCTGACCAGCGCTATGGCCGCGTGGTTGCCGTGCGCGGGGCGCTGATCGAGGTGGAGGGGCTTTCGGGCGCCGCCCAGATCGGTTCGCGCGTCACTCTGAATTCGCCCACCGGCACGGTCGAGGCGGAAGTGACCGGGCTCGACCGCGGGATCGCCCATTGCATGCCTTTCAGCGAGCCGCAGGGCATCGCGTCCGGTTCCCGCGCGGACCTTTCCGCCAGCCAGTTCGCCCTGCGTCCCTCCAGCCAGTGGCTCGGCCGCATGGTGGACGGGCTCGGCCGGCCGATCGACGGCAAGGGGCCGCTGGAACAAGGGGCGATGCTGCGCAAGATCAAGGCCTCGCCGCCCCCCGCCTCCGCGCGCGCGCGCGTGGGCTCGCGCCTTTCCACCGGCGTTCGCGCGCTCGATCTGTTCGCGCCGCTGTGCCGGGGCCAGCGCCTCGGACTTTTCGCCGGTTCCGGCGTCGGCAAGTCCGTGCTGCTCTCGATGCTGGCGCGCTGGACGGAATGCGATGTCGCGGTGATCGGCCTGATCGGCGAGCGCGGCCGCGAGGTCCAGGAATTCGTGCAGGACGATCTCGGCGAGGAAGGCCTTGCCCGCAGCGTCGTCGTCGTCGCCACTTCGGACGAGCCTGCGCTGATGCGCCGCCAGGCCGCATGGACCACGCTGACCGTGGCCGAGCATTTCCGCGATCAGGGGCTCAACGTGCTGTGCCTGATGGACTCGGTCACCCGCTTCGCCATGGCGCAGCGCGAGATCGGCCTGGCCAGCGGCGAGCCGCCCGCCACCAAGGGCTATACGCCCACCGTCTTCGCCGAACTGCCGCGCCTGCTGGAGCGCGCCGGGCCCGGACTGCCGGGGCAGGGCGCGATCACCGGCCTGTTCACCGTGCTGGTGGACGGCGACGATCATAACGAGCCGGTCGCCGATGCCGTTCGCGGCATTCTCGACGGGCATATCGTCATTACCCGCAAGATCGCGGAGCGCGGTCGCTATCCGGCGATCGACGTGCTCAAGTCGGTCTCGCGCACCTTGCCGCACGCGCTGGGCGATGAGGAAAATCGCATCCGCCTTGCCGCGCGGCGCGAAATGGCGACGTATAACGACATGGAGGAAATGGTCCGGCTGGGCGCCTACCGCGCCGGATCGAGCGCCGAGGTGGACCGCGCCGTGGCGGTTGCCCCGATGATCGAGGAACTGCTCAAGCAGGGCAAGGGAGAGCGGGGCTTCGCGCAGGAGAGCTTCGAGATGCTGGCATCGCTCATGGCCCCGCCCGGTGAAGCCTCCGAAGACGCGCCCGAGGAAGAAATCGCATGAAGACCCCTTACGACGCCGCGCTGCGCGTGCAGCAGCGCGAGATCGACGAGATGAGCAGGGCGATCAGCACCCAGGCCGGCGCGCTCGGCGAAGTCGAACAGGCGCGCGAGCGGGTCTCGGTGTCGATGCGGCGCGAGGCCGATCTGGCGGCGGGTGACCTTGGCGTCTGTTCGCACGCCTATCTCCAGCGCATGCGCGGCGAGCGGCGGCAGCTTTCCGTCAGGCAGGCCGAACTGAAGGCCCGGCTCGAACAATTGCGCGACATGGCGGTGGATGCCTATGGCACTTTCCGTGCGATCGAGACGGCGGCGGACGGCTATCGTCAGGATGCCGAGCGCGTGATCGCCAATGCCGAACAGGCCGGGATCGACGATTTCTCCGCGATTTCGTTCATCAAGGCCCGGCGGCGCGGGCGTCCGGCATGATCGAAGGTACGGCGCTTCAGGGCGCGGCGCTTCAAGGGCTTACGCCCGCGCAGAAGGCGCAAGTGATCTATACCCAGGCCCGCAGCGAACTGTCCGGCCGGCTCTGGCGTGCGGCGCTGGGCGGCGGCGACGACGAGAAGGCCGCCGGCCTGGTCGACAAGCGCTCCGATCCATTGGGTCTCGACGGGCTTCTGGCCCTGCTGGACGAACGCACGAAAGCGGCGACGCAGCCTGTGGCCGTGCCTGCTGCGGAGCGGCAGCCTTCCTGTTCCGGCGCTTCCGAAGACTGGCAGGACGGGGAGCGCGGCCCGCGCCGCGATGGCGGCGGGGACGGCGCGGATGCGGGTTCCGACGGCGGCGGCCCACTGGCGATGCAGGGCGGACCGAACGCCCGATATTCCGGTATTCTCGGGGCGGCGGCATCGCGCACCGGCATACCGGCGGCGGCGCTCGCCACGATCGTCAACGCCGAAGCGGCCAAGGGCGCGGACGGGCGCTGGTTGCCCTATTCCCGCAATCCCCGCTCCAGCGCGGCCGGTCTCGGGCAATTCCTGAATGGTACCTGGGAGGGGCAGGCCGAACGCGAAGGGACCTGGCTCCACGCCATGGCGCAGCAGAACGGCTGGCTCAACGAGCGGGGCCATGTGCGCGGCGAAAGTCGCGGCGCGCTGCTGGCGCTGCGTTACGATCCGCAGGCCGCGATCGAGACGACGGCGGACTATGCGCGGGCCAACCTGGATGCCCTGCGCGGCTCGGGCGTGCGCATCGGCGGCAGCGTCGTGGAACTCGCACAGTCGGCCTATCTCGGTCACCACCTGGGGCTGGGCGACGCGGTTCGCTTCCTCAAGGGCGGTCTCGATCCCGGGCGTGCGCGCAAGCTGCTCAATGCCCAGGTCGGCACGACCAGCGCGACTCACCGAATCGAGATGGCCGGAAGCGCGGTTGCCGCGCACCGCTCGTGGTTAATGGATTATGTAGGGCGCAACATCAGGCCGGAAAAGTTTGCCGGTTGAAGCCTTTCCCGGCTGCGCCGTGCTCCGGTTGCGGCAGAAAATATAGGAAATATAGGAAAACCGATATAGGATTAACCTCTCGTTCAGAAATTCACGAGACAACGGTCTCGTTGAAGGGGCAGCGGCGGCGATGGGCGCCCGGCGCTTCCCGACTGACCGGGGGTTCACCATGTCGAAGATCACTGTTGCTCTGGAAGCCGCGGTTGCGACCGTCCGGGACAATATGCCGGCCGAGGGCGAGGCGCAGTCACCGCGCCAGCGGGTCGTCGTCGATCGCGCCTTCGGGCGGATCATCAAGCTGATCGCACCGCGCATCCGCCACTTCATCCGCCAGTACGGGCTCGTCGCTCACTGGGACGATGCCGAACAGGTCTGTGCGATCGCCGTTCACCGCGCGATCCAGGCCTATGAACCGGAAAAGGCGCAATTCACCACTTTCGTGAACTGGCAGATCCGGGGCGAACTCCAGAGCCTGCGCTTCCGCCTTATGACCGACCAGCGCCCTTCGGCGCGGAAGGTGGAGGCGACCACGGTTTCTCTCGACGCGATCAGCGTGGGCGAGGACGGCGAAGGCCAGTCGATCGTCGCCTCGATCGAGGATGAGGACGCTCTGAACCGCACCGAAGCCGGTGCTTCGGACTATCTCGCGCGCTCGGCCATGGCCTCGCTGACGGAAAGCTACGTCGAGCATCTGCGCAATATCGGCATCGAGCGCATCCAGCGCCGCGCCCAGCCGAAGAAGGCGGTGCGGGCAGAAGCGGGCACCCGGCGTTCGGTCTGGCGCACGGGCAAGGCGGCGATCGATCCGGTGGAACTGGCCGAACTCGAGGAGCGTCTGGAGCACAACCGCAAGGTCGTGGAAGGGCGCCTGTTCGACATCGCCACGCTGGACATGATCGAGGACGAGACCGGCGTTGCCAAGGAGCGTGTCCGCCAGATCGCCAAGCGCGCGGCCAAGACCATGAGCGACCTTGCCGGCGCCGATCCGCGCTTCCTGATGATGGCGGAATACCGCCAGTCCATGGTGGCACCGGCTTCCGCGCACTGATGGATTTCCCGCGAGATCCGGCAAGGCCGGATCTCGCCGCCGCGCTGATGTGCGGCCTTGTACGGGGCGCTTACGCCGCCTGCAAACTATTGGTTCCTTGCAAGTAACTGGGATCAGGCCGGAATTTCGGTTCTATACTCAGGCCTTCCATGGATCGGGACAAAATTGCGCTTTCCAGCCCGGTAGATGATCGTCCATTCTCTATAATGGACCGCAAGTATCGGGAGGTTTTTCATGATTTTCGGTTTCCCCGACCCGGTCCGCAAGGGCCGGGTTTCCTTTCTGCTGTCCGGGGCCGGCCGCACTGCGCTGGCGGTGGTCGGCGGCGGTGTGCTGCTGGCCGGGAACGCCGGTGCCGCGCTGGCGCAGGGGTGGCTGGAAACGGCGCTCGGTGCGCCCGAAGGGCTGACGGTCAAGGGCGAAGTGCGCGCCCGCGTCGAAGGGATCGACGGGCAGTTCCGCCCCAACGCGGCGCAGGACGATGCGCTGCTCGCGCTCAAGACCACGCTCCAGGTGGAATATGACGGCGGCCCATGGCGTGTTGGCGGGGAACTGTGGGATGCGCGCGCCTATGGCGAGAAGTCGAACTCTTCGGCGGGCACCAACGAGGTCGATGCGATGGAACTGGTCCAGGCCTATGTCGGGCTGGACTTCGATATGGCGGGCGGCACCAAGGGACAGTTGACTGCCGGGCGCTTCACCATGAACGTGGGTTCGCGCCGGCTGGTTGCGCGGCAGGCCTTCCGCAACACCACCAATGCCTTCACCGGGGCGAACTTCCAGTGGAAGGGCCACGGCGGCGATCAGTTCACTGCATTCTGGGCGATGCCGCAACTGCGCCTGCCCGATGATCGCGAAGGCATCCACGACAATTCGGTCAAGTGGGACAAGGAGACCACCGGCCTCCAGTTCTACGGCGCCAGCTTCACCAAGGGCGGAGTTCTGGGCGGTACGCTTGAAGTCTACGCCTATGGCCTCGACGAGCGCGACGGAGCCGACCGGCCGACCCGCAACCGCCATCTCTACACGCCGGGCCTGCGGGCATGGCGCAAGCCGACCGCCGGCAAGTTCGACTACGACCTGGAAGGCGCCTACCAGTTCGGCTCCACCCGCTTGACGACCTCCGGCGCCGACGTGACCGACCTCGACGTTTCCGCCTACCTGATCCATGCCGAGTTCGGGCGCACCTTCGGCGGCGGCTGGCAGCCGCGCCTTTCGGCGGACTTTGACCTGGGCAGCGGCGACAAGGCGGGATCGAAAAGCTACAACCGCTTCGACACCCTGTTCGGCGCGCGTCGCTTCGATTTCGGCCCCACCAGCCTCTATGGCGCGATCGGCCGCTTCAACCTGATGTCGGGCGGCGTGCGCGGCGAAGTGAAGCCGGACAAGGTTTCCGATATCATGGTCATGTACCGCGCGCTCTGGCTGGATTCGAAGACGGACAGCTTCTCCTCGACAGGCGTGCGTGACGCGGCGGGAGAGAGCGGTCGCTTCGGCGGGCACCAGATCGAGGCGCGCTATCGCCGCACCCTGATCCCCGATGTGCTGCGTGTGGATACCGGTGTGGCCTATCTCGCCAAGGGTCGTTTCCTGAAGGAGGCGCCCAATGCACCGCAGAGCGGCGACACGAAATATGGCTACGTCGATCTCTACTTCGATTTCTGACCTATAATAGAACCGTACCCCGAGCATTGCTCCGCCCGTCACTCTCCTGAGCCGGGCGGAGCAGGCGCTTCCACGGTTCCTCTTGAGCCAGCGCTGCCGCCTCAGTCCATCGGTACGAGCCCGGCCGCGAAAGCGATACGGAGCACTTCGGACAGGCTGCGCACCTGGAGCTTTTCCATCAGCTTGGCGCGGTAGATTTCCACCGTGCGCGGGCTGATGTCGAGATCGTGGGCGATGACCTTGTTCGACTGACCGTCGATCAATCCCTTGAGCACGTCCAGTTCGCGCGGTGAAAGCTGCTCCAGCAGGGAGATCGCCTTTTCCTTGCGCCGCTCCTCCACAGTGGAGGCCGCCTGCTGGGAAAATGCCGATTCCACCGCCCCCATCAGTTTGAGATGGTCACAGGGCTTCTCGATGAAGTCCACCGCACCCAGCTTCATGGCCTGAACCGCCACCGAGACGTCGCCTTCCCCGGTGAGCACGATCGGCACGAAGCGCGTGGGGCGCCCGCCCACGGTGCTCAGGACCTGGATGCCGGTGGTACCCGGCATGTGCAGGTCCAGCAGCAGGCACCCCGGTTCGAGCGTGGCCGCCGCCTCCAGAAAGGCGTCGCCGGAATCGAAGCTGGTGATCCGGCTGTTGCCGATCATCGACAGCAGGTATTCGAGCGAGGTCCTTACGGCGAGATCGTCGTCGACGATATAGATGCGTCGCGACGTCATCCGGTCTTCAGCTCCAGCTCTGAATAAGTGGGCAGGGTGAAGTCGACCGCCGCGCCGCCGCCCGCGACATTGCGCACCGAAAAGCGCCCGCCATGCGCTTCCACGATACGTCGGCAGATCGAAAGCCCCAGTCCCATGCCGTTGGCCTTGGTGGAGGCAAAGGCTTCGAAGGGGCGGCTGATGATGGCCTCGGGCATTCCGGGGCCGTTGTCGGCAACACTGACCATGATGTGGCCATCATGCAGTTGGCGGGTGGATATGGTGATTTCGGGCGACTCGTTGTTATGGCCTTCGAGGGCGTCGAAGGCATTGTTGATGACGTTGACCAGAACCTGCTGAATCTGGATGCGATCGGCAAGGATGCAAGGTGCCGCGCCGAGAGGAAGGTAGTGCAGGCGAACGCCCGGCGCACGGCTGCGGGCCCGGGCGAGCTGGAGCGTCTCGGCTATCACGTCCTCCAGCGGTTCGGCGCGGATATCCAGTTCTCCCCGCGTGACGAAGGCGCGCATGCGGCGGATGATCGCGCCGGCGCGCAGCACCTCCTGCCGTGCGAGGTCGAGCATGTAGCGAAGCTGCCGGGGATCGCCGTCACGCTCCATCAGGAGGTCCACGGCGCCCAGCAGGTTCGACGTCGCGGTCAGCGGCTGGTTGAGCTCATGCGCAAGGCCGGCCCCCATCTCGCCCATCGCACTGACCCGCGAGGCGTGGAGGAACTGTTCGCGCAATTCGTTCAGGCGCGCCTGTGTCGCCAGCTGCTCCCGCAGGTTGCGGATGAAGGCGATGGCAATGCGCTCGTTGCCGATGTTCGCGGCGCCGACCGCGATCTCGATCGGAAGTTCGTTGCCTTCGCGGTCCAGCCCCGCGGTGATCCGGGGCGGCGCCGGGGGCGTGAGGCTGCGCAGCGCCGGTTCGGGCGAAGGACGGACATATTGCGGCAGCAGCATCCGCACATCCTTGCCCAGCACCTCATGCGCGGCATAGCCGAAAAGTGTTTCCGCCGTGGCCGAGAAGGAGCGGATCTGCCCGTTCCCGTCGATGGTGATCATCGCTTCCGGCACGGTCTCCAGGATCGAGCGCAGCTCGGATTCGCGGGAGCGGAGCATTTCCGCATGCCGCTCTCGCTCGCTGGCATCCATCACGATGCCGATCATCGAAACGTCCCATGCCGCTTCGCCCCGGTGGATGTGGACAGTGCCCTCCACGATGTCGGGCATGTCCGGCCGGATCGAGCGGAAGCGGAAGGCATGGCGTCCCGGTTGCCAGTGTTCGGGCGTGGCGGGCGGCAGGAATGTCGTGTCGAACGTGGTGGCGAGGTGGCCGATCCAGTCCGACATGCCGCCCTGGAAGGCGCCGGGCTCCACTCCGAACAGGCGTTCTGCATGGCCGTGGAAGACGAAGGAATCGGATTTGCTGGACCATTCGAAGATGCCCAGCTCATGCAGGTCCACCGCCAGAGAAAGGCGGGCATCGCTGGCCAGCATGGCATCCTCGGCCTGCTGGCGGGCGGTGATGTCGGTCATCGACAGGACCACCATTGCCGGCAGGTCCGAGCGGGGCTGCACGGCCTGACGCCCCAGCAGGATGCGCAGGGATGTGCCGTCCGCGTGGAAGGCGTTGATTTCGCACTCCTGCCGCTGGCCGCCGAGCAGGCTCTCCTCTTCCCCGGGCGAAAGCGGGGGCGCGCCGGTCAGCTCGTGTTCGAAACGGCCGAGCGCCTGTTCGGACGACCAGCCGTAGAGACGCTCGCAGCCGCGCGACCAGCGCAGGATCTTGCCGTCAGGATCGGTGATCGCGATCGGGGCTTCGTCCAGCGCGAGATTGACGGCCCAGCGCGCTCCGCTTTCGCGCGCGATCCGCATCCAGGCCCAGGCGATCAGCGCGCAGGACAGCGTGACTTGCGCCACGACCTGGACGATCTGGGCAAGCTCCGGCCCGATCTGGCCCGAGCGTTCGCCCCAGAAGCGGAGCAGCGCGGAAATTACCGGCACCGAGACGCACAGGATCAGGCACCACTGGAGCGTGCCCGAACCGAACCCGCAGGCGGGGTTGCGGGGCCAGGCGTACTGGCGCCGCAGCGCGATGATGCCGATGGCCAGCAGGCTGAGGGCAAGAGCAGTCGGGATCGACATGAGCGCATGGCGGGTGGCGGGCGCGAGGTTGCTGATGCCCAGCGGGACCAGGCTTCCGGCGATAGCGGCGATGGCGATCGCCACGCAGGCGAACGTGACGGTCATCCGGCGGAACATGCCGCTGCGGGAGGCCACTGCCATGGCGGCCAGGCAGACCAGCACGATCGTGATGGCGGGCAGCATGCCGGGGCGGCCGGGGAAGGGGCGCAACTGGTGGCGGATGCTCTCCGGGAAGAGCAAGGGGTCGGTCCCGAAGGAGTACCCTGACAATTCCTGTACGAGGGCCGCCGATCCTATAAGCAGGGGAAGCGCCAGAACCCAGCGGCTGGCGTCGCGCCTGCCCAGACCGGCGAGAATAACGGATATGCCGATGACAAGGCAGGAAACCGCCGTCTGCGGCTGCATCAGGAAGTCGCTTCCGCCCAATCCGGCAAGGCCCGGTTTCCCGAGATACCAGCCGGACAGGACGATCACGCAAACAAGGTGCGCCACGGCGACGAAGACGGGAACGGCCGGAACCATCCTTACAGGAAGCGACCCGCCCATGCGCTGTGGCGGAGGATTCAATTCCTGCATTCCGACCCGCTTATTGCGCCCTGACTTTCCAGTATCAGGACGTTCGGGCCATTAAGGGTTTGGACGTGTTTGTAAATAGACGGGGTAGACGGTCCTCGGCCAATCTCCCCGGGGCAGCCAGTAAGCGATTGATAATCTTTTCGAAAAAATTACTAACCGCGGATAAGTATGATTCCTTAGTTGCCGGTCCCGTTCTCGTTTGCAAGTCCTTCGATAATCGCGCGATTAACGACAATGAGATCGTCGATGGTATCGCGGCCGGTAATGACCTGCGATGTGTACTTCTCTACCCACATTCCGATAGAAATGATCCGGGCGCGCAAGTCATCGGGAAGTTGATTGCCTTCGGTTGCACACATCGTCGAAAACGTGGTCCACGCCTGACGGTTGCGGTGCAGGGACGGCGCGAGCGCGCGCCGCGAAGGCCGGCATCGCGCGCGGCGATCATCTCGCCGGTGATCTGGCTCATCAGCCGGTATTCGTTCCGGCGTGGCGTGGCCGCGATCTGCTGCACGCGCTGATAGGCATTGAGTGACATGTTGGCTCCCGCGAGGACGACTGCCTTCTCCATATAGGACGAAGCGGGGCAAAACGGTCGCGGGTTTGCGGTGAGCCGCATGGCCTCGGGAAAATCCGGTGGTGTGGCACCGGCCCCGGCGCAAGCATCCTATAACTAACGCAAGGCGAGAGCCTCCTAACCTTTTGCGGCCACCATTCGCGGACCTTTTTCATGCTCAACGCCATCGGCCTCGTCGTCATCCTGCTGTGCGTATTCGGCAGCTTCCTGATGTCGGGCGGCAATATCATGGTCATCTTCCATGCCTTGCCGCACGAAATGCTGGCGATCGCCGGCGCGGCGGTCGGCGCCTTCATCCTGGGCAATTCGATGACCACGGTGAAGAAGACCTGGGCCGGCGTGAAGCGCGTGTTCCAGGGCGGTCGCTGGACCGAAGTGGACTTCCGCGATCTGCTGGCGCTGCTGTTCGCGCTGCTTGCCACCTTCCGCAAGGAAGGCGCGAACTCGATCGAGAAGCATCTCGACGCGCCGGAGGAAAGCCCGATCTTCATGCGCTATCCCCGTCTGCTGGACGACCGGGGCCTCATTGAATTCACATGCGACTACCTGCGCATGATGACGGTCAACTTCGAGGACCCGCACCAGCTTGCCGAAGCGATGGAAGGCGATATCGAGCGCCACCACGCCGAGGAAATGGCGCCGCAGCACGCGCTCCAGATGATGGCCGACGGCCTGCCTGCGCTGGGCATCGTGGCCGCCGTTCTCGGCGTCATCAAGACCATGAGCTCGATCGACCAGCCCACCGAGATCCTCGGCGCGATGATCGGCGGCGCCCTGGTCGGCACCTTCCTGGGCGTTCTTCTGGCCTACTGTCTCGTCGGCCCGATCGCGCAGAAGCTGCAGCAGATCATCGATTCCGATTTCAAGCCATATCTCATCGTCAAGACCGCCATCGTCGGGCACGCGCAGGGCCAGCCTACGGAAGTCGCCATCGAACTGGCGCGCCGCATGACCCCTTCGCCTTACGCGCCCTCGTTCACGCAGCTCGAGACCGCGCTCGACGAAGTGAAGGATCAGCTCAATGCCAAGCCTGCCTGAAACCGTCAGCCCCGAAGCCGGGCTGGCCAGCGAGGATCGCTCGCTGCAACTGCCTGTCCATGGGTCCACCGTGACCGCGGAGGACCTGCGGGTCCGCATGGTCCTTGCCTGCGACTTCGATGGCGCGATGCACATCGATGCGAGCCAGGTCGAGACCGTGGGACAGGCGGTGCTTCAACTGCTTGTCGCCGCCCGCGCCGAAGCGCGCGAGGCCGGCCATGAATTCGAGATCGTCAATCCCAGCACGGCCTTCGTCGAGCGCGTGCAGGCCTGCGGACTGGCAGAAGCCGTCGGCTTTTCTGAAGAGGAATTTCCGTCGTGAGCAAACTCATCCTGACCGTCGATGACTCCGCCTCGATGCGGATGCTTCTAAAGGCCTCGCTGGCTGCGCAGGGCTTCCAGGTCGAAGTCGCCGATGACGGCGAGCACGGCCTCGAGCGCATGCATGAAGTGAAGCCGGACCTGCTCATCACCGATATCAACATGCCCAAGATGGACGGCTTCGAACTGATCGAGGCGGTGCGCGCGGTGCCGGAATTCCGGGGGACCCCGATCCTGGTGCTGTCCACCGAATTCTCGGACGAGAAGAAGACCCGTGCGCGCGAAGCAGGGGCCACCGGCTGGATCACCAAGCCGTTCGAAGCGGCCAAACTGGGGGCGGCGGTGCGCCGCGTCTGCCCGTGAGCGACGAACTCGACGAAATCCAGGGCATCTTCTTCGAGGAGTGTGTCGAAGGTCTCGCCGTGGCCGAGCAGGGTCTTTCGGCCATGGCCGAGGGCGATGTCTCGTCCGAGACGATCGCCGGCGTGTTCCGCGCGGTCCACTCGATCAAGGGCGGTTCGGGCGCCTTCGGCCATGCCGCGCTGCTCGCCTTCTCGCACCGGTTCGAGAACGTGCTCGACGAAGTGCGCGGCGGGCGCATCCCGGCCAGCGCCGAAGTGACCCAGATCATGCTGGGCGCATTCGATATCCTGTCGGACCACGTTACCGCCGCGCAGAGCGGCACCGAGCCGCCGGCGGACGCCGCGATGCTCGAGCAGCTCGACGCGGTGCTGGAAAGCAAGGGTGCGGTCGCGGCGGCAGAGCCGGTCGCGGCACCCGTTCCCGCTGCGGAGGCGGATGATTTCGGCTTCACCCCGGTTGCCGCGGTGATCGAGGACTTCGATCCCTTCGGCTTCGAGCCGGTGGCGGTCGACCTTGAGGACTTCGCCCCGGCCGAGCCCGCCGAACCCGCCGGATGGACGGTTCGCTTCGGCCCGTCGCGCGGCGCGCTGGCCAATGGCGGCGAGCCGATGCTGGTGATCCGCGAACTGGAGGACATGGGCGCTGCCGTTACCGGTGTCGAGATGGACACGCTGCCCGGCCTGCGCGACCTCGACCCCGAGGACAGTTATTTCGTCTGGACCCTGCACGTTCCCGGCACCGTGGGCGAACAGGACATTCGCGACTGTTTCGACTTCGTGGCACCGGACTCGCTGATCGAGATCGAGCGCGAGGAAGCGGTCGTTACCATGGTGGTGGTGGAACAATCCGTCGCCGATGAATTCGACGGCTTCGGCGTGTTCGAACCGCTGCCGCTCCGGAAGAGCTGCTGACGCTCGTGCCGGTCGAACCGGCCCCCGTGGTGGCTGCTGCGGTGTCTCCGGCGGCGGCGGTTTCGCCGGCGGCAGCGCCGGGGAAGCCGAAGGCGGAAGCGCGGCAGGCCAGCGTCGAAGTGGCGCAGTCCATCCGCGTCGATCTGTCCAAGCTCGACCAGTTGCTGAACCTCGTGGGCGAACTGGTGATCCGGGGATCGATCCTGTCGGACCGGCTTTCGCCCGCCGACCAGGAACGTGTCGAGCTTCCCGAACTGTCGCGCCTGACGCGCCAGATCCAGGACAACGTCATGTCGCTGCGCGCGCAGCCGATCAAGCAGGCGTTCTCGCGCGTGCCCCGCATGCTGCGCGACCTTTCGGCCGAAACCGGCAAGAAGGTCGTGCTCGAAACCATCGGCGAGATGACCGAGGTGGACAAGGGTGTGATCGAGAAGATCGGCGATCCGCTGACTCACATGATCCGCAACGCGGTGGACCACGGCATCGAAAGCGCCGAGGAGCGCCTCGCCGCCGGCAAGCCCGCCGAAGGCACCATCCACCTTTCGGCCGAGCAGAAAGGCGCGCGCATCATCGTGCGCGTGCGTGACGACGGGCGCGGCATCAACCGCGAACGGGTGCGCGCCAAGGCGATCGAGCGCGGCATCATCGCGGCGGACGCCCAGATCTCCGACGAGGAGATCGACGGCCTGATCTGCGCGCCGGGGTTCTCCACGGCGGAGACGATCTCGAACATCTCGGGTCGCGGCGTCGGCATGGACGTGGTCCGCTCGAACGTCGAGGCGCTGGGCGGCCGTCTGGAAATCCACTCGGTGCCGGGAGAGGGGACGACCTTCTCGATGGGCCTGCCGCTGACGCTGGCGATCCTCGACGGCATGATCGTGCGCCTGAGCGACCAGCGCTTCGTGCTGCCGCTCGCCAACGTGGTGGAAACCGTCCAGCCCGAACCGGGACAGGTGCAGGCGACCTCGCCGACCTCGGAGGTCATCGAACTGCGCGGCCAGTACCTGCCGGTGCGCCGGGTCGGAGAGATGTTCGGCGTCGGTTCGAACCGTCCGCCCGAGGAATCGCTCGTCATCATCGTCGAAAGCGAGACGGCCGGGAACGTCGGCCTCATGGTCGACACGATCGATAACCGCCGCGAAGTCGTGATCAAGAGCCTGGAGGACAACCTCCACCCGATCCGCGGGCTCGGCGGCGCCACCATCCTCGGCGACGGCTCGATCGCGCTGATCCTCGACATCGATGCCCTGGTCGCGCCGACCGGCGGCTCTTCCAAGTATGCGCTGAAAGGAATGGCAGCATGAGCACCGAAGACACCGAACTCGACGAACGCAAGATCGTCACCTTCACGCTGGGCAGCCGCCTGTTCGGCATCGACATGCGTTCGCTGCTGGAAATCCGCGAGTGGGAAGAACCGACCCCGCTGCCGAGTGTCCCGCCTTACGTGAAGGGCGTGACCAACCTGCGTGGTTCGGTGGTTCCCGTGGTCGGCCTGTCCGAGCGCCTGGGCTGGGCGCCGAGCGAACTGCATTCGCGCTCGTGCATCCTCGTCGTCACCATTGCCGGTCGTCACGCCGGCTTTCTGGTGGACGAAGTGCAGGACATCGTCGTGATCCAGGGCAGCGAGATCCAGCCTGCGCCGGATGTCGAGATCAACGAACAGGGCGCCATCGCCGGCCTTGTCAAGATCGAGCGCCGCACGCATGACGCGGCCAATGCCGAAGCCATGTGCCTGCTGCTCGACCTCGACGCGCTGAGCCTGACCCGGCAGGTCCCGGACTTCGTGGCCTGATGAGCACGCTGGCTGCCCCTGAAGGAATGAGCGGGAGCGCGCTGTCCGGCACGGCCGAACTGCGCCCCGCGCAGTTCCGCGACATCGCCGCGATCATGCAGCGGGAGGCGCGCATCCATCTGGTCGAGGCCAAGATGACGCTCGTCCACTCGCGCCTGAGCCGCCGCCTGCGCGAGCATGGGTTGTCCAGCTTCGTGGACTACGTCGCGCTGGTCCAGCGCGATGCCGTGGAACGTCATGCCATGGTGGTGGCGCTGACCACCAACCACACGCATTTCTTCCGCGAGAACCACCACTTCGACCACTTGCGCCGCGATGTCCTGCCGATGCTGCAGGACCGCGCGCGCCGGGGCGAAAAGGTGCGCATCTGGTCGGCCGGCTGCTCCAGCGGTGAGGAAGTCTATTCCATCGCCATGTGCCTTGCCGGAGACGGCCCGACCAGCGCGGCATGGCTGCGGCAGGGCGATGTGCGCCTGCTGGCCACCGATATTGCCCCGCATGTCGTGCAGTCCGTACAGGAGGCGCGCTATCCCGCCGCCACGGTCGAGCCGATCCCGGAAACCTATCGCAAGCGCTGGATGCGCGAGGAAGCCGGCGGCGAGCACGTCGTGGTCGAGCCGCTGCGCGAGCTGGTGGCGGCCCGCGTGCTCAATTTGTTCGAGCCCTGGCCGATGCGGCGCAAGTACGACGTGATCTTCTGCCGTAACGTGATGATCTATTTCGACGATACCGCCAAGGCCGAGCTGGAGGCGCGCTTCGTCGAGATGCTGGCGCCCGGCGGCTATCTCTATATCGGCCATTCGGAACGCCTGATCGGTCCCGCCGCGCGGCTGATGAAGCCTGTCGGCCAGACGATCTACGCCCGCAACGACGGAGGCGCCGCATGACGGTAGCGCCCGAAAAGACCCGTGTCCTCATCGTCGACGACAGCGCCGCGATGCGCGCGCTGCTGAACAAGCTGCTGAGCCAGGATCCGGGCATCGAGGTCGTCGGCATGGCGCCCGAGCCCCATGCCGCGCGCGAGATGATCAAGTCGCTCAATCCCGACGTGGTCACGCTCGATATCGAGATGCCGGGGATGGACGGCCTGTCCTTCCTCGAACGCATCATGCGCCTGCGCCCGATGCCGGTGGTCATGTGTTCGACGCTGACCGCGCGCGGGACGGAAGCGACCATCGAGGCCATGCGTCTCGGTGCGGTGGACTGCATCGCCAAGCCTTCCGGCAATCCGCTGGAAATCGCGCAGGACGGTGCGCTGCTGCGCAAGATCGTCAAGGCCGCGGCGCGCTCCTCGGTGCGCCGCACGGCGAGCCCGCCCACGCCGGTCAACGCCGCGCAGGGCAGCTTGCGCGACGTGGTGATCGCGGTGGGCGCCTCCACCGGCGGCGTGGAAGCGCTGTTCTCGATCATCGGCGCCCTGCCGCCGGATTGCCCGCCGGTGCTGGTGGTCCAGCACATGCCCGCGATCTTCACCGGCAGCTTCGCCGTGCGCCTGGACAAGGCAGCGCGCGTGCAGGTCGTCGAGGCCCAGAACGGCATGAACCTGCGCCGGGGCACGGTCTACCTCGCTCCGGGCGGCGGCCAGCACATGGAACTGCTTGGCGGCACCAGCGGCCAGGTCAAGCTGGTCGCGGGGGATACCGTCAGCGGTCACCGGCCTTCGGTCGACGTGCTGTTCCGGTCGGTTTCGCGGCTCGGTTCGCGCGCGGTCGGGGTGATCCTCACCGGAATGGGATCGGACGGCGCCCTTGGCCTCAAGGCCATGCGCGACGCCGGGGCCCGCACGCTCGGCCAGAGCCGGGAAACTGCGTGGTCTACGGAATGCCGCGCGCCGCCTTCGAGGCGGGCGCGGTCGAGAAGGAATTCAGTTTGTCCGCCATGCCCGAGGCTATCCTCGGCGCGTGTCGGCGGTAAATGGAGCGGTTCATGCCGGCAGCGTCTGCAATAAAAGTAATGGTGGTCGACGATCAGACGAGTATGCGCGCGATGATCCGTCGCACGCTTCAGGATCTGGGTTTCAAGGATATTCGCGACAAGGCGGGGCCGGCGGAAGCGCTGGCCGCGATCAAGTCCGACCGGGTTCACCTCATCATCTCGGACTACAACATGCCCGACATGGACGGGCTGGAGTTCCTGGAAGCGGTTCGTCAGGACCCGGTGATCGGCAAGACGGTGTTCATCATGCTCACCGGCTCGGCGGACAAGGAAGTCGTCCAGAAAGCTGCGGCACTGGGCGTGAACAACTACGTCGTGAAGCCTTTCGCGCCTGCCGCGCTGAAGGAAAAGATCGAACGCGTCTTTGGTGAACTGGTCTGACCGACATGCGCCGCGTTGCCATCGTCCAGGGTGAATATCATGTCGTCAACCAGCCCGGCGTCGTCATCTCGACGCTGCTGGGGTCGTGCGTATCGGCTTGCCTGCAAGACCCGGTCGCGCGGGTGGGCGGTATGAACCACTTCCTGCTGGGGGAGCCGGGCGCCGATGCGCCGGTGAATCCGGCGGACATGCAGCGCTATGGCGTCCATGCGATGGAACTGCTGATCAATGCCCTGATGAAGCGCGGCGCACAGCGTTCGCGCCTGCGGGGCCACCTTTACGGCGGCGCCAACATCGTGGCCGGACTGGGCGGGATCGGCACCAAGAACGGGCAGTTCGCGCGGAACTTCATGCAGACCGAAGGGATCGCGCTCGATCACTGCGATCTTGGCGGCACACAGGCGCGCAAGGTGGAATTCATGCCTTACGAGGGCCGCGTACGCGCGACGCTGGTGAAGGACCAGCCGCTGCCGCCGGTCGTCCGTCCCAAGCCCATGCCGGTCTTCCAGCCGACCGGCGAACTGGAGCTGTTCTGACCATGGCACAGCGGACGGAAATTCAGGGGGAAGCAATGACAATGGATAATCAGGGGCTGGCGGCAGGATCGGTCGAAGGGCCGGCCGCGCCGCTCTGGCAGGCCCTGGCGCGCGAGATGCGCGTGGCCCGCGAACTGCTGGAGCAACTGGCCGGGGTGCTCGTGACCGATGAGCGTTTCGTCCTCGACTATATCGACCAGCTCCAGGCCTTCGACCTGATCGCCCAGCACGTGGACGAGAGCGCCGCGCTGCTCGACCGCGTGGCGGGCGGGCAGAGCGTGGGCGACGCGGTTGGCCAGGTACGCCTGAGCGTGATGCAGGACCGGCTTCGCGCCGCTCTCGACTGAGGAATTCGGAGCGTGGCACGGGGCAACGACGAACATCCCACTATCGTCATCCGCAAGGTCAAGAAACACGCGCATGCCGGCCATCACGGCGGTGCGTGGAAAGTCGCCTATGCCGACTTCGTGACCGCGATGATGGCCTTCTTCATGCTGCTCTGGCTGCTGGCCAACCCGGACAAGGAGCAGCTCAAGGGGCTGGCGGAATATTTCTCGCCCAATGCCGAAAAATCCTCCCCGGCCACGACGCTGACCAGCCTTCCCGGTTCGCAGGCCGGGCTTGGCGGGCACAGCCGCCGCAACCAGTCCTCCGACAGCGAGGCCTTGGGCGAACCCTCGGCCGAAGCGGGCACCAAGGGCGCGGCCCGCGGCGGCACCGCCGACATTCCCGAGGCGGCGCTGCGCGTCATGGCCCAGGAAATGCAGCTCTCGCTCGACCCGCCGGTTGACCCTTCGCAGGGCAAGCGCAACATCGACGTCGAGCCCGATCGCGACGGTTTCCGCATCCATCTCATGGACAATGCCAACCGCTCCATGTTCAAGGGCGGCACTGCCGAGCTCAACGACTATGCCCGCAACCTGCTTGGCCGGATCGCCCGCAAGCTCGCCGGAACCGGCGCTCAGGTCGCGATCGAGGGCCATACCGACAGCACCGGCGGCCAGAGCGAGGCCAACTGGACCCTTTCCGCCCAGCGCGCGCTATCGGCGCGCGCGGCGATGGTCGCCTCGGGACTGCCGGCGGATCGCTTCGCCGAAGTGGTCGCCAAGGCGGGGACCGAGCCGGTCTATCCCGACCGCCCGGACCGCCCCGAAAACCGCCGCATCACCATCGTCGTCATGGCCGAGCCTTCCGCGCTTCCGCGCGATGCGAGCTTCAAGTTCTGACGTGATGGGCAAAGACTGGAGATTACCGTGATCAAGCGGATCGTGATCGGCCTCGTCGCCCTTGTCGTGGGCACCGGGGTCGGCGTGGGCGGCGCCTATGCCGCCAGACAGTTCCTCCCGCAGGTCATGCCCGATCTCGGCCCCGTGAAGGTGGAGACCGAATTCGTGCCCACCGGCACCATGCTTGCGCCGCTCACTTTCCCGGATGGCCGGCTTGCCGGCTATGTCTCGTTCGAGTGCCAGGTGGAAGTCGTCAAGGGCAAGGCCGAGGATGTGACGGGCCAGCTTCCGCTCCTGCTCAACGCGGTCAACATGCGGACCTACCGCACGCCGCTCGCCAGCGGGCCGGACGGCATGATCCCGAGCGTCGACGCCTTCCGCCGGGTGGTGATGGATGCCGCCGTCGAGGTCTACGGCAAGGATCTGGTGCGGCGCGTAGTCGTCACGCAGGCCGCGCCGGTCTGAGGGGGAAGCGGAAATGCCGAATTCGTCCTTCGCGCTGTCGCCATCGGCGGGCGCGGCGAACCCGATTGTTCCACGTGGACCACGCGTCACCACGATCCTGCTGATCGGCAAGCTCGCCAGCGAAAACGGCGAGACGATCTGTCGTATCCGCAACATTTCGGACAACGGCCTCATGGCCGAGGTCCACGGAGTCTACGCGGCAGGCCAGGCCGTGGCCATCACTCTCAAGGCGGGCGACGTGCTGCGCGGTGAGGTGCGCTGGTCGCTGAACGGACGGATCGGCGTGGAGTTCGGCGAAGTGGTCCATGTCAGCGCGCTTCTTGCCCATGTCGCCAACCGCATGGGGCCGGAAGGCGTGGCCCGTGGCCCGCGCTTCGATGTCGATTGCGGCGCGGAAGTCTTTGCCCGGCACCAGTGGCACGAGGCCCGCCTGCAAGACCTTTCGCAGGGTGGTGCACGCCTTTCCTGCGCCGCGCCGATGGAGCGAGACAGCCTGATCGCCCTTGCCGTGCCGGGACTGGGCGAACGCAAGGCCGCGGTGCGCTGGGTAGGCGAGGGCGCCCACGGCCTTTCGTTTCTGGAGCCGCTGTCCTTCGCCGAATTCGGCCCGTGGCTGATCGACCATCGTCAACGCTACCGCGCGTGACACGAAAAAGGGCGCGCCCGGTTTCGGACGCGCCCTTCCAGCGTTGCCGGGGGAAGAAGGAATTACCCCGGCCCGCCGAAACTCTTCACCAGCGATCCGGCGATCAGCGCCCAGCCATCCACCAGAACGAAGAAGATGATCTTCATCGGCAGCGAGATCGTCGCCGGTGGCAGCATCATCATGCCCATGGCCATCAGCACTGCCGCCACGGCCAGGTCGATCACCAGGAACGGAAGCAGCAAGAGGAAGCCGATCTCGAAGGCGCGGCGCAGTTCCGAGATCATGAAGGCCGGCATCAGCGTGGTCATCGGCAGTTCCGCGCGCGAGGCGGGAACTTTGCCAGAAAGCTGGACGAACAGCTTCACGTCGTCGTCGCGGACCTGCTTGAGCATGAAGGTGTGGAACGGCTTGCTGGCCCGCTCCAGCGCCTGCGTCTCGTTGATGCGGCCCTGGTTGTAAGGAACCATCCCGTCCTTCCAGGCGGCGTCGAAGGTCGGCGCCATGACGAAGAAGGAAAGGAACAGCGCAAGGCTGATGACCACCGGGTTCGGCGGCACGCCCTGTACGCCGAGGCCCGAGCGCAGCAGCGAAAGGGCGACGATGATGCGCGTGAACGAGGTGATCGTCATCAGGATGCCCGGCGCGAGGCTGAGCACCGTCATCAGCAGGACGAGCTGGATCACCCGGCCCGACATCGCGCCTTCGCCAAGCGGGCCGGCGGCGGCCTTTTGCGCCATGGCCGCTTCGGGCAACACGGCAAGAATTGCCGCCCCGGCCAGTGCGGCGAGGACTGCATAACGCTTAGGCATCAGTGGGAGCTTTCGGATTTGCGGGGGCGATGCAGGGCGCTGAATCGAGCAGGACCACGCCTTCGGGCGCGATGAGCAGGCTGAATTCGCGGTAGTCGCGCCGGATCAGGACGACGGAGCGGCGCGGATCGATGGCGAGGCGTTCCACCAGTTCGAGGCGGCGCTCCGAACCCGATTGGCCAAGCCCTGCGAAAAGCTGACCGTTCAGCCACTTCTGCGGAAGCCGGAGATCGTAGCGGCGCACCGCCCAGAGCGCGCCGACCAGCATGCCGAGCACCACGCCCAGCGCGCCGATCGTGCGCAGGAGGGAAAGCAGGTCCATGGCCTCAGCGCTCTCGCTCGACGACCCGGGTGATTTCCAGCGACATGATCTCGCCGTCCACCAGGATCTTGCCTTCGGCAACGAGCTGGTCGTTGACGTAGATGCGGGTGGGATCGCTGTGCCCGGTGTCGAGCGGGATCATCGCGCCGCGGCTCATCTTGAGGACCTGCCGGATGGGGATGCTGGTCGATCCGAGAACGATCGACAGCTCGATGGGAATGCCTTCGAGGACGGACATGGCGCGTCTCCTTTCAAGCCTGCTTATAGGAATTAAATTTATAGGATCATGCCGCCGCTAGGCAAAAAATGCCTATAAGGATGCTGTCCCCCGCAGAGGCGGGGCAGGAGCAGACTTGATGGAACTTCAGAATTCGATCGGCGTCTCGGCCTCGGGCCTTCGCGCCCAGTCGCTGAGGATGCGCGTGATCGCGGAAAACCTCGCGAACTCCGATTCCGTGGCGACCACGCCGGAAGGTGATCCCTATCGCCGCCGCGTCGCCACTTTCACCGCCGAAGTCGACCGCGCATCGGGCGCGACGCAAGTGGCGGTCAAGTCCATCGAAGGCGACAAGAGCCAGTTCCCGCGCATCTACCAGCCGGGAAGCCCCGCTGCCGACGCGCAGGGCTATGTCGACCAGCCCAACGTCAATCCGCTGATCGAGGCGGCCGACATGAAGGCGGCGCAGCGCTCCTACGAAGCCAATCTCAACGCCATCGAATCCGCGCGCGGCATGACCATGCGCACCATCGACCTGCTCAAGTAAGGAAACACTTCATGGCAATCGGAGCACTCGACGCCGCGGCCGCCTATGGCCGCGCGATGAAGACGGCTGGCCCCTCGATGGGCGGTCTGGGCGACATGGCGAGCGCCGGTTCGGGCGCGGCTGGCGGCGCCGGCGGCAGCTTCGGCAGCATGGTGGAATCCATGGTGACCGATGCCTCGTCCTCGCTGCGCACGGCGGAAGCCGAAAGCGCGAAGCAGGTGGCCGGCAAGGGCGACCTGATCGACGTGGTCACCGCGATGGGCGCCGCCGAGACCGCGCTCGATACGGTCGTTGCCGTGCGTGACCGGGTGGTGAGCGCCTACTCCGAAATCATGCGCATGCAGATCTGACGGGAGCCGCGCGTCATGACCTCCTCCGAAGCCATCGAGATCGCGCGCGCCGCGCTGGTGCTGGTTCTGACCATCGCCGGCCCGATGCTGATGGCGGCGCTGATCGTCGGCGTCGTCATCGGCCTGTTCCAGGCGCTTACGCAAGTGCAGGAAATGACGCTGACTTTCGTGCCCAAGATCCTGGTTCTCGGCGTGGTCATGCTGTTGTCCCTGCCGATGATCGGCCATGCCCTCGGTGCCTTCATGGACCGCATCGCCGACGCCATCGTTTCCGGATAGCGTCATGAACGCCGCCGCTCTGGACATGGCTGCCCTGGCCGCACTGCCGATCGATGCGGCGACGTTCCTGATCCTGTTCTGCCGGGTCGGGGCGGTCATCATGCTGCTGCCGGCCTTCTCCGAGGATTCGGTGCCGCCGCAGATCCGGCTGGTGATGTCGCTGGGCTTCACCGCGGGGCTTTACGGCATGTTGCAGGGCCACGTCGCACCGGCGGTGAAGTCCGACGTTTCCCTGCCGTTGCTGGTGATCGGCGAAACGCTGGTGGGCATCGCCATGGGCATGATCGTGAAGATCCTGTTCAGCGCGGCTGCCATTGCCGGTTCGATCGCCAGCCAGCAGGTGGGCCTTGCATCCGCCCTCGTTTCCGACCCGTCGATGGGCGGGCAGGCCCCGCTGCTGTCGCGCCTGTTCGGCATCGTCGCGGTGATCGTCTGCATGAGCCTGGGCGTCCATCACTTGTGGATCGCCTCGATCTTCCAGTCCTATGCGGTGTTCCCGGTGGGCGGGCTTCCGCCCTCCGCCCAGTTCGCGGATCTTGCCGTGAAGGTGACCAGTCAGGCGATGTCGCTGGGCGTCAGCCTTGCCGCGCCGCTGATCCTTTACGGCGCGCTGTTCAACGTCGGGCTCGGCCTTGCCGCCCGCGTGGCGCCTTCGATCCAGGTCTTCTTCATTACTCAGCCGCTCAACCTGCTGCTCGGCCTCTCGGTGCTGGCGATGACGCTCGGCACGATGCTGACGGCCTTCGCCACCGCCATGGGCACCTTCATGCAGAACGGATGGAGCTTCTGAGCCATGGCCGAGAGCGACAAGGACCAGCGGACCGAAGAGCCCACCCAGAAAAAGCTGGAGGATGCCCGCAAGCGCGGCGAAGTGGCGATGGCGCCGGAGGTGCGCCACGCCACGATGATGACCGGCGCGCTGATCGTCACCGGCTGGCTCGGCATTACCGCGATCCGTCATCTCGGCACCATGCTCATGCGGCTCTGGGGCAGTGCCGAGGACTATCCGCTCGATTCCGGCGGCGCGCAGAACCTGATTACCGGCGTGATGCGCCATGCCGCCTTTTCGTTGCTGCCGATCTTCGGCGTGCTCCTGCTCTGCGCGCTGGCCACGATCTTCCTGCAGAGCCGCGCCACGCTGAGCTGGTCGCGCCTGGCGCCCAAGTGGTCGAAGCTGTCGCCGGCAAGCGGGTTCAAGCGCATGTTCGGGCAGCGCGCCCTGGTGGAATTCGCCAAGACGCTCGCCAAGTTCAGCGCCATCGGCATCGTGGTTTTCATGGTCCTGAAACCGCGCCTCACCGGGTTCGACCAGCTTGTCGGCTATGCGCCGGGGGCGGTGGGGGCGGCGGCGGGGCAGATGGCCTACGAGGCGATCCGCGCCGTCGTGCTGCTGGTGGTCGCGCTGGCGCTGTTCGACTTCATCTATCAGCGGCGGGCCTTCCTCCAGCGCATGCGCATGACGCTTCAGGAGGTGAAGGACGAGCACAAGCAGAGCGACGGCGATCCCAAGATCAAGGCGAAGATCCGCCAGATCCAGATGCAGCGCTCCCGCAAGCGCATGATGGCGGCGGTTCCCGAGGCCAGCGTCATCATCACCAACCCCACGCACTATGCCGTCGCGCTCAAGTACGACCACGGCGCCATGGCCGCGCCGGTCGTGGTGGCCAAGGGGGTGGATGCTATCGCGCTGCGCATCCGCGCGATCGCCACCGAATCCAACGTGCCGATCGTGGAGAGCCCGCCGCTGGCGCGTGCGCTGTTCGCCGCCGTGGAGATCGACCGCCCGATCCCGATCGAGCATTACGCCGCCGTCGCCGAGATCATCGGCTACGTCATGCGCCTGGCGCGCGGCGCCCGGAAGTAGCGCGAAAATGCCTGCCCGCACCGCCGCCCGCAGCCTCTTTCTTCCTATAAGGACAGTGATGCCCAAGCCTTTGAAATCGAGGATGCAAGGTCCGATTTTCGCCTCCGCGCTCGCTTTCGCGGCGGGGCTGGCCCTGCTGTCGCCCACGGCGGCGCTCGCGGGGCCGCAGCCGCGCATCAAGGACATCGTCGATGTCGAGAACGTGCGGACCAACCAGCTGGTCGGCTACGGTCTGGTGGTGGGTCTTCAAGGCACGGGCGACCGTATCCGCAACATCCCCTTCACGGAGGAAACGCTTCAGGCGATGCTGGAGCGCATGGGCGTGAACATTCGCGGCACCCAGATGCTGACCCAGAACGTCGCGGCGGTAACGGTGACGGCGACGATGCCTCCTTTCGCACGCGCGGGTTCCACCATCGACGTGCAGGTTTCGGCCCTGGGGGACGCCTCCAGCCTTCAGGGCGGCATCCTGCTGGTTTCCTCGCTCCGCGCGCTCGACGGCGAGATCTATGCCGTGGCGCAGGGCCCCGTCGCGGTTTCCGGCTTCAAGGCGCAGGGCGCGGCGGCGAAGCTCAGCCGGGGCGTGATGACGACGGCGCGGATCGCGGGCGGGGCCATCGTCGAACGCGAGGTGGCCTATGACCTGCGCTCGGCGCAAAGCCTCAAGCTGGCGCTGAAGAACCCGGATTTCACCACCGCCCGGCAGATCGCGGCGACCATCAACCGCGAGGTGCCCGGCTCGGCGCAAGTGCTCGATCCCGGCACGGTCGAACTCACCCCGAACGGCGGTACGGTGATCGATCTCGTCACCCGGGTGGAGAATCTCCCCGTGCAGGTGGACCAACCCGCGCGGATCGTCATCAACGAAGCGGCGGGCACCGTGGTCATGGGGGCGGACGTACGCGTCAGCCCCGTGGCCATCGCACAGGGCGGGCTGACCATCAGCGTCACCGAAACGCCGGTGGTTTCGCAGCCCGCTCCGCTTTCCAACGGCCAGACGACGACCGTGCCGCGCACCCGCATCGAGGCGGACGACGGCAGCGGCGCCTCGCTGGCCCTGCTCACCGGCGGCACCTCGCTGCAAACGCTGGTTGCCGGCCTCAACGCGCTGGGCGTCAGCCCGCGCGATCTCATCACCATCCTTCAGGCGCTCCGCACGGCGGGTGCGCTTCAGGCGGAAATAGCGGTACAGTGACGATGGCAGATTCCGTTCTTCCCAAAGGCCCGGCCTCGCTGCCGGCGCGAACGACAGTCCAGACACCCGATCGCAGCCCGGCTGCCGTCGCACGCCAGTTCGAGGGTGTCTTCGCCGGGCAGGTCACCAAGATCATGCTCGAAACCGTGGAGCAGGGGGAAGAGTTCTCCGGCGGCCACGGTGAGGAGATCTTCCGCGGCGTGCTGGCCGAACAGATCGGCAACCAGATCGCCAATGGAAAGGGCCTCGGCATCGCATCCGCCGTCGAGGCGCAGATCATCCGTCTGCAGGGAGGTAGCGGCCGTGCCGAATGAAATGATCGAGATCATGACCTCGCTCTCGATGGTGATGCGTGAGGAAACGGAACGGCTGGAAGGGCGCGAGCGGGCGCTTGACCTTGCTGAACTGGCGGCGGCCAAGGCCCGTCTGGTCGGCTCGCTGGAGGAAGTTCTGGCGCGCCGGAACCGGCTAGAACCCGAATGGACGGATCAGATGGACGACGAGACGCGGGAGCGTTTCGCGGAAGCGCTGGGCGAACTGCGCGCCGCGTCGCTGGTCAATTCGGCCCTGCTCGAACGTCAGATCGAACTTTCGATGGAAATGATGGGGGCCATCGCCAACGAGGCCAAGCGGCTCTCGGGCAACCGTGCCTACACTTACGGCGCCAAGGGCGATCTCGCGCGGATCGACCTGACGACGCCGATCTCGTTCAACACCGAATACTGATCGGCCGAGATCGAAAAAGAGGGGGAGGGGCCATGCGCTCCTGCCCCCTTTTCCATGCCCGCCGCAGGGGCGGAGAGCGAATTCAGGACGCTATCGCGAGCGGGGCTGCCCCGGCCAGACGCGCGGCCAGCGATGCCGGTGCGGCGCGGCCGAACAGGTAGCCCTGGCCGAAGGTGCAGCCGATCTCGTTCAGCAGGCGCGCCTGCCGCGGGGTCTCGATGCCTTCGGCGGTGACCGGCATGGAAAGGCTCTGCCCGAGGTCCACGACCACCTTGACCAGCTTGCGCCCGGCGTCGGTATCCAGCGACTGGATCAGCGAACGGTCGATCTTTATCATGTCGAGCGGTAGCTGGCAGATGCGGCTGAGGCTGGTGTAGCCGGTGCCGAAATCGTCCAGCGCGATGCGGATGCCCGCTTCGCGCAAGGTGGATACGGTCTCCTGCGCGGCGACGACATTGTGCATCATCGCATCCTCGGTGATCTCCACCGTGAAGCGATCCGGACGCATGCCGCTGGCAAAGACGATCCGCAGCAGGCGCAAGGCCACGGTGGGGTCGCAGACCTGACGGGGCGTCATGTTGATCGACAGGCCCAGCCGGCCCTCCCATTCGCCCGCGTTGCGGCAGGCCTGGCGGACCATCGAGAACAGGAGATCGTCGTCCAGCCCGGCTTCCTCGGCGATCGTCAGGAACTGGTCCGGTCCCAGCAGGCCGCGATGGGGGTGGTGCCACCGCACGAGCGCCTCGAACCGCGCGATCTTCCGCGAGCCGAGCGACACGATGGGCTGGTAATAGGGAAGCAGCTCTCCGCGCAGCAATCCGCCGCGCAAGTCGTCTTCCAGCGTCGCCCGGTCGCTCAGGTCTGCGAACATGGCCGGACAGAAGCGCTGCACCGTGCCGCCGCCCGCCTGCTTGGCGTGGGACAGTGCGATCGACGCGCCGCGCAGCAGTTCCTCGGGCGAAAGCGTTCCGAAACGGTCGGTGGCGATGCCGACGGACGCTGTGGGGTGGACGATGTGGCGGCCAAGGCTGACCGGATCGCCGACCGCTTCCAGAAGTCGCTCGGCGATCCTGTCAGCGATGCGGTCTCCATCGCCGGAATCGAATGCGGTGACGGGGAGCAGGCAGGCGAATTCGTCCGCGCCGATATGAATGACCTGAAGGTTCCGGGAAGACCGCGCGCAGCGATCGCGGATGTGCTCGATCAGGCGATCACCTGCGGCATGTCCGCACAAGTCGTTGACCAGCTTGAAGCGATCGACGTTCACGATCAGCAAGGAGATCGGCAGGGCTCGGTCGCGGCCGGCCTGTGCCCGAAGATGCGCGATTGCATGCTCGATGAGACGCAACGGGGGGACGCGCATGGAGGCTGCGCGGGACGGGCCCGCTCGCTTTCCGATCGATTTCACAAGGCTGGGTATGAGCATCCTGCCTTCCGGGCATATTACTCATACCATTATATCGGGATAACCGGGCGAACGGCCCGACTGTCACACTATTTGTATTTTTACGTCATTCGAATACGGCGGCCAGTACTGTGGCGACATTGGCAGGGTCCAGTCCGTCGATCTCGATTTCGAGATCGGGATTTTCGCTGTAGCCGAGCATCCGGCCATGGCGGTCGAACGTGACGGACAGTACCCGCAGGCCCTGTTCGTTCGTGATGACGGCCAGCCCACCGGCCGACGGGAACCGGTCTGGATCGACGATCAGCGTGGCCCGCCCCGGCAGGCCTGCGCCCAGCGTCGGCCGGCCCATGCGCAGCCCGTAGGCCCTCGGGCCGGCATTGCGGGGCGCTTCGACATGGGCATCGACGGGCGTCCTGGCGATCAGGCCATCGGGAAGCGGTGTGCCGAAAACGGCGACCATGCGATGTCCGGCAGCATCGTCGGCAAGAACGGCCGGCGCGGCGTCCTGGACCGGTATGAGGCGTTCGCCCAAGGGGTGAGGAATGTTGAGCCTGCGCGGCCGGGCGATGATGGAACCCGAACCGGCATCCAGTTCGTCGCGCAGCGAGGCGACCCGCACGCGGGTCTTGCCGATCCGCAGTTCGGGATTGGCGATCATCGGCAGGACCGCATCGAGTTCGCCGCGCGAATGCACGGCGGCAATGTGTTCGGCGAGCTGCCTGTCGTTGGACACATCGAACAGGCGGCGCAAGGTTGCGCGCACATCGTCGTTCCAGCGGTTGTAGGGCTTCAGCGCGTTTTCGATCCGCGAAAGGATCACGGGCGCAAGCCCATGCTCGTGTTCGAGGGTGGCGATCGTCAGGGCGGGATCGCCCGCGCGGCGCACGCGCAGGGCCGCGGCGAGCAGGACGGCAAAGCGCTCCGCCTCGGGATCGGAGCGGTCGGCGCCGTGCAGCGGTTCGGCCCAGGCGGCAATATCGAACTCGGGGTCGTCGACATCGATCAGCAGGTCCTGCGGATCGATACCCAGCGCCCGCGCGATTTCGCGAAGCTCACCGGCCCGCGCGAAAATCTCGCCCCGCTCGATCTTCGAGAGGCGAATATAGGTTATTGTCGGAAGCTGTTCCGACAATTCCAGCAGCGATCCGATATTCAGCTGCTTGCGATATTTCCTGATCCGGTTGGGAAAGACCAGCGTGCGGTAAGCATCGATCTCGATCATGGTCTCTGCCGCGGCAGGGCCCTTCCCAGTCCGCTTTTGCGATCTAAGCGGTTTTTGGGTCATTGAAGCTCTTGTTTAGCTAAGGTTGGCGAATTTGTTCCATGGAATTGCCATTTGGTCAATATTCCATGATCCATGTCGTACCAAAGTGGGTCGGAATAATGCATGCGGCAATAAATTCCGATGTTATTGCTCCTACTTTTACGCCGGAACGGTTAAGCTTGTCATGTTTCCAGCGAATTTCAGCTTCATTGCAGGCAAATTTTTCCCACTTCGGCCATGCAACTCGCCTCGCTGCTGCTCTAAAAGGAGCGGAGTTAAATTTTTGAAATACATATAGTTTTGTATTTCCCATTGCCCTGTGATCGCATCACGGGGCAATTGCCTCGGGATCGGAGCATTTTTCGGGATGAAGCAGGATGTGTTTGAAGCGGGGATGAACGGCTTTTCGGGTAAAGAGCCCGGAAAGAGGCTTTTCATCATGCCGTTGAGCATGGAACGGCTGTGCTTTTCACCTTTGGATCCTCCCGTTTATCCTTGAACGACGATGCGGCGATTTCGTTCCTGTAAATCAGTCCAATAATTCAGCCTGCCGCCAGGCATCCTTCAACGAAAGGGGGGCACGCCCCGCCTTGGAGCGCGCCCCCCCTTTTCGAGCCGGCTGAAAGCGCGATCAGCCCCGGCCGAGGGCGGCCTTCATCAATCCGATCTGCTTGCGATAGAGATTGGTCATGGCCGCGAAGTCCGCCTGGACTTCGCCGAGGTTGAGAAGCTGGTCTTCCAGCGTGACGTTGTTGCCGTCGGGTTTGGTTTCGCTGGTGTCGCTGTCCAGCACGATGTGGCTGCCGGCCTGCGGCGGACGGGCGCCGAGCGCGGTCATGCCGCCCGACAGTTCGACCTTGGGCCGGGACACGCGCGGGGCGCCGCCCGCCTCGCCATATTGCGCGACGAGGGAGGAGAAGTCGGGCGCCTCGACGGTGCGGGCCTTGAAGCCCGGCGTCTCGTTATTGGCGATGTTCTCGGCGATCACGCGCTGGTGTTCGGCCATGAACTTCATCGCCTGTCCCATGCCGTCGAAGATCGGGGGAAGAGAGGACATGCTTGCGATCCTTTACGAGCCGGTCAGGCGCGACAGGGCGGCCTGGTAGTTGGCGAGTTGCTTCTGCTGGTAGGCGGTACCGCCCCCGGTCACGGTGCCGTCCACCAGCGAGGCCTTCGTGGAGTCCCAGTAGAGCGAGCGATAGGCGGTCTGCGTCATCGAGAGCGCGGACTTGATCTTGGAGAGCGCGACCGCGGCGGTCTTGGCATCGGACAGGTTGAGGGTGTCCGAAAGCGCGAGGCTGTAAGTGCCGCCCGGGGTGACCTTGGGCGCGTCGGGATCGGCCGCCTTGGAGGCCACGAGGCGGACGGGATCGATACCGAGCTTGGAAAGGGCATCCTTGCCCTCGGCTCCGGCGCCGAGTTCGATCTTGTAGCCCGATTTGACCTGGATCTTGAGCGTGGTCTGGCCATCGATCTTGGGTGTGGTGATGGTCGCCTTGGTGCCGGTGATCCGCTGGATCTTCAGCGAGAGCGAGGCCATCGTCTCGTCCTTGTCGATGGTGATCGTGCGCGTTGCGCCGCCGTCCACGCGCAGGGTGAACTGGTCCCCGGCGCGAAGGCTGGTCTGCGAGGTGAGGGTGGTCGATTCCTGCTGGTTGAGCGTACCCCGGCTGAGGCCGAGCGCGCCCAGCACGGTGGAGCCGCCCGAAACGGCCGAGATCTTCACCGGCTCGGTGGTCGAGGTGCGCATGCCCCATTGCGAGATCTTCTCGATCTCTCCGGTCGTAGCGTCGATGCGGGCGACGAAGCCGTCGACGGAACCGGTCTTCGCGCCTGACAGGTCGCCCGCCGTGCGGCCGCCGACGTAGAGCGTGCCGTTCAGGTACGTGACGCTGTCGGCCTGATCGGTGGCCGAGGTGCCGATATAGGTCGTGGTGGCAGAGGACATCGCCGCGTCGATGCGCGTGACGAAGGCGTCCTGACCGCCGTTGATACTGTTGACCTGCGCGCCGTTGACCGCGTTGGCGGTGGTGCCGACGACCGCGATTTCGCCGGTGTCAGAGACCGCGATGGCGCGGGCGGTGACATTGCCGAGCGAGATCGAGCCAAGGTCCGAGGACAGGGACGAGGAATCGATCCGCCGGATCGTGGCCACGCCGTTCTCGCTGGTCAGGGCCAGCAGGTTGCCGGATTCGTCGATGGCCAGCGAGGTGACGGAATCGGCGCCGCCGCTGTCGATCGTGCGACGTTCCACGAACTTGCCGGTGGCGTCCAGCTTGGCGATGAAGGCATCGCCGCCGCCGGTAGAAGCCTTGCCCGCGACATAGATGCTGCCGTCGTCGCCTACGGTGACCGCGCTGGCCGTTTCGTTGCCGACCTGGCGGATGACTGTGGCGGAGAGCTCCTCGCCCTTCACGTTGTATCGCGCGACGAGCATGTCGGTCTGGCTGTCGTCGCCGCCGTTGAAGGCGCCGCTGACGGTGCCGGCCACGACGATATCGCCATTGGCGGCAATCGTTACGGCCGCGCCCTGCGCGCTGCCGGCGGCGCCGAGGCTGCGCTGCCAGACGACGTTGCCCTCGCTGTCGACCTTGGTGAGGAACAGGTCGTCGGAACCGTCGGTCAGATGCGTGCCCACGTCGCCGGCGGTCGTGCCGACGACATAGCTGAAGCCTTCGGCGTCAGTGGCGATGGCCTTGGCCTGGGTCGCCGAGGAGACGGTGTAATCCTTGTCCTCGTAATCGTCGGCCGAGGCGGAAGCCACTGCGGTTGCGGTGGCGGCGCCGTCCACGGCGTTGATCTTGCTGAGGCGCTGCCAGGACAGCGACGCGTCGAGGTCGTCGATGCGGTATACCCGCGCGGCGGTCACCGCGGAGGAGGCGGTTTCGCCGCTGGCGACCATCAGCGCGTCACTGCCGCCGATCTGGTCGATCGCGACCTTTTCGCTTCCCGCCGGATTGAAGACGAGGCCCCATTTGCCGTCGTTCTTCTCGACCGTGAAATTGGACTTCCACTTGCTGACCGGATTGCCGTCGGCATCGACGACCGGATTGCCGCTGGTATCTGTCGCCTGGCTGGCGCCGATCGCGGCGTTGATCGCGGCGGCCACGGAATCGAGCGTGGGCGGCTGCGTCGTCTGCGACAGGTCCACCGTGACCGTCTGTGCGGCGCTGCCCTTGGTCAGCTTGATTTCGAGCACTTCGCTGCCGGTCATCCCGGCGATGGCGGCATCGCGCGAAGTGGACACCCCTTCGCCGATCACCGCGCCGCTGGAATTGGCGGCCTTGATCGCCACCGAGGTCGCATTGCTGGACGGCGTGCCGAAATTGAGCGTGACAAGGTCGGTGTCAGCCGAACCCAGGTAGGTCTGGAGATCGGCCAGGCCTTTCGCGAAGGCCTTCTGGAGTGAGGCGCGCTCGGTCGAGGAGGTGGTGGTCTTGGCCGCGCTTTCGGCAAGGATGCGCAGCTTGTCGAGTGCTTTGTAGGTGGTGAAGGCGGTCTGGACGTCCGGCAGGTCCTCCAGCGAGCTGTCCTTGGTGGTGTCCACGATCGACAGCATCTTCTTGATCGCGAGGATTTGCGAACTGACGGAACTGGTGTCCGCGTCCTCCTGCCAGGGAGGCGTCGTATCGGGCACCTCCAGCGTGAAGTTCTTCTTCGCAGCCATAACCGCCGCGCTGTCCATGGAGGCGAGGGACGACGACAGGGCGGAATAGGCGCTCGATCCGCCGAGAACCGACAGGCCTATCAACCCATTGTTTAAATTTATCGCCAATTGTGTCTCCATCGGGCGGTTGCGCTGACCTTGCTCCTATAAATAGAAGGAACGAGGCCCTGACCGTACGGGACCGAGCAATTTTTCGGGGGTATCGAAGTGACGATGATGGCCGCGGTGGGTGAGCCGCCGGAGCTCAAGAAGTATTCGGGCATGCAGCGCGCTGCCGCGCTGATGCTCGCGCTCGGCCGCGATCATGGCGGTCCGATCTGGGAGCAGCTCACCACCGAGGAGATCAAGGAGCTGTCCTCCACGATCGCCCAGCTCGGCCGGGTGCCGTCGGTCGTCGTCGAGCATCTGCTCGTCCAGTTCTCGGGCGAGGTCTCGAGCATGGCGACGCTTCACGGTTCCTACGAGACTACCGAAAGGCTGCTCGAAGGCATCCTTTCGGCGGACCGGGTCAAGGAAATCATGGAGGACATCCGTGGTCCTTCCGGCCGCACGATGTGGGACAAGCTGTCCAACGTCAGCGAGGCGGTGCTCGCGGGGTATCTCAAGAACGAATATCCGCAGACGGTGGCGGTCATCCTCCACAAGCTGCGCCCGGATCACGCCGCGCGCGTCCTGTCCGAGCTGCCGCGCGAATTCGCCACCGATGTCGTCATGCGCATGCTGCGCATGGATACGGTGCAGAAGGACGTGATCGTCCAGGTCGAACAGACTCTGAAGAGCGAGTTCATGACCAACCTCTCACGCGCGCAGCGCCGCGATCCGCACGAGACCATGGCCGAAATGTTCAACGCGCTCGACCGCTCCACCGAGGAAGCGATGCTCGGCGCGCTGGACGAGAAGGCCCCCGAATCGGCCGAGCGCATCCGTGCGCTGATGTTCACTTTCGAGGATCTGGCGAATCTGCTGCCGGGTGCGATCCAGACGATCGTGCGCAATTGCAACAAGCGCGAGCTGGCGCTGGCGCTGAAGGGCGCGCCGGACGAGATGAAGAAGATCTTCTTCAACGGCATGACCGAACGCGCCGCCAAGCTGATGCGCGACGACATGTCGGCGATGGGCCCCGTGCGCGCACGCGAATGCGAGGAGGCGCAGACCGCGCTGGTCCGCCTTGCCAAGTCGCTCGGCGATCGCGGCGAAATCATGCTGGTCGATCCCAAGAGCGACGATGCGATGATCTATTGATGAAATGTCCGATTTTGTACGCGCGTCATATTCCTGAAGAGTTCTTCGCGGAAACAGGTGCTTGCCGGTTCCGCGCGGGGAAGTCCGGGCGAAGTCGTAAACTCGCCAAGAGGCCGTCGAGGTTTGGGGCAGAATGGATCAGCGCAAGCCTCGCTGGCGTCATTAATGAGTTAGACCTGATGAAGACGTATAGAGATTCCGAGGGTGCGGCGATGATGGAGGATCCCATGACCATTCAGCCATTCGGTTTCGACAGGGTGTTTCGATTCCCGACCAATGAGCCCGTGGACGAACGGCGGCACGAGGAACTGCGCGAGCATGTCGCGGAGCTTCAGGCGCGCATCGAACGTCTTCACGAGGACCATGTCGCCGAACTCGCAAGGGCCAGGTCCGACGGCTTCGACGCCGGGCTGGAGCAGGCGCGGGGCGAGCGTGCGGAGGCGATGCTGGCGGCGACCGACGCACTTCACGCTTCGGTGGACGAAGTGGAACGACGCTTCGATGCCGTGATGGACCAGGTCATTTCCGAGGCCGGGGCGATTGCGCTCCAGGCCGCCGAACTGCTCGCCGGTCATGCCATCGCCGCCGAGCCCGCGCGCGCCATCGATGAAGCGCTGACCCGCGCCCTCGATCAGGTTTCCCGCGATACCGCGCTTTCGATCCGGGCCAATCCCGCCATGCGCGAGGATATCGAGCGTCTGGTGGAGGAGCGCCGCAGCCGTGAACGCCGCGCGCTTGCGATCGTCGTGATCGACGACGAGACGCTGCCGATGAACGATGCCCATATCGGCTGGGCCGAGGGCGGCCTCAACGTCGATTCCGCTTCCCGCCGCGCCGCCGTCATGGGCGAACTCGCGGGCGTCCTCGCGCCGGAAGGCGCTGCGTAAACTTTTCCTGTTACCGGCAAGAGTTGCCTAGCCGATTATCCTATAATGTCAGCAGCGACGCCAGGGGGGTGCCGCTGCTGATGTAAGAGGCGACTTTTGAACGCGTTGCGGAACTTTATCGAGCAGATCGGTCCGCGCCGGGCCCTGCTGATGGGGGGCGTGGCCCTTGCCATGCTGGCGGGTCTCGGGTGGATGGCCTTTCGCAGCCCCACGACCGAGATGGGCTACCTCTATACCGATCTCGATCCTTCGGCCGCACAGTCGATCACCGAGAAGCTGAAGGGGCAGAACGTGCCCTTCCAGCTTTCGGCGGACGGCACGTCGGTCATGGCGCCGGTCGACAAGCTGGCCGAACTGCGCATGTCGATGGCGTCCGAGCAGCTCGGCGGCAAGATCGGCTATGAGGTGCTCGATGCCGAGGAGCCTTTCGGCATCTCGTCCTCGCGCGCCAAGCTCAACGAGACCCGCGCCATCGAAGGCGAACTCGTCCGTTCGATCGAGAGCCTTGAGAAAGTGGCCAAGGCACGCGTCCATGTCGTAATGCCCGACCGCGCGATGTTCGAGACCGAACCGCGCAAGGCCAGCGCTTCCGTCACGGTAAAGACCAATGGCCGTCTTTCCGGCGAGCAGGTCCAGGCGATCCGCTATCTCGTTTCCTCCGCCGTGCCCGATCTCAATCCCGAGGCCGTGTCGATCGTCGACCAGACCGGCGCGCTTCTGGCGCGTGCGGGTGAGGGCGGCGATGCGGGCGCGGGCAATCTCGAGGATCGCCAGAACGCCGTCGAGGCGCGCCTGCGCAACGAGATCGAATCGATGATCGAGCCGATCGTCGGCCAGGGCAAGGTGCGCGCCGAAGTGGCCGCCGTGCTCGAACGCGATCAGGTACGCGAGGAATCGGAAGTCTTCGATCCCGATACCCAGGTCGTCGCCCATCAGGTGACGGTGGAATCCAACAACCAGAACGACGAGAACTCCGCCGGCGCGCAAGGCGTGACCGTGGGCGCGCAGTTGCCGGACAACCAGGGCAACGTGGCCGGCAACGGCGGCGAAAACCGCCGTTCGGCGCAGAACGAGACGTCTGAAGACACGACCTACCAGAACAGCCGGACCCAGAAGGTCGCGGTCCGCACGCCGGGGCAGGTCAAGCGCCTGACCGTTGCGGTCATGGTCGACGGCGGTCCGCAGGGCCTTCCTGCCGCGCAGGTCCAGCGCCTGCAGCGGCTGGTCGAGAACGCCGTGGGCTTCGATGCCGATCGCGGCGACAGCGTGGTGGTCGAGAACATGGCGTTCAACGCGCCGACCGATCTCGATGGCGCCGATTCCGGCCTGCCCTTCGGCATCACCACCGACCGCATCTTCGACGTCCTGAAGATCCTGCTGGTGGGCGGCATCATCCTCTTCGCCATCCGCATGCTGAAGCCCAAGCTCGGCGAACCGCCGCTGGTAGAAGGCGTGGTGGAACAGCGCCTGCCCGCTCCGGATGCCGAGATGATCTCGCTGAGCGAACGGGCGGCCGACGGCGACGAGGACGCCATGCGGCAGCTCGAGGAAATGCGGGCTGGAGAGGGCGAACCCCTGCTCGACCAGGAGATCGCGCTTGCTCAGGTCGATGGCCGCATCAAGCTTTCCGCCCTGCGCCGCATCGGTGACGCCATCTCGGCCAGTCCCGCAGAATCCGCATCCGTAATCCGTCAGTGGATGAACAGTTGAAAGGTATGACCATGAGCGACGAGCTCGAGCCGCGCCAGCTGGCGCCTGCTCACCTGACCGAAGAGAACCCCGCTGACATGGGCGGCGAAGGAACGACCGAACGGTCCCCGCGCCCGACCACGCCGCCCACGCCCGACGACCTGCACGCCGTGTTCGACGTGCCGGTGAAGGTCCAGGCCGTGCTTGGCCGCTCGCGCATGGACATCGGCGAACTGCTGCGCCTCAAGCCCGGCATGGTCGTCGAACTCGACCGCCGGGTGGGTGAGCCGGTGGACATCTTCGTCAACAATCGCCTGATCGCTCGCGGCGAAGTTGTCCTGATCGACAGCACGCTGGGCATCACGCTGACCGAAATCGTGCGGCAGGAGGCATGATGCCCGTGTCCGATCACGATCCGACCCGTCTGATGCTGGTCGGCGACCTTGGCAACGCCATGGGCCTCGCGGTCGAGATGGTGCGCGGGTCGCCGCGAGCATCGCGGTGGGAACCGCGAACCCGGCCGTGCTCGAAGCGTGGCACCGTGCCAACGGCGATATCGTCGTGGTGGATATCGCGGTGAACCTTCAGGATGTCATGGCGCGCCTGCGTGGTGAACGGGCCGGTAATCAGTCCGTCACCATGGCGGTGTCGGAACTGGTGGGCCAGAACATCGCCGAAGTGGAGCGCGAGCTGATCCTGCAGACGCTCGAACGCTGCCGCGGCAACCGCACGACCGCAGCGTCCATGCTCGGCATCTCGGTGCGGACCATGCGCAACAAGCTGCGAACCTTCCTGTCCGACGGCCTCGTGGTGCCGCCGGGCCTGATCCGCCACTGAAGCTTTCGGAACCCGGTGAAGCGATGAACGCACTCGTCTCTGCAAGGCTCGACCAGTTCCTGACGCGCCTCGGCCCCAGCCGCGACCTGGCGCTGGCGCTGGGTGTCAGCGCGATTATCGCCATGCTGATCCTGCCGATGCCGGGCTGGATGCTCGACATGGGTCTGGCGCTTTCGATCACGGCCTCGGTCCTGATCCTGATGACGGCGCTGTTCATCGAAAAGCCGCTCCAGCTTTCCAGCTTCCCGACGATCCTGCTGATCGTGACGATGCTGCGGCTGGGCCTGAACCTTGCCTCGACGCGCCTGATCCTGGGGCACGGGCATGAAGGCCATCACGCGGCGGGCGGCGTTATCGCGGCTTTCGGCGAGTTCCTGATGGGCGGCGAGACCGTGATCGGCCTCACCATCTTCGCGATCCTGATCGTCATCAACTTCGTGGTCATCACCAAGGGCGCAGGGCGCATCGCCGAAGTGGCGGCGCGCTTCAGCCTCGATGCCATGCCCGGCAAGCAGATGGCGATCGACGCCGATCTCAATGCGGGCACCATCACCGAGGCGCAGGCCCGCGAACGCCGCGCCGAGATCGAGGCGGAAAGCGGCTTCTACGGCGCGATGGACGGTGCCTCGAAGTTCGTTAAGGGCGATGCCGTTGCCGGCCTGCTCATCACCGCGATCAACATCGTCGTCGGCCTCATCATCGGCGTGGCCATTCACGGCGTGCCCTTCGGCGAGGCCTTCACCACTTACACGATCCTGACCGTCGGCGACGGTCTGGTCAGCCAGATTCCGGCGCTGATCGTCTCGACGGCGGCGGGCCTGCTGGTCTCGAAGGGCGGCGTGGTCGGCAAGACCGGCGCCGCACTCGGCGAGCAGCTCGGCCGCTATCCCAAGGCATTCGGCATCGTCGGCGTGCTGATGGGCGTGCTGGCGCTCATGCCCGGCCTGCCATTCTTCCCGTTCGCATCGCTTGGCGCGGCCTGTGGCTGGCTGGCCTGGTCGATGTCGCGCAAGGCCGAGGCAAAGGCCGCGCAGGAGCGGATGCAGGAAGCGCTCACGCACCAGCAGCAGATGGAGGCGCAGGCCGAGGAGCCGATCTCGCGCACGCTTGCGATCGATTCGCTGCGCATCGAGCTGGGCTACGGCCTGCTGCCGCTCATTAACGATTCGCAGGCCGAGCCGCGCCTGGACGACCAGGTGCGCGCGCTGCGCCGGCAGATGGCGATCGACTACGGCTTCGTGCTGCCCTCGGTCCGCATTCTCGATAACATGGCGCTCAAGCCGAACGAATATATCGTCTTCGTCAAGGAGACCGAGATCGCGCGCGGCGAACTGCGCATCGGCAAGCTGCTGGTGATCAACGCTTCCGGCCAGGACATGGGCATCCGGGGCGAGGCCACCAAGGAGCCAGTGTTCCAGCTTCCGGCGCTCTGGATCGACCGGGACATGCGCGAGGAAGCCGGATTCCGCGGCCTTACCGTGGTCGATTGCGGCACCGTGGTGACGACGCACCTGACCGAGATCGTCAAGGACAACATCGCCGACCTGCTCTCCTATACCGAGACGCAGAAGCTGCTGAACGAGGTCCACAAGGAATCGGAGAAGCTCATCTCCGACATCATTCCCGGCAAGATCTCGATCTCTGGCGTGCAGCGCGTTCTCCAGAACCTGCTGTCCGAGGGCGTGTCGATCCGCGACGTGCCGACGATCCTCGAAGGCATTGCCGAGGCAACCGCGATGTCGGGCAACCTCACGCAAGTGACCGAGCACGTCCGTGCCCGCCTTTCGCGCCAGATCTCCGCCCAGCAGACGTTCGACGGGACGATCCCCATCGTCACGCTCAGCGGGCAATGGGACGAGGTTTTCGGGGAGGCCATCGTCGGCCTGGGCGACGACCGCCACCTCGCCATGGCGCCCTCGCATCTCCAGGCTTTCATTACCGCCGTCCGCGAGGGCTACGACCGCCTTGCCGCGCAGGGCGAAATTCCCTGCCTGCTCACCAGCCCGCCGCTGCGGCCGTTCGTGCGTTCGATCATCGAGCGCGTCCGCCCTGCAACGGTGGTGCTCTCGCAGAACGAAATCCATCCGCGCGCGCGCCTGCGCAGCCTCGGCACGATCGGCTGAAGCGGCAGGCCCGAGTGAAGGCGAGGGTGCGACCGGGACCGGTGCAAACCCTCTATGATAACAACATGGCCGCGTATCGCCGGCCGGAGGATGCTCCATAATGCCGGTTTCCATGAATGCCCTGTTTCCCACCTCCGCACCGGCGGCAGGCGCCGCAACGAGCGCCGACAGCCTGGCCGCAAGCGGACAGAAGGCGCCGGTCGCGTTCGGAACCCTGCTCGGCGCGACCCGCAAGACCGCGCCTGCCGCTTCTGCCATGATCGCGGGCGAGGCGGCGGGGACCGGAGCGGAAACCGTTCCCGCCGCCGACCCGGCACTGGCCGCTCCCACTGACGCTGCCGAGAACGGCAAGCTCGTCCAGCAGCCGTGGACCGCGGCGACTTCGCTTGAAGAGGCGGCAGTGGCAGCGACACCGGGCGCGGCGCTCGCCGGGAAGCCGGAACAGGGCGCCAAGCCGGCGGCCGCACACAAGACGGTGGCCGACAAGCTCGCTCCGCAGGCGGAAACGGCAAAGACCACGCTGGCGCAGCTTGCGGCGCAGGCCGCCGCTTCGCAGGTTCCCTCCGGCACCGACACGGCAGTACCGGCCGATGGCGCGGCTGCCGATGCGCCGGTTGCCGAGGACGGCAGCGCGCCGGATGCCGGCGATGCGGACGTGGATCCGGCGAGCCTTGTCCAGACCGCGCAAGTTCAGAACATGCCCGTGCCCGCTGCGACGCAGCCCGCGTTGGCGGTGGCGCCGCAGGCGGTCCCGGACGTGAAGGCCGAAAAGACCGAAGGCGGCACCAAGAGCGGCGAAATCGGTGGCAAGTCCGGCAGCAAGCTAGCGAGCAGGGCATCCGCTGCCGACCGTTCGGCGGGCAATGCCGACCGTCTCGCCCCGGAGCCGGCGGCAACGCGCGGACAGGGCGCCGGCTCGGCGGCGATGCAGCAGGCCGATTTCGCGCCGGATCAGTCCGCCGCGCAGGGCGAAGGTAATCTTTCGACCCCGCTGCTGTCGCAGACGCTGACCGGCACGGCCGCGCGCCCGGCCGCGCTGCCTTACCCGGCAACGCAGTCGGCGACCCAGAGCGCGGCAGTGTCCGTTCAGGAGGGCCAGTTCGGCGCCGATATCGGCGTGGAGATCGCCCGCGCCCTCGACAAGGGCAGCGACGACCTGCTCATCCGTCTCGACCCGCGCCACATGGGCCGGATCGACGTGCGCCTATCCTTCGACCACGAGGGCGTCCTGCGCGCGGTCATGTCGGCGGACAGTTCTTCCGCGCTCGACATGCTGCGACGCGAAAGCACCGATCTCAATCGTGCGCTGGCCGACGCCGGTATCCGTGCCGACGGCCAGTCCCTGCGCTTCGACAGCCGCTCGGGCGGGCAGGGCGGACAGCGCTGGCAGGGTGACCAGCAAGGGCAGCGGCAGGCGCAGGGCAGCCTGTCCGACACATTCGGCGGGAGCGACGACCCGATCTACCGACCGCTCAGGAGCAGCGGTCATGTCGATCTCATGGCATAAGGCACAAGAGCAATGACCACGGTTTCAAGCACGACGTCGACCACGAGCGACACCACGGCGGCCTCCACTTCGGGGCTGCTGACTGACTACAACCTGTTCCTCAAGCTGCTGACGACGCAGATGACGAACCAGGATCCGCTCGATCCGATGGATACCTCGGAATACACGCAGCAGCTCGTGCAGTATTCGCAGGTGGAGCAGTCGATCCAGCAGACCGGCAAGCTGGAGGACATCCTCAGCCAGCTCACCTCGCAGCAGATGGCGCAGGCATCGAGCTACATCGGGCGCGAGGCGCGTTTCGATTCCCCGGTTGCCGGGCTCGGCAGCGCACCGGCCCACTGGACCTATTACGTGGACGGCACGCCTTCGACCATCACCGCCACGATCAAGGATTCCTCGGGCACCGTGGTGAACACCGTGACGCTCGATCCCACCACGCAGGGCTCCTACGAGTGGGACGGAACCAAGGCTGACGGCACGAAGGCCGCGGACGGCGCCTATACGCTGTCGATCACGGCCACCAATGCCGCCGGCAATGCGCTGGATACGACGATCAACTCGGTGGCGATCGTGGATGACGTGGTGACCGACGGCACCAACATCATGCTGGGCGTCAACGGTATCCGCATGTCCGCCTCCGGCCTCGTCGCCCTCGCGGCTGCCGGCGCCAGCACCGATAGCTGACCGGAACGGCCCCGAAAACGAGAAAGGCCCCTGAACCAGCCGGTTCAGGGGCCTTTCTCGTTTCAGGCCTGGCCGACCGTGCTGTGACGGTTGGCATTTCCGATGCCCGTTGCCGGCTCCACGCTCTCCGCCGACTGGAGGGAGACGTCGAGCCTGGTGCAGCCCGGAATACGTTCGGGCAACGCCAGGATCATCAGGCAATCCGCGATCGACGGATCGTCGATCGGACCGATCAGTTCGTCCACCTCCTCATAGGAGACGTCCGATTGACTCATGCAGCGAAGCGCGGCCGCCTGCCAAAGCTGAGAAGTCGATTCAACTCTCAACTTGAGCGAGAACCAGAACTCTTCGTGCGACACGACAGTTGGACCGGCCTCGCCGGCGCAATTCCAAGGTAAATTTTCTATCATCGCACTCTCAAAAGTACATCGAACCGAATAGATGCAGTCCGTGCCCCCGGACCTGAGAGGGAGTCCCACAACCCCTGAAAGTTCAATGGCTCCCGTGGTCACTGGGACCAACTAAGGGATTTCCCGTATTCGATTTGGCGATTGGGTAAATGTTCTCTTACCGTGGAAGGCGAGACAGTTGGTCTGGCAAACGGGGAGCGCCGAATAAGGGCGGAAACCCGCGGATTATGAGCGAATCGACAGGCGGCGGCATTACCCAAAGCTAACGCCGATGTGGTTGTGTTCAGGGAGATGCCAGAAATTTAATCCACAATCTTCGGCAGGCTGCCGGCTTTACGCGCTAGGGCGACGCACAGCGCTATTGTCTTTGTGGAAATGGCGGCAGGCGCCGGAAGTCTCAAGGCGTGGCGGGCGGGGGAACGCGGCGCGCGCTCACGATCTTCACCTGCGGTTCGAGCATCTGGCCCTTCATGACGCCTTCGCCCTTGGTGGGCGAGCGGGGCTGGTCCCAGATCCTGCGCACCACGTCCATGCCCGAGACGACATGACCAAAGGCGGCAAAACCTGCGCGGGCTTCGGGATTGTCCGAAGCGGGCTGCGCATCGAGGGACGGGATGTCACTCAGCATGATCGTGAAGTCCGCCGTGGCGCTGCCGGGCGCGTAGCGGGCCATGGAGATGGTGCCGGCCTTGTGCGTGATTCCCGTGGCGCTGGTGGGCTCATGAGGCACCGGCGGCAGCACGTTGATGCCCTGCAGGCCGCCTTGCAGCAATCCGTTGGGCTGGTCGCCCCAGTCGAGATGCATGGCGCGGTAGAAGTTGGCGCCGTCGAACCTGCGGCTGTCGACGTACTTGAGGAAGTTCGCGACCGTGAGCGGGGCGTGGGCCTTGTCGAGATCGAGGGTGATTGTCCCGGCGCTGGTCGTCAGCGCAACGTAGACATGTTCTGCAGGTTTGGGCTCGGCAGGCTTCGATGCGGCGGTTTCGCCGGAGGGCGGAGCGTTCTGCGCGAGGGCAGGGGCGGCGAGCGCCAGAACGAACGGTGCGGCGATGAGCCAGGCATTCAGGGCCCGTCGCCGCACCATCGTCTTCATCGGATCAGCGAACCCGCGGGCCGCCGAAGGGAAGCGGCGGAGGAGGACGGCGCGCGCCGCGCGGCAGCTGTGCCTGATAGGCCCGGCCGCAATGCTCGACGCAATAAGGGAACCCGGGGTTCACCTTTTCTCCGCAGAAGTGGAAGTCCGGTTCGCCGGGGTGGCCCATCGGCCAGCGGCACACGCGGTCGCTGAGGTCGAGGAGGCTGGTCTTGTCGGCGATTTCCGCGCTCGGCTTGGCAGGCACCAGGCGGCGGGGCGGCGCGGGCGGAATCGGCTGCTGCTGATCGCCGGGGCCCTGGCGCAGGAAGCCGCCGGGGCCGACAGAGACGACGCGCGGGCCCTTCGGCGCGGCCGGGGCATCTTCGCTGGCGGCGACCGGCGGTGCCACCGGAGCGGGGCTGCGGGGCGCCGGCGCCACGGGCGGCTGCGGCGCGGCGCGCACGACGGGCGCTTCGACCTGCGGCGCGGGCGCGGCTGGCGCGGCCTCGGCAACGGGCTTGGGCTTCTTCGGGGCGGGTGCCGGGCGGGCCGGCTTTTCGTTGGCCTTGACCGGGGAAGGGCGTGCCTTGAGCCCGAGGCGGTGTGCCTTGCCGATCACCGCATTGCGGCTGACGCCGCCAAGCTCGTCCGCGATCTGGCTGGCGGTGGCTCCGCCCTCCCACATCTTGGTCAGCTTCTCGATCCGCTCGTCCGTCCAGCTCATTCGGTGTTCCATCTCTTCATCGGGCGAACCAAGAATCGCCCCAAAATTCCGTGGCGCGGCTTGCCTTGGAAAGCCGCAGCCGATACTCGCCGGTCCATGCCCGATCAAACGAATTCGACCGAACTGCCGACACAGGACGGGAGCGTGTCAGAACACATCGTGCCCCGGACGATCCCGGCCCGCCATTTCCCGGCGAAGGGAGAACCCCTGATCCACCAGGTGAACTGGGAGGGGCTCAAGACCCTTTATATGAAGGAGGTCCGCCGCTTCTTCAAGGTCCAGACCCAGACGATCTGGGCACCGGCGATCACTACCCTGCTGTTTCTGGTGATCTTCACCGTGGCGATGGGGCGCGGCGGCCGGGAAGTGCTCGGCGTCAACTTCGCGACTTTCGTGGCGCCCGGCCTGATCGTCATGGGCATGATGCAGAACGCGTTCGCCAATTCCAGCTTCTCGTTCCTGGCGGGCAAGATCCAGGGAACGATCATCGATTACCTGATGCCGCCGCTGAGCGAAGGCGAACTCATGCTGGCCATGGTCGCCGCGGCGGTGACCCGCGCGGTTCTGGTCGGGCTCGCGCTGTCGGGCGCTATGCTGCTGTGGCCGGGCGTGAGCCTTTCGATGGCGCATCCCTGGGCCGTGATCTGGTTCGGCCTCACCGGTTCGGTATTCCTCGCGCTGCTCGGCTTCCTGTCGTCGATCTGGGCCGAGAAGTTCGATCACAACGCCGCCGTCACCAACTTCGTGATCGCGCCGCTCTCGCTGCTTTCCGGCACGTTCTATGTGATCGACAACCTGGCGCCCACCTTCCAGGCGATCAGCCGCCTCAATCCGTTCTTCTACGTGATCTCGGGCTTCCGGTTCGGTTTCCTGGGTGTCAGCGATATCGGCGATACCAACATGGCCGTGCTCCACAGCGCGATCGGGATGGGTCTGCTGGACGCGGTGCTGGCGGGCATCATCTATCTGGTCCTGCGTTCGGGCTGGAAGCTCAAGGGCTGACATCCTTTCCCCTTCGCCACATGCGAAAACGCCCCGTTCGGAC
>NZ_LGJH01000165.1 GCF_001298105.1 Novosphingobium sp. ST904 | reverse complement strand
CGCGACAGTTTCCTTATGCACGTCCAGCCCGATGTATTTGGTACCTTTTGCCATCGACTATCTCCTTTGCTCTGACCCCCAGGCGAGCAACGCAGATCGGAGCCAAAATGGCTCCCGGCAGTCATTGGGTCTTTGCTGGCCGTCAGCTCGAAGGCTTCCTCGATGTCGCTCACTTCGCTTTCGTCCACCATGCGACCTTCGCCGATCCCGACAATGCCGAAGTGCCCACTTATACGCCCCGGCGCACGGATTACGGGTTCGAGGCGGAATACTGGAGCAGCGTGGGGAACTATCCGATCGGCGTGTCGCAGCGCGGCGTGCCGGGCTTCAACTGGCTGCGTCATTTCCGCTGCCATCTGCCGTTCACGGCAACGCTGGAAATCCACTTTCCGGGCAAGGACCGGCTTGTCATCATGAATGCGGCTTCGCCGGTTTCCGCCAGGGTGACGCGCCTCTTCGCGCCGATGGCCGGAATTTCGACACCGACCTGCCGGTGCAGGACGTCTATGATTTCAACTTGCGCATCTTCGAGGAGGACAAGGCCATCGTCGAGGCGCAGATGCCTGAATGGCTGCCCCTCGATCCGGCGGAGGAGGCGCATATTCCGGCCGACATGAGTTCGATGACGTATCGGCGCGGGCTCAAGGCGCTGGGGCTCAACCGCTTCTTCACCTGCTGACCGATCAACTGAGGCGGTGCTCCCGCGCCGCGACCGGTGCGGGCAGGTCGGTTTCGCCCAGCGCACTTAACATCTCGCGCTCGATCGTGCGGGCCATCGCGTCGAGCGGGAGATCGTTGGGTTCGAGGCCGAAGGGATCTTCCAGTTCGTCCCCCAATGCGTCGAGCCCGAAGAATGTGTAGCTGACCAGCAGCACCGGCAGCAGCGTCCACCAGCCCAGCGATCCGGCCAGAGCGAAAGGCAGGGCCAGGCAGAAGATATAGGCGGTGCGGTGCAGCAGCAGCGAATAGCTGAAGGGCACCGGCGTCTGCGCGATACGCTCGCAGCCTGCCTGGACCTGCGCCATGAGATGAAGCTGTTCCTCGATCAGCGAATGGTGGATCGCTCCGATCCGCTCCTGCTGCATGAGGTCGAGGCAGCGGCGGCCCATCTGGACCAGCAATGCGTCCGTCGGGTTGACGGCATCGTTCCATGTGCCCCGGCCGCAAGGGCCGGCTATCGCAGCCACTTCCTCGCCGCTGCGCAGGCGGGCGGCGAGACCGGCGGCGAAGCCGATGCAGCCCTTCAGCAGGAACTGCCGGTCTGCCTCGTCCAGCGTGGCGATGCGGCGGGCGAAGGACCGGCAGGCGATGACCAGCGAGCCCCAGAGCTTTCTTCCTTCCCACCAGCGGTCATAGCAGGCGTTGTTGCGAAAGCTCATGAAGATGGAAAGCGCGATACCGATCAGGGTGAAGGGGATCGCGCTGATCTGGGCGAACAGGCCGGGATGCGACCTTGCGGCCAGCACTGCGACCACGCCGATCGCCGCGATCGAGAACAAACGGCCGAGAATGCGGGGCAGGATGGAGCCGTGCACCGCGAAGGCAACCTCGCGAAGTCCCGGCTTAGGGCGGACGATCATTCCGCCGGGTCCCCGTAGATATAGGCGAGCGTGCCTGACTTCAGGCGCACTTCCTTGCGGATGTAATCGACCTCATAGGCATCGGCGGCGGCGATATCGGCCTCGGACAGGCGGAACAGGGTGCCTTCGACGGCATCCTGGGGATCGGTGCTCTGTTCGACCATGGGGTGCCAGCGGGTACCGCTCTTGGCGATGACTTCGGGGTCGGTGATCTCGATCATCCGCTGGCGCCAGCCCGGTATCGCATCCGGTTCGCCTTCCACCAGCCTGCCGAACAGCGCCAGTTGGACCTCGTGCTGGCGGAGAGTTCCGTAGGAGAAAAGGAGGATATCCGACATTACGACCTCTCAGCGATGACCTGGAGTGCAGCGTTGACGATGCGGGCCTGCGTGAATTCCTCCACACCCGCAAGTCCCTGATGGCGGCCCATGCCCGATTGCCGGGCGCCGCCAAGGGGGACTTCGAAGGGCAGGTCGAACACCCGGTTCACCCAGACGAGGCCGCTGTCGATCCGCTCCGCCACGGCCATCCCGCGCGTCACGTCGCCGCTCCAGACTGAGGCGCCGAGCCCGTATTCGCTGGCGTTGGCGCGCCCGATGGCCTCGTCAAGGCTGTCATAGGCCATGACCGGGATCAGCGGACCGAATTGTTCTTCGCGCACGAGCCTTGCATCGTCCGGCAGCCCTCGCACCACGGTGGGCGGCACGAACCAGCCCGGGCCGTCCGGAAGCATGCCGCCGCAGAGGATCTGGCCGAGCATTCGGCTTTCCTCCAGCAGGCTGCCCAGGCGGGCATGCTGGGCCGCGTTCTGAACCGGGCCCAGTGTGGTGTCTTCCGACAGACCATTGCCGATGACGGCGGCACGCGCCAGTTCGACCAGCGCCTCGCAAAGCGCATCGGCCTTGTCGCGGTGGACGTAGATGCGTTTGATGCCGAGACAGATCTGACCGGCATTGGCCGTGGCACCGGCAAAAAGCTGTGGCGCAACCGAGGCTATATCCGCATCGTCCAGCACGATCGCCGCGTCGTTGCCGCCCAGTTCGAGCGTGAAGCGTTTGAGCGTGCCCGCGGCGCTGGCAAGTACCTTGCGCCCGGTTGCGGTGGAACCGGTGAAGCTGACATGAGCCACATCGGGATGTGCCGTCAGCACCGGTCCAAGGTCGCCGCGGTCGCCCAGCGTCTGGAACGTGCCTGGCGGAAGCAGGTCGGTGACGAGTTCGCCGAAGCGCAGCGTCGTAATCGGCGTTGTGGGTGCGGGTTTGGCGATAACGCAATTGCCCGCGAGCAGCGCCGGAGCGAGCTTGAGCATGAGCAGCAGCAGCGGATAGTTCCACGGCACGATCGCAACGACGACGCCGAGCGGATAGCGCTGCTCGACCACTCTCTCGGAAGGGTTTTCCTTGAGAACCACCGGCTCCAGTCGCAGCCCGGCATGGTAGTGCAGCGCGGCGATGGACCCTTCAACCTCGCCGCGTGCCTCGGCCAGCGTCTTGCCCTGTTCCTGCGTCAGCAGCGCGCGAATTCCTCGCTCCGGGCTGCCAGAGCCTGTGCCATCGCTTCGAGGCAGGCGGCGCGCTCGTCCTGCGAGCGTGCGCGCCAGCCGGGAAAGGCGCGCAGCGCGGCGGCGACGGCTTCCTCCGCCTGCGCCGCATCGGCGCATCCGCTTGCCGCGATCACCTCGCCGGTTGCGGGATTGAGCACGTCCATTGCGGCAGCGCCCTGTTTCAGCCGGCCGTCGAGAAGTAGTCGGTATTGCATCGCCATGCCCTAGCCGCCGGAGGCCGCGCGGCAAAGTGGGCGGATGGTCTCACCAGATCAGATGTCTCGAGCCCGTAGAGCGCGACAAGGGTCTGCCGGTTCTGTCGATCCGCCTCGAACCGCGCAAGCGCCGGGTCCTGCTCCAGGATGGCATCGATGATCTTCAACCGTCCCGCCTTCCACTGGTCCAGCCCGAACATCCCCTGCATCGGTCCATCGGGGTGGGTGTTGCGGGAGGTTTCAAGCGCCACGCGGGTAAGCAGTTCGAACAAGGGCTGATCGACCATGCGAAACAGGGTTTCCTGCAACCCGGATTCAAGCGGCCCGAGCTGGGCGTCATCGGCGCATTGCGCGATATGTTGCCTGACCTTGCGCAGTTCGTCTCGAAGCGGCTGATCGCTGCAGCGCGCCGATGCCGCGCAGAGGCGGTTGAACAGGAGCGAGGTTATGTCGAGCACTTCCCGCCAGGAGGATTTTTCGCTTCTCACATAGGCGCTGAGCACTCTTTCAAGGTCGGCCCGGCCCGGCCTCCTGCCGTAGTAGCCCCCGCCGGGTCCGCGTTTCACTTCGAGCAGGCCCTCGTGCTCGAGAATTCGCGCCGCCTGCTGAACGGTGACGATGCCCACGCCGAACTCCCGGGCAAGCTCCGGGAGCGAGCCGATCTGCTCTCCGGGCGGAAGGGAAAATATCCGGTTGCGCAGGCATTCTGCCGTATTTCGCACCACCTGGCGCTTTTCGCCGCTCTTGCGGCCGGTTGCCCGTTCAGCCTCTGTCGATGTCATCCTGTAAAAATGAGCATATTATTATGATTTCGCAAGGGCGATCTTGCGGCGGATCGGCTTGATAGAATCAAAACATGCCCGTTATATTCGGCAACAAGACCGAATGCGGTATAACACAGGGCCGGAGCACCTGCCGGCCAGGGAGCGAATGCCATGGCTTTCAGGAATCCATCCATTGACGCACTGCCGCGTCATCCGCTGATCATCGGTGGGCGGCATGAAGAGCAAGGCGGCGGCGAAATGCTGGCGCATGTCTATCCGGCCACCGGCAAGGTCACGCGGGAAATCCGCATGGCCAACGCCGATGACGTGGACCGCGCGGTCGTGGCTGCCCGCAAGGCCTTTCCCGCTTGGCGGGCGATGCCAGGGGACAAGCGCCGCGATCTCATGTTCCGCATCGCCGCGCTGTTCGAGGCCCGGTCCGCCGATTTTGCGCCGAGCCTTATATCCGAAAACGGTTCGGTCGCGATGACGGCGCCTTACATGGGCTACGACGCTGCACAGAAGTTCCGCTACTTCGGTGGCTGGTGCGACAAGATCCACGGGCGAACGATCCCGATGTGGGGCGCGCCCGCGCACGATCACGTCGCTTATGAGCCTTATGGCGTGGTCGGCATCATCGTCCCCTGGAACGGCCCGCTGTTCGCCGCAACGATGGTGATGGCGCCCGCATTGGCGGCGGGCAACTGCATCGTTCTGAAGGCGCCCGACCTTGCTCCCTACAGCGTGATGAAACTGGTCGAGATCCTCCACGAGGCCGGTCTTCCCGAAGGCGTCGTCAACCTCGTGACCGGTGCGGCGGATGTCGGGGAAGCGATGGTCGCGCATCCGGGTATCGACAAGATCGAATTCATCGGTTCCGGCGCCACCGCGAAAAAGGTGCTGACCACGGCAGCGCAATCGCTCAAGCCCGTGGGGCTGGAGCTTGGCGGCAAGTCCGCGGTGATCGTTTTCGACGATGCCGACCTGATGCTGGCGGCCAAGAAGGGCCTGACCGGCGCCGTTTCCTCCAACGGTCAGGGCTGCGTGAACGGAACGCGCCTGCTCGTCCAGCGCGGGGTCTACGACCAGTATCTGCAGATCTTGGCTGCCATGGCCGGTCATGTGAAGAGCGGTGATCCTTTCGATGCGGCCACTGTGCTCGGCCCGGTCATCAGCGGGGGCGCCCTGGAACGGATCAAGGGCATGATCGATCGCGGCGTTGCTGATGGCGGCCGAGTGGTGGCCGGGGGCGAGCGGCTTGGCGGCGAATTCGCGGACGGGTTCTTCCTGCCGGTAACGGTCATCGCCGACGTCGCCAACGATTGTGAAATCGCGCAGAACGAGGTGTTCGGCCCCGTGCTGGTGGCCACGCCGTTCGATACCGAGGAAGAAGCCATCGCCCTGGCCAACGGCACCGAATATGGCCTCGGCGCCTATGTCCATACGCAGAACCTGCGCCGCGCACACCACGTCACGCGGGAACTTCAGTCCGGCATGATCCATGTCAACGGCTCCGGGGAGGCGATGCAGCCAAATTGTCCCTTCGGCGGCTTCAAGAAGAGCGGTCATGGGCGGCTCGGCGGGGTGGAGGGCCTTCACGAATTCCTCCAGCCGAAAAACGTCTGGATGAGCATGGCTGCCCCGGAGGTGAACTCGTGAGCCTGCTCGATCCGGGTGAGCGGACCTCGCGCGGCATCGCGGTCCAGTCGGAAGTGACCGGCAGGGCGGCAGCCCAGCCTGCAAGCCTGCTGCAGGAAAGCTGGCGCGACTTCATATATGCGGAAATCTGGTCGCGTCCGGGGCTGGATCGGCGCGCGCGCTTCCTGATCTCGATGGCTTCGTCGGCCGGAAGCAATGGCCCGCGCGATGCGCTTGACGGCTATGTAAGGGGCGCTTTGACGACTGGCGACCTGACCTTGGCCGAATTGCGGGAAGCGGCGCTGCACGTGGCGGTCTATGCCGGGTGGGACAAGGGCGGCGATCTCGATGCCGCGATCACGCGCGTGGAGGCGGAACTGGGCCTCGACCCGGCGCCCTGGGCACCGATCCGCGGCGAACCGTGGGATCCGCAGACACGCATGGAACAGGGCTTTGCCGCCTTCCGCGAAGTCATGACGTTCGACGGCCCGCGCGTGGGCAACGGAATGCCGTACCTGCAACACGGCATCCTCAACTTCGTGTTCGGCGAGATGTGGTGCCGACCAGGGCTGGACCAGCGTTCGCGCCGTTTCCTCACGCTCGTCGGCGTTGCGGATTCCGCCGCGGTCGTGCCGATCGGCAGCCATTTCCATGCCGCCATGGCGAGTGGGAACTGCACGCCGGCCGAACTCCATGAATTCGTGCTGCAATATGCGGTCCACGCGGGATGGCCGAAAGCCTCGGTGGTTCAGGGCGTGGTCTTCGAGATGGCCGCCAAGTTCGAGAAAGGCCTGCCCTGGAACGGGTGAGGCGAAGGAAACCGACATGACCATTGCAATCGACATGACGGGCAAAGTGGCCCTAGTTACCGGTGCCGCATCGGGTCTCGGCCGTGCGGTGGCGCTGAAGCTGGCGCAGGCCGGAGCCGCGCTCTGCATCGTGGATGTGAATGCGGAAGGGCTGGCAGAGACCGAAGGCGCCCTGGCCGATAGCGGCGCGCAAGTGCTGGTCCATGCCGCCGACCTTTCGGACCCGGCCGCCTGCAAGGGATCCGTTGCGGCGGCAACGGCACGCTTCGGTCGGCTCGATGCCCTCTGCAACGTGGCGGGGCTCATCTATCTCGCCCATTCGCACGAGATGGCCGAGGAACTGTGGCACCGCACCATGGCGGTCAACCTGACGGCACCCTTCATGCTTTCACAGGCGGCGATCCCGCATCTGCTGGAAGCGAACGGCGCGATCGTCAACGTAGCGTCCTGCGCATCATTCATCGGTGAGGCTTATGCCGCGGCCTATTGCGCCACCAAGGCAGGTCTCGTGAACATGACCAAGGCCATGGCGATGGAGTACATGCGCAAGCCCATCCGCATCAACGCGGTGGCGCCGGGCGGGATGATCACGAACATCGCCGTCAACTACAAGCCGCCCGAAGGCTGCGACATCGAACTGCTCAAGCGCTTCTCCGGAATGCGCGGGACGGTGGAGGTGGACGATGTGGCCGACATGGTGGCGTTGCTCGCCTCGCCTGCCGGGCGCGGCTATCATGGCAATTGCATCTCGATCGACGCCGGGATCACTGCGGGATGAGCGCGAAGGAGAGCATCGGCTTCATCGGGCTAGGCAGCCAAGGTGGCCCCATGGCCGAGCGCATCGCGGCGGCGGGCTATCCGCTCACCGTCTGGGCGCGGCGTCCCGAGGCGCTTCAGCCATTCGTGGACGCAGGAGCGCGGGCGGCGGCGACCATCGCGGAGCTTGGCGCGGCTTGCGATCACGTCGGCATCTGCGTGGTCGACGATGACGGTGTGGCCGCCATCGTCGAGGAACTGCTGGCGGCGATGCGGCCGGGTAGCCGCATCGTGGTCCATTCCACGATCCTGCCTGAGAACTGCCAGCGGCTTGCGCCGCGGTGCGCGGCGAAGGGTATCGCCTTCCTGGACGCTCCTGTCAGCGGCGGCGGCGCGGGGGCATCAGCCGGCACGCTGACGGTGATGTGCGGCGGTCAGGCTGACGACTTCGCGGCGGCGCGGCCCGTGTTCGAGACGTTCGGCGGGATGATCGTCCTCCTTGGCGCAGCAGGTGCGGGCCAGCGGGCAAAGATCGTCAACAACGCGCTGATGGCCGCGAACATGGGGCTTGCCCATGCCGCGATGCAGGCAGGTGCGGAACTGGGGCTCGAAGGCGCGGCATTACGCGAACTGGTCAAGGCCAGCAGCGGCCGCAGTTTCGGTTTCGAGGTCTATGCCAGGCTGCCGTCACCGCAGGCCTTCTCCCACGGCGCGCCCTTGCTGGTGAAGGACGTGAAATTGCTCAAGGCCACGCTTCCCGAGGCCGCGGGCGCCGAGGCGCTTCGCATTGCTGCCGAACCTTTCCTTTCCGCCGCGATCGGCGCTGACCTTACGGAGACCCATCCATGAGCTTCACTCTCGACCAGTTCCGTCTTGACGGAAAAGTCGCTGTCGTCACCGGAGCGGGCGGGCGCGGCAATTCGATCGGCAGGGCCTATGCACTGGGACTTGCCGATGCAGGCGCGGCCGTGGTGGTGGCCGATCTCAATCGGGAAGGCGCTCAGGCCGTTGCGGACGAAATCGTCGCCGCGGGCGGAAGGGCGCTGGCCGTGCAGGTGGATGTTGCCAGCGAGGAAACGACCCTGGCCATGGCCGCTGCAGCGAGCGAAGCCTTTGGCGGGATCGATATCCTCATCAACAACGCCGCGCTCATGGTCGATGTCAGCTACGACAATTGCGAGACGATCAGCCTCGATGCCTGGAACCGGGCCTTTGCCGTGAACCTCAACGGCGCACTGCTCTGTGCAAGGGCTGTCCTGCCTTCCATGCGCGCGCGCGGGGGCGGGCGTATCGTCAACCAGACGTCGGGCGGGGCATTCCCGGCAACCGGGCTTTACGGTATCTCGAAACTGGCGCTGGTGGGGCTCACCACCACGCTTGCCAAGCAGTTCGGCAAGGATAACGTGACCTGCAACGCCATCGCGCCGGGCAATGTCATGTCCGATGCCGGAAAGATGCTGGTGCCGGACGATTCCCCTTTCATCCAGTTCCTCAAGATGACCTGCGCGCTGCGTCCGCGCGGAGAGCCGGACGAACTGGTCGGCACCGCGCTGCTGCTCTGTTCGCAGGCGGGCCAGTGGATCACGGGGCAGACCATCCATGTCGACGGAGGATGGGTGCTGCGCCCGTGATCCCCGGCGGCAGTCAATGCCGCTCTATGGTGACGTGGCGAAGTTCGTGGACCGGGATGAGCCGTCGGCGCAGTTCGGCGGTGTCCACGGCGGAATCGTGGGCGGCGACGCCGATGATCGCCGCATGGGCCTCCGGACCGATCCGCCAGACGTGGAGGTCGGTGATGCGGGCATCTCCCGGCCCTTCCACGACCTCGCGAACTTCTTCGGCGACGTGCGTGTCGGTGCGGTCCAGCAGGACGAAGGCGGTCTCCTTCATGAGCGTCCAGGCCCAGCGCGCGATGACCACGCCGCCGACGATGCCCATGACCGGGTCGAGCCAGATCCAGCCGAGGTAGCGTCCGGCCAGCAGCGCCGCGATCGCCAGAACCGAAGTGAGCGCATCGGCAAGAACGTGGACATAGGCCGAACGCAGGTTGTTGTCGCCATGCCCATGGTGCCCATGACCACTATGGCCGTGGTGGCCATGCTCGTGGTGTCCATGGTGATCGTGATGATGATGGCCGGATAGCAGCAGGGCGCTGACGATGTTCACGGCCAGGCCGATCACCGCGATAACGGTTGCCTCGCCGAATGCCACCGTGATCGGGCGGAACAGACGCAGGAACGATTCCACGCCTATACCAAGCGCGATGAGCGCGAGCACGAGCGCCGAGGCGAACCCGGCAAGATCGCCGACCTTGCCGGTGCCGAAGCTGAAAGCCGGATTGCGTGTATTCCGCCGGGCATAGCGGTAGGCAATGGCGGCGACACTCAGCGCGCCGGCATGAGTGGCCATGTGGAAACCGTCCGCCAGCAGGGCCATGGAGCCGGTCAGGTAGCCAGCGACGATTTCACCCACCATCATCAGGGCAGTGAGCAGGACGACCCACAGGGTTCGCCGCGCGTTCTCGTCATGAGAGGCGCCGAGGAAGTCATGGTCGTGTGCGAAGCGATCGAGGTCGAAGTGAGTGGCCATGGCGCAGCGCCTTCTACTTGGCATAGCGGCGGATCGCCGCGATCAGGGCTTCCGCGCCTTCTTCTCGTTCGTCCTGCGTCAGGTCCGGGGCTGCGACGTGCGCCTTCACATGATCGGCGATCAGTTCGTCGATGAGACCATTGATCGCGCCGCGTACTGCTGCGGCCAGGTGAAGCGTCTTCGCGCAGTCTTCCCCGCCGACGAGCGCACGCTCGACGGCCTGGAGCTGCCCGATGAGGCGGCGGACGCGCATGACGAGCGCGTCGTTGTTTTCAGTGAGGTGAGCCATAGGATACCCCCCTATGGTATGTTTAAGTCTGGCGCAAGAAGTGCTGCGCACTCGCGCCAGTGCCGATTGCGGGTCAGGGGGGCAGCAAAAAGAGGACCGGCGGGCATAAAAGGTGGGTTGGTGCCCGCGGCCCCTCAGGCACTGTCCGGGATGTGCGGAGAGATGCTCTCCCGGACAGTCTCCAAGTGGATTGGGAAGTTCCGGATTGCCTAGAACTTCGCGGCCAGTTCGATGCCGTAGACGCGGCCCTTGTTGAGCGGGGCGAAGGTCGATCCGGCGAAGAACGGCAACGGGGCCTCGGTGCCGTAAGTCGCCTCGTTCAGCAGATTGGTGGCATAGGCGGAGATGCTGTAACCGCCATGGCGCAAGGTCAGGTTGGCATCGACCATGGTGGCGCCGCGCAGCAGGCCGGTGTTGGCGTCGTTGTACCAGTCGGCATCGCGGTGGTTGGCGCTGACGCGGGCATCGACGCCGAACTGGTCGAAATCATGGCTCCATGCCAGCGTGCCGCCATAAGTCCACGGTGCGAGACGCGGCAGCTTCAGCCCGTAGTCGACGTCGTTGATGACGCCGTCGTTGTTCAGGTCGTAGATGATCTTGGTGTATTTGCCTTCGGTATAGCCGAACTGGCCGCTCAGGGTGAAACCGGCGCCCGGGCGCAGCGTCACTTCGCCTTCCACGCCGCGGATGCGGGCATTGGCCGAGTTGGTGATGATCTGCGCCGTGCCGCTGCCCAGAACCGGGGTCTGGATTTCGCGCTGGACGCCGTCGATCTTGTTCCAGAAACCGGCAACGTTCACGCGCAGGATGCCGCCGATATCCTTCTTCATGCCGATTTCGTAGGAGTTCTGCACTTCGTCATCGAACGGTCCCGGATCGACGGCCGGGTTGACGTTGCGGAAGTTGTAGCCGCCGCTGCGGAAACCCTTGGCCCAGAAGGCATAGACCTGGGTTTCGGGATCAGGCTGCCATTGCAGGCCCACACGCGGCGTCAGGCCCTTCCAGGTGTTCTTTCCGTGGAAGGTGAAGTCGCAGGTCTGCGCTTCGTAATCGCAGCCCGTCGCGGTGAGGTTGGCGACCTTCACGGACTTGGTCTCGCTGGAATAGCGGGCGCCGAGGTTCAGCGTCAGGCTGTCGGTGAAGTGCCAGTCCACCGCGCCGAATGCGCCGTAGGTATCCTGGTTCTGGATGCCGCCGCCCGAAAGGGTGCGCGTGCCGCCCGAAAGCGTGCGCTGTTCGATGTAGGCGATGCGCTGGGTGAAGAAATAAAGTCCGGTCGTTACGTCCACTCTGCCGAAAGTTCCGGCATAGCGAAGCTCGTCGCTCATCTGTTTCTGGTGCGTGGTGTTACCCGAATGGAAACTGTGCACCGGTGAAGCGTCGATATCGTTGGCCACGTTCGAGTTGTACTCGCGGTAGGCCATGATGTTGGTGATTTTGCCGTTGCCGAAATCGGTATCGATGTTCGTTTCGTTCGAGGCCATGTGCCAGTAGTTGTGCGCGAAGCCTTCTTCGTCGAGGTTCACGCGGAAGCTCTTGACCGGGTAGAGCCCATGGTTGGTCGCCACGGCGCCATCGCCGTCATATTTGCCGTATTCGTAACGGAAGATGCTTTCGAACCCGTCGATCGGCGTGAAGCGCAGGGCCGGACGTACGATGAGGGTGCGGTTCTTGCCGAGGTGGTCGTTGCCGTTGAAATCGTTGTGGAAGTAGCCCTCGTCCTTGTCATAGTAGACGGCGAGCTTGGCCGAGATCTTGTCCTGCACGATCGGGCCGGTGATCGTCCCGCTGACCTTGTATTCCGGCCCTGACGAAACCGAGGCCTTGAAGTCGGCGGCGAAGTGATCCTTGGGAACGGTGGTGCGCACGACCACGGCGCCGCCGGTGACGTTGCGACCGAACAGCAGTCCCTGCGGGCCGCGTAGCACTTCAAGCCCTTCGATATCGAAGTTGCCGAAGACGACGCCCGCGCTCACGCCGAGGTAGACGCCGTCGATGAACACGCCGACAGTGGGGTCGATCGAGGGGATCGAGCTGTTGATGCCCAGGCCGCGGATCGAGAAGTTGGCGTAGCCGGGGGTGGTGCCGATCTGGCTGAGCTGGACGTTCGGCATCGAGTAGCTGAGGCTCTGGAACGTCTGGAAGTGCTGTTCCTCAAGCTGCGCCGCGCCGAACGCGGTGACCGCGAAGGGGACGTCCTGCACGTTGGATGCCTGGCCCCGCTTGGTGGCGGTAACGACGATGGTATCAAGGCCGCCGTTGTTCGATTCCTGCGCCGTGTCCGCCTGCGGCGCGGCGTCTTGCGCCAGCGCGGCAGAGGCGTGGCACAGCACGAGCCCGGCGCTCGTTGCCAAGAGCCCAGCCTTGATGGTCCTGGAGATGTTCACTCAGCGATCCTCCCAAAATCCCGGCGCGTCGCGCCTTCATGTTCTTTTTTGTCTCGTGCGGCCCGTTGTTGCGGGTGCCGCCTCCGTTTCAGACGCCCAAGGCATCCTTGCTGATGGCGTCCTGTTCAATTCGGAGCCGGGTTTCGAGGGGGATTATCACAAGGCTGATATCGATTTCAGCGGCGCCGCGCGGTCGCTATCACAAATGGGAAACAGGGGAAGTGGGGCGATGCATATCGTCCCGCGTCTGCACGGATCGCCCAGCCATATCACGGATATGAAACATGCGTCCCCGCCGGCCGATCGGTATCGGGCGTGCCGGCCCCGTGCCACGGCTCTTGCGTGAAAAAGCCTGAACCATCGGAAGAGGTGATCGTGACGACCAGCGGCCAAGCCACCCTGTCCCAGCCTGAACAACCGGCAGCCATCGGCGCATCGCGCGGCGGGCTCGACGCGCTTTTCGCGCCGCGTTCGATCGCACTGGTCGGCGCGTCCGACGATGCCGCGCGTATCGGCGGGCGGCCGCTCAAGTACCTCCGCGCGAGCGGGTTCTCCGGCCCGGTCTATCCCGTCAATCCCAAGCGCGAAACGGTGCAGGGCGAGCCGGCCTACGCTTCGCTTTCGGCCTTGCCGGAAGCGCCGGACCTTGCCCTGCTGGCCGTTCCGGCCGCTGCCACGCGGCAGGCGGTGGAAGATTGCGTGGCGGCAGGCGTGAAGGCGGCGATCGTCTTCGCGGCGGGATTTGCCGAAATGGGCGAAGAAGGGCGGGCCGAGCAGGCGCGGATAGTGGACATAGCGCGGGCGCGGGGGCTGCGGCTGCTGGGTCCGAACTGTCTTGGCGCGGCCGATTCCTCGATCGGTTATTACGGCACCTTTTCCGTCATGCTCGATGACGGTTTCCTGGAGCCGGGCCCGGTTGCCATCGTTTCGCAGAGCGGCGCCTATGGTTCGCATATCGCGCAGCTTGCGCGGTCTCGCGGGCTGGGCATCAGGCACTGGATCACCACCGGGAACGAGTGCGACGTGGACATGGCGGAAGCCCTGCGCTGGGTGGTGGACCGCGAGGGCGTGAAAGTGGTCATGGCCTATGCCGAGGGCGTGCGGAACCGCGCCCTGTTCTTCGAGGCGCTGGATGTGGCGCGTCGGCGCGGCATCGGCGTGGTGCTGGTCAAGGTCGGTCGTTCGGAAGTCGGCGCTCATGCCGTGGGCAGCCATACCGCTGCTCTGGCGGGGTCGGACGCGGTCTTCGATGCAATCTGCCGCCAGTTCGGCGCCCACCGTGCCCGCAGCACTGCAGAGCAGATCGATGTTGCCTATGCCCTTGCCCGGGCCGGGGTGCCGGAAGGCGACAAGCTGGGCATCTTTTCGATGTCGGGCGGGCTGGGTATCCAGATGGCGGACGACGCGGATGAGGCGGGCCTTGCCGTGACCCCCATGCCCGAGGCCGCACAGGCGGAGCTGAAGGCCTTGCTGCCCTATGCCTCGCCGGTAAATCCCATCGATGCGACGGCGCAGGCGATGACCGACTTGCCGCTGATGACCCGTTACATCCGCACGGTGATGGAGCAGGGCGGCTACGATATCTTCGTGGCCGTTCTCGGCACCGCGCCGGCTCTGCCGTCCTATTCGGCGCGCCTGGCCGAAGCGCTGGATGCAGCGGCAACGGGGCATGACGGGATCATCAAGGCCGTCACCATGTCGGCCCCGCAGGATGTCGTACACCGTTATGAGGAGCGTGGTTTCCTCGTGTTCGAGGACAGCGCGGCGCTAACCCGCGCGCTGGGAGCGCTTGTGCACTTCCGGCGGAGTTTTGCCCGGGCGGCCAGCCATGCAGAGCCTGTTCCCCCGCTGCCCTCGCCAGTAGAAGCCAGCGGCGCGCTCTCCGAACATGGCGCCAAGCGGGTGCTGGCGGCAGCCGGGATGACATTCCCCGATGAACGGCTGGCCGGCGATGCGGACGACGCCGTGATCGCGGCGCGGGCGATCGGTTTTCCCGTCGTGCTCAAGATCTGTTCGCCCGACATCGCGCACAAGACCGAAGTCGGCGGTGTGGCGGTGAACGTGAAGGACGAAGCCGCCGTTCGCGAGGCTACCGGCCTGTTGATCGAAAGGGCAAGGGCAGCCGTGCCGGGAGCGCGGATAGAGGGCGTTCTGGTGGCGCCGATGGTTGCGGGCGGCGTGGAAGTGATTGCCGGTGTCAGCCTGGACCCGACGCTCGGTCCGGTCGTCATGTTCGGTCTGGGCGGTATCCTCGTCGAAGTGCTCAAGGATGTTTCGTTCCGTGCCGTGCCGTTTTCCGCGGATGAGGCGAGGCGGATGATTGCCGAAACCAATGCCGGCAAGGTGTTGCAAGGGGTTCGCGGCGCGCCGCCGTCCGATATCGACGCTCTGGCGGAAACGCTGGCGGCGCTTTCGCGGTTTGCCGCTGCCAACCAGGACCGGCTTGCCGGGGTCGATATCAATCCTATCAGGGTCATGCCAGTGGGTGAAGGCGTGGTTCCGCTTGATGCGTTGGTGCTGCTCTCGCGATGAGCAGTCGTCTGCTCGACCGCGAGTTCCTCGATTTCCTGCTGCATGATTGGCTGGATATCGGCGAAGTGCTGGCGCAGCCGCGCTTCGCGGCACATGGTCGTGAAACGGTGGATGCGGTGATCGACCTTTCGGAAGAGGTCGCGCGGGACATGTTCCTGCCGCACTTCAAGGAAGGAGACGCCGAAGAACCCCGGTTCGGACCGGACGGCGTGCAGATTCACCCGCAGGTTGCCGCAGCCTTGGGGGAATATGCCCGGCTCGGCTTCTTCTCCGCCGGTTTCCCGGAGCACCTTGGAGGTCTCGGCCTGCCGTTCTTGGCCGCGAGCGCATCCTTTGCCTGGTTCGCCGCCGCCAACATCGCCACATCGTCCTATGCAATGCTGACTGTGGCCAACGCGCGGCTGATCGCATCGTTCGGCAGCCCCGCACAGGTCGAAGCCTTTGCCCGGCCGCAGATCGAGGGCCGATGGTTCGGCACGATGTGCCTGTCAGAACCGCAGGCGGGGTCCGATCTCGGCGCGGTGCGGACCCGCGCCGAATTCCACGGCGAAGCCGGCCTCGGCCGCCGCTACCGCCTGACGGGCTCGAAGATGTGGATTTCCGGCGGTGAGCACGATGCCGCGGACAACATCGTCCATCTCGTGCTTGCGAAGGTCGCGCGGGAGGACGGCTCCTTGCCGGATGGAACGGGCGGCCTGTCGCTGTTTATCGTCCCGCGCGTGCTTCCCGATGGTTCGCGTAACGAGATTGCGGTGGCGGGGCTCAATCACAAGATGGGCTATCGGGCGATCCCGAATTGCCTGCTGGCATTCGGCGAACAGGAAGGTGCGGCCGGCTGGCTGGTCGGCGAGGAGGGGCAGGGCCTGCGCCAGATGTTCATGATGATGAACGAGGCGCGCATATCTGTCGGACTGGGGGCGGCGGCCATCGCGTGCCGGGGCTTCGGCCATGCGCTGGGCTATGCGCAGGAGCGTCTGCAGGGACGCGTGCAGGGCAGCGGGTCAACAGGCACGGTTCCCATCATCGCGCATGCCGACGTGCGACGGATGTTGCTGGCCCAGAAGAGCTATGCCGAAGGCGCGCTGGCCCTCTGCCTGTTTGCCGCCCGCCTGGTGGACGAGGAACACGATCCCGAAAGTGCGGCCCTGCTCGCCCTGCTGACACCCGTCGTGAAGACCTTTTCGTCGGAGTTCGGGCTGGAGGCCAATGCCCTCGCCATGCAGGTCCATGGTGGCTACGGCTACACGCGGGATTTCGATGTCGAGCAACTCTATCGCGACAATCGCCTGAACCCGATCCACGAAGGAACGACCGGCATCCAGGCGCTTGACCTGCTTGGCCGAAAACTGCTGCGCGGCGGAGAAGGCGCGGCGGTGCTGACGGCCCGCATCGCCGCAACCGCCAGAAATGCTCGGTGGCTGCCCGAACTGGCGGCGATGGGCGATGCGCTGTCGGCGGCATGGCATGCGATCGAGGCGGCGCTCGATGTGCTGCGCACGATGCCGCAGGAGCAGGCCCTGGCTCGGGCGCGCCGTTTCTCCATGCATTCGGGCACGGCGTTGTCGGATGGGTATGGCTGGATCTTGCGATAGCCGCGCGCGCGGCCTCGCCGCGTCTGCAGTGCGGCACACTGGCGGCCTGCCGGTATTTCTTCGATTGCGAGATACCGCGCATCGCCGCATGGCTCACGCCTTGCACGGCTTCGTCGGACCTGTTTGCGGTGGAGGCCGACTGGCTCTGATGGTGCGGGGCGGCCCAAGCCGCCCCATTTCGCGTCATAGAATGCCGTTGGCCAGGCCACCGTCCACGGTAATCATCTGTCCGTTGACGAAGGCGGATTCCTCGGATGCCAGCCACAGTGCGGTATTGGCGATATCCTCCACTTCGCCCAGTCGTCCGAGCGGAATGCGCGCGGCGCGTTCGGCCAGCGCCTCTGCATCCAGCATCGACTTGACCCCTTCGGTCGCCACGGTGGCAGGCGCGATGGCGTTCACCCGGATGCCTTGGGCACCCAGCTCGACCGCAGCGGCACGCGTCAATCCGCCGACGCCCGCCTTGATGCCGCAGTAGAGCAACGCGTTCTTCATGCCCTTGAGCGCCGAGACCGAGGCAATGTTGATGATGGAGGCTCCCTTCGCGCTCATGTGCGGCGCGGCAGCCTGGATAATCCAGACGATCCCGTCGAAGCCGACGCCGGACATGCGGGCCAGTGTCTCGGGAGCGATATCGGCTATCGGTTCATAGCGGTTCCACATCGCGCTGCTCACCACCACGTCGAGTCCGCCCAGCTCGTTCACGGTGCGGCTGACGGCGGCTTGTACCGCCTCTCGATCCGATACGTCACAGCCGACCGCGATGCCGCGTCCGCCGCGTGCGACAATCCCGTCCACCACCGTCTGCGCCCAGTGCTCCTTGAGATCGAGCACGGCAACCGCAGCTCCCTGCGCAGCGTAGAGTTCGGCGATAGCCCGTCCCAAACCGCGCGAGGCGCCGGTTACGAGAGCTACCCGTCCTGAAAGTCTTTCCGACATGATCTTCTCCGTCCTTTCCCCCGGCGCTTAATGGCCGGCGTGGGCGCGGCCAAAGCGGGGCGCAGGGCAGGGCGGCTTATCGCATAGGTGATAGGCGGCAGCGGACGGCACCCGCGATTGAGGGCGTCTCCGGCAAATGCTTGGCCCTTATTTCACGACCGTACCACGAAGCCGGCCCGAGACCGGAAGCCATGGGAGAACGCGCAGATGCCATTGCCATCGAGGATCATCGTCATCACGGGCGCAGGAGCCGGGATCGGCCTTGCCACGGCCCGCCTTTTCGCCTCGCGCGGGGATATCGTGGTGCTGGCGGACCGGGACGAAGGCGCCGTATCTAAGGCGGCGCGGGCACTGGGGGCGCCGCATTCCGCCCTGGTCATGGATATGGCGGAGGAGAGCAGCATCGTTGCGGGAATCTCGGCGGTTCTCGCGCGGCATGGCCGGGTGGACGTATTGGTCAACAATGCCGGGATCGTCGATCCGGAAGGCCGGTCCGCGCTTGATATCGACATGGCAACTGCCGAGCGCCTCCTGCGGGTCAACCTGACCGGAAGCTATCTCGCCGCGCGTGAAGCGGGCCGGGCCATGTTGCGGCAGGGAGAGGGTTGCATCATCAATCTCTCTTCTCTGATCGCGTTTCTGACGATCCCCGGGCGCGCTGCCTATGCCATGTCGAAGTCGGCATTGCTGGGCTTCACCCGGGCGCTGGCGTGCGAGTGGGCGCATGGCGGCGTGCGCGTCAACGCGGTGCTCCCGGGCTATGTCGAGACCGAGATCGTCGCCTCTCTGGTGGCGGAAGGCAAAGTCGATACCTCGGCGGTGGCGCGGCGGGTGCCGCTGGGCCGCATGGCCATGCCGGAGGAGATCGGCGAGGCGGTCTACTGGCTGGCGGGAAATCGCTATGTCACCGGCGCAAGCGTGGTCGCCGATGGCGGTTACGGCGTCTACGGCGGTTCCGATGCCGCAGCGACCGGTCCTGCACCGCAAGCTGACCCGCCTTCGCAGCGCGTGGTCGTCATTACAGGGGGCGCGAGGGGCATCGGCGCCGCGACGGCGGATCGCTTCGAAGCCGAAGGCGCCCGGGTCATCGTGCTGGACCGTGACGAGAGCGCTGTTGCCGCGCTGCCGTCCGGGCGCGTGGGCCATGTGCTCGACATTACGGACGGCGAAGCCGTGGAGTCCGCGATCGCCGGGATTGCCGAAAGTCACGAGCGCATCGACGTACTGGTCAACAACGCTGCGATCGCCGACGATTTCCTGCCCACGGTAGACCAGACGCTGGCTGCGTTCGACCTTAGCCTTGCCGTAAACCTCATGGCGCCCTTCCGGTTGGCGCGGGCCGCGGCGAGGGTGATGGCCCGCAATGGTGGCGGCGCAATCGTCAACATGTCCTCGATAGCAGCGCGCGGAGGCTTGCCCCGGCGCAATGCCTATTGCGGCGCGAAGGCCGGGGTGGAAGCGATGACGCGTTCCCTGGCCTGCGAATGGGCGGCGTGCGGCGTGCGGGTGAATGCCGTTGCCCCCGGCTATATCGCGACGCCCGGCGTTTCCGCGCTGGAGGCAGAGGGCAAGCGGTCGCTGCGCCCTGTTCGCCGCCGGGTTCCGCTGGGCCGGCTGGGCGATCCTGCGGAGATCGCCGAGGCTATCGCGTTCCTTGCCGGACCACGTGCGTCCTACCTCACCGGAGCGATCGTGCCGGTGGATGGCGGCTGGTCCGCCTTCGGCGACGCCGGTGATGCGGCCGAGGTCGAGTGAGCCTTCAATCGCATATGGAATTAACCCGCTCCGCAGGTTCGGAAGCGCGACGGAAGGTGGCGTCCTGAGGTCTGATGGCGGGCGGAACAGAGGATGCTGGAAGATGATCAGACTTGAAGTTGCCGACCATGTCGCCGTGGTCACCATGGACAATGCGCCGGTCAATGCCCAGTCGATGGAAATGATCCACGGCCTTGCCGATGCCTTCGACGAGATCAGCGATCGCGACGACGTGCGCGTCGCGGTGTTGACGGGCGCGGGCAAGTGCTTTTCCGCCGGGGCCGATCTCAAGAACCGCCCCGACCTGTCAGCACCGGGTTCAACCTGGAAGCGGAACCGCGCGGTGCGGGAATCCAGCTATGCGATCATCGAATGCAACAAGCCGGTGATCGCTGCCGTCAATGGCCCGGCTCTGGGCGGCGGACTGGGGCTTGCCGCGAGCTGCGACATCATCGTGGCGTCCGAAAATGCGGTGTTCGGGCTGCCTGAGGTCGACGTGGGCCTGATGGGCGGCGGGAAACATGCCGCGCGTATCCTGCCGCATTCGATGGCCCGCCGCATGATGTTGACCGGCTGGCGGGCGCCTGCCGCCGAACTCTACCGGCGCGGTGTGATCGAGGCCTGCCTGCCGCAGGACGAACTGATGCCCTGGGTCATGGACATGGCCCGGACCATCGCTTCGAAGAGCCCGATGGCAACCCGCCTCGCCAAGGATTCCATGCGCACGATCGAGAACATGACCCTGCGCGACGGCTATCGCTACGAGCAGAACAACACGCACAAGCTTTCGAAGTCGGAAGATTCGAAGGAGGCGATTGCCGCCTTCCGGGAAAAGCGCCAGCCGGTGTTCCAGGGCCGCTAAGGTCGCCCGAAAACGATAAAGAAGATGCGGGAGATCGAGGAAATGACAGCGACGATGACGATCGAAGAGGCGTCGCCAGCGGCATCCGGTCCCAGGACCGCCGGCGCCTACGACTGGTACGTCGTCGCCATTCTCTTCTCGGTTTCGGTGCTCGGCTATATCGACCGGGTGATCCTCAGTTTCCTGGTGGAGGACATCAAGGCCGATCTCTCGCTATCCGATGCGGAACTGGGCGCGGTGACGGGTATGGCTTTCGCCGTGCTCTATGTCTTCGGGGGTGTCTTCATCGGGCGCATGCTCGATCGGGGACGGCGAGTGACAATCCTGGCCGCCTGCATCCTCGTCTGGTCCGTCGCTACGGCTGCGAGCGGCCTCGCCACCGGTTTCGTCACCCTGTTTATTGCCCGCATGTTTGTCGGCGTGGGTGAGGCGGGGCTCAATCCGGCGGCGATCGGCATCATTTCAAGCCGTTTCCCGCAGGACAAGGTGCAGAAGCCGATCGGGCTGTTCACCACCGGGCTCTACGTTGGCGGCGGCATGGCCATGATGCTGGGCGCGCATCTGCTCACCCGGTTTGCCGCAGGCGGGCCATACGACCTGCCCTTCATCGACAGCGCGGAGCCCTGGCGCGTGGTGTTCCTGCTACTGGCCGTGCCGGGGCTGTTCGTGGCGCTGCTGGTCCAGTCATCCGTCAGGGAAGAGCGTGGCGGCGGACAGCGCGCGGCGCCCGCCAAGGGGGAAGCCCTTGCCTTCGCCCGCGCCAACCGCAAGCTCATCGTGCTGCTGGCGCTCGGCATCGTGTCATGGTCGATGAACAACTACGGGTTGCTGAACTGGTACCCGGCGATGCTCATGCGTTCCTACGAAATGACCCCCGGTCTGGTGGCGACCACATATGGTCCCGCCTTCCTGCTGGGCGGCATCGCAGGGTGCCTTGCGGTTCATCCCTATTACAAGTGGCTGCGCTCCCGCTTCGGCGACAGGGCGGCCTACTACCTCAGCTTCTCGTCGATGGCGGTGCTGGCCGTGACCACGCTGGTCGGCCCGATCGTGCCCACGGTGCAGCTTGCAGTGGCGATGTCCTACGTGAACCTGTTCGTGAGCTCGATATCGGTCGCCTCGATCTTCGTGCTGATCGTTGCGGTGGTGCCGCCCACCTTGCGAGGGCTCTACACCGGGCTGTACATGGCGCTCGTAAATCTCACCGGCGGGGCATTCGGCTCGGTCATGGTCGGATTGCTCACCGATCGCGTCTACGGCGCTCACGGCCTCAATCTCTCGCTGACGACGATGGCGGCGGCCTTCGGACCGCTCGGCGCGCTGTTGATGTACCTTGCCTCGCGGCAAGGCGGCGCCGGTACACGGATCGCAGCCGATTGACTTGGAACCGGGCTCGGCGCAGTGCTTGTCGTCGCGGGGCGCACGGGCTCTTCGTGAAGGCATGGAGCCCTGATTGTCCATCGATTTCGAGGCGCTCTTCGCGCTTTCTCCCAACCCCTACATCGTCGTTGACCGCAATCTCGATATTGCCTGGCTGAACGATGCCTATTCGCGCGCGACCATGCGGAGCCGGGAGGAACTGACCGGCCTGGGCATTTTCGAGGCTTTCCCGAGCGAGCCGGGGTCGGAAAGTCATGAGATGCTCAAGGCTTCCTTCGAGAGGGTGCTTGAGACGGCCTGCGCCGACGAACTGGCCTTTGTTCGTTACGACATACCGCGTGCCGATGGCGGAATGGAGCGCCGCTACTGGAGTGCAACCCACACCCCCCTGTTCGGCAGCGACGGGCAGGTGGCGCATATTCTACAGCACACTGTCGACGTGACCGAACTTCACGGGCTGCGGCAATTGCGGGACGAGAAACATGTCGTCGAGCGCGCTAGGGCAGTGCAGGCCCGTAATCGCGACCTGGCGGCGGAAAGTCAGCGTCTGAAGACGATGTACGATCAGGCACCGGGCTTCATCGCCATCGTCGATGGGCCGGACCACGTCTTCACTATCGCCAACAATGCCTATCGCCAATTGACGGCGGGCCGTCCGATCATCGGCAAGACGGTGGCGGAAGGTTTGCCGGAAGTTGTGGAGCAGGGGTTCGTCGACCTGCTCGACGAGGTCTATCGTACCGGGATCCCCTATATCGGACGCGGTTCCCGGGTCTCTCTGGAGAGCGAGCGGACCGGACGTTTCGAGGATCGATATCTCGATTTCATCTATCAGCCGATCCTCGATGAGCGAGGTTCGGTCGTACAGATTTTCGTCCAGGGTCAGGACGTTACCGAGCAGTTCGAAGCGGTCGAACGGCAGCAATTGCTGATCGACGAACTCAACCACCGGGTCAAGAACACGCTCGCCATCGTGCAGAGCCTTGCCACCCAGTCCTTCCGCGACCCGAAAACCTTTGCCGACGCGAGACTGGTTTTCGAGGGGCGGCTGCGGGCACTCGCCGTTGCGCACGATTTGTTGACCGAACGAAGCTGGCAACCTGCGGAACTGAGCGTGACGGTGCGCGGCACGGTTGCGGCTGCGGTAGGATCGGCCATCGACCGGGTGCGCATCGATGGCCCGTCGGTGCTGCTCGTGCCGCACGCCTCGGTATCGATGGCGCTGGCCATGCACGAGCTGGCGACCAATGCCGTGAAATACGGCGCGCTGTCGTCGGTCTCGGGGGAAATCGCGATAAACTGGCGAATTCTGGATGAGGAAAACGGCAGAAGGCTGGTGATCGAGTGGCTTGAAAGCGGCGGCCCGATGGTCTCGCCGCCGGTCCGCCGCGGGTTCGGTACCCGTCTGATCGAACGCAGCTTTGCGGCCGACAAGGGCCAGTCGTCGATGGAGTTCGATCCGAAGGGGCTTCGCTGCCGATTTTCGCTCATGCTGCCGCAGGAGCCTGAGGTCGGGGGCAACAACTGAAACAGGAAGCGGCGGCGCTTTCCTTGAGCGCGCCGCCGCTTCCTGAAGGCTGATAGCCTTAACCGGTCCTTCCTTCAGACCATTGTTTCAGGCCGTACCAGCCGGTCGAAAGTCGCGTCGTCCACGAGTTCGAGCTCCAGCGCCGCCTCGCGCAGGGTCTGGCCCTTTGCATGAGCATGCTTGGCGATCTTGGCGGCATTGTCGTAGCCGATCTCGGGCGCAAGCGCGGTCACCAGCATCAGCGAGCGTTCGAGCAGTTCGGAGATACGCGCACGGTTGGGCTCTATCCCGTCCACGCAGCGTTCGGCAAAGCTGGTCATGCCCGTAGAGAGCAGATCGATCGAGCGGATCACAGCGGCGCCGATCATCGGCTTGAACACGTTAAGCTCGAAAGCGCCCTGCAGGCCGCCGACCGTGACGGCCTGATGGTTGCCGATGACTTGCGCGGCCACCATCGTCAGCATCTCGCACTGGGTCGGATTGACCTTGCCGGGCATGATCGAACTGCCGGGCTCGTTCGCCGGGAGATCCAGTTCGCCGAGGCCGGAACGCGGGCCTGAACCCAGCAGCCGCACATCGTTGGCGATCTTGGTGAGCGCGACGGCGAGGGTGGAGAGTGTACCCGAAAGCTGGACGAGCGCGTCATTGCTGGCGAGCGCCTCGAATGTATTGGGCGCCTGGACGAAGTCCTTGCCGGTCTGCTCCGCGAGATCGGCGGCGACAGCCAGCCCGAAGCCCTCCGGGGCATTGAGGCCGGTGCCGACCGCCGTACCGCCCTGCGCCAGTCGCAGCACGCCCTTTTCGGCATCGCGGATGCGTTGATAGGCATCGCGAAGCTGCTGCACGTAGCCGGAAAATTCCTGCCCGAGGGTAAGCGGGGTGGCATCCTGCAAGTGCGTGCGGCCGATCTTCACGATGTCCTGCCAGCTTTGTGCCTTGGCATCGAGCGACGCGGTGAGCCGGTCCAGCGCGGGCACGAGGTCTTCCTCGATCGACACGACTGCGCGACATGAAGCGCGGTTGGAAAACTGTCGTTGGAGGACTGTCCGCGATTGACGTGGTCATTGGGATGAACCGGGGACTTGCCGCCGCGCTGGCCGCTGAGGATTTCGTTGGCGCGCCCGGCGATGACCTCGTTGACGTTCATGTTGCTCTGGGTGCCGCTGCCGGTTTGCCAGATCACGAGCGGGAACTGGTCGTCGAGCTTGCCCTCCACCACCTCCGCAGCGGCGGCCTCGATGGCATCGGCGAGCCCGCCTTCAAGGCCGTGGGCGCGGTTCACCCGTGCCGCTGCCAGTTTGACGCGCGCAAGGGCGCGCACGATCGCAAGAGGCATGCGCTCGCTGGATGCGAAGGGGAAATTCTCGATGCTGCGCTGCGTTTGCGCACCCCAGTAGGCGGCTGCGGGAACTTCGATTTCACCGATGCTGTCGGATTCGCGACGAATATCCATGGCCGCAGCCTACTCCTCGTTGCCGGGCCGGGAACATGGCCCTGAGCCGAGTTAGGAGTTCACTGCAAAGGATGCAACCAATTTGCTTTTGATAATCAATATCAAGCTATCGTTTCAAGCAGCATTCGCCACTCCTCTGGCAAGGGCGCCGGCCTGCGACTGTCGCGATCGACGTAGACATGCGTGAAATGCCCCTCGGCGGCCGCTGCTCCCGCACCTTCCACGAAGATGCCGAGGTGGTAGGTGACACTGCTCGAACCCAGTCTGGCGACGCGGATGCCGACTTCCAGTTTCTGCGGGAACTGCACCGAAGCGGCGTAGCGGCAGCCGGTTTCGACGACGAGGCCGATCGGATTGCCGTTCTCGACATCGAGCAGGCCTGCCTCGATCAACCATGCGTTCACGGCAGTGTCGAACCACGAATAGTAGACCACATTGTTGACGTGGCCGTAGACGTCGTTGTCGTGCCAGCGCGTGGTGATCGGTGTGAAGTGGCGATAGGTTTCGCGCGGGCGCAAGGGTTCGCGGCTCATAGTGCTGCCTCGTAGAGTTGACGCGCATCGTCAAGCGTGATCGGGCGCGGGTTGTTGCGCAGCAGGCGTTCCTGCAACATGGCGTCGGCGGCAAGCCTGTTGAGATCGGCGCGGGAAACGCCCACTTCGGCCAGACGGGATGGCATTCCTGCCGTTTCGGCCATGTTCCGCAGCGCTTCAAGCAGACCCTGGGCCTGCGCTTGCCCGCCAAGTCCTGCCAGCTCCGGATCGACCAGCGGGCCAAGCTGGGCGTAGAGCGGCAATGCGGCACTCATGTTGAACGCCAGCACATGGGGCAGCATGAGCACGTTGGACAGGCCGTGGGGAACGTGGAACCGGCCTCCGAGAGGATAGGCGAGGGCGTGTACCCCCGCCACCGGGGCATTGGCGAAGGCCACTCCCGCCAGATGCGCGCCGAGCAGCATGGCCTCTCGCGCGGCGATATTGGCGGGCTCGGTACAGGCGATGAGGAGATTGCCTGCGAGCAGGGTCAGCGCCTCCCGGGCCAGCATGTCTGACAGCGGGTTCTTGAGATGCCGCGAGGTATAGGCTTCTATCGCATGGACCATCGCATCCATGCCGGTGGCGGCCGTCACGGCGCTGGGGAGACCGAGCGTCAACGCGGGGTCGAGCACGGCATTTCCTGCCACCAGCGCGGGTGAGGATACGCCCCGCTTCTCGTCGCCGGGCAGGGTTATGATCGAAACCGGCGTGGCTTCGGAACCGGTGCCGGCAGTCGTCGGGATCAGCACCAGCGGCAGGCCGGTGCCGCGTGCATTGCCCACGCCCCAGATCGTGTCGAGGTCATCGCCCGAGCCGAGCAGATAGGCTGCCAGCTTTGCGACATCCATCGGGCTGCCACCGCCGAAACCGACGACACCGGCTGCCGCGATGTCCTGCCCCGCTGCCACGACGGCTTCCAGCGTGGCCCGGGAGGGGTCTGCTTCCACCGCGTCGAAAACCGCGACTGGCCGACCGGAGGTTCTCAGCGCTTCCAGCGCCGGTTCCGCCAGTCCCAGCGACACGATCTGGCGATCGGTGACGAACAGGACCGGGCCGTCGGGCAGCATGTCGGCAACCCGCCTGGCGCTGCCTTCACCGCAGGTCACGCGCGGGCCGTAAGTGAAGCTGAAGGGGGCGCTCATGCGAAGCCTTCCCCGCGCCGGGCAAGGTCGCGCAGCAGGGGCGAGACAGTGAAATCGGCCGGGAGACGGTCTGCGTGGCGGTTAAGCGCCTCGACGATCCTGGCAAGGCCTGTCTCACCGGCCCAGAACATCGGGCCGCCGGTCCAGCGGGGCCAGCCGTAGCCATGGAGCCAGACCACGTCGATATCGGAAGCGCGCTGGGCGATCCTCTCCTCCAGGATTTTTGCCCCCTCATTGACCATCGTGTAGAGCGTGCGCACAACGATTTCCTCGTCTGCAATCTCTCGCGGGACGATGCCCTCGCGCTCGCGAAATTCCTCGATCAGGGCGGTGACGACCGGAGAGTTCGTGCGCTTGCGCTGTTCGTCATAATCATAGAAGCCCACACCGGTTTTCTGGCCCCAGCGTCCCTGTGCGCAAAGGGCGTCCTTGAGGTTTTCGATCCGGGCGGGATCGCGGTGCCAGCCGATGTCCACCCCGGCGAGGTCGGTCATCTGGAACGGTCCCATGGGCATGCCGAAATCGGTGTGGACTCTGTCCACCTGATCGGGGCTGGCCCCTTCCAGGATAAGGGCCAGGGCATTGTCCTGCCGGGGGATCAGCATGCGATTGCCGATGAAGCCGTAGCAGACCCCCGCAACCACCGGCACTTTCCCGATCCTGCGGCCGAGCGCCATGGCGGTGGCGATCACATCCGGCGCCGTTTTCGCGCCGCGCACCACTTCCACCAGCTTCATCACATTGGCGGGCGAAAAGAAGTGCAGGCCGACCACGTCCTGCGGACGGGAAGTGCTTGCGGCGATTTCGTCCACGTCGAGGTAGGACGTGTTGGATGCGAGGATCGCGCCGGGGCGGGCAACCTTGTCCAGCCGTGCGAAGACCTCTTTCTTCACGTCCATGTTCTCGTAGACCGCCTCGATCACGAGATCGCACTGGGCCAGAGCCTCGAAATCCAGGGTCGGCGAAAGTCGGTCCATCGCCGTCTCGACCTGTTCCGGGGTGAGGCGGCCCTTGGCGGCGCTCGCTTCGTAATTGCGGCGGATCACCCCGTGCCGCGCTCCAATGCTTCGCCATTGGTCTCGACCATGGTGACGGGGATTCCCGCCGAAAGGAAGTTCATGGCGATGCCGCCGCCCATCGTGCCTGCGCCGATGATGCCGACGCGGCCGATCTCGCGCAGGGGCGTGTCCTTGGGCAGATCCTCGATCCGTCCGGCGGAGCGCTCGGCAAAAAAGGCCTGGCGCAGCGCGCGGGACTGGTCACCGGCGACGAGATCGAGGAACAGGCGGCGCTCCACTGCCATGCCTTCGGCAAATGGTAACGCGGCGGCGGCCTTCACCGCCTCGACACAGGCGGCCGGGGCATGGAGGCCCTTGAACAGTCGGGGGTTGGCCGCCACGAACGCATCCGCGCTTCCCGCTTCGCCGGAGACTTCGCGCAAGCGGGTAGGGCGCGCGGGCAAGCCGGAAGCGGCCAGTTCGCGGGCGGCCGGAAGCAGTTCCGCGTAATCCGCAACCATGTGATCGACGAGCCCGATCCCGGCCGCCTTGGCCGCTGCGATGGGAGAGCCGGAGACGATCATCCGCAGAGCCTCGTCCAGGCCGACGAAACGGGGCAGACGCTGGGTGCCGCCGGCGCCCGGCAGGATGCCCAGGGTCACTTCCGGCAGGCCCAGCTTCGCCTCTTCAAGGGCAATGCGGTAATGGCAGGCGAGCGCGAGTTCGAGACCGCCGCCCAGTGCGGTGCCGTTGATCGCGGCGATCACCGGTTTGGGACAGGTCTCGATCGCGTCCAGCACATCGGGCAGTTGGGGATCGGCAAGTGGTTTGCCGAACTCGGAGATATCGGCCCCGGCGCTGAACAGCTTGCCCGCGCCGGTCAGGATTATCGCGGTTACCGCGTCGTCCGAGGCGGCACGGGCTACTGCTTCGGAAAGACCCGCGCGCACGGAAGCGCCGAGCGCGTTGACCGGCGGATTGTCCAGGGTGATCTCGAGAATGGTGCCGGAAAGGGCCGTGCGGATCATGGGAAACTCCAGAAGGTAAAGAGCGGGGATCGGGGCAGGAAGGAAGGGCTCAGCCGCCGTTGAACCGGGGCGGGCGCTTCTCGCGAAAGGCGGTCACGGCGTCGCGGTGGTCGCCGGTCTGTCCGAGCAGGGGCTGCATCGTGGCTTCGAAGTCGAGAAAGGTCTCGAAGCTCATCGCGGGGGCTGCGGCGAACTGGCGCTTGGCGAGATGAAGCGCGGTGGCGGGCCCTTCGGCGATATCGCGCGCGAGTTCCATGGCGCGGTCCATCAGGGCATCTCCCGGCAGGACTTCCATGGCAAGGCCGGACGCGAGGGCTTCTTCGGCACGGACCTCGCGTCCGGAATAGACTATCTCCCGTGCGCGCATCGGATTGATGGTGCGCAGGAAGTGCCAGGCGAGGCCCGCATCCGGAGCATAGCCGATGCGGCGGAAAGTGGCGGCGAAGCGTGCTTCTTCACCGGCGAGCACGATATCGGCGGCGAGGGCGAAGCCCCACGCCGCGCCAATGCAAACGCCGTCCACCGCAGCGATCACCGGGGCACGGAAGCGGGCCACCGCGCGGGCCATGGCATGAAGCAGATGCATCCGGGCCAGGAAGTCCTCGGGGCCGGTGTCTCCCATTTCGCCGATATCCGCGCCGGAGCAGAAGTTGCCTTCGCTCCCGGTAAGGACGACGGCGCGGACGGAACGATCCGCGTCCAGCGCGGCAAAGGCATCGACGAAATCCCGCCGCATCGCCATAGTGAAGGCATTCTTCGCGCGTGGGCGATCGAAGGCGACGATGGCGACCGGGCCATCGCGGGTGACTGTAATGCTCATGCCCCCGGCTTAGGCTGCCTGTCCTTTCGGCAGGAGGCCAAGTGCGCGGGGGCGGCCATATTCACGGATATGATGGGGCCTTATGCTAGTTTACAACCTGGGGTGCGGGTGTAACGAGCCCGAAAGTACCCCTGGGCGCCTCGAACAGGCCCAGAAAGGCCTTGAGCCGCCCGGCCCGATCCTCGTCCAGCGGATCGACCGGCGGCTTGTTCGTGATCGCGGCGACGAGCTGGGCGCGGGTCAGTTCGAGCCGCGGCGCGGCAGGTACGCCCGGCCCGACCGGCTGATGGATCAGCACGCCGCTGCGCACTTCGATGTGCTGCGCTTCCTTCCCGCCATCCAGCGCGAGATCGAGCGTCATCGGCTGCGCGAGGGCGCGTTCCGGGACCAGCCTCACGGCGAGCAGGTTGAGTATCTCGTCCAGCGAAAGTGCGGGGATCGAGCCGGCTACGGAATCGAACCCGGCCTGTTTTACGCCTTCGCGCAGTTCTTTCGCACCGGAGAGGAAGGCGTTGCGCCACATCGAGCTTGTCGCCTCGTAGCCCTGCTGTTCCAGGCTGTCGGCCAGGGCGAGTTTGGCGGCGCGGTTGTCCGGCTCTGCGAAGACAAGGCGGGAGAGCAGTTCCGATGCCCAGCGATAGTCGCCCCCCTCGATGGCCTTGCGCCCTTGCGCCAGCACCGCGTCCGGCCCGCCCATTGCCGCGACATATTTCGGCGCGGCCGCTTGCGGCGGCAGCGGGTTCAGGTTCGCCGGGTTGCCGTCGTACCATCCCATGTAGCGCTGGTAGACCGCCTTGGCGTTGTGGCTGAGGGTTCCATAATAGCCCTGATTGAACCAGCGATCGGCAAGCGGTGCAGGCAGCTTGAGGTTCTCCGCGATTTCCGTGCCGTTCAGGCCCTGGTTCATCATTCTTACCGACTGGTCGTGCAGGTACTTGTACATGTCCCGGTGAGCAGAGAGGTAGTCCAGGATCTTCGCATTGCCCCAATGCGGCCAGAAATGGGAGGTGATGAGCGTATCCGTACCCGCGCCGTAAAGCCGGGTGGATTCGGTGAGGTCGTCCGCCCAGGCCTTTGCATCGCGGACCTGCGCACCTCGCAGGGTCAGGATGTTGTGCAGCGAGGAATTGGCGTTTTCCGCCATGTCCAGCACGCGCAGGCCGGGGAAATAGATCGCCATTTCCGCAGGCGCTTCGGTATTGGGCATGTATTGGAATTCGAGCTGCACGCCATCGATCGTCGCGGTTTCGCCGGTCTTGTGGATTTCGCGCGTGGGCGGAAGCATTCGGACCGTGCCGGTCGCCATGCCGAGGCGGTTGAAGGCCGGGCCGATGCCGTCGCTCACGTCGGCTCTGGCGCCGGTTCCCAGTAGGTGGCCGAAGGCAAATGTAGCCCGGCGGCTCATGGCCGGACCTGCGATCACGTTTTCGGAGATCGCTTCCTTGAGGAACCCGCCGGGCGCGATGATCGGCACTTTTTCGGCGCGCGGCTTCTTCGGCGCCGATGACACCCGCAGCGCCGCCGAAATGGTCGATATGGCTATGGGTGTAGATCACCGCGACGACCGGCCGGTCGCCGAGCTTCGCGCGCACGAGGTCCATCGCCGCCTTCGCGCTTTCCACGGTGGTGAGGGTGTCGACGACGATATAGCCGGTCTTCCCCAGCACCACGGTCAGGTTGGCGAGTTCGATCCCGCGCACCTGATAGACGCGGTCCGTCACCTTGAAGAGCCCCGATTGCGACAGGAGCTGCGCGTTGCGCCAGAGGCTGGGATTGACGCTGTCCGGGCGCGGGCCCTTGAACATGTCGAGTTCGGAGAGATCGCGGATCCTGCGGCCGTCTTCCTTCGCGATCGCGCTCCCGGGAATGCCTGCGATGAACCCGCGGCTGGCAAGTTCGAAATCCTCCCTGTCGTTCCACGGCAACCGGGATGTGGTTTCCTCGAAGTAGCGCAAGGTGGCAGGCGAGGCGGGTTTCGATTCGGCGGTGCCGGCGTCCTGCGCATGAGCGGTTCCGGCGGCGAAAGCGGCGAGGGAGATCGCGGCGACTACCGCTTTCGAATGTATGCGACGGGTCATGGGCATCCTCTTTGCGACCGGCGCCGGGTGTCGTTCCCCGGCCAGACAGCCGCCGCACTGTCCTCGCGGGCCGGCCACCGGCAAACCCCGCGAGGATCGGCGCGGCGTAATTCCCGGTTGTGATAATGTTTCCGGGGCTCCCGCGTAAGGGGCCGGGGCGAAGGGCGGGTTGCTAGGAGGAGCGGGACCGGATCACCCCGACCCGGGCCGAGGAACCTGCGCCATGACCAGCCATGCCTTCATCTGCGATGCCGTCCGCACCCCGATCGGGCGCTACGGCGGCGGGCTTGCGGCTGTTCGTGCGGACGACCTGGGCGCGGTGCCGCTGCGAGCCTTGCTCGCGCGCAATCCCGGGCTCGATCCGGCCGCGATCGAGGAAGTGTTCTATGGCTGTGCCAACCAGTCGGGCGAAGACAATCGCAATGTCGCGCGGATGAGCCTGCTGCTGGCGGGCCTGCCGGTGTCCGTCCCCGGAGTGACCGTCAACGCTCTGCGCTTCCGGTCTCGAGGCGGTGGGGGCCGCTGCACGCGCGGTGCGGACCGGGGAGATGGAACTCGCTGTCGCCGGAGGGGTAGAGAGCATGACCCGCGCGCCGTTCGTCATGGGCAAGGCCGAAGGCGCGTTCGGCCGTAGCCAGAAGATCGAGGATACGACGATGGGCTGGCGCTTCGTCAATCCCGCGCTCGATGCGCTTCACGGGACCGAAACGATGCCCCGCACCGGTGAGAACGTGGCGCAGCAGTTCGGGATTTCCCGCGCGGATCAGGACGCCTTCGCGCTGCGGAGCCAGAAGCGCGCCGCTGCCGCGCAGGCCGCTAATCGCCTTGCGGCGGAAATCGTGCCGGTCACGGTGCCGGGGCGCAAGCGGGGGGAAAGCGTGGAGATCGCTGCTGACGAGCATCCCCGCGCCGATACCACGGCTGAGGCGCTGGCCAGGCTGAAGCCGCTGTTCGGCCCGGAGGGCACGGTTACCGCAGGCAATGCTTCCGGCATCAACGATGGCGCGGCGGCGCTGGTCATTGCCGGGGAGGCTGCGGCGAAGCGCCATGGTCTGGTGCCGCGCCTGCGCATTTTGGGCATGGCCTCTGCCGGGGTGGAGCCGCGTGTGATGGGCATCGGGCCGGTTCCGGCGACCCGCAAGCTGATGGCGCAACTGGGCCTTTCCATCGCCGATTTCGACGCGATAGAGCTGAACGAGGCTTTCGCCAGCCAGTCGCTCGCGGTGCTGCGCGCGCTTGGCCTGCCTGACGATGCGCCGCATGTGAATGCCGATGGCGGCGCAATCGCTCTCGGCCATCCGCTTGGCATGTCGGGCGCGCGTCTCGCGCTGACGCTGGCGCGGCAACTGGAGGCGGGCGGCGGCAGGCTGGGTCTGGCAACCTTGTGCATCGGCGTGGGCATGGGACTGGCGCTGGCAGTCGAACGCGTTTGACCGCTGCGGCATGGTTGCGCCGGTGGAGCTGCATTGCTATCTAAAATAGCTAAGTTCCGGGAGAGCATCCATGCAGTTCGAGCGCATCAACCCCCTGACCGGCGAGGTCGCCTCCAGTGCGGCAGCGATGACCGCTGCCGAAATGCCGGCCATTGCCGCCCGTGCCGCGGCAGCGCAGCCGTTGTGGGCAGCGCAGGGGCCTGCGGCGCGTCGCGCGGTCCTGATGAAGGCGGCCGATGCGCTGGAGGCGCGCAAGGCCGATTTCGTCGCCGCCATGATGGGCGAGATCGGCGCAACCGCCGGTTGGGCAATGTTCAACCTGACGCTGGCAGCCGGTATCCTGCGCGAAGCGGCCGCCATGACCACGCAGATCGGCGGCGAGGTGATCCCTTCCGACAAGCCGGGCTGCATTGCCATGGCCCTGCGTGAACCGGTGGGCGTCATCCTCGGCATCGCTCCGTGGAATGCGCCGATCATTCTCGGCGTGCGGGCCATCGCCATGCCGCTCGCCTGCGGTAATGCGGTCATCCTCAAGGCCAGCGAGACCTGTCCCCGGACGCATGGCCTGATCGTGGAGGCGCTGGGCGAGGCGGGGTTCCCGGAAGGCGTGGTGAACGTCGTCACCAACGCACCCGCAGATGCCGCAGGGGTGGTGGGCGCCCTGATCGATGCGCCCGAGGTGAAGCGCATCAACTTCACCGGCTCCACCGCAGTCGGCCGGATCATCGCGACCCGCGCTGCGGGCCATCTCAAGCCCTGCCTGCTCGAACTGGGCGGCAAGGCGCCGCTGCTCGTCTTGAAGGACGCCGATCTCGACGAGGCGGTGAAGGCGGCCGCGTTCGGGGCCTTTATGAACCAGGGCCAGATCTGCATGTCGACCGAGCGGATCATCGTGGTCGATGCCGTGGCCGATGAATTCGTGGCACGGTTCGCGGCCAGGGTCGCCGGGATGGCAGTGGGCGATCCGCGCGAGGGCGCGACGCCGCTGGGTGCCGTGGTTGACGAGAAGACGGTCGCGCATTGCCGCAGCCTGGTGGAGGATGCCGTGGCGCGAGGGGCGCGCCTTCTGGTAGGCGGCGAAACGACGAACAAGGTTCTCATGCCTGCGCATGTCGTGGACGGGGTAACGCCGGAGATGAAGCTGTTCCGTGACGAGAGTTTCGGCCCGGTGGTGGGCGTGATCCGGGCGCGGGACGAAGACCATGCCGTGGAACTTGCCAACGATACCGAATATGGCCTTTCGGCGGCCGTGTTCACGCGCGATACCGCGCGCGGTCTCGGCATCGCGCGCCGCATTCGTTCGGGCATCTGCCATGTCAACGGACCGACCGTTCACGATGAGGCGCAGATGCCGTTCGGCGGGGTCGGCGCTTCGGGTTATGGCCGCTTCGGCGGCAAGGCCGGGATCGACAGCTTCACCGAACTGCGCTGGATCACCGCCGAGACGCAGCCGGGTCATTTCCCGATCTGACCGCTCGGCTCCAGGGCCCGGCTCGATGCTTGGCGCTTTCCAATCGCGGAAACTCTCGATAGGCTATTTGCGAACAATTCTCAAATAGCGAGTGAACATGCCGCAGGCCAGCGTCTACCGAGTGAGCGAATGGAACGGAAAGAGCGGCGAACGCTGGGTCTCCAACCAGGCGCGTCTCGATGCCATGCTGGAACATTTCGGAGCCGCCGCGATCGAGGCTGCCGTGCCGGTGCCGGGCGAACAGGTGCTGGATATCGGCTGCGGAGCGGGCGCGACGAGCCGCGTGCTCGCCGATCGTGTCGGCCCTGACGGCCACGTCACCGGCATCGACATTTCCGCCGCCCTGATCGAACGCGCCCGTGGGCTTTACCCGGCACATACAGGGCTCGATTTCGAACTGGAGGATGCGGGCAGTGCCGATCTGGGGGCGGGGCGGTTCGACCTGCTCTATTCGCGTTTCGGCGTCATGTTCTTCGCCGAGCCGGTCGCGGCCTTCACCAATCTGCGTCTGGCGTTGAAACCGGGAGGACGGGCAGCCTTCGTCTGCTGGCGCGGGGCCGACGAGAATGACTGGGTGCGCTTGCCGATGGGGGCGATCAAGGGCATCGTCCCAGCCTCGCCGCCGCCGGAGCCTGATGCACCGGGGCCGTTTTCGTTCGGTGACGGGGAAAGCGTCCGATCGATCCTCTCGCTTGCGGGGTTCACGGATATCGCGATCGCGCCGTTTGACCGCGAAATCCCCTTCGGGCTCGGGACCAGCAGGGAAGGGGCCATCAACGATGCGGTGGACATGGCCTTCGAGGTCGGCCCGCTGTCCCGCGCTCTGGCGGACGCCGCCCCGGACGTGAGAAAAAGCGCCGCAGCAGCAGTGCGCGATGCTTTCGCCCGGCGTCCGGGCGAGCACTCGGTGATGATCGACGGTGCGGCATGGATCGTGACCGCACGCAACGCATCTTCGTGATGGACAGAAGGGCGCGGCGAAACACCGCGCCCTTCGTTCCGATCAGAAGCGGAAGCGCGTCCCGAGGCCGAAGTAGCGGCCTTCGTAGCGGATGTCGCGCGGGTAGGTCTGGGTCTGGTTGAAGTAGCGGTAGTTGTTGAACGGCTTGCCCAGGATATTGCTGACGTCCGCCGTGATCGTGATTGCCGGGATCACGGTGTAGGACAGCGAATAGTCCAGTCGGGCGATCGCCTTGGTTCCTTCGCCCACGTAGAGATTGCCATTGGCGTCGGGCGAGTAGAAGTTGGTGAACTTCGACCGGTAATTGTACGAAAGACGGGTCGAGAGCTTGCCGCGTTCATAGAACAGCACGGCGTTGTAGCTCCAGTGCGAAACGCCGGGGATGGCCACCATCCTGGTGTCCTGACCAAGCGCGTTGGGCAGTTGGTTCTTTCCGTCAAGATAGGTGACGTTGCCCTGCACCCCGAAGCCGGAAAGCATGCCCGGCAGGAAGTCGAAGAAGCTGTGGAACCCGGCTTCGACGCCCTTGATGCGGCCGGAGCCGGCATTTTCGGGGCGAACCACCTGGATCAGCCCGTAGACCGGGTCCTGCACGTCGCGCGTATAATCGCTGATGAAGCCGTCGAGATCGCGGTAGAACAGCGAAACGCCCGCCGCCGCACGCGGGGAGAAGTAGTATTCGAGCGTGGCGTCATAGTTGCGCGAGGTCAGCGGTGCGAGGTCGCGGTTGCCGGCGCGGCCATAAGCGTCATAGCGGCCCGGCGTGCCGCCGGTATTCTGCGCGCGGGTGATGTTCACGGCCGGGTTCAACTGGCCGAACGTCGGACGGGTACGCGTCTTGGTATAGGCCAGGCGGACCTGGAACTTGTCCGTGAAGCGGATGCGCGTGCTGAAGTTGGGCAGCACGTCGACATAGTTCTGGCGCGTTTCCTCGGGCGTCTGCACGCCGTCCACCAGCGATGTGCCCGAATAGCGGCCATCCGTATTGACGATGCGCACGCCGACGAGACCGCCGATCTCCACCCCGCCGATGTCGAAGGCATACTTGCCCTGCGCATAGGCGGCATAGGTTTTTTCGCTCGCATCCCATGAAGCCAGCGGATCGAGCGGAACGTCAACGCTTGACCACCGCTGGATATTGTCGCGGATGCCGGCATCGTTCGGATACATCAGCGCCAGCTGCTGCAATCCGGCAAGCGATATCGCGCGCAGGCCGTCGATATTGCTGCGGACGGCCGAGCGGCTCGGCGCCAGCCACTGGGTGAAGCCCTGCACGCCGCCCCGGAAGGTATTGTCGATGAGCGACATGTCGCCCAGTCCGAGTTCGTTCATCCCGATGCCGAGATCCATCAGGTAGGCATAGCGCGAACCTGAACGCACCGACGAATCCCGTGTCGTCACCCGGCTGCCGACCTGGAGCAGGGGCAGGAAGGGAATGTCGGTTTCCAGCGAGACGTCGCCGCGCCACTGGATGCCGTTGCCCTTGCCCACGTAGATACGGTCGAAGAAGCCGCGGAACTGGTAGTTGGCGGGATCCGTCGCATCGAAGCCGGGAAGGGAGAAGGCCGCGGAGCCCTTCACGTCGAAGGCGGCATCCACCGTCGGCGCGGAAGTGAGGGCGGAGTCCAGGCTCCATTCGGTCTGCTTGAACGTGCTGTCGGTATAGGCGAAGTCGGTCGAGATCGTCGCCTTGCCGGTGGTCCAGACCGCGCCGATCGCACCCTGATAGGTATTGGTGTCGCCATTGACCGTGGAGCGATAGATATCGGGGCGCCAGCCACCCGTCTTGGTCAGGCTGAGAACCTTGTTGGGCTCGTCGGGATCGAGAACGACATTGCTGAGCTGTGCTCCTGCAAAGCGCAGCGAGGTCGCGAAGAAGTCGTTCGCATCACGTCCGCGATAGGCCTGCCACAGGCCATCCACGTAGATTTCCAAATTGGGCGCGGGCTTCCACTGGAGCGACGCATTGATCGACGGGCGCTTGCGGATGCCGCTGTTGTAGAAGACGCCGACCGCTTCCGGGAAGACGAAATCGCGACCGACCGATTCCGGTTCCACGGTATTGCCGGCATCCGGCGCCAGCACATCGGCGCTGTTCCAGCGCGCTGCGTTGCGGAACTGCTGTTGGGTATAGGCGAAGTTGATGAGCGCGCCGATCTCGCCGATGCCGGTCTGCCAGCGGTCGGTGATCTGGAGATTGGCGTTGGCGGGGTCGTACTTCTTGGACTGGTCGTTGTAAGTGCCGCGAACCGATCCGGCCACTTCGAAGCCCTTGAAGTCGAACGGGCGCCATGTGCGCACGTTGATGAGGCCTGCCAGGCCCGGCTCGATGAGATCAGCGGTGCCGGACTTATAGACTTCCAGCGCGCGCAGGGCGCCGGGAGGGAAGTCCCAAAGCGCCACGCCGCGCGATTCCGCGGTGAAGATGTCGCGACCGTTGAAGGTCGTCGTCAGATCGGGCAGCCCGCGCACGAGCACCTGGTTGGCCTCGTCGCCCGAACGGCTGACCTGGATGCCGGAAACGCGCGCCAGCGATTCCGCCGCGTTGTTGTCCGGCAGCTTGCCGATATCCTCGGCCACGACCGCATCGACGATCGCGTCGGAATCGCGTTTGATCTGGGCTGCGTTGAACAGGCTGGCACGGAACCCGGTGACGATGATGTCTTCCGGCGACACTGCCTCCTTTGCGGCATCGTCTTCCGGAACGGGCTGGACTTCAGGCTTGGCGTCCTTGTCGTTCGATACGGCCTGCCCCCAGGCCGGTGTAGCGAACGCGACGAGTGCGCAGGACAGACTTAGTCTGACTTTATTCACGATTCCCTCTCCCCTGTTCCCCATTGTCGGGGCAACGTCAGCGCAGCGATGGCGCTAACGTCGGATTATTTATCCGATATCCGGGGAGTTATCGTTGAAGAATGGATTCTACAACAACAAAATAGTCGGACTAATTAAAACTGTTTCCGGAAGGTAATAAGTAGCTCACGTCTTATTTCCGGCGGTTGCGCAAACGCGCTCCCTTCCCGCAAAAGGAAGGGAGCGCGTCTGGGTTGAGCCTCAGAAATCCACCGTCGCCGACAGCCAGAGCCGGCGGCCTTCCTGATTGATCGAGTAGGCGGGAGTGTAGACCGTGCTCGTGCCGCTCGCATAAGGCACGTAGACCGCGTAGTCGGTGTCCAGCACGTTGTAGACCGTGGCCGCCAGACGGAAGGCGGGGGTGATCTGGTACGACCCGCCAAGGTGGAATACCTCGTAGCTGCGGAAATCGCCCACCGCTGCCTGCTGGACATTGTTGCCGCGCCAGCGGCCGGAGCGGATCTCGGTCCTTGCCCAGAGGCTCGCTTCCTCGCTGACCTTCCAGCGCAGGTTCCCGTTCAGCATGTGCTTGGGCATGCCCACTAGCGGGAGCCCCTTTTCGCTGCCGCTGAGTTGTTCGGTTTCGGTGTAGGTGTAGTTCACCGAGAGCGAAATCGCCGGTGTGAAGGCGAAGCGGGTGGCCACTTCGACACCGCGGGTCCGGGCCTTGTCGATATTGATCGACTGGCCGAACAGCTCGACATTGGGGAAGTTGCCCACGTCGATGCAGCCCGCTGGAGGGGTGGTATAGCCAGAGAACGTGCAGTTCGGAATGCCGGGTCCGGAGGCGATCTTGTCGTCGAAATCGTTGTTGAACAGGGTGACGTTGCCGCTGAAGAAGCCGTGGCTGTCGTAGTAGAGACCGGCTTCGTAGCTGGTGCTGGTCTCGGGCATCAGGTCGGGCGTGCCGATCAGCGGTACGCGGCCCTGGCTGCCGAAACCGATGATGCCGCTGGCGATCTGTTCGACGCGCGGGGTCTTGAAACCACGGCTGACGCCGCCCTTCACGGTCAGGCCATCGTTGATGTTCCAGACCGCATAGGCGCGGGGAGACCAATTGCTGCCGAAGGTGGAATGGTCGTCGTAGCGGGCGCCGCCAGTCAGGTTGAACCCGTCGACCACGGTAAGGGTCGCTTCGGCAAAGCCTGCCCACTGGGTGAACTTGAACGGTGCGGGCGCGACGCCGTCCTTCATCTGCGCGCGCCAGTACTGTCCGCCGACCGTGAAGGCGACGGGGCCTGCCTTTCCGGCAAAGCGCGAATCGATGATGTCGTTGCGGGCTTCGAGATTGCGGGCACTCCCGGGCGTCGCACCGGGGGTGCCGTTGGGAATGAGGCGGCCGATCGTCTCGGTATCGTTGCGCGTCAGAGTGGTGTCGAGTGTGCCGAGGCCGGTGCGCCAGCTATGAGCGAACACGTAGTTCGTGCGGTTGAACTGCTGCCTCGGTGAATAGCCGCCCGATCCCAGCGTGCCGAGCTGGCCCTTGCTGTTGTCGTAGGTCTGCTCGTTACGGTCGATCTCCACCCAGAGATCATGGTCGGCATGGGGCGTGAAGCTCAGGCGCCCGCCGTAAGTGTAGATATCCGATTCCACCGGGTTGCGGCCAAGCGTGAGCGCAGGATCTCCGGGTATCTCGATATTCGCGCCCTCGCGGTGGAACACGCTGCCGCGCAGGGTCAGGCCGAGAAGATCCTTGACGACCGGCCCTTGCACGAAGCCGTTGATCGACTGGATATTGCCGAACCGATCGTCGCCCTGAACCGTGGTTTCGGCCGATGCCGTGCCGACCCAGCGCGTCCCGACCTTGCGGGTGATGATGTTGACGACGCCGCCCATCGCGTCCGAGCCATAGAGCGTGGACATGGGCCCGCGCACCACTTCGATCCGATCGATCGCGGAGAAGGGCGGCATGAAGCTGGTCGAGGATTCGCCGAAGCCGTTGGGCGTGACGTTGCCCGGGGCGTTCTGGCGGCGGCCGTCGATCAGGATCAGCGTATAGTCGCTGGGCATCCCGCGGATCGAGATGTTGAGGCCCCCGGTCTTGCCGGCCTCACCACCGACATCGACGCCCTGCACATCCTGCAATGCCTCCGCCAGGCTTCCGAAGCGCTTTTCCTGAAGTTCCTCGCGGTCCAGCACAGTGACGCTGGCCGGGGCTACGGTAATGTCCTGCTCATAGCCTGCCGCCGTGACGACAATCGCCGGGCCGGTGTTTTCCTCGGCTTCCGCGGCATGGGCGCCTTGGCCGGCAAAGCAGGCAAGCGCGGTGCAGGCGAGCGCGGTCAGGCTGGCTCCGGAAAGGATGCGCGCGCGGCGATAGGACGTGTTCGACAAGACTGATCCCCCTGATGAGTAATGCTAATGCATCGCATTTGCACGGGCCAGTGTGGTCGATGCTGCAAGCTGTCAATCGGGTCGGATCGGCAAGTCGCTATGGGAAATGAATTATTACGAGGAGCAACATTTCGGCTGCCACCCCGACATGATGCCGCATCGAAGTATTGCAGAAGGACTGTTCGAACCGCTCTTGAACTTCCCTTTTCGGGTTTAGGGTGGCGGCTGTTGAATGGCCCGATGAATTCATGGAAAGCGTTTCGATTCGAAACGGTGCATTAAATGGCGTCGAATTGACCGCGATCGCCCTTGCGTGGAATTTTGCAGTTCGGCAGCATCGTCACGGAAATGCCGCAGAGAGTTCAACTCCTGCCCCGAAAGTACAAAAAAATGGCCCGAAGGCGTGAAGCCTTCGGGCCAGGAAATGGGGCTGCTCGGTTAGGAGCCGCCTTCGGGTCGCAAGGCTTTTCTAACGGATTGAATCCATATTCCGCGTGACACGGATCACGCACATGCAGCGAATCAGAATTGGTTTGCTGTTCCTCAGGTGCTGTTAAAATCGGTCAGGTCCATGATAGTGGGACGGATGAGGCCGTTCCGGCCTGGGGCAGCAACTGTTGGATATTGAAGAGCAAATCGAGGCAATCGGGGCGATTTTTCGATGCGGCCGGTCATCGGCCGAGTCGCTTTCGCGCGTCCTGATTCCGCAGTTGCTCGGCGCCAAGGAGATCATCGCGCATCAGGGGGAGCCTTCGCAGTACTGCTGGCTGGTGATCGATGGCGCGATTCGGATCGAGACATTTGGCCTTGAAGGGCAGCGTCAGCAACTCGCCCAGCATGGCCCGGGCGAATTTTTCGGCGCCTATCCGGCTCCGACCGTACATCGCGCGGAAATTGGCACTCTCGCAGAATCGACCCTATTGCGCGCAGAAGCCACAAAGATCGCCGAACTTGTGGCCGCAGATGCGGAAATTGGCGCCGGAATGGCTCGATTATTGGCAAGGCAACTCGATCGGGCGCTGGACCGGATGGTTGCCCGCACGACATACAGCGCGGCCGGGCGCGTCTATGCCGAATTGCTGGCCCTTGCGGATGGCAGGGAACGGATCGCGCCGCCGCCACGCGTGACTACGCTGGCACTAAGCGCCAATACCACTCGCGAGACGGCATCGCGCGCGATCGCGGCGCTGATCGGCGGGGCATCATCAGCCGTGATGAAGGCCAACTGGTGATCCACGCCCCCCGCATGCTCCATGAACTGGTCTGCTGAACGCGGCCGCCTGTTCAGGCCGACGAAAGCAGCCTGAACAGGCCTATCGCAAAATCGCCCAATGGCGTGACGATGTCTCCGGCGGCCTCGAAACGGTAATCGGGGGCGAGCAGGTCTATGACGGCGATCTGCGGCCAAGGCGCGCAAATGCTTCCCGCAGGCGCCGCCCGTGCGAGCACTATGGCAAGTTCGGCATCTTCCTCCACACCGGATTCCGGCGCGCAGGGGCGGCAATCGAACCCAAGCCGCTCTCGGGAGCCATGTGCAATATAGCGGCCGCGTGATCCATGGCCATGACGGGATCGCCGAACCGAAGGATCGAGAACCCTTCCTCCGTCAGTTCCGGTGCCCCTACCGACGGGTCGGAACAAGGCGGTAACGGACGTGTCGAGGCAAGGACGGTGCGATCGACTGCTCTGCCGAACCCGGCTCCGCTCGCCGGGACGGAGTAGTCCAGGGTGAGGTCATGGATTTCCAGCCCCTGGGCCCGCCATTCCGCTTCGGCTTGTGCGATCCTGTCCGTTTCCCGGCCGACATGGAGTGCGATGGCCCGCGTTGCGAGCATTCTCGATCGTCGCAGCGCCAGCCCCATCGCGACGCGTGATCCGTTCAGGATCGCGGGAGCAGAGAGGCAGTTCGTCCGGTCAAGCGTTTCCACTAGGTCGGCAGCCTCGATGAGCCGGTCGAACCGCTCGGCCCAATCGCCGCCGTACTGGGCGACGGAGATATGGCGAAAGGCGGGCAGGGAGAGCGGTAGCACGATGTTGAGCCGAGCGCCCCTTGCCTGTGCCATTTCGGCGATGACAATATCTGATCCTGCCGCAAGCGCGCCGAAAACCGCGCCCGGCCGGATATCGTCGAGCAGGACGCCGACTTTCTCGCGGATTTCGTTTTCATCTCCCGGCAGGCCGATGATGCCGCTGAAATAGAGGCTCGGCGGCGGGCGGAGATGATCGAAGAGATCGCCAGGCGCCCCGATCCTTTCGAGTATCTGCCGGAACTGACGCAGCGTGACCGCATGATCTTCCCATGCCTCGGGCGCTGCCGCGATTGCCAGTTCGAGCGCGGTGCTGCTTGCCTCTGTATTGCCAAGCAGCAAGTGGCCCTCGGCAGCCGTCGCGCCGATCCAGTAGCGCGTTTCCGGTTCATGGTCGCCGCTTTCCAGCAGTTCCAGCACTCTTGTTGCGACGAGAGATGCCTCCTGCGTCTTGCCGTTGAGCAAGGCGATGGTCGCCGCGTTGATGAGCGGATACGTGGCCCGCCGCTCGCCCGCCGCCTGCATGTAGGCGGCCTGCGCCTGGTCCAGAAGCTGCCTACGCTCGTCTCCCAAGCTGCGCAGGCCGCGGTCTTTGAGCAGCCGGCCCTTGAGGCTGAGGGCATCCGGCGCCTGCGAGGCCAGCAGCCCCGCACTCTCGAACATGCGCCACGCGCGGAGGATATCCCCCGCGCGTGCCGTCTGCCGGATCTGGGCCAGTACCGAAAGGATCACGAATCGATCATCCGCTATTCAGACCTGCGGAGGCGGGTTCTTGATGTCGGGATCGATGGTCAGTCCGATCCAGCGCGGTTCGCAGGCATTTATGTCCTGCAGCAGGTCCACGTTGATGTTGAAGCGGTGGCGCGTGCCGTACTTTCCACCTTGATTGAAGCGCGCGTTGAAGCGGACCGCCTTGTACCGGTCGAGCTTCTCGTCATAGGCGCTGTACTCAAGCCCGCCATAGAAGGACGAGAGGGGTTCCTTGGTGGTGATGGCGTCGAATTCCTTGGAAAACCAGAGCTGGTCCCCGACCAGCGTGATGTCGACGACGCTGTCGCAGGTGATCGCGATATAGTCTTGGCCCGGTGCGGCGGGCTGGTCATATTCCAGGACGATGCGTCCTTCTTCGGCCTTGAGGATGACGTTGAAGACGATCGGCTCTTCGCCCGTCAGTTCGAGGTCGAGCTGGTTCGCCAGACCGTATTGCATGTAGTTCAGGGTCGACATGATGGGTTCCTATTTATCGAGGGGTTTGGTCAGCTTGGCCTTCCACAAGCGCCAATCGTTGTTCTCGGGATCCGATTCGATCAATCGCTCGACATCGCGACGAGCATCCTCTCGCATTTTCTCGGCTCTGTGCCGCTCGCCCAGCGAATTGAGCAATTGCGACATTGAATATCGCGCCAGCATCCAGTCCTGGAGGTAGCTGACGTTCTTAGGATCGTCCTTTAGCAGGCGCTGCACGATAGCCGCCTGCTGCGCGCGTTCATGCAGCGCGTCGACGTTCCTGCCCTGCACGCGCAGGGCATCCGCCATCCAGGCATGGCGGTTGGCGATGTCCGCCTTGACGCTGAAATCGCCGGGGACCATTCTGCCCACGCGCTCCATCGTGGCGAGCGCATCGCTGCATTCCGCGAGCTGCTTTTCCGGGCCGCGCCGCGTGACCGCGATCGTGCAGATGTTGCCCTGGGCATAGGCCAGTTCGCGCCAGTAGGACTGATCGCCCGGGACAAGCCTGACCAATTGCTCGGCAAGTCCGCGATAGGCGATGAAGCGCGGCAGGGCCTTTTCATACCGGTAGTCGATGAAATCGACATAGCCCAACCAGAACTCGCTCTGGGCATGGGCGAAGAGCCGTGGCGGATCCTGCGGGCTTGCCGCCAGTAGGGCGCCGGTCACACGGTGCGCTTCGCTGAACTTCGCCAGCGCTCCGGCTACGTCACCACGCTTGTGGTCGTCCTCTCCCATGGCGTGCAGAATTCGGGCGCGGCGTTCGAGCGAGTCGGCCGGCAGGGTCTTGAGGTCGGACTGGTCGGCGTAATAGTCTAGTGCGCGTTTGTTAACGGACTGGAGCACGTCCAGCCGGCCGACGCCTTCCAGCCTCTGCCTGAGGTCGGTCAACATGAATTCTATCAATCCCTCGGCCTGCTGACGTTGATGCTCGGCTTCCATCCGCGCGCGCAACGCGAAGATCAGCATGAGGGCCATCGATAGGGTAAGCAGAACCGTAAGCAGCGTGATGGCGATCACACGGCGCAATTGTCTCTGGGCATCGCGCTGGATAATCTGGTCGAGCGCCACGCCGGTCAGGCCGGCGACGATCTTCAGGCGGGCAAGGCGGGTACCATCGTGGTCGGGCCGGAAATCGGCTGCAATCGGCTCCCGCACCACGCCTTCCGCATCGGGTTCGAGAAGCGCGGAGGGAAAACTGACTGCCGGATCGCCCAGGACCAGAGCCGCGATGATCGGCCGATCGGGGTGGAGACTGCGAAAGAGCGCGATTTCCGCATCGACCCAGCGCGAAGCCCTCGCTGCCGGAGAGCACAGCACGAGCAGCGCATCGGACTGGGAGAGCGCCTGGCGCACTTCCTCGTCGAGGCTAGATGCCGCCGGAAGTTCCGCGCGATCCCGGAAGATGGGCGAGAGGCGCGGCGGCACATGGCCCATCGGTGTTGCCGAGCCGACCAACCTTGGCGGAATACGGTAGGATTCCAGCCATTGATGAAGCTTGCGTGCGAAATGCTCGTCCGCGTGACTATAGCTGAGGAAGGCCCGGAAGCGGCGCTCACCGCCCGGTCCCGGGGTTTCCTCATTCGCCTTCATCGTTGCGAACCGATCATCTGCCTGCGCCCTGCGAGCCCGGCTTTCTGGCCCCCGGGCAAGTATGCTTACTGGGACAAGCGCGGCGGCGTCCAGCGGGGATGTGGAGTTTTCCCTATCCGGATGAATTCCATGGTGAATTTGGCATGAATGGGCCCCGCCGACGTTAGCCGGTCGTAGACGGCAACGGGGGCGCTCATGCCTTGTAGATGTTTGAGAGCGCCTGAGCCCGCAAGGTCATGTTTTGGAAGGCACGTCGGCATAGAGCGTTACCTGCCCGTGGAGGCCGTCCGTCGAAGACTGGCCGATCCACAGGTCGAACAGGCCGGGTTCCGCAATCCTGCGGTTTCCGGCACCCACGAATTCAAGGTCCTTGCGCGACAGCGTGAAGCGGACGGTCCGGGATTCCCCCGGTTCGAGCGAAACCCGGGACATGCGCTTCAGTTCGCGGATCGGACGGGTCCGGCTTGCAACACGGTCCCGCATATAGAGTTGCACGACTTCGCTGCCCCGCCGATCGCCCTTGTTCGTGAGGCGCGCGCTGATCTCGATGGTTTCGTTCCAGCGCATGACCTCATCCGAGAGCTTGAGCTGATCGAGCGCAAACTGCGTGTAGCTGAGGCCGTGGCCGAACGGGAAGCGCGCGCTGTTGTCGGTTGTCGTGTAGCGGGCGCGATATTCGGTGCGGCTGTCCACCACGGGGCGCCCGGTCGACTTGCGATCGTAGAAGAACGGTTCCTGACCGGATTCCCAAGGGAAACTCACCGGCAACTTGCCCGAAGGGTCCGCCTTCCCGAACACGATATCGGCAATGGCATGGCCGCTTTCCGATCCGAGGAACCAGGTGGCAAGGATCGCCTGCGCATTCGCGACGCTGTCATGAAGGGCCAGCGCCCGCCCATGCCGGAGCAGCACGACAACAGGCTTCCCGCCGCTGCCACGGCATCGGCCAACGCCTGTTGGGCGGGAGGAATCTCGATAGTGGTGCGGGACTGGGCTTCCCCGGACATCGTCTGGGACTCACCGATCGCCAGCAGCACGATATCGCAGGCCTTGGCGGCTTCCACGGCCTTGGCAATGCCGCCCGCGACAGGCCCTTCGATGCCGCTGCCCTGAACGACGATCAGGTCGGAAGGATCGGGCAGCGCGGCGCGCAGACCGCTGGCGATATCCACGCCCTGGCCCGGATCGCCGTAGAAGGCCCATGGGCCATAGACGTTGTCCTTATCTTCGGCGAACGGCCCGATCAGCGCGATCTTTCCGGTCTTGCGGGCATCGATCGGAAGAATGCCGCTGTTCTTGAGCAATACAATGGAACGGGCTGCCGATTCACGGGCCAGCGCGCGGTGAGCGCTGGTACCGATCCGGCTCCGTTCCCCGTTTTCGTCAAGCGATCGCCATGGATTCTCGAAGAGCCCCATCGCCGCCTTGACGTAAAGGATGCGGCGCACGGCGACGTCGACCGTGCCCATCGGCACGGCTCCGCTCTTCACCAGTTCCGGCAAATAGCGGACATAGAGCCCGCTCTGCATGGACATGTCGACACCGGCAAGCACCGCGAGGCGGGCGGCATCGCGCTCGTCCTCGGCGTAGCCGTGAGCGATCAGTTCCTCGTCGGCGGTGTAATCGGAGAAAACGAAGCCGCGAAACTGCATCTCGCCGCGCAGGAGATCGGTGAGCAGCGCGCGATCAGCGGTGGCGGGAACGCCGTTGATCTCGCTGAAGGCTGCCATCGTGGTCAGTGCGCCGGCAGCAAAGGCGGCATCGAAGGGCGGAAGGTGGGTTTCGCGCAGGGTTTCGTCGCTGATATCGACGCTGCCGTACTCCAGGCCGCCGGCCACCGCACCGTAGGCTGCGAAATGCTTTGGGCAGGCAAGCAGCGAATCGTCGCGTCGCAAGTCCCGGCCCTGGAAACCGCGAACCCGCGCGGCGGAAAGCAGCGCGGTCAGCGTCACGTCCTCGCCCGAACCTTCCACCACGCGGCCCCAGCGCTGGTCCCGGGCCACGTCCGCCATCGGCGCAAACGTCAGATGGAGGCCGGCCGCCGTCGCCTCTATGGCCATGGCGCGGGCGGTGCGTTCGGCAAGCGATGGGTCGAAGCTCGCCGCTTCGGCAAGGGGAACCGGGAAGATCGTCTTGAGGCCGTGGATCACGTCTCCGGCGAAGAGCAGGGGGATGCCGAGGCGGCTTTCCTTTACCGCTATCTCCTGCGCCCGGCGGGCTCCGACAACACCGATGCCATTGAACAGGCAGCCGACCCTGCCCTTGCGGACTTCCTGCGCCAGCCGCTTCTCGTCCTGGATACCGGCTTGCGGATTGGGCGGGTTGAAGGGCCGGAAACTGTCGGCAAGGCAGGTCATCTGCCCGGCCTTTTCCTCTATCGTCATCCGCGCGATCAGGTCGTCCACGCGCTGGACATCGTCAGCTCCAAGCGCCGCACGAGGGACAGTGAAAGCGAATGCGCCACCGGCGATGCCGGACAGGATGCTACGGCGATCTAGGTTCATGAAGGAGAGCGAGCAGACCCGGAAATGTGATGGGAGGGAGTAGCTGCAATCCAGTCGTATGGAGTTTGTTGCACTGCGGCAAGGCGAGCGGCCGAAAGGCGGGGCCGACCGGGGCGCGGCACGACCGGCTGTTGCCTGCAGGCGGGCAGGGCGCGGCCCATAACGCCAGGGCATATCACCATGCCATTATGATGGGTCCAGGATTGCGCTGTATTCCGGGTTCGTAATCCCTGCTGCACATTTCAAATTGGCAGCCGTTCCGGAGCACGCGCATAGGCGCGGGCATCCCTGTCCTGGGCGATCCATCTCTTCCGTCGGCGAACGCCGGTAGAGAGGTCGCGTAATCAGGAGACGCGCCGAGTTCCACTGCTCCGTGCGCGGCATCTGACAAATGGATCGCATAGCCGTTCATGCCCTGAGCGGTTTCATGCATTTGCGTGGCCTTGTTGGCTTCTTTGAGTATAATTGCAGGAAACGAAGGAGGTGCCGGATGCCAGGCACGAAGAACGACGGTAGTCTGCTGACAAGAGCATGGCTTTGGCTGCTCGGCGCGGTGGTGCTGCTAGCAGGGATCTTCTTCACCGCAGGCGGGGCAAAGCTCGCCAGCCTCGGCGGCAGTTTCTACTTCGTGATCGCGGGCCTCGCGCTGCTCGTATCCGGCTTCCTCATCGCTCGCCGACGCCCGGCGGGCGCTCTCGTTTTCGGCGCCACTTTCCTCTGCACGATAGTCTGGGCCTTGTGGGAAGTGGGCCTTTCGTTCTGGCCGCTGATCTCGCGCCTGCTGGCAATGGGCGTCGGCGCGACCGTGATCGCGCTGTCCTATCCGCTGCTGCGCGGTGCCGTTGCCGGCAAACGTGCCTGGGGACCGTCCCTGGCGATCGGGGGCGTGCTGGCCCTGTGTTCCGCGTCCGGCTTTGCCGCGATGTTCGTTGCGCATCCGACCGTGGCATTCTCGGGGGACATGGGCGGACTCGTTCCCGTCGATGCCGCGCATGAGCAGAAGAACTGGGAAGCATACGGCAACACCAGCGGTGGTAGCCGTTTTGTCGCGCTCGATCAGATCAACCGCGACAATGTAAAGGATCTCAAGGTCGCATGGACCTATCGGACCGGCGATGTCGCGGTGAGTGACGGCAACGGCGCCGAAGACCAGAACACGCCGCTTCAGGTCGGCGATACCGTGTTCGTCTGCACGCCGCATAATAACGTGATCGCGCTCGATGCCGATACCGGCAGGGAGAAGTGGAAAACGATCATCAACGCCAAGGCCTCTGTCTGGATGCGTTGCCGCGGTCTGGCCTATTTCGATGCGAAGGCCCCGCTTCGGCAGCCTGACGTGCCGGGCTCAACTCCGGTCCCGGCCGTCACCGTTGCCGAGGGCGCGCCGTGCCTGCGCCGCATCCTGATGAACACCATCAACGCCGAACTGGTCGCTCTCGATGCGGATACCGGGAAGTTCTGTCCGGACTTCGGCAACGGCGGCCGCGTAGACCTCAAGGCTGGCCTCGGCAACGCGCCCGACCCGCAGTACCAGCTCACCTCGGCGCCCACGCTGGCGGGGACGACCGTCGTGGTCGGCGGCCGCGTGGCGGACAACGTGCAGGTGGACATGCCCGGCGGCGTCATGCGCGGCTTCGATGTCGTTACCGGCAAGCTGCGCTGGGCATTCGATCCGGGCAACCCCGCGATCACCGGCATGCCTGCCGCAGGAAAGACCTACACCCGCTCCACTCCCAACGTCTGGGCGGCGATGTCCTATGACCCGGCGACGAACGCGGTGATCATGCCGGTGGGCAGCGCCTCGGTCGATCTCTACGGCGTCACCCGCAGCGCGCTCGACCACGAGTACGGCGCCTCGATGCTCGCGCTCGACGCGACGACGGGCAAGGAAAAGTGGCATTTCCAGACCGTTCACAACGACCTCTGGGACTTCGACCTGCCGATGCAGCCGAGCTTCATCGACTTTGCCAAGAACGGCAAGACCGTGCCCGCGCTGGTATTCGGCACCAAGGCAGGCCAGCTCTATGTCCTTGACCGGACCACCGGCAAACCGCTGACGGAAGTCGCGAATGTCAGGGTGAAGGCTGCCAATATCCCGAACGAGCCCTATTCGCTCGTGCAGCCCAAGTCGGTCGGCATGCCGCAGATCGGCGTCGGTCCGCTGACCGAAGCCGACATGTGGGGCGCAACGCCGTTCGACCAGCTGATGTGCCGCATTGCCTTCAAGGGCATGCGTTACGAAGGGCTCTACACCGCGCCGGGCACGGACAAGTCGCTCAGCTTCCCCGGATCGCTCGGCGGAATGAACTGGGGCGGACTTTCGACAGACCCGACCACCGGCACGATCTTTGCCAACGACATGCGTCTCGGCCTTTGGGTGCAGATGTTCCCGCAGACGAAGGAGCAGGCGGGCAAGGCGGGCGCCGCGGGTGAGGCGGTCAATACCGGCATGGGCAGCGTTCCCCTGAAGGGCACGCCCTATTCCGTGGTCAAGGATCGCTTCCTTTCCGCGCTGGGCGTTCCCTGCCAGGCTCCGCCTTTCGGCACGCTGACGGCGATCGACATGAAGACCCGCAAGATCAAGTGGCAGGTTCCGGTCGGCACGGTTCGCGATACCGGCCCGATGGGCATCAAGATGGGCCTGCCGATACCGATCGGTCTGCCAACGCTGGGCGGCACGCTGGCGACGCAGGGCGGTCTCGTGTTCATCGCAGGCACCCAGGACTACTATCTGCGCGCCTTCAATTCGGCGAACGGCAAGGAAATCTGGAAGGCCCGTCTGCCGGTGGGCAGCCAGGGCGGCCCGATGAGCTACAAGTCGCCGAAGACCGGCAAGCAGTACGTGGTCATCACCGCCGGCGGTGCGCGGCAGTCGCCCGATCGCGGTGACTATGTGATCGCCTATAAGCTGCCGTAACGCTTTCGGGGGCGGAACACAGCCTTCCGCCCTCATCCATTCTTCAAGACATATTGGTCCTGCGTCTCTTCCCGAGGCGTCGGGGGAGGAGGGGGCCATGGCCCATCGTTTGGATAGATTCACGCGTCTGGCCGGCTGCGGCCTTATGGTTTCCGCCCCGTTTGCGGCGGTCGATGCCCGTGCCGAGGAAACGGCGAAGCGCAGCAGACCGCGCAAGTCACCACCCTTCCGGCAGCGGCAGCGCCCGCTCCCCAGCCGGCGGCGCGCGATACGCTCACGGGTGACTGGGGCGGACTGCGCACGCAGCTCAAGACGGCCGGCGTCACGTTCCGGGGCGACTATGTTTCCGAGACCTTTTCAGCGGTGGACGGAGGGCTCAAGCGGGGCACCGCCTATGTCCAGCAGGTCCGCATTGGCGCGGACTTCGACATGGACCGGCTTGCAGGATGGGAAGGTGCGACGCTGCACCTCACATTCAACGACCGGCGCGGCGTAGGCATTTCCTCGGACTACGTAGGCAACCGGCTGCCCATTCAGGAAGCGGCAGGCGGCTACTACGCGCGGCTCACCGAGGCGAGTTGGGAGCAGAACCTCCTGGAGGGCAAGCTCAACCTGCGGATGGGCTATTTTGCGATGGGCAACGATCTGGGCGGTATGCCGATCGGCTGCAACTTCGTGAACGCCGCGTTCTGCGCCCACCCTCTTTCGCTTTCCGGCGACAGCGGATGGTACAATTACCCCAATGCCAGGTGGGGCGCGGCGGTGCGCTACAAGTTGCGTTCGGACATTATCGTCAGGACCGGCGCCTTCCAGGTCAATCCCCGCCTCAACGACGAGGAAAACGCCTTCAACCCCTTTGCCGGAGGAACCACCGGGGTACTCCTGCCGCTGGAAGTCGAATACGATCCCGGCGCGGCGAAGGACAGCCGTTCGCTGCCCGGCCATTACAAGCTTGGCGTCTACTACGACACTTCGCGTGTGACCCGTCAGGGCGGCGGCGGCACGGTCCGGGGGCGCTACGGCGTCTACCTGCTGGCTGACCAGATGATCCTGCGCGAAGGGCAGGGCAATCGCGGACTGTCGATCTTCGGCCAGTTCACCGCCAATCCCGCGATCTCTGGCCAGATCACCCGTTGGTATGCGGCAGGGCTCGTCAAGACGGGCACCTTCCGGGGACGTGATGCGGATTCGATTGCGCTCGGCTTCACGCATGCCGTGGTCGATCCGCGTCTTCGCCGGGCCCATGTCGAAGCCAATCCCCTGCCGGGAGGATATGCCGCGCTGCCTGCCGGGGAGACCGCGATCGAACTGAGCTACGGCCTGCAACTGCGCCGCTGGCTGAGCCTCCGTCCCGACATTCAGTACATCATCGAGCCGGGTGCCTTCGGTTTCCGCAATACGCCCAATGCCCTCGCGCTCGGCTGTCAGGTCAAGATGCAGTTCTGAGAATGCGCTCCGGCATCCGATACGGGCTCCCGTGCGTTGATCCTTCCGTCTCGCATCGGCAGGTTGGCACGAGGAACCCTGGAAATGAAGCAACTGGCGTCCGTTCTCCCGATCCTGACCCTGGCCGTGACGGCGTGCGGATCGCCAGGTGGGCCGGATGGCGCTGATGGCGAGAAGGCGGCGGCAAGTTCGGCGCCTCTAGCCGCAACCCTGTCCGAGGCGCCGCCGATAAGGGAACCATCAAGGACGCAGGCGCCAACGGCTTCCGGCTCCGCGCTGCTGTCCTGTTCGCAGCAGATCGGTGCTGCGGCGGCAGCCCGCCGCGTCGAGGTGTGCCGGTCCGTCTCTCCCGCAACGCATCCGCCTTGCAACGTGTCCAATAGCTGCGCGATGATCGAGGATGAGATTGCCCGAAGCTGCGCTCTGTTCGATGGCAAGGGATCGCCGATGGCCGGCTGCACCCCCGCACCGAAGAGCATGGAAGCCGCAGCCGATGTCGTCAGGCGCTACTATTCGGCGCTCGATGCGCGCGATTACGAAACTGCATGGCAGCAATGGGGCGAGGATGGACCGCCAAGGCAGACGCGCGAAACCTTCAGGGCCGGTTTTGCGCAAACGGTATCCACCAGGGTTACCATCGGCAGGCTCGAACCGGGGGACGCAGGGGCTGGGTCGATCTATCAACCGGTGCCTGTCACGGTGGATGCGACCCTTGCCGATGGGCATCACCAGACGTTTCGCGGCAGCTATGTGATAAGGCGTGTCAACGACGTCGACGGCGCGAGCCCCGCCCAGCTGCGCTGGCATATAGACTCCGCCAGCCTCAAGGCCGGTCCGGCTCGTTGAGCCCCTTTTTCGGCATGAAGTTATAATTTCCGCGTAATCATAATGCATTAGCGGAATTCCCCGCCAAACCTGCGGCGTGAGCGCCCGGTGCGGGGCGTGCCCCTTCTATAATGGCACTGCCTCATCTGTCCCGGAATAGGACTTCCATGCGTTTTGCCATTTCGTCAGGGTTCGCCCTGACCCTGTTGTCGTTGCCGATTGCCGCACATGCCCAATCCGATACTCCCGCCTTCACCGTTTCCGGCGGCGCTACCATCATCAGCGACTATCGCTTTAGGGGCATCTCGCTGACGGGAAAAGACCCGGCGGTACAGGCCACGATCAACCTGTCTCATGAGAGCGGCATCTACGTCGGCACCTGGGCCTCTTCCATCGACATGGGCGAACGCTACGGCGCGACCGAAGTGGATCTCTACACCGGGTGGGCGGGAAGCCTGGCGCCCCACACCAGCGTCGATGTGGCGGTGGCCTACTACAGCTATCCCGGCGGCGAGGGTTCCGGGAAGATCGAATACTTCGAAACCACGGCAAAGCTCACGCAGGACCTCGGCCCCATGCAGGCCACTCTGGGCAGCGGCTATAGCTGGGACCAGGCCGCGCTCGGGGGCGATCACCTCTATCTTTACGGAGAAGCGGCGGTGCCGATCCCGCGGACGCCGCTCACGCTTCGTGCCCATGGGGGCCGCAGCAAGGGCGCGATCAGTCCTCGGCCCGGCGGCTATTACGACTGGTCGCTCGGCGCGGATGCGAACCTCGGGCCGCTCACGCTGGGACTATCCTACATCGACACCGATCTCGGCCGGGGAGCCCGGGCCGACGGCGCCGCGCTGTTCTGGGTCAGCGCCGCCTTCTGAAGATTTCTTCTGGAGCTTTTAAATGAAAGACCTGTTCAGTCGCATGCGCATTGCGGGCAAGCTGATGACGGTGGCCGGACTGGCGATCGCCTTGCTGCTCCTGCTCGGCTTTACCGCTGTTGTCGTGGAAACCGGCTCGGTCGTGGGGACACTGTCGGATCAGTCCGCCGTTGCCCAGGCCGATGCGGAGGGCAACCGCGTCAGTACCGATATCGCCACTTTCGAGGCGACGGCGCGTTCCATGGCTTCGGCTCTGGGCAAGATGCATGCCGCCGGAATGCGCGATCGCGGCGCGGCCCTGCTGGTGCTCAAGACGGACCTCCTGGAATCGAAAGTGGCATTGGGAAGCTGGACGATGATCCAGCCCAACCAGTGGGATGGTGCCGATGCCGGCAAGGGCGGGCTTCCCGGCTCCAGCGGAGACGGCAACTTCACGCCATACTGGGTGAAGAGCAACGGCGTGCTGACGCAAATGCCGAACAACGAGGCCGGAGCTTACGAAAAGCCGTATTTCCGGGCGGCATTCGAAAGCGGAAAGGGCGCGATCGTCGATCCCTATGCCTATGACGTGGACGGCAAGACCATCCTGATGACATCGATCACCGATCCGGTCAGGTCCGGGGACAAGGTTATCGGCGTGGTCGGCGTGGACATGGAGCTGGGCAGCCTCTCCGAGCGTCTTTCAGCGCTCAAGCCGTTTGGGACGGGCCGCGTGATGCTCCTGTCCTCCTCGGCAACATGGGTGGCCAATCCAGATCCTGCCCAGCTCGGCAAGCCCTATGAAGGTGCCGGTCTCGATGAGGTGAAAGCCGCTCTTGCCAGCGGCGAGACCCGCGTGCTCAACGATCTCGACATCGGCGGCGTGCCCACGCGCCGTGTCATTCGCCCGATCGCGCTTCAGGGGCTCAATACCACCTGGGGTCTCGTTCTCGACGTGCCGGAGGCGACCATTTCTGCGCCGGCTCGCTCGATGGCATGGCAACTCGTGATCGGTGGCCTCGTCATCGTGGCGGCGGTCCTCGCCAGCCTGTTCTACGCGGCCGGCAGCATCATCGGCAAACCGATCGCCGGACTGAGCCGCGCTGTCGATCGTCTGGCCAAGGGCGATCACTGCGCCATTCCCGAACTGGACCGTCAGGACGAGATCGGCACGATGGCCCGCGCAGCGGATGTGTTCCGTCAGGCCGCGGAAGATCGGGCGGAAGCCGACCATCGTTCGGCCGAGGAACAGCGTATCGTCACCAGCGCCGTCGGTGCCGGGCTCGACGCGCTGACGCGGGGCGACCTCACGGCAGAGATTTCCGCGCCGTTCCCGGCGGGATATGCCGCACTGAAGGAAAACTTCAACGCCGCCCTTGGCGAATTGCGCCGCATGATCGGTGCCGTAACGAACAGCGCCGTTGGCATTCGCACCGGGTCGGAGGAAATCGCCCAGGCATCGGAAGACCTTGCCCGGCGGACCGAGTCCAACGCCGCCAGCCTTGAGGAAACCTCGGCGGCGCTCGTCCAGATCGACCACCGCCTGAAGGCTTCCGCAACCGCGGCATCGCAGACCGTGCGCCGCGCCGACGAGGCTCTCTCGACCGTTGCCGGTGGCCGCACCGTGGCTGGCGAGGCCGTTCAGGCGATGGACCGCGTGAGCCTGAGCGCAAAGGGCATCGACCAGGTTATCGAAGGCGTAGACAAGATCGCGTTCCAGACCCGCGTCCTCGCCATGAACGCCGCCGTCGAGGCCGGGCGCGCCGGAGATGCCGGGCGCGGTTTCGCGGTCGTCGCCGATCTGGTTTCCGCGCTTGCCATGCGGGCCGAGGAAGAGGCCAAGCGTGCGCGTGACCAGCTTACCGTGACGCAGACGGACATCGTGACCGCCGTTGACGCGGTGCAGCGTGTCGATGCCGCGTTCGAGACCATCTCGGGCGGGGTGGGCGAGGTTCACACCCTGCTCGGACAGATGGCCGAAGACAATCAGGCGCAATCGTCGGCGATCAGCCAGATCACGGTCGCGGTTTCCACCATGGACCAGTCGACCCAGCAGAACGCCGCCATGGTCGAGGAAACTTCGGCCGCGGCACGCAACCTGACGACCGAGGCGATTTCGCTCAACGATCAGGCGGCCCGCTTCGACACGGGCGGCGGCCGGAGCCCGGCTCGCTACACCGCGGCGGCCTGATACGATGAAACGAGGCTCGCGGACCGATCGCAACGATCCGCGGGCCTTTCCTCTTTCGATCATTCCACATTAAAACCGCAGGTTACTGCCTCATTCCGAGGAAATCTCGGCGTTTCCCCCATTTCCGCTATCTGTGGGGGGCCTGAACTGTTACTTTCGGGGACGTGAGCAACGCGATTCCCCACAGCTATCCCATTGGCATCGACCCGGTCGACATCGACTTCATGGGGCATGTCAACAATGCCAGCTATCTGAAGTGGGTGCAGGATGCCGTGCTCGATCATTGGCGGGCGCTTGCGCCCACCGAAGCGGTCGCGCAGCATCTCTGGGTCGCGCTCAAGCACGAAATCACCTATCGCAAGCCGACCTTCATCGACGATGACGTGATCGCCACGGTCCTGCTCGAAAAAAGTGCAGGGTGCGCGGGCGTTCTACGAAACCATCATCCGTCGCGGCGAGGAAGTGCTGGCCGAAGTCAAGTCGAGCTGGTGCTGCCTGGATGCTTCCACCATGCGGCCGGCCAGGCTGGCCCGCGAAGTGATCCAGCATTTCTTTGCTCCGGAAAGCCGCGACACCGGCGAATAAGGCCGCCGCAGGCCTCAGTTTCCTGAGGCCTTCTCCTCTGCCAGCGTATCGTCCGCACCAATCGCGCTGTAAACGGTCACGCGGTTGGTGAGGTCCGCCAGAATTGTCGCAATCCGCGTCTGGCGATAGGCATAGAGAGAACGCTGGGCGACGAGCGCGTTCAGGTAGGTATCCGTTCCGGCCCGGTATTGGGCATCCGCCAGATCGTAGCTCTTCTGTGCTGCGGTAACCAGCCGGTCCTGCGCGGTGCGCTGACTGGTGATGGTGCCGCGCCGGGCAAGCGCATCGGCCACGTCCCGGAATGCGGACTGCACCGCCGCCCGGTAAGCGGCAAGGTAGTATTCCTGCTGCGCCTTCGCATATTCAAGGTTGCCCTTGTTCGTGCCGCCAAGGATCGGCAGGCTGGCGCTCGCCGTGCCGCTGGCGCCGAGCGCGCCGCCGGTGAACAGATCTGCCAGCGCAGTGCTGGCAAGGCCAAGAGCGGACGTCAGCGAGATGGTCGGGAAGAACGCGGCGCGGGCCGCGCCGATCTGGGAATATGTGGCCTTGAGCTGATGCTCCGCCTCCACGACGTCGGGTCGCCGCAGGAGGACATCGGACGACAGCCCCGCCGGAACCTGCCCGATGCGCGTGTCGAGTTCCGCCAGCGACGCGGGCAGCAGGGCGTCTTCCACGGGGCCGCCCACCAACAATTCCAGCGCATTGCGGTCCTGCGCGACCAGCGTCGTCTGCGAAGCGAGGTCGGAAGTCGCCTGTTCCAGCACCGTCTGCGCGGCAGCCAGGTCTCCCGCTGCGGCAAGGCCCGATTTGAGCAGTCTTTGCGTCAATTCCACCGAACGGCGTCCGCTGTCGCGCGTCTGCTCGGCGAGCGACAGCAGGTCGCGGTCGGACGCGAGTGTTATGTAGGCGGTCGCGGCGTTTGCCACCAGCGTGAGGCGCGCCGCGCGATAGCCGGACTCGGTGGAAAGATAAGTCTCGAGAGCCTCCCGGCTCTGGTTCCTGAGGCGGCCGAACAGGTCCAGTTCGAAAGCGCTGGCACCGATGTTCGCATCGTAGCTCTGGCTATCGCCCTGCGAGCTCTTGAGGCCCCGCGTGGCGCTCGCGCTTGCCGTTCCGGCTAGTGTCGGCAACTGGTACGAACGTTCGACATGATACTGCGCGCGCGCCGAAGCCACGTTGGCAAGACTGGCCTGAAGGTTCCGGTTGTTCGCCAGCGCCCGCTCGATCACCGTTTGCAGGCGGGGATCGGCGAACAGGGCCCGCCAGGGAAGGCCGGCCTCGCCCGCTTCTGCCGGGGCATAGGCGGCGCCTTGCGGCCACTGCAGTGGAGCGGCCGCCTCGGGCTGGACGTAGCGGGGCGCCATGTTGCACCCGGCCAGCGAACCGGCGGCGAGAATGAGCGGGATCAGGGTACGGCGCATCGGATCATTCCTCGATGAAGGCGCCCGGAGCCCCGACCTGAAGGGGCTCCGGGCTTCACCGGCGCGGGAGGGTGCGACTGTTCCGCGCCGGTGAATGTGGGGGAAAGGGGATGTAAACGGGATGCCAAGCCGAATGCCGTCAGCCATCGCCCTCTGATGGGGCGCCCGGAACTTCGGCATGTGACCCTTGCCGCAGGTTCCGGGCAGCGCCGGCGCTCCCGTCAGTCGTGCCTGAGCCCCCTCGGTGGAAGAGCCCGGCAACAATGACGAAGAACATCGGCACATAGAAGATCGCCAGCGCGGTGGCGGTGAACATGCCGCCAAGCACCGCCGTGCCTATGGCGATACGCCCCTGGGCGCCTGCTCCACTGGCGATCGCAAGCGGAATGACGCCGGCCATGAAGGCGATAGAGGTCATCATGATCGGGCGCAGGCGCACGCGGGCCGCCTCCAGCGCCGCATGGAGCATGTCGCGGCCGTCTCGCCACGCCTGCTCGGCAAATTCCACGATCAGGATCGCGTTCTTGGCCGCAAGTCCGATGGCGGTCAGCAGGCCGACCTGGAAGTAGATGTCGTTTTCCAGCCCGCGTACCGCCACCGCCAGCACCGCGCCGATCACGCCGAGCGGGATCACCAGCAGAACCGCCAGCGGCACCGACCAGCTTTCGTAAAGCGCCGCAAGGCACAGGAACACCACGGCGATCGAAAGGGCGTAAAGGTAAACGGCCTGACCGCTGGACTGGTTCTGCTGATAGGACAGGTCGCTCCAGGCATAGCTCGTGCCGGGCGCGAGCTTCTGTTGCAGGGCGACCATCTCCTTCATCGCGTCTCCCGAGCTGTATCCAGACCCGGCATCGCCCTGGATCGTATAGGACGAACGGCCGTTGAAGCGGGAAAGGCTGTTCGGGCCGGTTTCCCAGTTCATCGTCGTGAAGGCCGAGAAGGGAACCATCTTGCTGGTCCCATCGGCATTGGTGGCGGCGGTCGAGCGGACGAACCACTTGTCGAGATCGCTCGGCAGCATTCGCGCGCTTGCCTCTCCCTGTACGTAGACCTTCTTCACCCGTCCGCGATCGATGAAATCGTTGACGTAGGTGCCGCCCCAGGCCGTGCTGAGCGTATCGGTTGCATTGGCCACCGAAAGGCCGAGGACCGACAGCTTGGCATCGTCGTAATTGATGTCGAACTGGGGCGTGTCCGGCAGAGAGGAAGCGCGGACCTGCGAGAGTTTGGAGCTCTGGTTGGCGGCGGCGATCAGCTTGTCCCGCAGGGCGACGAATTTCTCGCGGTCCATGTTCGTCGAATTGAGGAGCTGGAAGGTGAAGCCGTTCGACTGGCCGAGGCCCTGGATCGAAGGCGGGGTCATCACGAAGACTTGCGCATCGCGGATCTTCGCCAGCTTGGCCATGACGCGGCCGCTGATGGCCTGCGCGGACTTTTCGGAGTCCTTGCGATCATCGAAGGGGGCAAGGCTGGCAAAGCCCATGCCTGCGTTCTGGCCGGCTCCATTGAAGCTGAAACCGCCGATGGTGAAGCGCAGGGGCACGTTCGCGCCTTCCGACCTGAAGGCTTGCTCGATCTGTTCGCGAACCTTGTCAGTCCGTTCGGAAGTGGCGCCGGCGGGAAGCTGGTAGACCACCATGACCTGGCCCTGGTCCTCTGTAGGCAGGAAGCCGGTCGGCAGGCGCATGAAGACAATCACGAGTGCCACGATCACCAGTCCATAGACTGCGAGCCAGATACGGCGGCGGGCGATGAGTTTCTCCGTCGTATCGACATAACGGCCGGTCATGCGGTCGAACCAGCGGTTGAAGCTGCCGAACCATCCGTCGAGCCTGTGTTGCAACCGCCGGGGTGCACCGCGCAGGCGAGATGCGGGTTCGCGCTCGGCATCGGCGTGCTCCTTGGCCACGAGCATGGTCGAGCAGAGCGCGGGCGAGAGGATCAGCGCCGTCAGTACCGAAAGCCCCATGGCCGAGACGATGGTGATCGAGAACTGGCGGTAGATCACCCCGGTCGACCCGCCGAAGAACGCCATCGGCAAGAGCACCGCCGACAGCACCAGCGCGATGCCCACAAGTGCGGAGCCGATCTCGTCCATCGAGCGTACCGTGGCGCCATAGGGGCTGAGCCCATCCTCGTGCATCAGGCGCTCGACATTCTCGACCACGACGATGGCGTCGTCCACCAGCAAGCCGATGGCGAGCACCATTGCGAACAGGGTCAGCGTATTGATCGAGTAGCCCAGCAGCGCGAGGATGCCGAAGGTGCCCATCAGGACAACCGGCACGGCAATTGCCGGCACCAGCGTCGCGCGCCAGCTCTGGAGGAAGGCATACATCACCAGAACGACGAGGATGATGGCGATCACCAGCGTCTCGATCACTTCCTTGATCGAAAGCTTGACGAAGTCGCTGGTGTCGCGGGCATAGGCGAGCTTGTATCCGTCCGGCAGGTCATGCGCGAGTTCGTCCACCCGCGCCTTTACGGCGGCGACGGTCTTGAGGGCATCGGCGCCGGAGGCCAGTTCGATGGCGATACCCGAGGCGGGATGCCCGTTGAGGCGAGCCGAACTGGAATAGCTCTCCTGCCCGAGTTCGACCCGGGCGACATCTGAGAGACGCACGATCGACCCGTCCGACAGCGTCTTGACGACGATCTGGCGGAACTGGGCGGGGGTCTGCAAGCGCGACTTGGCCTTGACGACCGCGTTCAGCATCTGCCCCTTGGCGAGCGGTTCGGCGCCGAGTTGTCCGGCGGACAAGTCAACGTTCTGTGCCGAAATCGCGCTCGTGACGTCGGAGGGGATCAATTGGCGCGCGGCCATCCTGGTGGGATCGAGCCAGATCCTCATCGCATATTGCGCGCCGAAGACCCGCACCCCGCCCACGCCGTTCACGCGGGCAAGATCGTCCTGGAAGTTGGAGACCAGATAATCGGCAACGTCGCTGTCGCTGCTCTTGTCGCTCTGGTCGTAGAGCCGACGACAAGCAGCATGTCCGAGGCCGACTTGGTGACGGTCAGGCCTTGCTGCTGCACCTGGGTCGGCAGGCGTGAGTTGGCTTGCTGGACCTTGTTCTGGACCTGCACTTGCGCAACGTCCGGATCGGTGCCCTTGGCGAACGTCGCGGTGACGGAGGCCGAACCGGAACTGTCCGAGCTGGATGAGAAGTAGAGCAGGTTGTCGATGCCGGTAAGCTGCTGCTCGATGACCTGCGTCACCGAATTTTCCAGCGTCTGCGCCGAAGCGCCGGGATAGGTGGCGCTGACAGTGACGGAAGGCGGCGCAACGTCGGGATACTGGGCGACGGGAAGGCTCATGATACCGGCGATGCCGGCCATCATGACGATGATGGCGATGACCCAGGCGAAGATCGGCCTGTCAATGAAATAGCGACTGAGGTTCATGGGATCAGTCGCCCTGCTTTACGGTGACGGCCTTGACCCTGGCCCCGGTGCGGGCCTTGTCGGTTCCCTCCACGATCAGGCGGTCGCCTGCCTTCAGTCCGCTGGTTATCAGCCACTTGTTGCCGATAGCCTGGCCGGTCGTGACCTTGCGCTGTTCGACCTTGCCCGCAGCATCGACGACGAGCGCCGTCCCGTCGCCCTTGGCGTCGCGCGAAATCCCCTGCTGCGGGGCAAGAATGCCGTTGCGCACAACGCCTTGCGGCGCGGCCACGTTCACGAACATGCCGGGGAGCAGGAGACCATCGGGATTGGGGAACTTCGCGCGCAGGGTGACCGTGCCTGCCTCGGGATCGACGTTGACTTCGCTGAACTCGATGGTCCCCTGCTGGGGGTAGACGGTGCCATCCTCCAAAGTCAGCGTCACTTTCGCACTGGCCGGAAGCATGTTGCCCTTGGCCAGCGCGCTCCGCAGGCGAAGCAGTTCGGCGGAGGACTGGGTGATATCGACGAAGATCGGGTCGAGTTGCTGGATCGTCGCCATGGCGTCGGTCTGGCTGGCGGTAACAAGCGCGCCCTTCGTCACCGAGGAACGGCCGATACGGCCGGTGATCGGCGCGAGAACGCGGGTGAACTCCAGGTTCACCGCGGCGCTGCGACTGGTTGCCTGATACTGGTGCACCGCAGCCTGTGCGGCGCGGGCGGCGGCGATCGTCTCGTCCTTGTCTTGACCGCTGACCGCTTCGCTATCGCCCAGGGTTCGATAGCGGCGGGCCTTGGCCTCGGCGCTGTAAAGATCGGCCTGCGCGCTTTCCAGCTGTGCACGGGACGTATCGAGAGATGCGCGGTAAAGGCGCGCGTCGATCTGGTACAGAGGCTGGCCGGCATGGACGAGCGAGCCTTCCTCGAAGAGCCGGGACTGGATCACGCCGTCCACCTGTGGTCGAACCTCGGCAACGGTCGTCGCGGCGGTGCGGCCGGAAAGCGTGGTGGAGACTGTTACCGGCTCGGCCGTCAGCGTGACCACGCCGACTTCGACGTCCTGCTGCGGCATGGCCTGCTGCTGGCCGCAGCCGCCGAGGCTCATGGCGGACAAAGCAAGCGCCGAGACCATGGCGAGATGTTGGAAGGAGGGGCGCAAGCGGAAGGCTCCTGTGCACAGTTGCAGCTCGGTTTCGCAATTGTGCGCCGCAGCAAGCGGGGGCAAGGATCGACGCGTATCGTCAGGTTGCCGGGCGTAGCCTATTGTTTCATCGTGTATCATCGGGGCAGACTTCGAGGGGCAGCGCGTTTATGACCTCATTCATGATCCCGCAGAGCGATGCGCCGGAGGGGCGCATCATGTCCTCGAGGACGATCCCGACATTCGCGAACTGATCGCCGCGCAGCTTTCGCGTGAACCGCAGCACGTGGATTCGGTCGGTACGGTCGCGGATCTGCGCGCCATTCTTCAGGGCGATCCGGTCGACCTGCTGATCCTCGATCTCAACCTGCCGGATGGAGACGGCCTCGACATCTGCCGGGACTTGCGCGTTTCCGGGCATCAGGGCGCGATCATGATGGTGACCGCGCGCGAGGGACCTATCGACCGGGTTCTGGGGCTGGAACTGGGCGCCGATGATTATCTGACCAAGCCGTTCGAGCCACGCGAACTGCTGGCACGGGTTCGCAATCTCCTGCGCCGCTCGCGGATATTCGATCACGGCCGGCCGCGCGTTGCCCGTTTCGCCCGGTTTGGTCCATGGCGGCTCGATCTGCACCAGCGCAGACTGGTGACCAATGACGAGCGCCTCGTGATGCTGTCCTCCGCGGAGTACCGCTTGCTCAGCCGTTTCATCGAGGCGCCCAACCAGGTGCTTTCGCGCGAGGAATTGCTGCCGGAACGCAGTGCCACCGTCGCCTTCGATCGCTCGATCGATATCCAGATCAGCCGGTTGCGCCACAAGCTCGCCAGCGAGCCGGGCGGAGACGAACTGATCCTCACCGTCCGCAGCGAAGGCTATGTCCTGCCCGGACCAGTCGAGTTCGAATGACCATGACGGAGCCCGACAGGCCAGGTTTGTTCAAGCGCCTGCGCGACTATCCGCGTTCGCTGGCGGGGCGCCTTACGCTTGTCCTCTCGCTGGGAATGGCCGCTTCGGCCGTTTTGGCCCTACAGGCCTCGGACAGCCTGCGCCACCGGATGTTCCGCAAGGAGCAGGTCGAAGCCGCCCTGAAAAGCGCAGAGGACATCGCCCACCGCTATGACAGGCAGCCGGAGAAAACCGAGCAGGTGCTTTCGCGCGGACAAGTGCTGGGCGCGCACGGTGCCGGTGCCGAGCTGAAGATGACCTCTTTCGACCCCGCCTTTTCGCGCCGCCTGAGCGAGCGGCTCGGCAGGCCCGCGTTCGTGATGCCGCTGCTGAACGATCAGTGCTTCGCCCAGTTCTCGCGTTTTCCCCATGCTGCCGGCATGAACACCGATCCCTTGCCTGACTGCTGGTTCGTCCGGGTCGAGTCCGGGAAGGGCGCCGAATATCGCTACGTCGTCGATCTCTGGCCCGACCGGAGTTGGGACCGGCACAGCGTGGGGCCGCCCTATCTCGAACTCATCATCGTGGCCGGTGCCCTGCTGGGCCTGCTTGCGGCCAGCCTAGCCACGACGCCGCTGAGGCGGATGGAGCGCGCCGCACGCTCGTTCTCGCTGGTTGGCGATTTCGAGCCGATCCCGGTCAAGGGGCCGAGCGAGGTCCGCGCCGCACTGGAGACCTTCAATCTCGCCCAGGAACGCGTACGCGAAGGGCTGCGCGAACGAACGCAGATACTTGCTTCGGTAACGCACGATCTGCAGACCCCGCTCACCCGTCTGCGCCTGCGCCTTGAACAGGTCGAGGACGAAGCCCTGCGCGACCGGCTCGTGGCGGACCTCGCGATTACGCAGCAGATCGTGCGAAACGGGCTCGATCTGGCCCGCAGCAGCGAAATGCGTGAACCCTGGGCCGTTCTCGATATCGATTCCATCCTCTCCAGCATCGCCGAGGACGCCGGCGAGTTTGGCCACCGCGTGGTCTTCGCGCGCGGCTGCGGGGCGCAGGCCAGGGTCAAGCCGAACGCATTGGCACGCGCACTTGGCAATCTCGTGGACAATGCCCTGAAATATGGCGGCAGCGCCGAACTGAGCTGCCTTTACGCGGGAAACGATCTCCTGATCCGCGTTGCCGATCGCGGTCCCGGGCTGGACGAAGACGAACTGACTCTGGCCTTCCAGCCATTTCGCCGGCTGTCTTCAGGCAAGGGCAGCGGTACGGGTATCGGGCTCGCCATCGCGCAGGCGCAGGTCGGAACCTTCGGTGCAACCCTTGCCTTGCGCAATCGCGACGGGGGAGGGCTCGTGGCCGAGATCGAAATCCCCGGCATCGCCAATCCTCCCGATAGCCCAGGGCGGCCGGGAACCTGATTGCTGCATTTCGGCCGAGGGCCTTGCCGAATTTTCTGATAGGGCTTTGAGGGATACGGGCTTGCGTTGCGTATGCGGCGGGAGAGCGTTTGCTGGGCAAGCGGTTGAAGGTGGGACTGGGCCGATGAACGAACTGGACGAAATGCTGTCGATGCTTCGCGGTGAAGCCTTACCTGAGGGTCTCGGTTCGCTTGATGCCGCCGTGCTTTCAGGCCTTGCTGCGGGGCGCGAGCGCATGGCGGGACGTCGCGGGCTGGTATTGGCAGGCTGCATCGCCGGCTTCGTCGGCTTGTGGGGAGGTCTCGCGCTGCCCACCTCCGCAACGGCGCAAGGCACTTCCCCAAGCGAACCCTTGCTGGCCATTCCTGCAGCGGCGCCTTCTCATCTGCTGGCGCTCTGATCATGGCGAACGCCCATCGTTATATCCTCGTCGCGCTTGTCTCGTTCCTTGTGGCTCTCGGTGCGCTGTGGTTCGGACAGAAGCTGCGCGGGGATGCCCCGGAAGAGAGCCGTATCCACGTATTGCTTCACGGAGAACTCGATCTCGACGCCGGCCAGAAGCGCCGGATCGATGCGCTTGAGCAAGGTTTCGCCGAGCGCCGGGGCCAGTTGGAAGGGGAACTGCAAGCCGCGAACGCCGATCTTGCACGGGCCATCGCTCACGAACACACTTATGGCCCGACGTCGAGAAAGCGGTGGATCGATCGCATGTGGCGATGGGCGAACTGCAGAAGGCGACGTTGCAGCACGTCTTCGCCATGCGAGCCGTGTTGCGACCGGACCAGACAGCACGCTTCGACAAGGCCGTGGGCCAGGCGCTGACCACCTCCCGGCAGGACTGAATCCGGGTGGCCGGATCGGAGTTGAGCGAGGCCGAAGCGGTCCGGGCCGCGCTCGCCGGGCGACAGGCAGGCTATTCCGCTCTCATGGGCTTCCACCGGGAGGCGGTATTTCGTTTCGCAAGAGCGCATGTCGGCAACGAAGCAGATGCGCTCGACATAACGCAGGAGGCCTTCGTCGCTGCCTTTCTGGCGCTGAGGCGCTATGATCCGGCACGGCCTTTTCGGGCGTGGATTCTGCGGATAGCGCTCAACAAGTGTCACGACTGGGCGCGTCGCCGCAAGGTCCGGCGCTTCTTCTCCTTCGCGCTGCCGATCGAGGAAGCGGCCGGCGTTGCCGATGGCGGGCTCGATCCCGAACAGGGATTGGCCTCGCGCCGACAGGTCGCGCATATCCATGCGGAAATCGCGGCGTTGCCCGATGCGCTGAAGGAACCGCTGCTGCTTTGCGCGCTGGAGGGGCTATCGCAGGATGAAGCCGCATCGATCCTGGGGATCAGCCGCAAGGCGGTGGAAACACGAATTTATCGCGCTCGGCAAAAATTGTCGCATCTCTCCGAGGGGTAGCAGCCCAGACGGCGTATGAAGAGCATGACGCCGCGCGATACTCACCATAGTCACCTGCTCGAACGCAGACGTTTCCTCTCGCTGGGCGGTGCATTCGCCGGGAGCCTTGGCATGGCGGGGCTGTTCCCGGCTTGGGCAAGAAGCGGGACGGCGGGCATTGTCCATGCGAGTAACCAGCCCGGTGTGCTGTCAGACGATACCATCGCGCTTCAGATCGGCGAGAGCCATTTTGCGACCGGCGGGCGCTCGGGTCATGCGGTGACCGTGAACGGCACACTGCCCGCGCCGCTGCTGCGCCTGCGTGAGGGCGAGACGGTGCGCATCGCCGTCACCAACCACCTGAAGGAGCAGACCTCGATCCATTGGCACGGGCTGCTGGTGCCCTTCCACATGGACGGTGTGCCGGGCGTCAGCTTCCCCGGCATCGATCCGGGCGAAACGTTCGTCTACGAGTTCCCGCTCACCCATTCGGGCACGTTCTGGTACCACTCGCACTCCGGCATGCAGGAGGCGGAAGGGCTGTTCGGCCCGATCGTGATCGACCCCGCCGGCCCCGATACGATCGCTTGCGACCGTGAGCATGTGCTGGTTCTATCGGACTGGAGTCCGATCCATCCGCACGAACAGATGCGCCGCCTGAAGATGATGGGCGGCTACTTCAACCGGCAGCGCCAGACGCTTGCGGGGCTGCTGGCAGGCAAGGACCAGTCGCTGGCCGACCGCCTCGCCTGGGGGAAGATGCGCATGGATGCGACCGATATCTCGGACGTGACCGGATCGACCTACAGCTTCCTCGTCAACGGCCACGGCAATGCCGAGAACTGGACCGGGCTTTTCGCACCGGGCGAGAAAGTACGCCTGCGCGTCATCAACGCCTCGTCGATGACCAACTTCAACTTCCGCATCCCCGGCCTGCCGCTGACCGTGGTGGCAGCGGATGGCAATCCTGTGCAACCGGTCGAGACGGACGAAGTGCAGATCGCGATTGCCGAGACTTACGACTTCATCGTCGAACCCGGCACCGCGGAAAGCTACGGCGTGATCGCCGAGGCCATCGACCGCTCCGGGCTCGTGCGCGCGACACTGGCACAGCGGCCGGGTCTCGTCGGCGAAACGCCGAAGCTACGTGAGCGTCCGGTCCTCACCATGCGCGACATGGGCATGGACATGAGCGGCATGGATATGGGCGAGGGCGGCGAGATCGATCTCAGCAAGCCCGCCATCAGTTCGATGAGCGGCCATTCGATGTCGATGCGCGATCCTTCGGTCGCCGCCGGCGTGAAGATGGGGCCGGGAGTTGCCACGCTCTCGCCGATGCCCGCGGACCGACTTGCCGACCGGCCGACCGGGCTGGAAAGCGTCGATCACCGCGTGCTGACGTACGCCGATCTGCGCTCGCGCGACCCCAATCCCGATCCGCGCGTGCCGAGCCGCCAGATCGACGTGCACCTGACTGCTGCGATGGAGCGGTACATGTGGTCTATGGACGGCGAGGCGATGTCGGAAAACCCGGCACCGATACCGTTCCGTCTGGGCGAGCGCGTGCGCGTCAATCTCATCAACGACACGATGATGCCGCACCCGATCCACATCCACGGCCACTTCTTCGAACTTGTCAGCGGCGAGCCGGGGAACCGCGCGCGCAAGCACACCGTCAACGTGCTGCCGGGCGGCAAGGTCTCGTTCGATCTCACTGCCGATGCAGAGGGTGACTGGGCGTTCCACTGTCACATGCTTCTGCACATGCACGCCGGGATGATGCGCGTGGTGACGGTGCGCCGGGAGGGAGAAGCCTGATGGCAAGACTCTTCCCGATCCTTACCTCGCTCCTGCTGGCCGGTTTTCCGCTTGCAGCACACGCGCAGGAGAGTGAGGCTGCATCCTCACGGGCCGATGAACATGCCGGGATGGACCATGCCAGCATGAACCATTCGCAGATGGACATGTCCGGCATGAACATGAGCGAAGCGGACATGAAAGGCATGGATCACTCCGCCCACGTCATGCCCGCAAGCACCGTCTCCGATGAGCCGGGCGATGCTCCGCCCCCCCCGGTGCCGACCGATTTTCCCGCCGACCGCTTCTTCGCGCCTGAACGCATGGCCGCCTCGCGCGCGGCAATGGTGAAGGAGATGAGGTTCAACACCTTCGCCCTTCAGGTTGATCAACTGGAATTCCGCACCGGCAAGGGCGGCGACGGTTTCGGCTGGGAAGGGCAGGCGTGGTACGGCGGTGATATAGACCGGATCGTGCTGGCCAGCGAGGGTGAGGGCACATTCGGTCAGCGTGCCGAGCGAATTGAGCTTAACGCCTACTGGCGCCACGCGCTGGACCCTTGGTTCAACCTGCAATTCGGTACGCGGCAGGACTTCCGACCCGATCCGCAGCGAACCTACGCGCTGGTTGGCATCGAAGGACTGGCGCCTTACTGGTTCGAGTTGCAAGGTCAGTTGCTCGTCTCGAACAAGGGCGACATTCATGCACGCGGCAAGGCGGGTTACACCCAGCGCATCACGCAGTCACTGGTCGTCGAGCCTGAAGCCGAGATAGATTTCGCGTTTCAGGACGTGCCCGCCCTGAGTGTTGGCGCAGGCTTCGAGCGTCTCGAACTGGGTGCTCGGCTTCGCTACGAACGCAACCGCTCGCTAGCGCCTTACGTTGGCGTCAACTGGGAGCGTAAACTCGGCGGAACGGCAGACCTCGCACGGGCTGCTGGTGAGGATGTTTCCGGTGTTTCAGCGGTATTCGGCGTGCGCGCGATGTTCTGATTTACGCATTTCACGGCTTCCCGCTTCGAGATTTCTGCACGACCCTTTGTAAAGTCGCGAAATCGATGGCGCCGGGAATGAGGTAGTCGCCTATAACCAGCGAAGGCGTTCCTGAGAGACCAAGGGTCTCCGCCAGCCGTCCGGTCCTCTGTAAGGCCGCATCGATGTCATTGCCGTGGAGCTTGAGGTCGGTCTGCAACCGGGGCCAGTCGACACCGGCGCGCGCCGCTGCCTGGCGAATGGTTGTTGCATCGAGCTTGACCGGGCCAGCCATTAGGGCGTCATTGAAGGCAGCGTGCTTGCCCTGATAGCGCGTTGCCATGGCAACGCGAGCGGCCTCGCGCGATAGGCCTCCGAAGATTGGCCAGTCCCTGTAGACGACACGCAGCTTTCGGTCTGAGGCGAGGAGCCGGTTCAGGTCTGCGTGAAACTTGCGGCAGTATGGGCACTGGTAGTCCGAGAAGACGACCACGGTGACATCGTAACCTTGCGGAGCCAGGATTGGGACGCCCGGATCGTTTGCCAGGGCCTCCTTCATGCGGGCGCGCTCCTGAGGAGAGGCGATGGTCTCGGCCCTTGCGTCAAGGGAGCCCTGTCCGCAACCCAGGAATGCGGCGAGCGCAATGGCCAACCCGGAGATGGCCGGTCCCATGCCCAATTTCATATCGTGAATTCCATTCAAAGCTCTTGCGGCGGCGCTGCGCCAGATTGGACGGGACCGCAAGCCCCTATGTAACTGGACATTCCCGCAAACGGATGATGCGCAGACTTGCGCCTTCGGCCGATCTCCGGCCGACGCGGAAAGAATGAACGTCGAGGTTTGACGCATCATCCGGGCCTAGCTACCGCGTGAGACATGATCGTTCTGCTTTCTCCCGCCAAGACCCTCGACTTCGAACGGACGTTGCCCGCGATTGCCGCCACGACGCCGCATTTCACCGAGGAAGCGCATAATCTCGCCAAATCGGCGGCCAACCTCTCGCAGAAGCGTTTGGCGGAGCTGATGCGGATCTCGCCGCGCCTCGCAAAGCTCAATGCGGACCGGTTCCGCGACTTTGCCGAACTGCCCGAGCGACAGGCGCTTTATGCCTTTGCCGGCGATGTCTACACGGGGTTCGAGGTGGACACGCTGGACGAGCCGGGTGTGGACTTTGCACAGGACCATGTGCGAATTCTGTCCGGCCTTTACGGGCTTCTCCGGCCATTGGATGCGATCCGTCCCTATCGCCTGGAAATGGGTACGCGCTGGGCGCCCCGGCACAAGAAGTTGACCGACTGGTGGGGTGACCGCATCGCAGCGCTGTTGCGCCAGCAGGTCGCGGACGAGGGGTCTGGCGTAGTGCTCAATCTGGCCAGCCAGGAGTATTTTGCCGCCGTCGAGAACAAGCTGAAGGGCTTGCGCGTCATTCACGTCGACTTCCGCGAGCCAGGCCCGGACGGCCCCCGTTTCGTGAGCTTCAATGCGAAAAAGGCCCGCGGCATGATGGCGCGGTGGATGTGCGAGCATCACATCGTCGATGCAGATGCGATGCGCGGGTTTGACAGCGACGGATATCGGTTCGCCCCGGACGAAAGTGACGCCGACAATTGGCGCTTCATCCGGTCATGACCGGAAGAGGCGAAGCGTCCGCCGTCGTCGTCGGGGCATCGGGCGGCATCGGTGCCGCTTTCGAAGCTGCGCTGATCGAGGAGGGGGCTTTCAGGGTCGTTCACGGCTTCGCTCGGTCCCGTGGAGGATCGCAGCACCTCGATCTTCTTGACGAGGCAAGCATTGCGGAAGCGGCCGGACACATTGCCAAGGGGCCAGCGCCGACCTTGATAATCGTAGCGACTGGCTTGCTGCACAGGGAGGGTCTCGCCCCGGAAAAGGCGTTGGCGGATCTCGATCCTGCATGGCTTGCAGAAATCCATGCCGTGAACGCCATCGGTCCCGCGCTTATCGCGAAACACTTCCTGCCGCTCATGCCGAAAGGCGGACGAGGGGTATTTGCGGCACTTTCGGCGCGGGTCGGTTCGATAGGGGACAATCGTCTTGGCGGATGGCATGGCTATCGCGCGTCGAAGGCGGCGCTCAACATGCTGGTGCGCAATCTTGCCATCGAGGAACGTCGCCGCAATCCCGGCGCGATCGTTGTTGCCTTGCATCCCGGCACCGTAGACACTGCTCTGTCCCGGCCATTCCAGGGCAATGTGCCGCCCGGGCGGCTGTTCGACCCAGAGCGTGCCGCTCTGCAATTGCTTGACGTCATCGAAGAGCTGAAAGTGCCCGATAGCGGCAAACTGCTCGACTACGAAGCGAACGAGATTCCATTCTAGCCGATACTTCCAGCCGCTTTTCCTGCCAGCCGCTTTTCCTGAGCGCGTCTGTGGCTGGCCGGCGTCAGCGCCGCTGACGTCGCAAATCAGCGATAGCGTCAGGACTACACGAAGTTTTCTGGAACATTACGCCTCTCCTGTCATTCCATGATCGCAGCCGTAAAATGTTTCCGGAGTGTGAATGATGCTGTCTCGAAATGCGCAGCACCGGCCATCGCCGGCGCCAATCGTCCTGGGCAGCATCATTGCAGCGATCGGAGCGATACTGACGATAGGCGGGGTCTGGCTCGCAGGGCTGGGCGGCTCGGCCTACTATATTCTTGCCGGGATCGGCCTGCTCGGTTCGGGAGCGCTGCTTCTGCGCAGGAACATCCTCGGCGGCTGGCTTTACTGCATAATCTTCGTGTTGACGGTTATCTGGGCCCTGGGCGAAGTTGGCACAAACAACTGGGCGCTGGTGCCTCGGGTGGTCGCACCGCTTGTCCTGCTGGTGGCTTGCTTCCTGGTCATGCCAACGCTTTCGGTTCATCCGGCACGCTGGAAATTCGGCCTTGGCGCAGCCGTTGCCGGCATAGCCCTGGCCGGGGTGACCGCGACGATCTTCGCCCGCATGGCCGATCGTGGCCCTCAATCGGCTCTGCCAGATCTGCGTTTCGAGATGAGCGATCCTTCGCTGGCCTCCGCGGGAGACGATTGGCCTGCCTATGGCGGCAGCGAGGCGGCTCGCCGCTTCTCTCCGCTGGGCCAGATCACGGCAGCCAATGTCGGCAAACTCAAGCGAGCCTGGCTCATCCATACCGGCGATACACCGTCGTCCGCAAAGATCGCCAAGACTTACGGCGGCGAGAATACGCCGCTGAAGGTCGGCGACATGCTCTATGTCTGCACGCCTAAGAACATGGTTCTCGCGCTGGATCCAGCCACGGGCAGGCAGCGTTGGAAGTTCGACCCCAAGGTTGCGGACGATGCCATTCCCTACACGGCGGCCTGCCGCGGCGTCAGCTACTTTGCGGTTCCGAATGCGCCGGCCGATCAGCCCTGCGCCCGGCGGATCATCTACGGAACGCTCGATGCCCGCCTCTTTGCGCTTGATGCGCGTACGGGCGCGCGCTGTACGGGCTTCGGCACGAACGGGGAGGTGGATACCAAGATCGGGATGGGCGACACTCCTCCGGGGTATGTTTCCATCAACTCTCCGCCGACCATCGTTCGCGGTGTCGTCGTAACCGGCCATCAGGTGTTGGACGGGCAGGATCGCTGGGCACCTTCCGGTGTGATCCGAGGCTTCGACGCGATCACCGGCAAGCTGCGCTGGGCCTGGGACATGATGCACCCGGACTGGAACGGTTACCCCCCGCAAGGACAGACCTGGGCCCGAGGCACGCCGAACATGTGGACTATCGCCAGCGGCGACGAGCAACTCGGTCTCGTCTACCTGCCGATGGGCAACGCGGCGGCCGACTATTACTCCAGTTTGCGTCGTCCGCCGGAAAGGGACTTTGCCACTTCACTGGTCGCGCTCGACGTGGCAACCGGCAAGCCCAGGTGGAAATTCCAGGCGGTAAGGGATGACGTCTGGGACTACGACTTCGGCGCACAGGCGACGCTGGTGGACTTCAAGGGAACGCCGGCGCTGGTGTTGCCATCGAAGCAGGGCGATATCTACGTGCTGGACCGGCGCACCGGCCAGCCGCTGACACCTGTCGCACCATCAAGGCGCCGGGAGGTGGGGTCGAGCCGGCGCAGCGGGCACCGGTCCAGCGGGTGTCCCTGTGGCATACCTTGCGCAAGCCGGATCTGACCGAGCGGGACATGTGGGGCATGTCGCCGATCGACCAGATGATCTGCCGTATCCAGTTCCGCAAAGCGAGCTACAAGGGCTTCTTCACCCCGCCGGAAAGCGATCGCCGCTCGATCGAGTATCCCGGCTATAACGGGGGTACCGACTGGGGCGGCATTGCGGTTGATCCGCGCCGGGGTGTAATCATCGCCAATTACAACGACATGCCCAATTACGTGCGCCTCGTTCCTCGCGCGGAGGCGAACAGGAAGGGCTGGGCGCCGCGCGATCAGGCACGAGGCGAGATCGGCGGTGCCGAAGGCGCGGGCGATCCGCAAGCCCACACGCCTTACGCGATTGACGTCAATGCCGGCTGGCGCCTGCCGCTCACCGGCATGCTCTGCAAGCAGCCTCCCTATGGCGGTATCCGCGCCATCGACATGGCGACCGGGCGTACGATCTGGGATCGTCCTCTGGGTGAAGCACGCACCAACGGGCCTTTCGGCATCCCTTCGATGCTTCCATTGACGATCGGGACGCCGAACAACGGCGGCGCTGTCGTAACGGCGGGCGGAGTGATCTTCATTGCGGCCGCGACGGACAACCTGATCCGCGCAATCGACCTGAGGACCGGCAAGGTCCTATGGAAGGACGTGCTGCCTGCCGGCGGCCAGGCCACGCCGATGACTTACATGATGAACGGCAAGCAATACCTGGTGATCGCTCCGGGCGTCATCACTTCATGGAGACGCCGATCGGCGACGAGGTCATCGCTTATGCATTGCCCTGATGCGGTTGTTGATGACCACGCTCGGTCGAATTCGCTGGAAAATGCGTTTCGTAAGTAAGATGACATTACCGAGGCGATTTCCAAAAATGGCTCCGGGGAAACTTGCCGATGACCGACACCCAGAACGAACGCGGTTCCCTGAAGGGCATCAGTGACTACAAGGGACCGGCAGGGGGCTGGGGGGCTCTGGCGGCCGTTGCCCGGACGGTTCGCGAACAGATGAAGGCAAGCCCGGATACGCGGGCTTTGCTCCAGATGAACCAGCCTGACGGGTTCGACTGTCCGGGATGCGCCTGGCCCGATCCTAAGCATACATCCTCCTTCGAGTTCTGCGAAAACGGCGCCAAGGCGGTAACCTGGGAAGCGACCGTCAAACGCGTAGACCCGGAGTTCTTCGCGCTCCATTCCGCCAGCGAGCTTTGGGAGTGGAGCGACCATCAGCTTGAGGACGCAGGCCGCCTGACGGAGCCGCTTCGCTATGATCCTGAAACCGATCACTTCGTCCCGATCGGTTGGGATGAGGCCTTCATACGGGCAGGGGCTGCCTTGCAGGCGCTCGACCATCCCGACCAGGCGGAGTTCTATTGCTCGGGCCGTGCCTCGAACGAGGCGGCCTTCCTCTACCAGCTTTTCGCTCGTGAGTTCGGGACCAACAACTTCCCCGACTGTTCGAACATGTGCCACGAGGCCACCAGCACCGGCCTGCCGAAGTCCATCGGCATCGGTAAGGGCACAGTGACGCTGGAGGATTTCGACCACGCCGATGCGATATTCTGCATCGGTCACAATCCCGGCACGAACCATCCCCGGATGCTCTCGACGCTGGCGGCTGCCTCCAAGCGCGGCGCGCAGATCATCGTCTCCAATCCCATGCGCGAACGCGGCCTTGAAAGGTTCAAGTCTCCTCAGCACCCGACCGAAATGCTGTCTGCGCACGCCACGCCGCTGGCCTCGGCCTATCATCAGGTCCGTATCGGCGGCGACATGGCCATGTTGAAAGGGATGATGAAGGCCCTGTTCGCGATGGAAGAGGCCACGCCGGGATTACTCGACCAGGCCTTCATCTCGGAACATACCGAAGGCTTCGAAGCGCTGCGGGCCGATATCGAGGCAACCTCATGGACGTGGATCGAAGCGGAGTCCCGTTTGGCGCGGGAAGCTATAGAAAGCATGGCGCAAGTCTATGCAGCGGCAGAGCGGGTCATAGTCTGCTACGGCATGGGGATCACCCAGCATCGCCATGGCACCCAGAACGTGCAGGCGATCGCCAATTTGCTGCTGCTCCGCGGCAATTTCGGCAAGGCTGGTGCCGGGATCTGTCCCCTGCGCGGGCACAGCAACGTTCAGGGCGACAGAACCGTCGGCATCACCGAAATTCCCGCAGAGGACATGCTGAAACGGCTTGATGCCACGTTCGGCATCAAGTCCCCGCGCAAACATGGCCACAACGCGGTGGAAGCCCTGGCGGCGATGCGCGATGGGCATTCCAAAGCGCTGATCGCGCTGGGCGGCAATCTCGCGGTGGCGATGCCGGACCCGGAGGCCTGCTTTGCCGCGGTCCGCAATCTTGACCTCTCGGTGAACATTCTCACCAAGTTCAATCGCACCTGCCTGCTCACAGCCAGGGAAACTCTTGTTCTGCCGTGTCTTGGACGCACCGAACTGGACATGCAGGACGCGGGACCGCAGTGGGTCACGGTGGAGGACAGCATGTCGATGGTTCACGCCTCTCACGGTAAGCTCAAGGCACCGGGGTCGATGGTCCGGTCCGAACCGGCGATCGTGGCGGGTCTTGCCAAGGCCGCGATGCCGCAGAGCAGGGTGCCCTGGGACGAACTGGTCGCCGATTACGATCTCATCCGTGACGGGATCGAAGCCGTCTACCCAGACTTCCGCGACTTCAACGTGCGTGTTCGCACGCCCGGCGGATTTCGGCTGACGATCGGACCAAGCGAGCGTGTCTGGCATACCCCAAGCGGGAAGGCGCAGTTCATCGCGCATCCTCATGTCGAGGATGCGACAAGCAAGCCGCTGCTGCTTACGACCATTCGCAGCCACGACCAGTACAACACAACGATCTACAGCCTTGACGATCGCTATCGCGGCGTGACCGGGCGTAGGGACATCATCTTCGCCAACGAGGTCGATCTGGCCATGCTGGGTCTGGCTCACGGCGATGCCGTGGACGTGACTGCGACCGGCGGCAGGACGTTGGAGGGATTTACCGTGGTGAAGCACGCCATCGCACGAGGATCGCTGGCAGCTTATTATCCGGAAGCCAACTGCCTCGTTCCGCTTGACGATTATGATCCGGCCAGCGGAACGCCTGCCTACAAATCGATTCCTGTGACGATCCGGGCAGCGAGCTCAGCCTAATTCCGCGACCAAAGGGCTCGATCATCACCCTTCACGCAGAATCAATGCCAAGATCGATAATGCACATTATGTTAAACCATGCGCCGCTGAGCGCGGTGTCACGGGTCCTGATCTAGATTTCCTTGAGATCCGTGACGAACTCGTAGCGATCCCCGCGATAGACCGAGCGCGTGAATTCCACGATCTGCCCATTGGGAACCCTCGTCGTTCGCTCGATTCGCAGCACTTCTGAATTCTGCTGAACACACAGGATGCCGGCCTCCGTCTGTGTGGCCAACGAAGCGCGCACACGCTGGGTGCCGGATGTGGGACGAAAACCGTGCGCTTCCAACGCCTGATAGAGGGAATCTCCCAGGCTATCGAGGTCCGGCATGAACTCCGCAGGTATCACGGCATGTTCGATCGCCAGTGGTTCGCCGCCGGCAAGGCGCACGCGGCCGAGACGGGCGACACGCGCCGTGGCCGGGACTTCGAGAGCCGCAGCTTCCTCCTCGGTGGGCTGCGCGTAGGACTTGTAGATCCAGACAACACCGGGGTTCTCGCCACGTGAGCGGGTGTCGTCGCTGAAACTGCTCAACCGCGAGCCCGCCGTTTCGATCCGCCGGGCAACGAACGTGCCGGACCCCTGCTTGCGAACCAGTACGCCTTCATCGATCAGCTGTTCGATGCCCTTGCGTACGGTAACGCGCGAAAGGCCGGCCATTTCGCTAAGATCGCGCTCAGAAGGCAGTGCGCTGCCCGGATCGATCCCGCCGCTGCTGATATGCTCGCGCAGGCTGCGGGCGAGTTGCAGATAGAGCGGCGTCCCTTCCTCGCTTCGCGTCCAGGCAATGTCACGCATCTTCGGTCAATCTCGCTTTTCCAGCACCTGCATGACTTCGCGCAGACTGCCATTGTGTGCATCGAGCAGTTCCTGCCCTTCTTCGGCCGAAACACCGAGCGCGACGATCACGCCGAGCCGGATTTCGTTGTCTGCCGCTTCGAGAGCGCGTGCCGCAACGTCGGCATCGACCCCGGCGATATCCTGAACCATGCCCCTGCCCCGTTGCAAGAGCTTCTCATTCGATATGCGCATGGCGACCATGCGGCCCTGATAGACGAGGCCAAGGCGGATCATGATCGCGGTGGAGAGCAGGTTGAGTATCGCTTTCTGCGCCGTTCCCGCCTTCATGCGCGTCGAACCGGCGACGATCTCGCTCCCGGTCACCGCCAGAATGGCGTGCTCGGCCTTCTCCAGCAGGACCGAACCGGGATTGTTGGCAATCCCGATGGTCAACGCGCCCACTGCCCGCGCCTGTTCGATTGCGGCAACGGTATAGGGCGTGCGGCCGCTGGCGGCGACGCCGATCACGATGTCGGAAGGCCCGATCCCGCAATTGCCGATATCGGCGCGTCCGGCCTCCACATCGTCCTCGGCTCCTTCATAGGCTTCCGTAAGCGCGCTGGTGCCGCCGGCCATGAGGAACACCATGCGGCTCATGGGCCAGCCATATGTCGGGTAGAGTTCCGTACCGTCCTGCACCGCAAGGCGGCCAGAAGTGCCGGCGCCGACGAAGACGAGGCGGCCGGTTTCGCCAAGGCGCCCGGCTGCTGCTTCCGCGGCGCGGGCGATGGCGACGGTCTGCGACTGGATCGCCGCTATGGCCGCCATCTGGCCTTCGAGCATGGCTTCCACCGCCAGTTCGGTCGGCCAGAGGTCGAGATCGACGTAACGGGGGTCGAGCGCTTCAGTTTTCATGTTGTCCTTTGTCCCTGTCCGGTGACGTTTATCTGGCCGGGGATCATTATTTGGCCGGGGCCATGTGCTTGCCCGAACCTGCAGGAGCAGCGCAGACGAGGAAGGCCACGACCGTGCCGATGCAGAGCTGGAACGGGAACGACAGCCCATTGAGGATCGGCGGAAGGCCGATGGCGTGCGCGATACCGGGCTGAAGCAGCAGAATGGTGACAAAGCCGACAAGCAGTGCCGCGATGACCGAGCCCGTGGTGCCCCGCCCCGTAAACAGCGCGGTGAAATAGACACCTAGCAGGCCGGCATATGTAAATACCATGACTTGCAGCGCGAACTCCAGCAGTCCCATGTCGCTGTAACGCTGCCAGTAGAACGAAACCACCGCCATCACGAACATGGCAAAGCCGATCACGCCCATGCCGGCGCGTCCGGCCGAAACGAAATGGCGTTCCGGCGCCGGGCCGCGCTTTTCGCGCCAGGGACGATAGAAGTCCTGCACCAGCACCGATGACATCGCGTTGAGCGCCGAATTGGTGGTCGCCACTGCGGCAGCGCAGATGCCCACGGTTACGAGACCGCGCAGGCCGCCGGGAAGCTGGGTGAGGATGTAGTGCATGAAGATGCTGATCTTCTCGCCGCCGAACTCGTTTCCTGCCGCCGCCGTGGCGCCGCCCATCAGGTCTGGCCGGTCATAGAAGACATAAAGCAGGAGGCCGATGACGATGAACATGCCCACCACCGGAATGGTGGCCAGAACCGAAAGGTAGAGGCTGCGCGCGCCGGTCTTGGCGTCCTTGCAAGACAGCAGGCGCTGGGTCGTGTCCTGATCCATGCCCGCATTGGCGATATAGAGCAGCGACAGACCGGTGATGATCGCGAGCATCGAGAACGGGCGTGAAAGGTCGAGCGAAAAATCGAAGAACTTGAGCTTGTTGACACCCTCGGGGGTATTGGCGAGGCCCTGGATGATATCGCCGGTGGTGGCCGGGATCGACATGCGCAGGAACACCAGGACGGCTATGGCCGAACCGAGGTAGACGACGAACTGGATAAGATCGTTCCATAGGACCGACTTGAGGCCGCCCACGAACGTGAACAGCACGCTCGCGACGACGAGAACGGCTGCCGCGATCATGATGCCTTGCGCATCGACGCCGCCGGTGATGACCATGGCCAGGGCGATCGCGGCTAGATAAACGCGCGCACCGCCCGCGAATACACGGCCGACGAGGAACATGCCCCCTGCCCACCGGGTCGCCTTCTCGCTGAAGCGCAATGTCAGCATTTCGTAGGCCGTGGTCGCCTTGATGGCGTAGAAGCGCGGGATCATGACATGGGCGACGAAGATCGCGCCGATCAGTCCGCCGATATTGCCGCTGAGATAGGTCAGGTCGCCGTGATAGCCATAATCCGGGCCACCGAGGAATGTCGCTGCCGACTGGGTCGCCGACAGTACCGAAATCGCCGCGAGCCAGGCCGGAACGCTGCCGCCCGCGAGAAAGTATTCATGCGCGGATTCGGTCTTGCGCGGCGTGAAGATCCAGCCCCCCGCAACCAGCAGCAGCAGGTAGGCGGCTATCACCAGCCAGTCTGCCATCGAGAAAGGGAGCGTCATCGAATTCATCTCCGAACCCGGCCCTGAACGGGATTCCCGTTATCAGAGCCTTGCAAAAAAGCGGGCGCCCGGCCGGAGGAGGAGGTTGACCGGGCGCGCGCAGGGTGGGTTTCCTCAGATATTGCGCGGTCAGCGAGAAGCCGATCGTGCGTCCGAGGATGTCGTATGTGTCGGGGAAGGTGTTGAAGACACCGCCCGTCGACACATAAGGGGGATTCTTGTCGAAGAGGTTGTAGACGCCGGCGCTGAAGGTGATCGCGTCGGTGAACTCATACGAGGCGGACAGATCGAAGGTGTTCTGGGCCGAGATCGTCTCGGTAGACCCGACGGTGCTGGACCGGACCTTGCCGATGCGCTGCCAGTCGAACTGGACCACGCCCTTGTCGAACAGCCAGGAGAGGCCGACCGTGTGGCGATAGTCCGGCTGCACCAGCGTGGTGCCGTCGCTGGAGCAGGTGGCGCCGAAGGTGCCCTTGCACTGGACCGCCGAAACCGTCGAGTTTGCCTGGATCAGGTACGAGGTGACGATGTTGCCCTGATAGCTCAGGCGCATGCCCTCGCCCGGCAGGAATGCTGGATGCAGGGTGTAGCTCGCCGAGATGTCGAAGCCGCGCTGCAGCAGACGGCCCAGGTTCTGGTTGTTGACATAGGCGTCCTTGAAGGTGCCGTCCGCGTTGCGCGTCACCAGCGAGCACAGCGGGTTGCTGGCGGTCGGATTGGTGACGTAGCAGCTCGTGATCGCCGCGATCGGCTGGATCACGCCCACGGCGCCGCGCAGGTCAAGCTCGTACCAGTCCACGGTCAGGTTCAGGCCCGGAAGGAAGGTCGGCGTGAACACGGCGCCAAGCGTCGTGGTGTAGCCGGTTTCCGGCTTGATGTCCGGATTGCCGCCGTAATAGTAGTTGCCGGTCAGGTAGCTGGCAGACGTGGAATCCGCAGAGCCGACGGCCGGCGCACCGAAGCGGGCGCACTGGGCGGCGTCGCCGGTGCCCAGCACGCACGGATCGCCGCCGTAGCGCGGCTTCAGGCGGTCGACCGTAACGAGGTTGCTGAACGGCAGCGATGAGGTGCTGGCTGCGAACTCACCGAAGTTCGGCGTGCGCAGGACGCGCTGGTATGTGCCGCGCAGGCGCAGGTTGCGATCGACTTCCCAGTTGCCCTCGACCTTCCAGGTGCCGTGCGTGCCGAACATGTTGTAGTCCGACAGACGGTAGGCGCCGCCCACGTCGAGCTTGCGGATCAGCGGCAGGTCCCGAAGGATCGGCACTAGGACTTCGCCGTAGAGCTCCTTGACGTCGAACGAGCCGCTGTAGGCAGCCTGGACGCCCTGGCGGTAGGTATTGCCGGTCAGAAGCGCCGTATCCTGGTCGATGCTGGCGGTTTCGCGGCGATATTCGACGCCGACGGCGAAGCCGATCGGACCGGCAGGCAGCGAAAACAGCTCTTCCAGAGTGCCGCTCAGGGTTGCCGCCGTGACGAACTGGTCACGCTTGCGGTTGAACCCGTTGATCGAGCTGCCAAGGGCATCGGCGAGTTCGGTCTGGTTCGGGCCGAAGATGTTGACGCTGTTGACGATCGAAGCGAAGTTGTTGGCGCCGGTCGAGCTGGTGACGAGGCCATCGCCGGTAATCAGCGTGTTTTCGGTCGAGCGGCCGTACTGGGCGTAGACGTTCCACTTCACCGCACTGGTCAAGGGACCGCGCAGGCCGGTCTGGAGCTGAAGCGTGTTCCGCTCGGTTTCGTAGTTGATGAGGCCGAGTTCGGCGAGCGAGCGCGAAACGTTCACCTGCGCCGCTCCGTTGACGAAAGTCAGCTGGTTGCGGATGTCGTCGGTGAGGTACGGATTGCTCTCGCTGATCGAGACAGTGCGGTTCACCGAGGCCGGCGTGGCGCCGGGGGTGCCGGTCTCTTCGGTGCGCGAATTGGTATACATCGCGCGGCCGTAGACTTCGACCTGGGGCGTGATCTCATACTTGAACAGCGCCGCGACGTTGATGCGCTTGAGCGGCGATACCAGCGGGTAGCGGTCCGAGATGTTCGAGGTGGCCGAGGGGCTGGTCGTGAAGTCGCCGCTGTCGGTGAAGCCGAACTTGCGGCCGCTGGCCACGTCGGTGAAGACGCCGCCGATGCTGGGGATGGTCTGGTTGGGAGTTTCCGCCCAGTCCCGCTGTCCCGAGCGGATCAGGTCGCGCTGGGTATAGTCCGCCGCGATGACGATGTGGCCGCGATCGCCGAGGCCGGTGCCCATCATGATCGAGCCGCCGTAAGTGGCGCCGCCATGTTCGGACAGGCGGCTGGTGGCCGTGCCGCGAATGCCCTCGAAATCATCGTTCAGGATGAAGTTCACGACACCGGCGACCGCATCTGCGCCGTAAACTGCGGCAGCGCCGCCGGTCAGCACGTCAACGCGCTTGATCAGCGAGGCGGGAATGGCGTTGACGTCGGCCGAGTTGCGGAAGCTGAACGGCGTTGCGCGGGTGCCGTCGATCAGGACGAGCGAGCGGCTCTGGCCGAAGTTGCGCAGTTCGAGAACCTGCGCGCCGAAGGCGTCGCTGCCCTGCGAACCCTGGCGGACGCCGCCGGAAAGCTGCGGAAGCTTGGTGGAGAAGTCTTCAACGGTGAGCGCCGACTGCAGCTTGATCTGCTCTTCGCCGGTCGAGGCGACGGGGCTGCTGGACGTCAGGCCGGCTACCGCAATGCGGGTGCCGGTGACGACGATGTCCGCGGTGGTGTTTGCGTCTTCGCCCGAATCGGCTGCCTGCGCGAAAGCGGTGCCCGGCGCCTGCGACAGCGCGATGGCGAGAGCTGCGATTGCCACGGTATGTCGTTGAGACTTAACCATTTATGACTTCCTCATTTTCGTTTCCCTGGACCCAGATCCCGTCGTTTCTGGTGCGACCCGAAGACTCGACGGCGTGCCTTTTTAGCGTTTTTGCACCATGCATACCTGTCATGGATATGTAAAGGTGTGGTATTCAAGTGGTGATATAAAATTTGGCAGGATATCAGACCACTTCGAGCGCGGCCGGTTCCGGGCGCCAGATCGTGCCCCCGGTGAGCGGGCGGGCGACCCCGGTCGTGCCGGGGAAGGTGAGCGGCAGGCCGCGCAGGCTGCGCGCCGCCAGGAAAGCCATCGCCTCGGCTTCGACGAAGTCGCTCCGAAGGCCAACTTCGTCCGCCGTCCGGCAGTCTCCAAGCCGATCGCGCAGGGCCTGCATCAGCGTGGGATTGTGGCTCCCGCCCCCGCAGACGACCCAGACATTCGGCGCCTGCGGCAAGGTGCGGAGCGACAGTGCAACCGCTTCCGCCGTGAAGGCCGTGAGCGTTGCTGCCGCGTCCTCGAGCGAACAGGCCTCGGCCCATTCGAGAGGAAAGTCGTATCGGTCAAGCGACTTCGGGCCTTCTCCCCGGAAATGCGCGTGCGAAAGCAGGTCCGTCAGCACATCCCGATTGACCGTGCCTGCCGCCGCGATCCGGCCGCCATCGTCGTAGCGACCGGCGCCGTGCGCCTGAACCACCTGATCGATAAGACCATTTCCCGGCCCCGTGTCGAACGCCACCAGCGATCCGTCGGCTCCGATCCAGGTGAGATTGGCCACGCCGCCAAGGTTGAGGAAAGCCACCGGCCCATCGAGCCCGATCCGATCTGCCAGCGCGGCATGATAGGCCGGGACCAGCGGAGCCCCCTGCCCGCCCGCCATGAGATCGTCCTGCCGCATCTGCGCCACGACTGAAATTCCCAGCGCATCGGCCAGCACCTGCGGGTCGCCGATTTGCACGGAAAGCTTGCGCTCCGGCCGATGGAGCAGGGTCTGCCCATGGAATCCGATCAGGTCCGGCCGCCGTCCGGCCCGCGCGATCACGTCGAAACCGGCGCGGACATGCGCGCCCTCGATCACATCCGCCGCCAGCGCGAAGGATCGGGGCTCTTCACCCTGCCCGTCCCACGCCAGCGCCTCATGCGTGGCCCTTTCGAGCACGGCGCGTTCGGTTGCCGAAAAGGCGATCATCGCCGACGGCCCGAAAGCATCGATCCGCTCTCCATCGGTTTCGATCAGGGCGACATCGACACCGTCGAGCGAGGTTCCGCTCATGTATCCCATGACCAGCATCAGCGCGCATCCTCCCAGCTACAGACAACAAGGCTGGCATCGTCGCGCGGCTTCACGCGGGCAAAACGATGCAGCGAATCGGGCTCGTCCTCGAGATCGCGCAGCAGCCCAAGCCAGCGCGCCCAGTCCTCCTGCCCGGAAATGGCGAGGAGATCGGCCGGTGCCGCCGCGCCGAACAGTTCGACGAGGCGCAGAAAACCGTCACTGGCGATGGCGAATCTCTGGCCGGGCCGCACGGGCATCCGCACTTGCCAGAGATGATCCGCAGCGGCCGGCTGGGTGCCGAGCACCCAGTAGCCGCCATCGCGGTTCATCAACCGGCGATTGGCGCGCAGCCCCGGCATCAACCGGGCCTTGAGCGCCTCGAAACCGAGATCGCCCTCTTCCGCGACAATCGCCTTCATCGCCTCGATCGTGCGGGCCTCGATCGCATCGAGCGCGGAACTGCCGAACAGCCGGGCGCCGCCGCCGCTTTCGCATGCCGCGATTCGGCAGTCGGCCAGGGTCGTGAATTCCGCCTCGCCGCCGATGATCCGCACCATCGCGAAGGCCGCAGAAGGGTGCTCGTGCGGGCCGTCCGCAGGCCTGACCTGTTCGCGTGCCAGCGCTTCGGCGCATCCGGCCATGACCTGGCGGAGCAGTTCCACGGTCGGAATTTCCGGCGCTTGCGCTAGCGTGTCGGCCAGGAGGTCGCCGGCCTTGCGCGCCAGCCAGGAAGCGTCGCTCGGCGCGCCGAGCAGCGATGGCCCGATGCCGGTGGCACCGTCGATCACCCATGCCGCATCGCCCTGATGGCCGAAGCGGTCCTCATTGACTTCACCTTGCCCATCGGAGGCGGCAATCTCGATCCTGAGCATCGGATTCTCCCGTCACAATTCACTTGCGATGTAAGACCGGTATCACGACGACGGTAAAATATAAAACCACTTTAATGCCACTTGTGCCAAAAATCGAAACTGGTATCTGTCCTCGACATGACTCTAGCGACACCTAAAGAGACCAGAGCGGCACCTGAGGCAGGTACGCAGATGGCCCGCGAAGCCCATGAGGCTCCCCAGCGCTGCGTCGAGCAGCTTCGGCTCAATGCCGATCTCGTTCGCGAGGCCGGACGGCAACTCCGCGCGCTGGCACCGCCTTTCGCCGCCACCCTTGCGCGCGGAAGTTCCGACCAGGCAGCCGCTTTCGCCAAGTTCCTGCTGGAAACCCATGCCGGCGTTCCCACGCTGAGCCATGCGCCTTCGGTGGGCTCGCTCTATCATGCCACTTCGCCGCGTTTTGAAGGCGTGCCGCTGATCGCGATCTCGCAGTCCGGCCGCAGCCCCGACCTGCTGGCGGCGGCGCAGGATGCGCGCGAAAAGGGCGCGGTGGTGATCGCGGTGGTCAATGACGCCGCATCGCCGCTCGCCGAACTGGCGCAGATCGTCATTCCCGTCCACGCCGGACCCGAAACCAGCGTGGCCGCCACCAAGAGCTTCGTCTGCACGCTCGTCGCCCTCACCCATCTCGTGGCCGAGTGGAGCCAGGACGAGGCGCTGCTCGCCGCGCTCGAGACGACAGGCGAAGTGCTGGAAGAAGCCGCGAATGCGGACTGGACCGCGGCGGTCGAACTGCTCAGGGACGCCGGCGAGATGCTGGTGCTCGGCCGAGGCCCCACGCTTCCCATCGCGGGCGAGGCCGCGCTCAAGCTGAAGGAAACCTCCAGCCTGCATGCCGAAGCCTTCAGCAGCGCCGAAGTGGCCCATGGCCCGATGACGCTGGTGGGCGAAGGCGATCCGGTGCTGGTGCTCGCCCCGCTCGACGTGGCCCGCACCGGCCTGCGCGAACGGCTTGAGGACTTCGCGGCACGCGGCGCGCGGGTGATCGCCGCCGGGCTTGCCGAGGACATCGCCCCGGCAGCGCTCGTCCTGCCTTCGCGCACGGACGTTCATCCGGTACTGGGCGCCATCGGGCAGATCCAGAGTTTCTACAGCCTCGCCAACGAACTCTCGCTGGCGCGCGGTCGCAATCCGGACAACCCTCCGCACCTCAACAAGGTAACGCGCACGCTATGACCCTGACAGCCCTTATCGGAGCGCGCATCGTTCTTGCCGACCGCGTGGTGGAAGGCGAGGCGCTGATCCTGGACGGCGCGCGCATCCACGGCCTTGCCGCGCCCGGCGCCTTGCCGGAAGACTGCACGGTCGTCGACCTTGGCGGCGGCTACCTGCTGCCCGGCTTCATCGATACCCAGGTGAACGGCGGCGGTGACGTGCTGTTCAACGACATGCCCTGCATCGAGGGCATTCGCGCGATCGCCAAGGCACATCGCCGCTATGGCACCACCGGCCTGCTGCCCACGCTCATCAGCGATTACCCGCAAGTGGTGGAAGCCGCGATCGCAGCGGGCGAAGCCGCGCTGGCGGAAGGCGTTCCCGGAGTTCTGGGCGTCCATATCGAGGGGCCGCACCTCAACGTCGCCAAGAAGGGCATTCACGACCAGAACCGCTTCACGCGGGTCGATCCCGAAGTGATCGCACGGCTTTCCGCACCCACCGCCGGTCGCCGGGTGGTGACGCTGGCACCCGAACTCGCCGCCGAGGGCACGGTGCGCGCGCTTGCCGAGGCGGGCGTTCTCGTCTGCGCCGGACACAGCCTGGCCGATTACGACCAGGCCCGCGCGGCGCTGGCCGAAGGGCTGGCCGGCTTCACGCACCTGTTCAACGCGATGACGCAGTTCCTCAGCCGCGATCCCGGCATGGTCGGCGCCGCGCTGGAGGACCGCGCCAGCCACTTCGGCCTGATCGTGGACAGGTTCCACGTCCACCCCGCCGCCATGCGCGTGGCGGTTTCGGCCCGCGGCGATGAAGGCGTGATGCTCGTCACCGACGCCATGCCGCCGGTGGGCGGCACGCTGGGGCAGTTCACGCTGATGGATCAGGACATCAAGGTCGCCAATGGCATGTGCACCGGGCCGGACGGCACGCTGGCAGGCTCCGCGCTCACCATGGCGCAGGCCCTGCGCAACGCGATGGACATGATCGGCTGCGACATCGTGACCGCATCGCGCATGGCGAGCGGCAATCCCGCCCGTTTCCTGCGGCTGGATCATGAAACCGGCGCCATCGCGCCCGGCCTTCGCGCCGATCTCGTCCACCTGGGCGATGACCGTCTGGTCCGCTCGACCTGGATCGGCGGCGCCCGCGAGGATCACCGGGAATGACCCGGGAAGCTCCTGCCGCCAAGCCCGTGCTTCAGCCGGAACTGGGCCTGATCGAAGGGCGCTTCGGCCGTATCTGGAACGAGGCCGAGCGCAGCTACGTGGTCAGGACGCTGGCGGAGGCCGGTTACGGCTTCTACCACTACGGCCCCAAGGCGGACCGCTCGCTGCGGCGCGAATGGCGAAAGACGCATGACGCCGCGCAGGCCGAATCCCTCGCCCGCCTTTCCGCCGAGTGCCGGGCCGCCGGGATGCGCTTCGGCATGGCGATCACGCCGGTCGGCTCCACGCACCCCTTCGACGATGCCGCCCGCGCCGACCTGACGCGCCGCGTCGCCGAGCTTGACGCCATCGGCATAGACGACCTTGCAGTGCTGTTCGATGACCTTCGCGGCGACATGCCGGAACTTGCGGAGCGTCAGGCCGAAGTGGTCAACTTCTGCGCCGGGCTCACCCGGGCCACGCGGGTCTATACCTGCCCGACGTACTATTCCGACGATCCGGTGCTGGACCTCGTCTTCGCGGACCGCCCGGCGGACTATCTCGGCAAGCTCGGCCGCCTGCTCGATCCGGCCGTGCAGGTCTACTGGACGGGCGAGGAAGTCTGCGCGAAGGAAATCGGCCCGGCCCATCTCGAACGCGTGGCGGGCGAACTGGGCCGCAAGGTCTGCCTGTGGGACAACTGGCCCGTCAACGACGGCGCGCGCATGTCGCGCTTCCTGCACTTGCGCGCCTTCACCGGCCGCCCGGCAGGTATCGCGGAGCATGTTTCCGGCCATGCGATCAACCCGGCGATCCAGGCCCATCTCGGCTGCATCCCGGCGCTGACGCTGCCGATGGTCTATGCGCAGGGCGGCGACTATGCCTATGGCGCCGCCTTCGCCGCCGCCGCCCGCCGGCTTCTCGGAGATGAATTCGCCGTAATGTTGCAGCAGGACCTTCCGGCCCTCCAGGACGTGGGCTACGAGCGGCTCGGCGTTCGCGGCGGCCGTCTTCGCGCGCGCTACGAAGGCATAGACCATCCCGCCGCGCGCGAGATCCTGCACTGGCTCGACGGCGCCGACCTGATGACCGACGACGAGGTCCAGACCCAGTAACCGGGGAAAGAACCATGGCAGCGAGCATCACCACACGGGACAAGGCGCTTCTGGCCGCCCTTCGCGGCGCGGTCGGCAAGCGTGACGTGCTCACCTCTCCCCGTGCCACGGCGCGCTTCCGCAAGGGCTATCGCACCGGCGAGGGCCCGGCCATCGCGGTGGTGCGCCCCGGCACCCTGGTGGAGCTGTGGCGCGCGGTACAGGCCTGCGTGGCGGCGGACGTGTCGATCATCATGCAGGCGTCGAACACCGGGCTTACCGGCGGTTCCACCCCCGATGGCGACGACTATCCCGGCGGTCTCGTCATCATCAGCACCACGCGGCTCTCCGCGCTCAAGGTGATCCAGCGCGGCACCCAGGTGCTTTGCATGCCCGGCACCACGCTTTACAAGCTGGAGCAGGCGCTGCGCCCCTTCGGGCGCGAGCCGCATTCGGTGATCGGCTCATCCTGCCTCGGGGCCTCGGTCGTGGGCGGGGTCTGCAACAATTCGGGCGGCTCGCTGATCCGGCGCGGGCCTGCCTATACCCAGCTCGCGCTCTACGCGCAGGTCCAGGCCGACGGTTCGCTGCGCCTGTTCAACCACCTCGGCATCGATCTTGGCGACGAGCCCGAGACCATGCTCTCCCGCCTCGACCGCGAACAGTATACCGAGGCCGACATCGACCCCGCCGGCGACAAGTGGGCGCACGACCATGCCTATGCCCGGCACGTCCGCGATATCGAGAGCGAGGTGCCCGCCCGCTTCAACGCCGATCCGCGCTGCCTGTTCGAGGCGGCGGGAAGCGCAGGCAAGCTGATCGTCTTCGCCGTCCGCCTCGACACGTTCGCGCGCGAGGACGAGACGACCACGTTCTACATCGGCACCCGCGATCCCGACCGGCTGACGACCTGCGCCGCACCATGCTGCGCGATTTCGATACCCTGCCGATCGCGGGCGAATACATGCACGCCGAGGCTTTCGACGTGGCGGACCGCTACGGCCGCGACATGTTCTACGCCATCGAGCGGCTCGGCACCGATCGCCTGCCCGCGCTGTTCGCGGCCAAGTCCCGCTTCGACGGGCTGTTCGGCGGCGGCCTTGCCGACCGGCTGATGCAATGGGCAAGCCGGTTCATCCCCGAGCACCTCCCGCCCCGCATGCGCGAATACCGCGCCCGCTTCGCGCATCACCTGATCCTCAAGGTGCCGCGCGATCAGGTAGAGGCGGCGCGCGCGCTGCTTGCCGCGCTGTTCCCCGGCGATGCCGATGGCGATCATTTCGAATGCACGCCGCAGGAAAGCGCCAAGGCCTTCCTCCACCGCTTCGTCGCGGCGGGGGCGGCGGTGCGCTACCGCGCTGTCCATCGCCGCGAAGTGGAGGACATCGTCGCGCTCGATGTCGCCCTGCCCCGCAATACCCGCGAATGGGTGGAGCAGCTTCCCGCCGATCTTGCCGCGCGCACGATCCACACGCTCTATTACGGCCATTTCTTCTGCCAGGTGTTCCACCAGGACTACATCGTGAAGAAGGGCACGGACCCGCTCGGCTTCGAGCACGCGCTCTGGGCGCTGCTCGACGCGCGCGGCGCCCGTTATCCGGCCGAGCACAACGTCGGCCACCTCTATGTCGCGCGGCCCGAACTGGCGGAATTCTACCGCGAGATCGACCCGCGCAACCAGCTCAACCCCGGCATCGGCCATACCCCCCGTGGCCGCGACTGGACGGGGACTCACGGAGAACACCCATGACCTATTTCCTCGGCATCGACGCAGGCGGCAGCAATTGCCGCGCCCGGCTGGTCGACGCGCAGGGCAAGGAGATCGGCCATGGCAGGTCCGGCACCGCCAATGCGCGGATCGGCATGGAAGCGCTTTACGAAACGCTCAAGGATACGGTCGATCAGGCCGTGGCCGAAGCCGGACTGACCGCTGGGCAGCGCGCCGCCATTCATGCCGGCATGGGCATCGCCGGGATCACCCGCCCCGGCGTGCGCGATGCGCTGGCCGAACTCGATTTCGGCTTCGCTTCGGTGAATTATGCCACGGACGCGCAGATCGCCAACCTCGGCGCGCACGCCGGACAGGACGGTGCAATCCTCATCATCGGCACCGGCAGCGCCGCGCAGGTGCGGGTGGACGGCCGGGATTTCACCATCGGCGGCTACGGCTTCCCGATCTCGGACGAAGGGAGCGGCGCCGCGCTCGGCCTTTCCGCGATGCGCCACGCCTTGCGCGCGCTGGACGGGCGCACCCGCAAGACCCCGCTCAGCGCCGCCGTGACGAACGGTTCGAGCATGACACTGCACGGGCCATCGCCTGGATGGACCATGCAAGCCCGCGCGATTACGGCACCTTTGCGCCGCTGGTGATGGACTATGCCGAGGCCGACGACGCCATCGCCCGCTCCATCGTCGAACACGCGGCAGGCCATATCGAGCGCTTCATCGAGACCATCTTCGAACGCGGCGCCACGCGCTGCACGCTCGTCGGCGGTCTCGCCCCGCGGATGCAGCCGTGGCTGCGTTCGCGCACGGTCGAGCGTCTGAGCCCTGCCCTCGGAGATTCGCTGGACGGCGCGCTGCGCCTTGCCGGTTTCGTGCCTGCCTGAGCTTACGGCAGCCGATCGGGCGCTTCGCGGCTGTCGAGCGTGAGCTGAAGAAAGGCGAGGTCCAGCCAGTTTCCGAACTTGCAGCCGACCTCTTTCAACAGGCCCACGGATTCGAAGCCGAGCTTTTCGTGAAGGCGGATCGAGCCCTCGTTGCGGGCCTCGATCCCCGCGACCATGGCGTGCTTGCCGATGGCCCGCGCCCGTTCGATCAGGGCGATCATCAGACTCTCGCCGATCCCGCCGCCGCGCCGGTCCGCGCGGACGTAGACCGAATGCTCGACGGTGTGGCGATAGCCGTCGAATGCGCGCCAGTCCCCGAAGGAGGCATAGCCCAGCACCGTCCCGGATTCGTCGACCGACACCAGCACGGGATAGCCCGCCTGCCTGCGGTCGGCCAGCCAGGCGAGCCGGTTGGCGGTGTCGACGGCGGTTTCGTTCCAGATCGCGGTCGTGTTCAGCACGGCGTCGTTGTAGATGGCCGTGATCCCTTCGATATCCGCCGGTACGGCATCACGAATGGTCAAACATGCTCCACCGAGGTGCCGGTCGATATCGTCAGCTTGCGTCATCCCGGCACTATAGTGGACGGCTCGGTCCCCGCAAGCAGCCCCCCAATTGCGAAGTTTCCCCAGGCGGAAAATTATGACGGCCAAGCGCCCGGCCGGGGCCGCGGCTTTCCTATAAAGCATTGACGCAAAGGATTTCATTACGGCCGGCGAGCCGCCGCCGCACGGGAGATCAAATTGACAGTCAAGACGATCGAGGAACGGCTGGAATTCCTCGAGTTCGACCCTGCGCAGCGCCGCGTTCTCGCGGCGGCGCAGCCCCTGCTTCGCAAGTGCATTCCCCCCGCGCTCGACCATTTCTACGCACGGGTCCGCGCCACGCCGCAAATGGCGCGCATGTTCACCAGCGACCGGCACATCGATTCCGCCAAGAGCGCCCAGCTCGGGCACTGGATGGGCATCGCCACCGGCCGCTTCGACGAGAGCTACCACGCCGCCGTCAGCCGCATCGGGAAGGTCCATGCCCGGATCGGCCTTGAGCCCCGCTGGTACATCGGCGGCTATGCGCTCGTGCTTGAGGAAATCATGCGCGCGGTGGAGCGCAGCGCAAGCCCGTGGAAGCGGATGCTCGGCCTCTCGCGCCCCGGCAAGCTCAGCCGGGCGCTGATGAAGGCGGCCATGCTGGACATGGACCTGTCGATCTCGATCTACTTCGAAGAAGCCGAGGCAGAGCGCAACCAGGCCATCGCCGCGCTGGACCGCGCGATGTCTCGGCTGGCGGGCGGCGATCTCATCCATGACATCGACGACCTGCCCGGCGGCTTCCTCTCGCTCAAGCAGTCCTACAACGGCAGCCTCGCGAACCTGCGCGGCACGATCGGCTCGGTAGTGCGGACGTCGGAGGCGATCTACGGCGAATCCGGCGCGATCGCCCGCGCGTCCGAGGATCTTGCACGCCGCACCGAAAGCAGCGCCGCCAATCTCGAAGAGACCGCCGCCACCCTTGTGCGGGTGGAGGAACGGGTGAAGGCCACTGCCGGCGGCGCGCAGGAAACCCTCGGCATTGCAGGCGGCGCGCTTTCCGTCGTGCAGCAGGGCCGCGCCGTGGCCGAAGATGCGGTGCAGGCCATGCAAGTGGTCCACGAAAGCGCGCGCGGGATCGACGAGGTGATCGAGGGGGTGGACAAGATCGCCTTCCAGACCCGCGTCCTTGCCATGAACGCCGCCGTCGAGGCGGGCCGTGCCGGAAACGCCGGGCGCGGTTTCGCGGTCGTGGCCGACCTCGTCAGTTCGCTGGCCATGCGCGCCGAGGAAGAGGCCCGCAAGGCCCGCAACGGCCTTTCGGCCACCCGCTCCGAGATCGACCGGGCGGTAGAGACGGTATCGCGGGTGGACCGCTCGCTGGAACGGATCGCCGGAGAAGTCGACCGGGTTCACCACCTTGTCGAAACCATGGCGCGGGACAACGACGCGCAGGCCTCGGCAATTTCCGAAGTGAGCGTCGCCGTGGGCATGATGGACCGCACCACCCAGCAGAACGCCGCGATGGTCGAGCAGACGTCCGCTGCCGCCCGCACGCTGATCTCCGACGCGACCACCCTTGCCGAACATGCCAGGCGCTTCCAGATCGGCGAAGCACCCGGCGGCCTGAAGCCCAGGTTGCAGGCGGTCTGAGCGAAGCGGGGCCGGGTGCGGAAAGGACAATCCTTGCACCCAGCTCCCCCTTCGCCCCATTTTTCGCCCCTCTTCAAAGTTTAACTTTCGACACTTTGCCCGCCGGTAAAGTGTCACGGCCGACAAAGCGCAGAATTGCGAAAGATCAGGGATTCTCACGATTCGCGATCTGTGCTCTATAGATTCCCGTTATGTTTCTCGCGCCGACCGATCCCGCCCGCCGCGCTCCCGCCAGCGACATGGCAGCCCTGCTAGATCAGGTCGCTCATGCCAGCAACCGGCCCCGCTATGCCTTCATGGTGCTCAGCCTGATCGCCGAGATCGCCCGCCCGGACGGCAGCGCCGGGCCCTTCATCGCCCATCGCGGCCAGTCCATCCTGCTGCGGGACTGGCTCTGCGACGCGCTGACACCGATGGGCGGGCGCGATCCCAAACGGCAGGCGCTGATGATGAAAGTGCGCGCGGAGCTGGAACGGACGGGAAAACTCCCGCAGCAGCCCACTGCCGCCGAAGCCGCGATCGAGGCCGAAGTGCGCGAGCGTGTGCGCAGTTCGGGCAAGACCAACCTCAGCCGGGCAACCACCGAACTGGTCAAGGCGGGCCTGATCCAGCGTCATTATCAGGGCTTTCGCGTGGACCATCACAACCGGGGGGCGCAGCGGCACGTCGTCTACACCCTGACCGGCCGGGCGCGCTGCCTGATGGGACGCTCCGGCCCCATCTCGGGCGATCGCAGGCAGGGCGAACTCGCGCTCAACTGAAAACACGCGGGGCGCCCCCTCCGCTTCCCGGCGCTGGGCAAAGTGTCACGCGGGACAGGCACGCGCACCAGTCAATCTGCCCGAAGTGACGACAGGATATTGCCGAAAAGCGGCACTGCGGGCATTGACGTTTCGCGCCGCCTGGTGAACGGCTCCCGCTCCCCAACGCAGGAGCGATATCCAGTGAGCAACCAGAAGACCGGCAACGCCACCATCGCCGGCATTGCCTGCGGCGCCGGTGCGGGCGCGTTCTGGGGGCTCGTGTTCCTGGCGCCCGAACTGGCCGGAGACTTCACGCCGCTGCAGCTCACTGCCGGGCGCTACCTGTTCTACGGCGCGCTCTCGCTGCTTCTGCTCCTGCCGCGCTGGCGGCAGCTCGGCCCGCATGTGACCCGGCGCGAATGGCTGGCGCTGGGCTGGCTCGCCTTCACTGGCAATACGCTCTATTTCATCCTGCTATCAAGCGCGGTCCAGAACGGCGGCGTCGCGCTAACCGCGCTTGTCGTGGGGTTCCTGCCGGTTGCCGTAACCATCATCGGCAGCCGCGACCATGGCGCCGTGCCGCTGCGGCGGCTGGTCCCCTCGCTGCTGCTCTGCATGGCCGGCGCGATCTGCATCGGCTGGCAGGCCGTTGTCGATCCCTCTTCCGGCACGGTGGAGCAGCAACTGATCGGCCTGGGCTGCGCGGTGGGCGCGCTCATTTCGTGGACCGGCTTCGCGGTGGGCAATTCCCGCTGGCTGGCGCGGCTCGACCATGTTTCCCCGCATGACTGGAACCTGCTGACCGGCCTCGTGACCGGCGCGCAGAGCCTGCTGCTGCTGCCTTTCGCGCTGCTGCTCGATACCGCGCACCATACCGATGCCGCGTGGCTGCGCCTCGGCGCGATTTCGCTGGGCGTGGCGGTGCTCGCCTCGATCCTCGGCAATGCGCTGTGGAACCGCATGAGCCGCCTGCTTCCGCTGACGCTCGCCGGCCAGATGATCCTGTTCGAAACGCTGTTCGCGCTCGTCTATGCCTTCGTCTGGGAACGGCGCCTGCCCACCCCGATGGAGGCCGCCGCCTTCGCCCTGCTGGTGCCCAGCGTGATCTCCTGCATCGCCGCCCATCGCAAGCCCGGGACGGTGCCGGTAAGCGACGGAGATACCCTGCACCCCTGATCGCCGCGCTCTCCCGCTGCTCGCCCGCATTTGACTCCGGATTATAGGTAGCATACTACTTATATTCGTTGAGGCGGTACCCGTTCGTCCGAACCGGGAGCCCGCCTGTGTTGGAGAGGATGAGACGATGCAATTTCACCTGAACGGATTCCGCACCGGCGACCCGGCCGTTTCTGAACCGGCCCCCAACCTCGCACTTGGGAGCGACAGGCCCTCCGGCGCGCCGGACGATGTGGACGTGCTGATCGTCGGTTGCGGCCCCGCCGGGCTGACGCTGGCCGCGCAGCTTGCGCGGTTCCCCTCGATCCGCACCCGCATCGTCGAGCGCAAGGACGGTCCGCTCGCGCTCGGTCAGGCGGACGGCATCGCCTGCCGCACGATGGAGATGTTCAACGCCTTTGGTTTTGCCGACCGCGTGGCGCGGGAAGCCTACTGGGTCAACGAAACCACGTTCTGGAAGCCGGACGACAGCGAAGCGCGCCGGATTTCCCGCCACGGCCGCATTGCCGATACCGAGGATGGGCTTTCGGAATTCCCCCACGTCATCCTCAATCAGGCCCGCGTCCATGACTTCTACCTTGAAGCGATGCGCAATGCGCCAACCCGCCTTGTTCCGGACTACGCCATGGAAGTGGCGGGCCTGACCATACCGGAAGACCCGGCCGAGCCGGTCCTCGCAAGGCTGCGGCGCGTGGGCGCAGAGGGAGAGGAAGGCACCGAACTGGTGCGGGCGCGCTATGTCGTGGGCTGCGACGGCGCCCGCAGCCAGGTCCGCCGGGCGATCGGCCGCGAACTGATCGGGGAATCCGCCAACCAGGCCTGGGGCGTCATGGATGTGCTCGCCTACAGCGATTTTCCCGATATCCGCCTCAAGAGCGCGATCCATTCCGCGAACGAGGGCAACATCCTCATCATCCCGCGCGAAGGCGGCTATCTGGTGCGTCTCTACATCGAACTGGACAAGCTCGGCCGGGACGAGCGGGTGGCGGCGCGGAACATCACGCGCGAACAGCTCATCGACGCCGCCCGGCGCATCCTCCATCCTTACGTGCTCGACGTGAAGGAAGTGGCGTGGTGGTCCGTCTACGAGATCGGCCAGCGCCTTTGCGACAAGTTCGACGATGTGCCCGCCGGAGCGGAGCAGCGCCGCCTCCCCCGCGTCTTCATCGCGGGCGATGCCTGCCACACGCACAGCCCCAAGGCCGGACAGGGCATGAACGTGTCCATGCAGGACGCCTTCAACCTCGGCTGGAAGCTTGCTGCCGTGCTGCGCGGGCAGGCCGGGCCGGAACTGCTGCACAGCTATTCGGCCGAGCGGCAGACGATCGCGCAGGAGCTGATCGATTTCGACCGCGAATTCGCCGCGATGTTCAGTGCGAAGCCGAAAACCGCCGAGGACGAGGACGGTGTCGATCCCGCCGAATTCCAGCGCTATTTCGTGAAGCAGGGTCGCTTCACGGCAGGAACCGCCACGCAGTATCGCCGCTCCGCCTTGACCGGAAGCGGCGAGCACCAGCACCTTGCGGAAGGTTTCAGGGTCGGGATGCGCTTCCATTCGGCGCCCGTCGTGCGCCTTGCCGATGCAAAGCCGATGCACCTCGGGCACGCCGCCGAGGCGGACGGGCGCTGGCGGATCTACCTCTTCGCGGGCGATGACGGTCTCCAGCCCGGCTCCCGCCTTGCCCGGCTGTGCCGCACGCTGGAAACCGACCCAGCCTCGCCTCTGCTTCGCCACACGCCGAAGGGCGCCGATGCCGACGCCCTGTTCGACTTGCGGGCGGTATTCCAGCAATCGCACCGGTCGCTGTCGATGGACGAGCTTCCCGGGCTGCTCTGGCCGCGCAAGGGCGAACTGGGCCTGCGCGACTACGAAAAGGCGTTCTGCGCCGATCCGGGCGCGGGCGACATTTACGACATGCGCGGCGTGAACCGGGAGGAAGGCTGCATGATCGTGGTCCGCCCGGACCAGTACATCGCACAGGTGCTTCCGCTTGACGGCACGCGGGAACTGGCAGTCTACTTCGCCGCCAACCTGACCGCCGCCCGCATTCCCGAACCGGCGGGCTGAACCTTCCGGCCGAGGTCGGCCATGGCAGCACACGGGAGGCTTGAGCAGGCGGGCGTTATCAAGCTAGGTGGCTGTCATGAGCGACCTCGAGACCATGCCCGGCCACCTGATCCGCCGCCTTCAGCAGATTTCCGTGGCGCGCTTCACATCGCGCATGACCGAGGCCGGGCTTGACCTGACCTCGGTCCAATATGCGGCGATGCTGACCCTGCGCGATCATCCGGGGCTGGACCAGCAGACGCTGGCGGGCATGATCGCCTATGACCGGGTGACGATCGGCGGCGTGATCGACCGGCTCGTGCAGAAAGGGCTGGTCGAACGCGAGGTCAGCCCGACCGACCGCCGCGCCCGCGTGCTGATGCTGAGCCGGCAGGGCGGCGAGGCTCTGGCCGCGGCAACGCCATGGGTGGACCAGGTGCAGGAAGACATCGTCTCTCATCTCACATCAGAAGAACAGGATATCTTCCTGAAACTTCTGAAGAAGACCACGCGCGCCGGTAACGAGCTGAGCCGCGCGCCGCTGCGCCCGGCGCCCACGGGGGCAGGCAACCGGAGCGAGTGAGCAAGCCTTCCGGGAGGCAGGCCGTGCTCAGGCCGACTGGCGCCTGAGCACGCGTTCCGCCCATAGTCCGAAAGCCAGTCCGATGGTGGCCCACAGCACGAGCTGCGTCCCCATCGAGGCGAGCCGGAAGTTCCAGAGCAATACCGCCGGGAAATCGGCAGGCACTTCGTTGATCGCGGGAAGCAGGAACTGGCCGAGGCCGACCATCCCCAGATAGACCACGAATGCCAGCAGGGTGGCATCGAAGCCCCTGCCCGGCCGCGCCAGCCTGCCGCGAAGGCGCCCGGCAACCACGGCCGCGCCGAGCGACAGCGCGATCATGCCGAAATAGGCCGCCGTGCGCAGGGCCACCGTCTCGTGCTTGCCCACGGCCGGCGGGGTCTGCGGATACTTGATCGCGGGAACCACCACCACCAGCACGAAAGTCAGCGCCGCCAGAAGCAGTGCGAAGCTGCGCGGGCCGAGATGGCCCATCCGGCCATAGCCGTATGCGAAGACCAGTGAGAAGATGCCCCCCACCGCCGCGCCGTAAAGCGCGAGCGCGGTAACGAGGCCGGCCCCCTTCTGGGTATCGCGGCTGACGAGTTCCTCTTCGTCCGCCGGATGCGGGTGTGCGAGCGGCGCAGATGCCATCGCCATTCCAGCATGATCGGGCGCCGGGTGATCGGGCGCCGGGTGATCGGGCAGAGCGCCGTGGGCCGCATGATCTTCCTCGTAACCGATCGCGAGATCGATCTGCGGTTCCGCGAAACCGCGTGCGAAAAGCGTGGCCAGAAGCGCGCCCAGAATGCCGGCAAGCATTCCGCGCCAAAGCAATTGACGGGTCATGACGTTACCTCAGTGGCAGGGAAAACCGAGGAGGTGCCGGCCGTCGTGGACGAATTCGTGAACGTACATGCCCTGGAACAGGGAAAAAGCGCCCTGTTCGGTGCTCACGAAATAGAGGAAGATAAGGGCCAGCAGCGTGCCCAGCACGGCCCAGGGAGCGATGTCCTCGATCGGGATGGCGCTGCCGCCTTCGACCGGAATGAAGGTGTCATCGAAAATTGCGGCGGAAACAGCCATGCTCATGCTCCTTGGCGGGATTGCGCGTCCCCGGAAAATCTGTGCCAAGGCGGAAGGTCTGGCTCTCGACGGGGAAGTTCCCGTTCGATTACAGTGGCGCGACCGCGCCGGAATTGCACCGGCTTCTTCAATCCTCGACGCCTTCCCTTAGGGCCGGGTGACCGGCGGCGTCAACGACCTCGATGGAATTCAGGCCTTGGCGACGACCCTCCTGCTGATCTGCATCGCCGCCACGGCCCCGGCCCGTCACGGCGGCTTTGCAGGGTCTGACGAACCGCTGGACGAGGGCGGGCTGCGCGATGCGGCGCGCACCGCGCTGAACGATCGCTTCCGCGATAGCACCTTCACCAGCCCCGCCCTCGCCGCTGCCGAGACCGCAGGGGCGATGGGGATTACCGGGCGGACGGAACCCGCGCTGGCCGATATCGATCATGGCCGCTGGTCCGGCCGCGCCTTTGCGCAAGTGCACGAGGACGAGCCTAGCGCGTTCTCGGCATGGATCGCAGACCCGCTCGGCGGCGCTCCGGGGGGAGAATCGATGGAAACCGCCCGGCAGCGGATCGGCCGCTGGATGGACGAGATCGCCCGTCACGACGGCCAGGCCTGCGGGATCACGCACCCGATGATCGTGCGCGCGGCGCTTTCCCATGCGCTCTGCCTGCCGCTTTCCACCACGCTCGCGATAGACATCGCGCCGCTTTCGCACACCGTGTTTTCGTTCAGCGGCAGATGGCGGCTGCAATCGCTTGGCCTTGCCGGGGGGCTTGCGGGCAGCGGCCTGCCCGGCTAATCGCCGCAGGGCCCGTTTCGCCCTTCAGGACGCCGCGGGCAAAGTTCGCGCCGGTGCCCCGCAAGGGGCTTAATACGGGAACCCGGTAGAGTTTTGCTCGAAAGAGTTTGCTCGATTCCGGGGCTGTCCCTGCAACTGTAAGCGGTGAGCGCGATGCACATTCGCGGCGGGACAATCGCTTCCCGACGCAGCCACTGGGCCGGACGCTAAATCCTGCGAGGCCTGGGAAGGCCGTGCATCACGCCCTGACCCGCGAGCCAGGAAACCTGCCTGCGTCGATGTCGCTCTTGCCCGGGTCCAGGGGATGGCCAAGGCACGGTAACTCTTCCGTCTGAGCGACGTGATGCATGCGGCCGGGGCCGCAGCGCATGCCGTGTCGGGCGCGTGCGCCGGTCCGACGCGGCACGCCGCAATCGTCGCGCCCGCGACGGGAAGCCCCGCCGTTTCAGGTCGCTGGCGCGCGGGAGACGACACATGAGCAAAGTTCCCACCACCGTCATCACCGGCTTTCTGGGCGCGGGCAAGACCACGCTGATCCGCCACCTGCTGCAAAACGCCAAGGGCCGCCGCCTTGCCCTCATCATCAACGAATTCGGCGATGTCGGCGTGGACGGAGAACTGGTGAAGGGCTGCAATGACGAGGCCTGCCCGGAAGACGATATCGTCGAACTGGCCAACGGCTGCATCTGCTGCACCGTCGCCGACGATTTCCTGCCGACCATGCAGAAGCTGCTGGACCGCGAGAACAGGCCCGATCACATCATCATCGAGACCAGCGGCCTTGCCCTGCCCAAGCCGCTGGTGAAGGCCTTCCAGTGGCCCGACATCCGCACCCGCGCCACCGTTGACGGCGTGGTCGCCCTGATCGACGCCGATGCGGTTGCCGCGGGCCGCTTCGCAACTGACGAGGCAGCACTGGCCGCTGCCCGCGCGGCCGATCCGATGCTGGACCACGAAAGCCCGCTGGAAGAACTGTTCGAGGAACAGCTGGGCTGCGCCGACATGGTCGTGCTCAACAAGACCGACTTGGTGGATGCCGATGCCCTTGCCCATGTCGAAACGCTGGTGTTGGCCGAAACGCGCCCCGGCGTGAAGATCGTGCGCGCCGATCACGGCGCCGTCGACATCGCCGCGCTGCTGGGCATCACCGCCGCGGCAGAGGACGATCTCGATTCCCGCCCCTCGCACATCGACGGGCTGGACGAGGATCACGACCATGACGACTTCGACAGCTTCGTCGTCTCCGGCGGCGATGTGGCCGATCTCGACGCTCTTCTCGCCCGTTTGAACGGCCTGATCGCAGAGCACGACATTCTGCGCGTGAAAGGCATGGTCGCGGTCGGCGGCAAGCCGAGCCGCCTTGTCGTGCAGGCCGTCGGTCCGCGCATCCAGCACTTCTACGACCGCGCCTGGCTGCCGCAGGAACTGCGCCGCACCCAGCTTGTCGTCATCGGCCAGAAGGGGCTGGACCGCACCGCCATCGAAGCAGGGCTTGCCGGGGTTCTCGGCCCCGTGGCCACTACAGCAGACGCCTGATGCACCTGCTGTCCGCCACGCCGGGGACGATCTCCAACGGCGAGGAGGCGATCGACCTCGACCAGTCTCCCGGCGACATGGTGATCCTCACCGTGGCGGACAGCGAACTCGCCTGCTTCGCGGGCGCGGCGGCGCGTTTGCCGGAAGGTGGGCCGAGCGTTCGCCTCGCCAATCTGCTGCAACTGCGCCACCCCTACTCGATCGACCTCTATGTCGAGAAAGTGATCGCGAAGGCCAGATTCGTCTGCGTGATCCTGCTCGGCGGCAAAAGCTACTGGGGCTACGGGATCGACGAGATCGCCCGTGTCGCGCGGGAGAACGGCATTGCCTTCGCCGCCATCGCCGATGGGCGCGAGGCCGATCCCGCACTCGACCGCGCCTCCACCTTGCCCGCCGAGGTCCGCGAGCGGATGCGCGACTATCTCCGGCAGGGCGGCATGGCCAATGCCCTCTCGTTCCTGCGCACCGCCGCGCGGACCATCGGCCATGACGCAGGCGAGCCGGACGATCCGGTGCCCGTGGCCGACGCCGGGCTCTACCTTGCAGGCACCGAGCGCGCCGGGCTTGCCGAAGTGCAGGCAGGCTGGACCGAAGGCCGCCCGCTCGCCCTGCTGGTGTTCTACCGCGCGCTGATGATCGCGGGCACGCTGGACGCCGTGGACGCGATGATCGCGGCGCTGCAGGAGCGCGGCTTCAACGTCGCCGCCGTTCACGTTCGCGCCTTGCGGGAGCCTTTCGCGGTGGACTGGCTGGGCGGATTGCTGGGCGAGGTCGCGCCCGATGTGATCGTCAACGCCACCAGCTTCGCCTCCTCCTCCGCAGGTGACGATCGCAAGCCGGGCATTCTCGAAAAGGCGGACTGCCCGATCCTGCAAGTCGCCTTCGCGGGCGTCCTCGAAAGCGAGTGGCAGAGCGCCGCGCGCGGCCTTGGCCCGCGCGACCTTGCGATGAATGTGGCGCTGCCCGAAGTGGACGGCCGCATTTTCACCCGCGCCGTCGCCTTCAAGGCGGCCGAGCGTTTCGACGAAGTGACCCAGTGCGGCATCGTCGTCCCGCGCGTCGCACCGGACCGGGTGGCCTTCGTCGCCGATCTGGCCGCCAACTGGGCGCGCCTGCGCCGCACCCCATCCACCGAGCGCCGTGTGGCGCTGGTGCTGGCGAACTACCCCAACCGCGATGGACGCATCGGCAATGGCGTGGGCCTCGACACCCCTGCCAGCACCGCCGCGATCGTCGCCGCGCTGGCCGAGGCGGGCTATGATACCGGCAACGCGCCAAAGGACGGCGCCGCACTGATGCACGTGATGACCGGCGGCGTGACCAACGATCTGACATCGCTCGAACGACCGGGCGAAGTCTCGCTGCCGCTTTCGGCCTACGAATCCGCCTTCGCAATGGTGCCCGAAAACGCGCGCAAGGCCATGGTCGAACGCTGGGGCGCGCCATCGGCCGATCCCTTCGTGCGGGATAGCGCCTTCCGCCTGCCGGTCCACCGTTTCGGCAATCTCGCCGTCGCCGTGCAGCCCGCGCGCGGCTACAACATCGATCCCAAGGCCAGCTATCACGACCCAGCCCTGCCGCCGCCGCACGCCTACCTCGCCTTCCACGTCTGGCTGGCGCAGGACTTCGGCGCGCAGGCGGTGGTCCATGTCGGCAAGCACGGCAATCTGGAATGGCTGCCCGGCAAGGCCATCTCGCTCTCGCGCGAGTGCTTCCCGGAGATCTGCGCCGGGCCGCTGCCGCAGCTCTACCCCTTCATCGTCAACGACCCCGGCGAAGGCACACAGGCCAAACGCCGGATCGGCGCGGTGGTGATCGACCACCTCACCCCGCCCCTGACCCGCGCCGAGACCTATGGCCCGCTCAAGCAGCTTGAGGCGCTGGTGGACGAATATTACCTCGCCGCCGGGATGGACCCGCGCCGCCTCGACCGCTTGCGGCGGGACATTCTCGATCTGGCGCGCAGCCACGGCCTCGACCGCGATGCCGGGGCCAGCGGAGACGATGACGACGCGCTTTCGGCCATCGACAACTACTTGTGCGAACTGAAGGAATTGCAGATCCGCGACGGCCTGCATGTCTTCACCCGGTCACCCGAAGGCCGCTTGCGGCGTGACCTGCTGGTCGCGCTGGCCCGCACGCCGCGTGGCTATGACCATGCCGGACAGGCCTCGCTTTTGCGCGCGATGGCTATCGACTTAGGCCTCGACTTCGATCCGCTCGATTGCCGCATGGGCGATCGCTGGGACGGCGCGCGGCCCGAGGCGCTGGCGGCGATTTCGGGCGAGCCTTGGCGCACGCATGGCGATACCGTCGAGCGGCTCGAACTGCTGGCAGCCGAGATGGTCGATACGCCCAGCGGCAACCTCGGCAGCGAAACCGCCGCCGTCCTCGACGCCATCCGCACCGACCTCGCCCCCCGCATTGACCTGTGCGGCCCACGCGAGGCCGAGGCCCTGCTGGCCGGTCTGAACGGCCGCTTCGTGCTGCCCGGCCCCTCCGGCGCGCCCACGCGCGGGCGGCCTGACGTATTGCCCACGGGGCGCAACTTCTATTCGGTCGACACCCGCGCCGTGCCCACCGCCGTTGCCTGGGAACTCGGCCGCAAGTCCGCCGATCTGCTGGTGGAAGACTACCTCCAGCGCGAGGGCGAATACCCCAAGGCCATGGCCCTTTCCGCATGGGGCACCGCCAACATGCGCACCGGCGGCGACGACATTGCACAGGCCCTCGCGCTGATGGGCGTGCGCCCGCGCTGGGACTGGGCTTCGGGCCGCGTGGTCGGCTTCGAGGTGATGACCGTGGCCGAAATCGGCCGCCCGCGCGTGGACGTGACCTTGCGCGTCTCCGGCTTCTTCCGCGATGCCTTCCCCGAACAGATCGACCTGATCGACAGCGCCGCGCGCGCGGTTATGGCGCTCGACGAACCGCTGGGCGACAACCCCGCCGCCGAGCGCCACCGCGCCGAAACCGCGGGGCTCATCGAAAGCGGCGAGGCGGAAACGCAGGCCACCCGCCGCGCCGGAACGCGCGTGTTCGGATCGAAACCGGGTGCCTACGGCGCCGGACTTCAGGCCATGATCGACGAGAAGATCTGGCACGAACGTAGCGATCTGGCCGATGTCTATCTCGACTGGGGCAGTTACGCCTATGGCGGCGGCGTGGAGGGTGATGCCGAGCGCGGCCTTTTCGCCGCGCGCCTCGCCTCGGTCGATGCCGTGGTCCAGAATCAGGACAACCGCGAGCACGACCTGCTCGACAGCGACGATTACTACCAGTTCGAAGGCGGCATCGCCGCTGCCGTCGAGCATCTGAAGGGCAGCGCGCCGATCAGCTATCACAACGACCACAGCCGCCCGGAACGCCCGGTCGTCCGCACGCTGGAGGATGAGATCGGCCGCATCGTGCGCGGGCGCGTCACCAATCCCAAGTGGATCGCCGGCGTCATGCGCCACGGCTACAAGGGCGCGTTCGAGATCGCTGCCTCGGTAGATTACCTCTTCGCCTTCGCCGCCACGACCCACGCGGTGAAGGACCACCATTTCGACGCCGTCCACACCGCCTTCATCGAGGACGAGGCGGTGCGTGATTTCATGGCCAAGGCCAATCCCGCCGCCTTGCGCGAAACCGCCGCACGCCTTGCCGAGGCGCTCGAACGCGGCCTCTGGAAACCCCGATCGAACAGCGCGGGCCTGACGCTCGCGGCCCTCTCAGGAGCATGACCATGGTGCAACGCAGTGACGAACAGCACGCCGAGAAGATGAAGAAGAAGCAGGCCGCGCATGACAAGATCATGGCCGGAAAGACGGTCGAAAAGGGCCTGCTGATCGTCCACACCGGCAAGGGCAAGGGCAAGACGACCGCCGCGCTCGGAATGGTGGTGCGCGCCATCGGCCACGGCAAGAAAGTGGGCGTCGTCCAGTTCGTGAAAGGCGCGATGACCACCGGCGAGAAGGTCGTCTTCGATGCCTTCCCGGATCAGGTCGAATTCAAGCCGATGGGCGAAGGCTTCACCTGGAACACGCAGGACCGCGCCCGCGACATCGAACTCTCGCGCGAGGCGTGGGAGGAAGTGAAGCGGATGGTCGCCGATCCGGGCTATGACATGGTGCTGGCGGACGAACTCAATATCGTGCTGCGCTATGACTATCTGCCGCTGGACGAAGTGCTGGACGTACTGACCGCGCGCGGCGAGATGAAGCATGTGCTCGTCACCGGCCGCAACGCCCCCGAAGCGCTGATGGAAGCCGCTGATCTCGTGACCGAGATGACGCTGGTGAAGCATCCGTTCCGTTCGGGCGTGAAGGCACAGGCCGGCATCGAATTCTGAAGATGCCGCCGCGCTTCGGCTCCGAATTCCGGGAGCAGCTGGGCGAGCTGCTGGCATGGCGGCGTGATGTCCGCCATTTCCGCAGCGATCCGCTGGGTGAAAGCGTGGTGGCCGAACTGCTGGCGGCGGCGCAGCTTGCGCCGTCGGTGGGCAACTCGCAGCCCTGGCGGTTCGTGCGCGTCCGCTCGGCGGACTTGCGCGAAACACTGGCGGAGCATGCCGATACCGAAAAGGCCGCCGCCGGATCGGGCCTGGCAGACCCGGCCCGGCGTGCCGCCTATGCCTCGCTCAAGCTCCACGGCCTGCGCGAGGCGCCGGAGATCATTGCGGTATTCTGCGACGAAGGCGCGCTGAGGGCGGCGGCCTCGGCGCGGCGACAATGCCGGAGACGCGGGCCTATTCGGTGGTGCTCGCCGTCCATACGCTTTGGCTGGCGGCACGGGCGAAAGGGCTGGGGCTGGGCTGGATATCCATCGTCGAGCCCGATTTCGTCACCGCGCTCCTGGGCGTGCCGCCGCGCTGGCGTTTCATCGCATTGCTGTGTCTGGGCCACCCCGAGGAACCGGACATGGTCCCCGAACTCCAGCGGCGGGGCTGGCAGGCGCGGCTCGACTGGCGAACGAACGTCAGCGAGCGTTGACCTGCCGCGCAAGGCTGCGCGCCGCCTTGACGTAGGCGGGACCGCCGCAGACCGTCCAGGCCTGCGGGATCGCGACGCGCGGAATGTCGCGCAGGATCGGATGATGGATCATCTCGGTGCCCTGATCCGAGACCTTCTGCGTGGCACTGTCGATCACGATGTAGTCCGGACGCGCCATCGCCATTTCCTCCAGGCTCATCTGCGAAAGCGACGGTTTTCCCAGCTTACCGGCGAGATTGACGAGGCCGACCCGCACCATCAGGTCGTCGATCAGCGTGCCGGTGCCGGTGAGATAGCCCCGGCGCTGGTAATAGGCCGCAACCTTGCCGCCCCGCACGCGGGGAATTCCGGCGAGATCGGCGTTCATTCGCGCAATCAGTGCCTCTCCGCGCTTCGGATGTCCCACCGCCCGCGCCACGTCGCGTATGGAGGCGACGATCTCGTCATAGTCATGCGCCGACTTGAGATCGAGCGAGCGATAATGGCGGTTCCGCAGCACCGCGATGGCCGGATTGCGTCTTGCCGGCATGCCCACCACGAGATCGGGATCCGCCGCCATGACCTCCTCCGCCGACCCTCCGAAAACGGGCAGCCCCTTCGCTTGAGACGCCACGGCGGACATTTCGGGATCGGAAGCATAGCGCGTAAGTCCGGCGATCTGGTCACGGTCGGCCAGAGCCACCAGCAACTGGTCGGCGCAAAGATTGAGCGATACGATGCGATGCGGAACCGCGCCCTTGTTTGCCGCAGCAGGAGGGGCATTCCCGGTCGCCGCGCCCGGAAAGAGCGCGAGCATGACCCCGGCAACGACGCCGAGATTCCGATGCCGGGCAAACTCCTTCATCGCACCACGCAATTTCATAGACTTGTTCGCCAATCCTGAGACGCTATCGAGATTCTTTCGGTGATGCTCTCCCACCCGAAATCCCCCGACGAAAGGCGACTATGGGATCACCGGCGCCATGGCAACGCCCTATTCCCTGCCGCATTTCCCGCCGTTCAGCAGGGCGCCCGGTACGACGGCAGAGTTAGCGCAAACGAATAGCCTATCGTCAGGCGGTGGGTTTCAAAATGCTGCATTGCACCTATATGGTCGGCACCGGTACGCCCGCACGGAAGATGGACGGCCTTGGATTTGGGGGGACGTCCTTGTCAGTACGCCAACCGGAAACATGCCCATGATCCAGCTTGCCAATCTCCCCGAGGCCCCATGCTGAGGCCCAGGCGGCGCGGTATCGCCTCCGTCAACGCGGAAGTGCGTGACGGCATCGTCCCGGCCGCCGGCTCCATCGCCAAGACCCGCGATCTCGGCCCAGCCGAATCCGGAGCGAACTACCGGCTCGTCGCGCTCATCATCGCGTCGGCACTGTTCATGGAATTCGTGGACGCCACGGTGCTCGCCACCGCCCTTCCCACCATGGCCCGGGACTTCGGCGTTCGCCCGCAAGAGATGAGCGTGGCGCTGACCTCTTACCTGCTCGCGCTTGCCGTATTCATTCCGGCTTCCGGCTCGCTGGCCGACCGCTTCGGATCGCGAACCGTGTTTCGTGCCGCGATCGTGCTGTTCGTGCTGGGCAGTCTTGCTTGCGGCCAGTCCCGATCGCTGGAGATGATGGTCGCCTCCCGCTTCGTGCAGGGGATCGGCGGCGCGATGATGATCCCGGTGGGGCGGCTCGTGCTGCTGCGCTCGGTCGCCAAGCAGGACATGGTCAATGCCATGTCCTGGCTGCTGGTGCCCGCGCTGATCGGGCCGATCGTGGGGCCGCCGCTCGGCGGGTTCATCGTGACCTATCTCGACTGGCGCTGGATCTTCTACATCAACCTGCCGATGGGCATGCTCGGGTTCTGGCTGACCAGCCGCTACATCGCCAATATCCGCGAGGACGAACCCGGTCGGTTCGATACCCTTGGTTTCATCCTCAGCGGGATTTCGCTCGGCTGCCTGCTGTTCGGCTTCGAAATGGTGAGCCGTCCCGGCGAAGGCGCCATCGCGGCGGGACTGATCGCCGTCGGAGCGTGGCCGGGTTCTTCTACATCCTCCACGCCCGCCGGCACGAAGGCTCGATCCTCGATCTCGCCCTGCTCAAGGACGATACGTTCCGGCTTTCCGTGATCGCCGGTTCGATCACCCGCATCACGCAGGGCGCCCAGCCCTTCCTGCTGCCCTTGATGATGCAGGTCGGTTTCGGCTTTTCCGCCGCGCGCAGCGGCACGATCACGGTAGCGACCGCGATAGGTTCGCTGGCCATGAAGAGCTTCGCGCCCCGGCTGCTGCGCCGCTTCGGCTTTCGCCGCGCGCTGATCTGGAACGGCGTGATCGCCACCGCAGGCTATGCGATCTGCGGCCTGTTCCGCCCAAGCTGGCCGGTGTGGACGATGTTCTGCGTGCTGGCGCTGTCCGGCTTCTTCATGTCGTTCCAGTTCACCGCCTACAACACCATCGCCTATGACGGCGTGGACAAGCGCCACATGAGCAGCGCGACCGCGTTCTATTCGACCTTCCAGCAGCTCATGCTTTCGCTGGGCATCTGCGTGGCGGCGATCGCGCTGCACCTTGCCATGCTCGCCAGCGGGAACGAGACGCCCTCCCTTGGCGACTTTTCGGCGGCATTCTGGGTGGTGACCTCCATTTCGCTGACGGCAACGCTCTGGAACCTGCGCTTCGCGCCCGAGGCGGGCGGCGAGATCAGCGGACATGTCCAGTCCGAGCCGGACGGCGAAACGAAGCGCGAACCCGCCTAGGCGGCGGAAAGCGCGGTATCCCCGCCGATCCGGCCGAGCATGGCCTCTATCTCTGCCGCCACCACCAGCGCGGCGGGTGAGCGGGAGCGCCCTCGCCGCAGGAGCATGCAGATTTCGCTGTCGATCGGCGCCAGATCGCTTACCGCCAGCCGGACAAGGCTGCCTTGCTCAAGCTCCCCCGCCACGAAGGCGGGCGAGGACAGCCAGACACAATCGGTCCTGAGCACCAAGTCGCGCAGGACGTGGAAGTGTCGCAGACAAACGATCCCCCGCGCCCCGCCGAAACCGCCGGAGGACAGCTCAACGGCGCTTGCGGTGGGATAGCCGTCGAGATCCGGCGTGGATACCGCAGTCCGGCCCGCCAGCGGATGGCCCGCGCGGACCATCACCTCCAGCCGCACCCTGCCCAGATCGCGCTTTTCCGTGCCGGGAACGTGGCTCATCTTCCAGTTGTTGCCGACGATCATCTCGATCCGGTCGTCCAGCAGTTCGGGCAGCAATTGCTCCGGGGGGCGGGTGACGGTCACGATCCTCAGCCCCGGCCGCGCCCGGAGCAGCGCCTGCCCGAGATCGGGAAGCAGCAGACTTGCCAGCATCGGGCCGAGCCCGAAGGCGACGCGGCCGACATCGCCCGTGCCATAGAGCCGCAGGCTGCGTTCCAGATCGTCTGCGGCGGCGAGCAGGGTCCGCGCCTGCTCGATCACCAGTTCGCCTGCCGGGGTCGGCCGCGCCCCGCCGCGCCCGCGATCGAAGAGGATCACCGCGTGGCGCTGTTCGAACGCGGCGATGCTGCGGCTGAGGGCGGGCTGGGTGATCCGTTCTTCCTCGGCCGCGCGCGAAAAGCTGCCCGTGCGCGCGACCGCAAGGATGTGGCGAAGACGGACATGTTCCAAGGCAGCACTCCCTTTCCATTACCACGGGGCATGGAATGGAGCATTGATATGCATTGGACGTAATGGCGCGCCAAGCCCAAACACGCCGCTTGAAACAACAGCGGGCAAGAGGGCGGGCAATGGGAAATCGATGGATGGGGTGGCTGCTGGCGGCCACCGTGCTTTCGGGCGGGACGGCGAATGCGCAGGAGGAAACCGGGCGAGCGGTGCTGCCCGTGCCGACCGCGCCGTTCGACGGCACATTCGCCGAAAACGTCCTTGACGCGCGGCGGGGCACGGCAAGACCCGTCAGCGCTCCTGTCGGCGCGCCGAACATGTTCGTGATGATGAGCGACGACGTGGGCTTCGCCATGTCGAGCGCATTCGGCGGCCCGGTGCCGACACCCAATTTCGATGCGGGTCGCCGCGCAGGGCCAGCGCTACAACCGCTTTCACACCACCGGCATCTGCTCCCCCTCGCGCGCGGCGCTGCTGACCGGGCGCAACCACCATGCCGCCGGCGTGGGCTGGCTGAGCGACGTTCCCTCCCCCTACCCCGGTTATGGCGGAAAGATCCTGCCCGAAACCGCCACCGTCGCGCAGATCCTGCGGCTAAACGGCTACAACACCGCCATGTTCGGCAAGCACCACAACACCCCGTCGAACGAACGCAGCGAGGCAGGCCCGTTCGATGCATGGCCCACGGGCCTTGGCTTCGAATATTTCTACGGCTTCGTCAGCGGCGACAGCGACCAGTATTCGCCGATGCTCTATCGCGGCGTCCAGCGCGCCGATCCGCAGGATGGCCCGCGCGAACTGCTGGACAAGCGGCTTGCGGACGACATGATCCGCTGGATCCACAACCAGAAGGCCGGAGCGCCGGACAAGCCGTTCCTCGCCTATCTCGCCCCCGGCTCCACGCATGCGCCGCATCAGGCGCCGCCCGCCTATATCGCGCGCTTCAAGGGCAAGTTCGACCAGGCTGGGACAAGGTGCGCGAAGAGACCTTCCGCCGCCAGGTCGCGATGGGCATCGTTCCCGAAGGAACCCGGCTGACGCCCCGCCCGCCGGAAATTCCCGCGTGGGACACGCTCACCCCGGCGCAGAAGGCCTTTGCGGCGCGAACCATGGAAGTGGCCGCGGCGCAGCTCGTGTTCCAGGACGAGCAGGTGGGCCGGGTGCTGGACGAACTCCAGCGGATGGGCCAGCTGGACAACACCATCGTCGCGATCATCGAGGGGGACAACGGCGCCAGCGCCGAGGCCGGCCCGCGCGGCACGATCAACGAGATGCGCAGCATGGGCCGCCATGACGAGGCCGAAGCCTGGATGACGGCCAATCTCGACCGGCTCGGCGGGCCGGATACTTACGAAAGCTATCCGGCGGGCTGGACCTGGGCAATGAACACGCCGCTGCGCTGGACCAAGCAATATGCCTCCATGCTGGGCGGCATCCGCAACGGGATGATCCTGTCGTGGAAGGGCCACGTCGCTCGGCCCGGCAGCATCTGCGGGCAGTTCAGCCATCTGGTGGACATGGCGCCGACCCTGCTGGATGCCGCGCACGTGCCGATGCCGGCGAACGTGCCGATGCCGGCGAACGTGCTCGGCTCGGCGCAGAAGCCGCTCGACGGCCGCAGCCTCCTGCCCGGCCTCGCTTCCTGCGATCCGGCCATGCCGCGCACCCAATATTTCGAGATCGGCGGAAAGGTCGGCCTCTATCACGACGGCTGGTTCCTCTCGGGCGACGATGGCCGGATGGCCTGGGAGAACCTGCCGCCCGAAGGGCCCCGGCCCCGCATGCAATGGTCGCTCTACAATCTCTCGAAGGATTTCTCGCAGTCCATCGATCTTGCCGCGAAGGAGCCGGAAAGGCTGAAACGGATGCTGGAGCTGTGGCAGCAGGAAGCACGGCGCAACAACGTATTCCCGCTCGATCACCGCTTCGCCATGGCCCGCGCCGTGGCGGCCATGCGCCCCAGCGGGCGCAAGCAGTTCACGTTCTGGGGCAAGGACGTGTCGATCCCCTCCACCACGGAACCCGTGCTGATCGGTCGTTCCTTCACGCTGGATGCGGACTTGAGGCTGGACACCGCCTCAGCCTCCGGTGCCGTCGTGGCGCTTGGAAGCCGCTTCGGCGGCTGGAGCCTCTACCTCGATCGCGGAGTGCCGACATTCGTCTGGGCCCGCTCCACCGACCCGGACGAGATCGTCAGGGTCCGCGCCGCCCATGCGCTGCCGCAGGGGGCCACGACCCTGCGTCTTCGCTTCGCCGTGGCAAAACCGGGCGGCCCGGCCGAAATCGCACTGAGCACCGGCGGTGAGGAACTGGCGCGCGGCTCATTGCCCACCAGTATCCTGACCCCGGCGGGCGGCGGCGAGACGCTGGACATCGGGCGGGATCTCGGCGTCACCGTCACGGATTATCCCGTGCCTCATGGCGCGATCGAGGGAGACATTCCGCGCATCTCCATCACGTTCGACTGAGGCGGGCGGGGGCAGACCTTCAGCCAAGCAGCCCCCGCGTCCAGTCCACGATAGCCCGCTCCGGCATGGCGCCGGACTGGCGCCCGATCTCCCGGCCCTGCGAAAACAGGATGAGCGTGGGGATCGAGCGTATGCCATAGCGCCCGGCAATCGCGCTTTCCGCCTCGGTATCGAGCTTGCCGAGGCGGACCTGCGGCTCCAGCAGCCGGGCCGAGGCCCCAAAGGCAGGCGCCATCTGCCGGCATGGCCCGCACCAGCTCGCCCAGAAATCGACGAGCAGCGGGATGCCCGAGCGCGCGGCATGAGCATCGAAATTGGCCGAAGTCAGCGTGATCGAGACGCCGGCGAAAAGCGGCTGGCCGCAGCGCCCGCATTTTCCGCCCGCGGCAAGCCGATCGGACGGCACCCGGTTGCGCGCCGCACAGTGCGGGCAGGCGATCAGCAGGGCATCGCCCCTGTCGGTGGGCATGGTCTTTCCCTTTTTCCGTAAGCTTTGCTCTTCCCTTTATCCCGCCAGCGGATCAATGCCAGAGATTGGTCCGCGCCAGATCGACGATCTCGTCACCCCGGCCGCTCATCACGGCCTTGACCATGTAGAGGGTGAAGCCCTTGGCCATCTCGGCATTGATCTTGGGCGGAATGGGCAGTTCCGTCCGCGCGACGACCGCGTCGATCAGGACCGGGCCGTCATGCTCGAACGCACGGCGGATCCCCTGCTCGACATCGGCAGGGTCTTCGAGACGAATGCCCTTGATGCCGATCGCCTCGGCCATGGCGGCAAAGTCGGGATTGTCGAGATCGGTTCCGAACGGCAGGAATCCGGTCGATTTCTGCTCCACCTCCACGAAACCGAGCGTGCCGTTGTTGAAGACCACGATCTTCGCCGGGAGCCGGTTCTGCCGCAGGGTAAGCAGGTCTCCCATCAGCATGGCCAGCCCGCCATCGCCCGATAGCGAGATCACCTGCCGGCCGGGAAAGGCGCTCTGGGCGCCGATGGCCATCGGCAGCGCATTGGCCATGGAGCCATGCCACAGCGAACCGATCAGTCTCCGCCTGCCGTTCATCCGCAAGTAGCGGGCGGCCCATACGGTAGGCAGCCCGACATCGAAGGTGAACACCGCATCGTCCGCCGCAAGATCGCTGATCGCCCTGGCGACCTGCTGCGGATGGATCGGCGTCTTGCCGGGACGGCCTACCGCCTGCGAATCGAGGTCCTCGCGGGCGCGGCGATAATGCTTGAGCGCCTTTTCCAGATGCCTGCCATCCGTCCTTGCCCGCAGGCGGGGCAGCAAGGCCCGCACCGTAGCGCCGACATCGCCCACCACCCCGAGGTCCAGCGAAGTGCGGCGGCCGAGCTGGCCGGGCCGGATATCGACCTGCACGGTCCGCACGCCGCTGCCCGCCGGATAGAACTGGCGATAGGGAAAGTCCGTGCCCAGCATCAGCAGCACGTCGGTATCCATCATCGCATAGTAGCCCGAGGAAAATCCGATCAGGCCGGTCATGCCCACGTCGTAGGGGTTGTCGTATTCGACATGTTCCTTCCCCCGCAGCGCATGGACGATGGGCGCCTGGAGCCGCTCGGCCAGGGCCACCACTTCCGCGTGAGCGCCGGCGCAGCCCGAGCCGCACAGGATCGTGACACGGCTCTCGTCGTCGAACATCGCCGCCAGCGCCGCGAGGTCCGGCTCGTCCGGGATCACCACGGGCGGTCGGGGCAGGAGCGAGGCGGGCGGGGGCTCGGCAGCGGCGGTCGCCGGTTGCAAGGCCACGTCTCCGGGAATGACGACAACGGAGACGCCCTTTTCCCCGATCGCGGTGCGGATGGCGATTTCAAGGCTGCGCGGCATTTGCGACGGATCGGACACGAGTTCGCAGTAATGACTGCACTCGCGGAAGAGGTCCTGCGGCCGGGTTTCCTGGAAATAGCCGGAGCCGATTTCCGGCGAGGGAATATGGGCGGCGATGGCCAGCACCGGCACGCGCGAGCGATGACAGTCGAACAGTCCGTTGATGAGGTGGAGGTTGCCCGGGCCGCAGCTTCCCGCGCAAACCGCGATGCTTCCGGTGAGATGCGCCTCGGCCCCGGCGGCGAAGGCGGCAACTTCCTCATGGCGGACATGGATCCATTCGATGGTGCCGCGAGCCCTGATGGCATCGGTCAGTCCGTTCAGACTGTCTCCGACGAGACCGTAGATCCGCTGCACGCCCGCTGCCTCCAGCGTGGCGATGAACTGGTCCGCTACGTTCCTGGCCATCTGCAACTCCTCGTCGTTCGCCGCGCGCGGCTGTTGGGAAACCTTCTGAACGGTCAGGGGCCGCGGAAGTGCCGTGCGATCCCTGCAACCCCGGTTTCAGAACGCGCGCTTTCCCGGCGAGGGGCAACCCTGACCAAAGTATGAGCCGGTCGCATTGTCTCCCTGCGGGAATCAGTCTGTCTCGATCACCCCGGATTATCCGCCTGTTGTTCGAGGGCCATATCGCTCCTGTCCGATCCGGACATGAATCAGGGAACAAGACAATGAACAGGATTATCGCAGGGATCATGGCCGCAGCTTCCGTGATGGCAGCTTCCCCCGCCTTCGCCGAAACGTTCGACGGCCCCTATGTCGGCGTCAGGCCGGCCTGAACCACGACCGCGCCCGCGGCGCGGATACCGACATCGGCGAAGTCAACGTGCGCGATTCCCGCGACAGCTTCATCGGCGGCGCCTTTGCAGGCTATAACTACAGGCTCACGCCCCATGTCGTGATCGGCGCGGAAGGCAGCTTCGACATCGGCGCCGCCGACGCCCTGCGCAGCGGCGCAGCCGTGATCGACCCGAACCATTCCTTCGACCTGTCGGCCCGCGCCGGCTACCTCGTGACCCCGGAAACGCTGCTCTATGTGCGCGGCGGCTACGAGAACATGCGCGCCCGCATTTCGGATGGCACGGCGACCGGTCATGATACGTTCGATGGATGGAGCGTGGGCGGCGGCGTGGAGCGCGCGATCCTGCAGAACGTAACGGCCCGCATCGAGTATCGTTATTCCGATCTCGGCAACAACGACCATGACTTCGACCGCCATCACGCGCTTGTCGGCGTAGCCTACCACTTCTGACCCCACCGCCGGGCGGGGCTGCCGACAGGCGGCCCCCGGGCGACGCGGCGGCAATTGCGCCCTACAATGACAGCAATGAATGAAAAAGGACTTCACCCCGGCCCGCGTTCTCCCCATCTAGGGCGCCAAGGAGAACGATCCATGCCAACCTACAAGAAATCCGACGAGGCGATCGCACGCCTGACCCCCGAGCAGTTCCACGTCACCCAGCACAGCGGGACCGAGCGCCCCGGCTCAGGCGAATACCTTGGCAACAAGCGCGCCGGAATCTACGTGGACATCGTTTCGGGCGAGCCGCTGTTCGCCTCCTCGGACAAGTACGAGTCCGGCTGCGGCTGGCCGAGCTTCACCAAGCCCATCGAACCGGCCAACGTCAGCGAACTGCGCGACATCAGCCATGGCATGATCCGCACCGAAGTGCGCTCCGCCCACGGCGACAGCCACCTCGGCCACGTGTTCGAGGACGGGCCGCGCGATCAGGGCGGATTGCGGTATTGCATCAATTCGGCCGCCCTGCGGTTCGTGCCGCGTGAAGACATGGAAACAGAGGGTTACGGCGATTATCTCGATCAGGTCGAGGAAATCGGCCACCACGGCTGACGCCTTGATGCAGGGGCGGCCCGAGCCCTGTGGCCGGGCCGCTCGCCGCTGCGGCGCAACCGAACTCCCGAAAAACGCAAGGAACAACTCGTCCACCGAGCCATTGCAAGACGTTGAGCCTTGGCCGTCTTGCACGGTAAGGCCGTTCGCATGTCGGCATGCCGCGATATCGGCGGCAGCCACGGTCGCCGAAACGAACATGGATTGAGCGCAGGATGAGCACCCCCCACTTCCCCCCCGAGCCCCAGCCCCGGCGCCCACGCGATGCCGGACGTGGCCACGCAGGTCCATAACCTGTCGAGCGCCAGGTCTCGTGGTTCCAGACCTACTGGCTCCAGATCATCGTCGCTGGACTGATCGCCATTGCCATAACCTCCGGCCTCTATGCCCTTCGCGGATTGGGCAATCGCCTCTGCCGGGCGGAACGCGGCAGGGGTGCCTGGCTGACCGTGATCGGCCGCGCCGTGACCAAGACCACGAACTACTTCATCGTCATGGTCGCGATCCGCGTGGTGGACGGCTATGCACAGACGCCGCCCGCGCTCGACGGTCTGGTAACGTTCCTGTTCACGATCGCAGCGGTCCTGCAAGGCGCGATCTGGGCGCGCGAACTGATCCTCGGCGCAATCGAACACCGCACTTCCGCCGAACATTTCCAGGGCGAGGCGATCATCAATGCGATGGGCCTGATCCGCCTCCTCGTCAGCGTGGTGGTCTTCGCCGTCGCGGCGGTGGTGCTGCTCGATAACCTCGGGGTCAACGTGACGGGTCTGGTCGCGGGTCTCGGCGTCGGCGGCATAGCCATCGGCCTTGCTGCGCAGGGCATCTTCGCGGACCTGTTCGCGGCGCTGGCCATCATCTTCGACCGCCCCTTCAGCAAGGGGGATGCAATCAGCTTCGGCACCAGCACCGGGACTATCGAAGCCATCGGCCTGAAGTCCACGCGCATCCGCGCCTATTCAGGTGAATTGCGAGTAATTTCCAACAAGAGTTTGCTTGATAAGGAAATTCTCAACGTCACGCGGCGCGATCATATCCGCCTGCAGTTCACCATCGGTGTCGCTTACGAAACCCCGCCCGACACGCTCGCCCGCATACCGGGCATCCTGTCCGAACTGGTCGAAGCCGAAGGCGGCAAGGCTGCTCGCGCCGGGTTCGAGGCGTTCGGAGCGAGTTCGCTGGACTTCACCCTGCTGGTGGACGTGCCCGGTGCGGACTGGTCGTCGCGCATCCGCTGCGCGACCGGCTGCTGGTGTCGATCATGCGGCGCTTCGCCGCCGAGGGCATCTCCATCCCCTATCCGACCCAGACGACCTACACCGCCTCACCCGACGGCAAGCTCATCATGCCCTACCCCGATCACTCGGTAGAGAACCATCCTGCCCCGGCGAAAACCGTACCCGCACAGGAGGCCTGATGAACCACGTTCGCGCCGCCCTCATTCCGGCGGCAACGGGCGCGGAACCGGCACTTCGGCGGATTGCCCCTGCCATGTCCGCCTGACGATCCATTCCCGCTCCGCGGCGCGAAGTTCATAGCTTCCTCTCGCGAAAAGTTCGGGCGCCGATTTCCGTAAAGCCAGCAAACGGGCGGTGAGCGAGAACTTCCGTTCCGGCAGCGAGCCGGCGGCGTGTTCGGCCCGGCGATCCACGGCGCGGCGGTTGTCCGGATCGGTGAGGTTTGCCGAGACCCACTCCGTGCCCTGATATATGTCCGGGATGCCCGGCGCGGTGATCTGGAGCGCGACCTGAGCCAGGATCACCGCATCGAGCACCTCATGGAACGACGCCTCCTCCTTCCCGTTCCAGATGCCATCCCCGGCGAGTTCCTCCAGCAGCCCGGCAGCGAGCGCGCCGAGTTGCCGCTCGGCACCTTCATCCGGGTTCTCATAGCTGGACAAATCCTTGGCCTCGCGTGCTGCCTTCGTCATGTGTTCCACCAGGCGGGCCTGCGCATCGGGTTCCTCCCGCATGGCAAGAGCCGTCTGCATCGCATAAATGCCCCAGCGCGGCGCCAAACCGCACACAGAAGCGCGTGCGCCCGCATGAGCGTAAAACCGGCTAGCGAGCGCGGGAAAGTACGAGAGCGCGACGATCGCCGCACGCGCATCGGCCGAGCGCTTGGTATCGTGCGTCGAAAGCGCGTTGAGCCCGTAAGGCGTCCGCGCCGCGCGCCGGTTCATCAAGGCTTCGAACGCACTCCTCGAAATGGTCTGAAGTTCGGGTTCGGCGCCCACCTCGCAGAACGGCAGGTAGGATACCGCACGGAAAAAGACGGTATCCTCCTCGGACTTGGCGGTGAGCGCTCCGGTCAACTGCTCGAACCGGGCTGCGAACTGCCGGGCCTGCGGATCTCCGGCAGCCGCTTGCAGCAAGTCCAGCAATGCCCCCGCCATCCCACCGGCAGAGCGCAGCCCCGCGAATTCCGGCGAGAGTGGAAGACCGTCGGCCGTGTAAGAACGGTAGACCGGCCAGACCAGCGCAAGTGCTTCCACCGCCTGCTCGACCGCACCCCGCAGCGCCTCGGTACAGCCTAGCGCCGCCATGGCCGCATCGACGACGCGCGCGTGCTCGGGCACGAAAGTGCCGTGCAGCAAGGCCCGCCTGACGTTCCGCACTTCATCCGCCATATCTTCAGGCACGGCATGCCGGGCCGCCGCCCGCATCGCGGCAAGCCCGTCCGGCTGCGTGAGGAACTGCGTGACCGGGGTCATGAACTCATACCCGCTCATGCCTTGCACGGGCCAGTCCGGGATATCCTCGCCTTCCTTGGCGATCTTCTCCACCCACACCGGCACATCTGGTCCGACAAGCTCCCGCAGGTGCGCAAGGTAGCCGCCGGGCTGCGCCAGACCATCGACATGATCGACCCGAAGCCCCTGAATTCGGCCGGCTTCGACTTGCCGCGAAATCCAGCGATGGGTAAGCCGGAATACTCCTATACTTTCCTGACGAACACCGATCAAACTACTGATATTAAAAAATCTTCTGTGATTTATGGATTGAGCGGACTGCCGCCAGTCCCCGATGGACCAGCATTGCTCCGCCAGCAGGTCGGCAAGCGCTGACGCATCCAGTTCACCGCGCTCCGCAAGCTCCCGCGACAGGGGCGTATCGGCGAGCGGATAGCTCTGACCGTAGACCTCCAGCACGGCATCATCGCCCAATCGCCCCATCGCGATCTGCCCTGCGGCAAGGACTTCGTCCGGCGTGCCGTCAAGCACCGGGAAATGCAGCGGCCCCTTGGCCCAGTCGATATCGAAAATCTCACTGGAGGCGCTATCGCGGCCGCCCTTCATGAGGTCATACAGCAGCGGGTTTTCCGGTACGCAGGCCATATGGTTCGGCACGATATCCAGAACCACCCCGATCCCGGCAATCCTTGCCGCGTCGCTCAGGCGGATGAAGGCTTCCTCCCCGCCCAGCACCGGGTCCACCTCGTTGGGATCGATCACGTCGTAACCATGGGTAGAGCCAGTCGCTGCCCTGAAAAGCGGCGAGAGATAGAGATGGCTGACGCCAAGCGCACCCAGTTCAGGCAGAAGCTCACGCGCGTCATCAAGGCTCATACCGCTTCGCAGCTGTAATCTGTATGTAGCTGTTATTTCGTATGAATAATTGGATACGATAACCATGTAAGTCATCCGTTCCCAAGCGCTGCGGAGAATGCGAAGCGGCTTGCCCCGCCTCCCACTTCGATGAGCGGATCATCGTGCGGCACAAACGTCCCGCTGCCGAGGGAGGCGCGCATCAGCAGCCGGCCCTTGGTGAACGTCCAGGTCACGTCGATCGCGCCGCCGTCCCGCGTCACTTTCACTTGAGGATGGGCGCCCGCGGCGAGCAGCGGCACGATCCGGTCTCGGCGCAGCGCCAGGAGGTCGCGGACGAAAGCCTCATGCGAGACCTGATCTGCGCCAACGGCATGTCCGATCTTCGAGGCGAGGAAGGTGTCCGGCGAGATCGGGTCCGGAACCTCCCCGCCGAACGCCGTGAAACCGGCAAACTCCTCGGCCCGCCCCGTCCGTACCGCTGCGGCGAGATCGCCGGTGAAGTCGGCAAAGAACTGGAACGGGGCACTTGTGAGAAATTCGTCGCCCATGAAGATCATCGGCACGGAAGGCGAAAGCAGCGTCATCGCCGTAACCACGCGAAGCGCGTTCCGGTCTCGGACGAGGTGGTGCAGCCGCTCGCCCCTTGCCCGGTTGCCCACCTGATCGTGATTGCCGAGGAAATTGATGAAGGCGGTTCGCGCCATCCCGGCGGAAGGTTCCCCGCGCGGATGAGAGGCCCCCTTGCGAGGCTGGCCCTGCTCTACATAGCCGTCTCGCAGCGCGGTTTCGATATCGGCCAGCGGGTCGACGGCGAAAGAGGCATAATAGGCCTCGTCCTCGCCGGTGAGCAGGCAATGCAGGGCGTGGTGCCAGTCGTCGTTCCACGTCGCGTCGAAAGGTGCTCCCGGCCCGAAGCCGGACGCGGGATTACGCTCGTCCTCGGTGACCAGATGAACCGGGCGGCCCCATTCCACCGCGCGTACCCGTTCGGCCAGTTCGTCCAGGAAATGAACCTCGGAGCGATCCTCGATCGCATGGACCGCATCGAGGCGCAGGCCGTCCAGCCGGTATTCGTCCAGCCAGTAGAGCGCGTTCTCGATGAAGTAGTCGCGGACCGCGCGCTGCTCATAGGCGATGCCCTGTCCCCAAGGCGAGCGGCGGTCGGCATGAAAGAAGGACGGCGCCCACGCGGCAAGGTAGTTACCGGAGGGCCCCAGGTGGTTGTAGACCACGTCCAGCAGGACACCCATGCCAAGACCGTGCGCCTTGTCCACGAAGCGCCTGAAATCGCCGGGCGATCCATAGGCGTTGTGGGGCGCATAGGGCAGGACGCCGTCGTAGCCCCAGCCCCGCTCGCCGTCGAACTGGGCCACCGGCATCACTTCCACTATCGTCACCCCGAGATCGCGCAAATGGCGCAGCTTCCCGGCGGCGGCGGCGAAAGTGCCTTCTTCGGTGAACGTGCCGAGGTGCAGCTCGTAGATGACCGCCTGCGACCACGGGATGCCCCGCCACTCCGCCTGCCAAGCATATGCCGCCGGATCGACCAGAACCGAGGCCCCGTGAACATCGCCTTCTTGCGCGCGGGCGGCCGGATCGGGAAAGGCCGCGTCGTCCACCCGGAACCGATATGTTGCCCCGCAGGCGGCCCGGGTGTCGATGCTCCACCAACCGCCCTCCCCGCGCTCCAGCGGCATAAGGCCATCGGCGAGTTCCACCGCCACCATTCCCGCGTCCGGCGCCCAGAGCCTGAACCGCCAGTTGCCGCCGCCGAGGGGCCGCGCTCCCCACGTCCAGTCGAGATCCTGCGGCATCGCCAATTCCGGCCCCGTCATTCCGGTGCGAAGACGCAGACGCTGGCCGGCGGAATCGTCGCCGCCTCTCCTTCGACCGGCTCAGGCTCGAAAGCGAGATCGCGCGAGGTGTCCAGCACGCGGTGCCATTTCAAAACCCCGTTATGCGCCGGGAGGACGAAGTCCACGGGATCGCCCGCGTTCAGGACGATGAACAGCGGCCGCTCGCCTTCTACGAAGGCTCCTGCGCCGAGTAGCTCAGGAAGAAGCCCAGGATGCGCAGTTCGGCCTGCCCCCATAGCTCCGCGTCCATCTGCCGCCCGTCGGGCTGGTGCCACGCGATCTCCACGCGGCCGTCTTCGGCAGGCTCGCCGTTGAGGAAGTTGTCCTGAGAGAGCACGGGATGGTCCCGGCGGAACCCGATCATCCGGGCACAGAACTCCAGCAGGGCGTCATCCCGGCACGGCCAGTCGATCCAGGCCGTCTCGTTGTCCTGGCAGTAGACGTTGTTGTTGCCCTGCTGGCTGTTGCCGATCTCGTCCCCGGCCAGGATCATCGGCACGCCCTGGCTGAGCAGCAGGGTTGCCAGCATGGCGCGGCGGCGGCGCGCGCGGGCGGCGTTGATGGCTTCATCCCCGGTCGCGCCTTCGGCGCCCATGTCGTCGGACAGGTTGTTGTCATGGCCATCGGCCCCGCCCTCGCCGTTCGCCTCGTTATGGCGATCGTTGAAGGAAACCGTGTCAAGCAGAGTGAAGCCGTCATGGGCGGCGAGGAAGTTGACCGAGGACGTCGCCCCCCGATCGGAATGGTTGAACTGTTCGGGCGAACCGATCAGGTGGTTGGCCAGATCGCCCACAAGCGCCGGATCGCCCCGCCAGAAGCCGCGTGCCGTATCGCGGAACTTGTCGTTCCATTCGCGGAACGGATAAGGGAAACCGCCCACCTGATAGCCGCCGCTGCCCACGTCCCATGGCTCCGCGATCAGTTTCACGCCGGAGAGGATCGGGTCCTGCCTGATCGCGTCGAAGAAGCCGCCTTCCCTGTCGAAACCCATGGCCTCGCGGCCGAGGGTGGAGGCGAGGTCGAAGCGGAACCCGTCGACGTGCATCGCCTGTACCCAGTAGCGCAGCGAATCCAGCACCATGCGGATGACCATCGGATGGGCCACGCTGAGCGTGTTGCCGGTACCGGTCTGGTCGAAGCTGTAGCGCGGGTTTTCCGGTGAAAGCTGGTAGTAGCTGGCATTGTCCAGCCCGCGAAAACACAATGTCGGACCGCGCTCGGAACCCTCGGCCGTGTGGTTGTAGACCACGTCCATGATCACTTCGATCCCGGCCCGGTGAAAACGCTTCACCATGTCCTTGAACTGGCGGATCGCCGGCGCCTTGCCCCGCTTGGGCCCGAGATAGCGGGGCTCCGGCGCGAAGTAGCCCAGCGTCTGGTAGCCCCAGTAGTTGGAGAGCCCCTTGTCCAGCAACATCCGGTCGTCGAGGAAATACTGGCAGGGCAGCAGTTCGATCGCCGACACGCCCAGCTTGCGCAAATGATCGAGGATGGGCTCGCTGACCATGCCGGCATAAGTGCCCCGCAATTCCTCGGGCACGTCGGGATGGGACATGGTCAGGCCGCGGACGTGGGCTTCGTAGACCACGGTTTCATTCCATGGGTGGCGGATGGAATTGTCACCCTCCCAGTCGAATTCGGGGTCCTGGACCACGCCCTTGACCATGAACGGCGCGGAATCGCGGGTGTCGAAAGTCATGTCGTCGCCCGAGGCAAGGTCGTAGCCCCAGAGCGCGTCGTCCCATTTCAGGCTGCCGGCGATCTCGCGGGCGTAGGGATCGAGAAGAAGCTTGTTGGGGTTGAAGCGGTGGCCCTGTTCCGGCGCATAGGGGCCGTGCGCGCGGTAGCCGTAGAGTTGGCCGGGCCGCACCCCCGGAACGTAGCCGGAGAAGATCGCCCCCTCCCGGCTCGGCATTTCCAGCCTCGCCAGTTCCTCGTCGCCATCGTCCGAATAGAGGCAGAGCTCGATCGCCTCGGCATTTTCGGAGAAGACCGCGAAGTGCGTTCCGTCCCCCGTGAATTCCGCGCCGAGTTCATGGTACTGGCGGTCGGGCTTGGCGAATGCAAATGTCATCGGTTCCCCTTGCGGGTAGGAGGATGGATGCCGGTCAGGATAACGGGCACGTAGGCCGATATGTGGGACTGTATCTGCAGGCGAAGTCCGGCCGGAAGGAGCGCGTTTGCGCCGGGCGCGGTTCCGCGCAAGCGCGTGCCGGGGCAATCTTGCAGGATCGTCGGCCGGAAATCACACCGTGCATTAGGCCCCCGGATCGGAAACGTCGTGATCGGCAGCGTAAAATCGCGAACGGCGGCCGGGTTCCGGCTTCCCGGAGCGGCAGGATCAAAAAGGCCGGATAGATCTCAGCTTTCTGGTGAAGTATCTCCACCAAGTGCCTGATAGACCTGAACTTGTGTCACCAGTTGATTATAGCGGTTCTGGATCAGGCCGGTGCGGGCGCTGCGCAGGCGTTCCTGCGCGTCCAGCCAGTCGCGCAAAGGGATTGCCCCGGCCCGGTACTGCCGTTCATAAAGCCTTTCGGCGTCACGCGCGGCAGCGTAGTTCGCCTCCACGAAGCCCGCCTGCTTCAGATATTGCTCCCGCGCCGAGAGGGAGACCTGCGTATCGCGCAAGGCATCGTAGAAGGTCTGGCGGAAATCCTGCACCGCGATTTCGTAGTCGGCCCGGGCGATGCCGGTGCCGAGGCGGATTTTCTCCGGGTTGAGTTCGGCAAGTGACAGCACCGCGCCAAGGCTGGCTGCGGGATCGCTGAAGAACCCCAGCAGCGCCGAGCTGGCCGTGCCCAGTCCGCCCGTCAGGCTGAAGCTGGGGTAATAGCCGGCGACGGTGGCATCGCTGGCGGCCAGCGCCTTGCGCAGGCGCAGTTCGGCGGCGGCGAGGTCGGGACGGCGAGACAGCAGCGAGGCCGGCGCCTCTGCGGCGATCTGCGGCAGCGGTTGCCGGGGAAGAGCCTGAAGCTCGGTCCCTTCGTAGGATTGGCGGTTCACCAGCGCGGCGATCGTCTTCAATGCCGAGACACGCGCCTGCACGAGCTGGGTCTGCGAGGCTTCCTGCGCCGCGACCGATTGCTGGGCATCGCGCAGTTCGAGGCGTGACACCGCGCCCGCATCGTACTGGCGCTGCACGAGGTCCAGCGCACGGCGGACATAGCCCAGACTTTCCTCGCCTATGGCGATCTGTTCGTTGGCATAGCCGAGCTGCCACCAGGCCTGCGCCGCCGTGCCGATCAGCGAGAGCCGCGTTTCGGCCAGATCCTGCGCGCTAGCCTGTTCTTCCCACTTCGCGGCATCGGCAGTGGCGCCAAGGCGGCCGAAGAGGTCCAGTTCCCACGACACGCCGAGCGAGGCGGCGCTCGATTTCGTCCAACCCGCCCCGCCGTCCAGCGCTTTCGAGCCGCTGGACGAGAGGCTGGCAGTGCCGCTCGGGAACAGGCCCTGCCGCGCCTGTTCGGCGGAAAGGCGGGCCTGATTCAGCCGCAAGCCTGCCGCCGCCAGATCGGCATTGGCGGCCAGCACCTGATCGACAAGCGCGCTCAGCGCCGGATCGCCGAATTCGTTCCACCACGGGGCGCCCGCCGTTCGGGCCGCGCCTTGCGAGGGCTGGTCCCATGCATCCGCGATCGGCAGTTCCGGGGCGGCATAGCGAGAACGCGTCACACCCGCGCAGCCGCCGGTGCCCAGCGCGAGCGCCAGCGTGGCCAGCAGGACAGGGCGGAAGGGCTTGGTCTGCTGGGGCACGGGGTCAGTCTCTCGAAAGGGCATCGACCGGGTCGAGCCGGGCCGCGCGGCGGGCGGGCAGGAAGCCGAAGATCACGCCGATGAGCGTGGAACAGGCGAAGGCGGCGACGATCGAAGTGACCGAATAGGCCATGCGAAAGTCGATCGGCGTAAAGGAGATCGCAACGCCGACCGCGAGCGACAGGCCCACCCCGATCACGCCGCCGATCAGGCAGACCAGCACGCCTCGATCAGGAACTGCTGGAGAATGTCCGACTGGCGCGCGCCCACGGCCATGCGCACGCCGATCTCGGCGGTACGCTCGGTCACGGAAACGAGCATGATGTTCATCACCCCGATCCCGCCGACGATCAGCGCGATCACCGCGATGGCGGCGATCAGCAGTGTCATCGTGTTGGTGGCGTTCGTGATGGTCTCGCGGATATCGTCGGAATTGCTGATGAAGAAGTCCGTGGTCCCGTGCCGTTTGGCGAGAAGCTGCGTCACCGCCGATTCCGCCGCCGCCGTGGAAGTATCGTCGTTCACGCGCACGGTGATGCTGGACAGGTAGGTCTGGCCTAGCATCCGGCTCATCGCCGTGGTGTAGGGCACATAGGCGGTCAGGCTGTCGCTGCCGCCGAAGCCCTGCTGCTGGGTGCCGACCACGCCGACGATCCGCGCGGGCACTTTGCCCAGCAGCACGACCTTGCCGAGCGGGTCCTCGACATTGGGGAACAGGGTATCGCGCGAATTCTCGTCGATAACCACGTCCTGCGCCAGTTCGCGCACGCTCTGGGCATCGAACAGGCCGCCCGAGATCAGTTCCAGCCCGCGCACGCGAAAGTAGTCGGCACCGACGCCGCTGACCTGCGCGGTCGCCGCGACATTGCGATAGCGGGCGGTCACGCTGGTCGAGACGCTGGGGGTGACGCTGTCGACGTAAGGCAACTGGCCGAGCGCATCGGCATCGGCATCCTTGAGCGTCTCGATCCTGGCCGACCGCATGTCGCCGAAGCTCTTGCCCGGATAGATCGTCAGCGTGTTGGTGCCCAGGCTGCTGATATCGGAGAGGATTTTCTCCTGCGCGCCGCCGCCCAGCGCCACTACCGAAACCACCGAGGCAATGCCGATGATGATGCCCAGCATCGTCAGGAACGTGCGAAGCTTGTGGGCGGACATCGCCAGCACCGCCATGCGGAAGGCTTCGCGGAAGCGGTCTGCCACCTGCTGGAAGCCGCTGGCGACCGGCGCGGCCTTCTGCACGGCCGGGCGCACCGCGTTTTCGCGGGTGCGGCGGTCATCGATGATCTCGCCGTCGCGGATCTCGATGATCCGGTCCGCGTGCTCGGCCACTTTCATATCGTGCGTGACGATGATGACGGTGTGGCCCTCGGCATGAAGCTCGCCTAGGATGGCCATGACTTCCACGCCGCTGGCGGAATCGAGCGCGCCGGTCGGTTCGTCGGCGAAGATCACCTCGCCGCCGTTCATCAGGGCGCGGGCGATAGAGACACGCTGCTGCTGGCCGCCCGAAAGCTGCCCCGGCCGGTGGCCGGTACGCTCGGCAAGGCCGAGACGGGCGAGTATCTCGCGGGCCGCCCTGCCCGCTCCCCGCGCGCGCGGCCGGCATAGACGGCGGGCACCTCGACATTGCCGAGGGCCGACAGGTCGGTCAGCAAGTGGTAGCGCTGGAAGATGAAGCCGAAATGCTCCCGGCGCAGCGCGGCCAGTTCGTCGGGCTCGAGGTCTCCGGTGTCCCGCCCGTTGATGCGGTAGGACCCCGAAGTCGGCCGGTCGAGGCAGCCCAGAATGTTCATCAGGGTAGACTTGCCCGAGCCGGACTGGCCGACGATGGCAACCATCTCTCCCGCCTCGATCGACAGGTCGATGTCCTTGAGCGCCGCGAAGACACCGTCGCCCGAGGGATACTCGCGCCGGACGTGCGACAGGGTGATGAGCGGGGTGCTGGTCATCGAACGGGCCGGCGGCTCAGACCGGGGGCGGGCCCATCGGCCCCTGATTGGTCTTGGCCGCGGTGCTGGCCTCGCCCACCACAACGGATTCGCCCTCCTTCAGGCCCGAGAGCACTTCGGCGCTGATATTGTTGTCGATGCCGATGCGCACCTTGCGGGCGGCGATCTTGCCGTCCTCGCCCTTCACGCGGACGGAATATGTGCCGTCCTTGCCCTTGGCGCCGAGCGCGGTCGAAGGGATCATCAGGGCATTGGCGCGCTTGGCCAGAACGATGCTGACCTTGGCGGTCATCAGCGCGCGCAACCTGCCGTCCTCGTTGGGAACCTCGAACAGGGCGTTGTAGTAGATCGCCGAATCCGTGGTGCTGCTGGACGAGGTGGTCGACGAGGAATCCACTTCGTTGACGATCGATTCCGGTGCCGGTTCGATCAGCCGCAGTTTTGCCTCGTAGCGCTTGTCAGGATCGCCCAGGATCGTGAAGTAGACGGGCAGGTCCGGCTTCACGTCGATCACGTCGGCCTCGGAAACTTCGGCCTTCACCGTCATCACGTCCAGCTTGGCGAGGATGACGATGGTGGGAGCCGACTGGTTGGCGTTGACCGTCTGCCCCTGCTTGGTGACGACCGAAACCACCACCCCGTCCATGGGCGCGGTGATCTTGGTGTAGCCAAGCTGGACCTGCGCGGTATCGACGCTGACCCCGGCCGCGCGGATCTGCGCCTGAAAGGCATCGAAGCTGGCCTGCGCCGACTGGAGCTCTGCCCGCGCAGCCTCGAAATCGGCCTGGGAGGTCGCCTCGCCCGCGCGAGCGCCTGCTGGCGCCGGAACGCCAGTTGCGCCTTGACGAGCGTGGCTTTCGCTCCGGCAAGCTGGGCCTGCATGTTGGAAAGGTCGGCCCTGGCGGTTTCGAGGCTGTTGGTCTGCGTGCGGGGATCGATCAGGCCGATAAGGTCCCCCTGATGGACGACTCGCCCACCGCGACGTTGAGCTGTTCGAGCCGCCCGGAAACCTGCGCGCCCACGCTGACCAGTTCCTTGGGCTCCAGCGTGCCGGTCGCCTCGACGGTCTGCTCCATCGTGCCGCGCGTCACTTTCGCGGTGGCGACGACGGGTTCGGCCGGTCCCGAGAAGAGCTTCCAGACAAGGAGCAGGGCAAGGGCGGCGGCAACGAGAATGCCCCCGATCACGAGACGGCGCTTGGTCGACATGCCATGCGGTATGGCGAGGGACGAGGCGGTTGTGGGTAAAGAGTTCGAAAGCGAACTGTAAAGTTATCGCAAGGAAAGGGTTGCGAAGTGTTGCTGGACCGTCATCGCGCCTTGCCGCCGGTCATCCCCGGAAAATGCCCGCCTTCAGAAATGCTTGAGCGCCATTTCCATGTCGCCCAGCGCCAGGTCGATGAGCTTGCGCATGGCACGCCGTGCACGGCCGGGGCTGCGATCGGCGATATGCCGGTGGAGTTCGCGGTGCTCCGGCATCGGGTCGCGCGGATGGACATGGATGTGCTGCTTGACCGCCGTGGTCGAGGCGATCGCCGTGAGGATCGAATTCGACAGCGCCAGCAGCATCTCGTTGTGTGTGGCTTCCATGAGCAGGGCGTGGAACCGCAAGTCGGCGGCGCGGCCTTTTTCGCTTTGGAGCGTGTGATGCTCCATCGTGTCGAGCGCATTGGCCATGTCCAGAAGCTGGCTTTCCTCGCGGCGGAGCGCGGCCATTTCGGCGGCCTGGGGCTCCACCACCCTGCGCAGTTCGAACAGGTCCCTCAGGAACGCATCGCTGGCGCCGCACTGGAGCTGCCAGGCGAGCACGTCGGGATCGATCAGGTTCCAGCGCTTGCGCTCGTTGACCCAGGTTCCCGCCTTGGGCCGGCTCGAGACGAGCCCCTTGGCGGTGAGCATGCGGAACGCCTCGCGCAGGACCGAACGCGAGACGCCCAGCGCATCGGCATGTTCCACTTCGGCCGTGAACAGATGGCCCGTGGGATATTCGCCCGAAACGATCCGCAGCGCCAGGCGACGAGCCACGTCGTGATGCAGCCTTCCGTGCCCCGCAGCTGCAAGGGCGTCAGGCTCGGGCGTGAGCGAAAAGGTCATCTTGTTCATCCGGTCAGGTCCGTTTCAAGCGCGACGCACCCGCGAGATGGAAAGGGGAAGACGCCCGTCCTCCGCGAAAATCGCGAAGGACGGGGCACCCTCGGCCACCGGCGACAGAATGGCGGTACGTCGCTGGCTGCCGGGAGGAAGACGAACGGCCAAGTCCGCCCTACTGGAACGTGAAGCGCGCACCGATGGCGAACGTCCGCGCCAGCAGGGTCGTGCCGAGATTGTCGGTGGTGGAGCCGCCGGCATCGGCGAACTTGTAGTAGCTCTGCTGCTTCGACTTGGTGAGGTTGGTGGCGTCGAAAGTCACGCCGATCGCCTTGGTGACGTTCCAGGTCAGCTGGAAGTCGAGGCTCTCCTCGGACTTGTACCAGATGCCGATCGGGTTCGCGAAGAGGCTGGACTCGTTGTTGTGCAGGAAGCCCTTGCGCCAGATGTAGGAGAGGCGCGCGTTGAACGGCCCCCGGTCGTAGGCCAGCGTGGCATTGTACGAGAGCTTCGAGACGTCGAAGAACGCCGACCGCGAATAGCCGGTGATCGTGCCGGCCGAGTCCGTGACCGGGATGGTCTGGCTGGAATCGAGCACCGTAAGGCTGCCCTGGAAGCCGAGCCCGTCCAGCGGCCCGGGCAAGTAGTGCGGGAAGTAGGTCAGCCCCACCTCAACGCCCTTCAGCACGCCGTCGGATGCGTTCACCGGCTTCGTCACCACGAAATAGTCCGTGGCGCCCGCGACGATGCCGTTGCCGGGGATGTAGGTCATGACCGGCAGGCTGACGACGAGGCCGTCGATCTCGCGGCGGAAAGCGGTCACGGTAATCGCGCTGTCGCGGTCGAAGTACCATTCCAGCGCCACGTCGTAGTTCTTCGAATGCGTGGGCCTCAGGCTTGCATTGCCCGCCGTGCCGCTGCCGTAACCGACGCTGGTGAGATCGCCGGTGAGCGAATAGGTCGGGTTCACGTCGCTGAAGTTCGGGCGGCGCAGCGTCTCGCCATAGTTGAAGCGCAGGCGCAGGCGGTCGGTGATGGCATAGCGCGCGGTGAAGGTCGGCAGGAACTTCGCCGAGCCCGAATTGGCGCGGCTGCGGGCATAATCGTTGTAGCGGTCGAAGAAGTTGTAATCGGTCGCTACGTTCACATAGCGCACGCCGCCCTCGATATCGAGCGGACGCCCGAAGACAGAGACCTGCCCATCCGCCAGCAGGTAGGCCGACATGGTAATCTCGTCGATGTCGAAGGTCTTGTTGAGGACCAGCGATTCCGAGGTCGGCAGGCCATAGAGGCTGCGCACATAGTCGGCGTTATTGTAAAGCCACGCGCCATCAACCGTCACCCAGCTGCGCGGCACGTCGGCCTCGCCGCTCATGAAACCGGAGTTGGTGAAATAGGCGGCTTCGGGCAGCGTGGTCAGGCTGGTGCCGAGGCTGGCGGCATCGGCGGTGCGCACGTAGCTCGACGCCTTGCGATCGTCGTAGCGCAGCCCCGCCTTGATGCGGCGGATGAACCCTTCGTCCCAGGTATAGTAGCCATCGAGCGAGGCCGTGACGGCACTGCCCTTGTCCTTGTTGGCGTTGTCGTAAAGCTGCGCGACGTTCCAGGCAGAAGGATCGGTGAGCAGGGAATCGTCGTCGAAGTGGTACGAGGGCACGCCGCCGCCCGAGTTGAAGTCCACCGAAATCTGGTCGGCCGTGCGATCGGTACGCATGGCGATGAACGAGGTCTTCGCGGTGCTGGTCTGATAGGCGAGGTCGCCGGTGATCTTGCCGCGATCGCCCAGATCCCACTGGCCGTTAAGCGCGTAGACGTAGCTGTCGGTCTTCGACCTCGTATAGTCGCCGCTGTTGAAGCCGTAGACGTCGTCGGTCGTGCGGGACTTGATGATGTTCGTGTCGGGGTAGAGCTCGAAGGCGCCCGGATTACTCCAGTAATCGACATAACTGAACATCATGTCGCTGTAGAGCGAGCTGCGATAGCCGGTGTAGAACACCTCGGCGGTGTAGACCGAACTGCTGTTGGGGGCCCACTGGAGCGCCGCGTTGAACGAGGGACGCTTGCGCTTGCCGTACTGGTCGGTGGAGAACACCGCATCGCGCGAAAGGTAGTAAGGCACCTCTACGCCGTTGTAGTTGATCGTCGAACCGGGCGTGGTCGGCAGGCCTTCATTTAGGCCGGGCGTCCAGCCCGAGAAGATGCGTTCGAGCGGGGAAAGGCCGGAGCCTTCCGTCGGGTTCTCGGTGGCGAAGGGCACCAGTGCGCCGGCAGTGACGGTCTCGTTGCGATACTTCGTCTGGCTGTAGCTGCCGTTCACCAGCAGGCCGATCTCGCCGATCGGTGTCTCCCAGCGGTCGGACACGAGCAGCGCCACGTTCGGATTGAAGCTGTCAGAAACCTCGTTGTAGATGCCGCGCACGAGGCCGGAGACCGCCAGGCCATCGAAATCGAACGGACGGCGGGTCTTGACGTCGATCTGTCCGGCCAGCCCGGTTTCGAGCTGATCGGCCGAGCGCGTCTTGTAGACGTCCACCTGCTTCACGAGGTTGGCGGAAATGTCCTGCAGCGCGAAGGACTGCCCGGTCGAGGTGAAGATGTTGCGGCCGTTCATCGTCGTCACCGCGTCGGGAAGCCCGCGAATGGTAACGGTGCCCGCCTCGCCGCCGGCGCGATCGGTGATCTGTATGCCGGTGACGCGCTGGAGCGCTTCTACCACGTTATTGTCCGGCAATTTACCCACGTCCTCGGCCACCACCGAGTCGACGATCTGGATATTCTCCTTGCGCACGTTGAGCGCGCCGACAATCGAGGCGCGCACGCCGGTGACGATGATGTCTTCCGCTGTCGGCTGCGAACTGTCGTCGCTGGCGGCATTATCCGCCGCACCCTGGCCTGACCCGGCGTCCTGCGCCTGGGCCATCCCGGCAAGGCCGAGAGCGAGAACGGATGCGGTGCAGAATGCGAATGGCTTGAGCGCCATGAATCAACCCTCCCTGAGGGGCTGGCCGATACCATGCCCCTTCAAACTAGACCGGACCTCTATTTGTCCGAGTAATGAGGATATGGCGCGAGGCGATGCATTTGTGGGTAAAGAGTTCGCAAGCGCATCGTAAAGTTTTCGTAAGGCGCAACGCGAAAGGCTGACATTCGCGGCGGACTGCGCCATCAGGGGGTGTGCAAGAGGAAGCCAAACGCATCCTGCTGATCGACGACGACCTCGAACTGGGCGCCATGCTCGGCGAGTATCTCGAAAGCGAAGGGTTCCGGGTCGAGATCGTGACGGACGGTCTGGACGGCATGCGCCGCGCCCTGTCCGGAGAACACGACGCGGTCGTACTCGACATCATGCTGCCGCGCCTGAACGGGATAGAGGTGCTGCGCCAGCTGCGCGAGAACAACGAAGTGCCCGTCATCATGCTTTCGGCGCGCGGCGACGAGGTGGACAAGGTGATCGGGCTCGAACTCGGCGCGGACGATTATGTGGCGAAACCCTGCTACCCGCGCGAACTCGTCGCGCGCCTGCGCGCCAACTTGCGCCGGCACTACCCGGCCGACCGGACGCCGCTGCCGCCCTCGGTCGTCGAGGCAGGCGGGCTCGAAGTGCAGGTGGCCGCCCGCAAGGCGCTATGGCTGGGCAGCGCGGTGGAACTGACCGCATCGGAGTTCAACATCCTGCTCGTGCTGGCCCGCGCGGCCGAGGCGGTTTCGACCAAGGACGAACTCTCGCTGAGGGGGCTGGGCCGCGCGCGCCAGTCCTACGACCGCAGCGTGGACGTCCACGTCAGCAACTTGCGCATCAAGCTGGAGGGCGCCTCGCAGGGTGCGGCCACGATCGAGACGATCCGCGGGGTAGGCTACCGGCTTCAGGTCCGATGATGCGGCGCAGGCTGTTCTGGAAGATCCTGCTGGGCTTCCTGGTGACGTTCCTGCTGATGACGCAGGCGGTATGGCTGCTGTTCGCCCTGCGTGACGACCGCGAGTTTCCCGAATGGCTGGTGACGCAGCAGATCGGCCCCGCCGTGCTGGAGGCGGCCACCCAGGCCGTCGCGGCAGGCGGCAGGACGCGGTACGACGAGATGGCCAGCCACCTGCCGCAGGACCAGCGCCGCCGCCTCGACATCTTCGATGCAAGGCAGCCGGTCCCGGCGCCTCTCGCGGACGATCCCGAGAATGCCGCGATGGAGCGCGGAGTGACCGACCAGGCCGGAAATCCCTTCGTCGTGCGCTTCCGCTACCACCGGGACAGGCAGCCCTGGCGGCTGAATGTCCCGCCCGAACTTCTCTTCATCGGCGTCATCGCCGGGCTGCTGTTCAGCGCGTTCCTCGCCTGGTATCTGGTGCGCCCGATCGAGCATCTCCGCCGCGGCTTCCAGCGGCTCGCGCGCGGCGAACTGACCGCCCGCGTCTCGCCGGCGATCGGCAGCCGGCGCGACGAAGTGGCGGACCTCGCACGCGAATTCGACCGCATGGCGCGTCGGCTAGAAAAACTCGTCGAAAGCCGTGAGCGGCTGATGCACGATGTCTCGCACGAGTTGCGCTCGCCGCTGGCCCGGCTGCAACTCGCCATCGCGCTCGCACGCCAGGCCCCCGAGCGGTTCGAAAGTGCGATGGAACGGATGGAGCGCGAGGTCGACAGGCTAGACGGGCTCGTCGGCGAACTGCTGATCCTCGCGAGGGTCGAGAACGAGGAAAATCCGGGCGACGAGTATTTCGATATCGCCGGGATCGCCGAAAGCGTCGTGGCCGATGCACGCTATGAAGCGCAGCCCGGCGGCATCGAAATCTCCTTCGAACCGCCCGCCGCCATGGCCGATCAGTTCCCGCCTGTTCGCGGCAGCTCCGAGCTTCTTCGCCGGGCGATCGACAACATCGTTCGCAATGCCTTGCGCTTTTCGGCGCCGCTCGGACATATCGACGTGTGCTGCACCTACCGGGAGCAGGAGAACCGCTTCGTGATTTCGGTGAGCGACGAGGGGCCCGGCGTTCCTTCGGAACTGGTGGACACGATCTTCGACCCTTTCGTGCGCGGCAGGCCGGACGGGAAGAACCTCGGACTGGGGCTGGCCATCGCGTCGCGGGCCATCGCCGTGCACGGCGGGCTCATCACCGCCCGAAACCTGCCCGAAGGCGGCTTCAGGGTGGAGATCGAGATACCCGCCGCCCTTTGATCCGTGGAGGACGGACTATCCTACAGGCGGACATTTCATCCTCGCGCATTCGACAGCGACAGCGGCACCGGCAGAACCGGCGTCTGGAAAGAACAGCGCCCGCGAACAGACGGCCCCGGAGGAACCTCATGACGATAAAGCGAAACATCGACCGCGCTCTGGCGGTGCTCGCCGCCGGGCTGGCCCTGTCGCTGTCGGTTGCGCCCTCCGCCCTCGCCCAGATTGCCGCGCCGGATGCCGCGGCGCAGGCCCATCCATGGCTGACCGTCACGCAGCTTCGCAAGACCTATACGGACAGGCAAAGCCGGTTCTTCACCGTGGGCGGGCTCTCCATCCACTACAAGGACGAAGGCCCGCGCGGTGCGCCCGTCCTGCTGATGGTCCATGGGTCGGAAAGCAGCCTGCGGACCTGGGACCGTATCGCACAAGTGCTCAAGGGCCGATACCGCGTGATCCGCTTCGACCTGCCCGGCTACGGCCTGTCGGACGGCGCGACCGACGAGGCGGCGAAAACCCTCTCACCCACCGACGTCCCCATCGCCCTGCTGGACCGGTTGGGCGTGAAGAAGGTCACTTTCGTGGGCGTTTCCAGCGGCGGCACCATGGGCATGTACCTTGCGGCCAGACGGCCGGACATGGTCGAGCGGCTGATCCTGTCGAATACGCCTTCCGATCCTGTCGACACCAGCCATCTCGTCATGCCGAAGAGCTTTCTCGATGCGCAGGCCCGGGCCAGGCAGACCGGTTTTCGCGACCAGGATTTCTGGAACGAGTTCCTGAGCTATTTCGCCGGCGATGCCTCCCGCATTTCCACTCAGACGCGTAAGGAATACTACGATTTCTACCGCCGCGTGCCCGAAAAGAACCTCATCGCGCTGATCGCCCGCATCGGCGACGGCAAGCAGGCTTCGATAGAAATGGCCAAGGTCGACAAGCCCACGTTCCTGATCTGGGGCGGTGCCGACCCGCTCCTGCCGGAATCGGCGGTCACCGCGATCACGCGCTATCTTTCCCATGCCCAGATTTCCAAGGTCATCATGCCTGACGTGGGCCACTATCCGCCGCTGGAAGTTCCGGACCGCTTCGCCCAGCTGATCGCCGCCTATGTCGAGGCGGGGACGCCTGATCCGGCGCGGTAGCCGGGACGGGCGCCGAGTGCCCGCTGTTCGGAGACTATGCCGCCCCGCCCTCCTTCCCGTCCGGTTCCGGCCTAGTAAGAGGGCATGACCGCACCGCGCACGCTTTACGAGAAGCTGTGGGACAGCCACGTCGTCGCCGAAATGCCCGGCGGCGCCAGCTTGCTCTACATCGATCGCCACATCGTCCACGAAGTTTCCAGTCCGCAGGCCTTCGTCGCCATGCGCGAGAGCGGGCGAAAGCTTCGCCGTCCCGAGACGCACCTCGGCGTAGCCGATCACGCGGTGCCGACCCGGAGCCGCGGCGGCGAAATCGCCGATCCGCAGGCCCGCGCGCAAGTGGCCGAACTGGAGGACAACGTCGCCGAGTTCGGCGTGCCCTACGCGCAGCTCGATGGGCCGGAACAAGGCATCGTCCACGTCATCGGCCCGGAAACCGGCTTCACCCTGCCCGGCACCACCATCGTCTGCGGGGATAGCCACACGACCACCCACGGCGCGTTCGGCGCGCTGGCCTTCGGGATCGGCGCAAGCGAGCAAGGCACGGTCATGGCGGCGCAGGCACTGCCGCAGGCCAGGGCCCGCACGATGAAGGTCGAACTGCTCGGCGAACGCCATCCCCTGATCGATGCCAAGGACATCGCCCTGGCCCTGATCGCGAAAATCGGCGCGCACGGCGCGGTCGGCCACGCGGTCGAATATGTGGGGGCGGCAGTGGCGGGCATGGCGATGTCCGAGCGCATGACCTTGTGCAACATGACCATCGAGGCCGGCAGCCGCATGGGGCTGGTCGCGCCTGACGAGGTGACTTCGCCTATCTGGCCGGCCGCCGTCTCGCGCCCGAAGGGAAGATGTGGGATGCGGCCACCGCTTACTGGCGCACGCTCGCCAGCGATCCCGGCGCGGTCTACGACAAGGTCGTCACGCTCGACCTGGACCGGCTAGAGCCGCAGGTGAGCTGGGGCACAAGCCCCAACCAGACGCTGCCGATCGGCGCCCTCGTTCCCGATCCTCTGGCAATCACCGACCCCTCGGAGCGCCGCGAGACGGAGAAGGCGCTCGCCTACATGGGCCTCATGGCCGGCCAGCCGCTATCGCAGGTGGCCATCGATCAGGTCTTCATCGGCTCCTGCACCAATGGCCGCATCGAGGACTTGCGCGCCGCCGCCCGGATTGCAGCGGGGCGCAAGGTCGCCGCAGGCGTCCGCGCGCTGGTCGTGCCAGGCTCCGCCGCGACCCGCGCGCAGGCCGAGGCCGAAGGGCTGGACCGCGTGTTCCGGGACGCGGGATTCGAGTGGCGGTTTGCGGGCTGTTCGATGTGCGTGGCCATGAACGATGACCGCCTCGCGCCGGGCGAACGCTGTGCCAGCACTTCCAACCGCAACTTCGAGGGACGGCAGGGCCCCGGCGGGCGCACACACCTGATGAGCCCGGCCATGGCCGCCGCCGCCGCCGTCTCCGGCCACCTGGCCGACGTGAGGGACTTCGCCTGATGCCGAACCAGCCTTTCGTCACCGTCTCCGGCCTCGCCGCCGCCATGCGCGAGGAGAATATCGACACCGACATCATCTTCCCCGCCCGCTTCCTGCTCATCACCGCGCGGGCCGGGCTCGGCGAATATGCCTTCCATGACCGCCGATTTGACCCGGACGGCAAGGAAGTACCCGGCTTCGTGCTCAATTCGGACAGGTTCCGCGATGCGCCGGTGATCGTCGCAGGGGCGAACTTCGGTTCCGGGTCCAGCCGGGAGCAGGCGGTCTGGGCCCTGCTCGGCCGCGGTACCCGTGCGGTGATCTCTTCCAGCTTCGGCGAGATTTTCTATTCGAACTGCCTGCGCAACGGCGTGGTCCCGATAGTGCTGCCCGAAGCCGATGTTTCCGCGCTGATGGATGCAGCGGAGAGCGGCGCCCGGTTCACGGTCGATCTCGATGCGCAGCAACTCGGTGTGGAAGGGCGCCCCGCGCGGGCTTTCGATGTTCCGCCCGAACGGCGCCTCGCCATGCTGAACGGGTGGGACGAGACCGACCAGATCGTCAACCAGTACGGCGCCGAAATAGACTCTTTCGAACAGCGGCAGCGCCGCACGCAGCCATGGCTGCATCACAAGGAACAGGACGCATGAGCAGCGAGGAAGACCTGCTGGCCAACTACAGGAAGGCCTATGACAACCGCGTCGGCTTCGGATCGCGTCCGGCGCTGATCCTGATAGACTTCTGCCAGGCCTATTTCGAACCGGGTAACGCGCTCTATTCCGAAGTCGACGATGCCCTCGAATCGGCCTTGCGCGTGCGCGCGGCCGCCCGGGCGGCGGGCGTGCCGGTGGTGCTGACCAATGTCGTCTATCACCCCACCGGGTTCGACGGCGGCCGATTCTACGAGAAAGCCATGCCGCTGAAGAACTTCCTGAAGGGCAGCCCGATGGGCGCCTTCGGACCGGGGCTGGAACCGTTCGATGACGAACTCGTCGTGTCCAAGCAATATCCGAGCGCCTTCTTCGGCACATCGCTCGCCTCGACGTTGACGGCGGCAGGGATCGACAGCGTGATCCTCACCGGCCTCACGACCTCCGGCTGCGTCCGCGCGAGCTGCGTCGATGCGATGAGCCACGGCTTCCGCACCGCCGTCGTTGCCGAGGCCTGCGGCGACCGTCACGCGGCGCCGCACGATGCCAACCTCTTCGACATGAACGCAAAATACGCGGACGTCGTGAGCGAGGCGGAGACGATTGCCTTCCTCGGGGGCCTGAGCCGCTGAATCGGCGCGCCTGAAAAGGCGCATTCCCAGCACGATCACATGCCGAACCCGCCGGGCCCAGCCCGCGCGGGTTCGCAGCGCATGGGCCGGCCGCGAGCGCCGCGCACGCTCATCCGACAGGCGAATACGCACCAGATTCGCCGTCATTCTGACGAGACTCAAGTAAATCTATCACTGACAAAAAAGCAGCGGCCCGCTCGATCGGGACGCAAGACAAAAAGAGGGAAGAAGCAATCATGGCGACAACCCGGACAAATATCGGGACCGCCAAACAACACCCCAAGAACACGTAAAAACAACCAGAATACAATCTGAAGAACAAATCGGGCGAACATCCGGAGACAAGCGCTGAAGCGCGATCCTGACGCCTTGCAAGAACAAAGTGTTCAAGCAGCAGGGACTCAATTTGAAGCGATGCGCCCTTGCGTGTCCTTTCGATCAGCATTGAGGGAAAACATGACTGGCAATTCTCACACCATCCGTCTCGCTTCCACGCTATCAACCCTGGCGCTCGTCGCCGGTATGACATGGTCGGCACCGGCCATGGCCGAAGCTCCCGAAAACACCAGTGGCGACATCGTCGTCACGCGCGCAAGACCGGCGAGGACATCCTCAAGGTGCCGGTTACGGTGACGGCGATCACGTCCGAGACGCTCGAAGCCAAGGGCATCGTCTCGATGGTGGATGTCGCCAACTCGACGCCCGGCATCAACATCAACAACAGTTCCTCGGGCCATGCGGATCGCTCGTTCCAGCAGGTCGTGCTGCGCGGCTTCACGCCGTCGACGACGCTGGCGACCACGGTTTCGACCTTCATTGACGGCGTGCCTGTCTCGTCACCCTCGCAGGTCGGCGCGATCAGCAATCCCGAGCGCATCGAAATCCTCAAGGGCCCGCAAAGCGCCTACTTCGGCCGCAACACGTTTGCAGGCGCCATCAACGTCGTGAACAAGGTGCCCGGCAACGACTGGGGCGGCCAGATCCTCGGCATGGTCGGCACGCGCGACAACTGGCGCCTGCAGGGCTCTGTAGAAGGGCCGATCATCGAGGACCTGATTTCCTTCCGCGTCACCGGCGAGAAGTGGTCGAAGAGCGGCTCGTGGAAGAACTACGACGGCAGCACGCTGGGCGACCAGTCCTCCACCGTCGGCACCGCGATGCTGGCGATCACCCCCTCCTCCTCCGTCACCATCAAGCTCTTCGGCATGATGGGCGAGGACAAGGACGGCCCGGCGGCACAGACCCGCCTCAGCGCCTATACCGTCACCGCCCCCAACGGCAGCGTCGTGCTTCAGGGCCAGTCGAACTGCACCCTGACCGGCGATACGCGCGGCGTGCTCGATCCCACCACGGGCCAGCCGATCGGTACCGCCGTCAGCAATCCCTATTTCTGCGGCACGATCCCGACGATCGCGAACCCCGTCACCGCCAACGTCGAGAATACCGACCAGGTGCGCCAGTTCCTGGCCAGCACGCGCGGCCGCGTCGTCTCGCCTGACGATACCGTCTCGGGCTACGGCCTGCTGCGCAAGACCCGCCACGTCCACGGCACCATCGACGTGGACCTGACAGACAACCTTACCGCTTCCGCCCTCGCCGGTTACAACCGCGAGGTCTGGACCACGCTGATCGACCTCGACGGCTACGATACCCGCGCCTTCAGCAACGACTCCTACGATCCGCCCGCGAACTACGGAAAGGGCTACTTCGACTATCCCTACCTGATCGAGCGCAAGATCGAGGACTTCTCGCTCGAAGGGCGCCTGTCCTACACCAAGGGGCCGTTCCGCGGCGTCGCCGGTGTCAGCTACCTCAGCGCCGACCAGATCCAGGGCAACGGCGGCAGCACCGGCTCCCTGCTCACCGCGTCGATGTTCCCCGGCGGTCTCAGCCGCAACAAGACGACCGGCTTCTTCTTCGGCCTGACCTATGACCTGACCGACACCATCTCGGCCAGTGTCGAAGGTCGTTACCAGATCGACAAGTTGCAGGCCTTCGCCACCGCATCGGGGCTCACCGTGGCCTCCAGCGCCTTCATCCCGGCCGGGTTCTACGAAGGCGGTTCGCTGCTGGCCAGCGCCACCTACAAGAACTTCACGCCGCGTGCGATCATCAACTGGCAGATCTCGCCCGACATGATGGTCTACGCTTCGTGGTCGAAGGGCGTGAATCCCGCCCAGTTCAACACCTCGATCCTGTCCAACGCGGCAACCGTGCAGCAGGCCGCGCTCGATGCGGGCGGCCAGCTCTCGATCAAGCCGGAGAAGATCACCAACTACGAACTGGGTCTCAAGGGCAAGGCGCTGGGCGGCAACCTGCGCTACAGCCTGGCGGCCTACTACGCCCAGTGGCGCGACCAGATCAACGCGGTGACCATCGTCGCGCCCGATTCCACGCAGGCTACCGGGTTCAGCTTCGTCAACACCTCGGCCAACTCGGGCGACGTCGATCTCTACGGTGTCGAGGGCGAGGTTTCCTGGCGGCCGACCGACTTCATCACCATCGATGCGGCCGGCGCGGTCAACGAAACCGACATCCAGAAGTTCACCAGCACCACCATCAGCGCGCTGACGGGCATCTACGATTTCTCCGGCAAGGAGATGAAGAACACCTCCAAGTATTCGGCCAACGTCGGCGTGACTCTGGGCACCGAGATCGCCGGTTGGGACGAAGGCCGCTGGTTCGTGCGCGGCGACTGGAACTTCAAGTCCGGTCAATGGTCGAACGAGGCCAACCTCGCGAAGACGCCGGACCTGCACCTCTTCAATGTGCGTGCCGGCATCACTCACGGCCAGATCACGGTGGAGGCATTCGTCAACAACCTGTTCAACAACCACACGCCGATCTCGGTATCGGACAACTTCGTGTTCAACCCGACGTTCAGCTACACCGCGCGCTACTCCGCGCTCATGCTGGGCCTGCCGGAACTGCGCACGGCCGGTATCCAGACCAAGATCACGTTCTGATCGCGGTCTTCATTCAACTACGAAGGAAGGGCCGGGCGCGGGGAGCGCCCGGCCCTTCTCTTTTCAGCGCAAGTAGAATTCCACAGGAACCGTCAGTTCCAGCGGGTCCGGCCGGTCTTCGGGAAGACGGGGCAGCGGCTGCGCGCGCCCAAAGGTTTCGAGCGCCGCCTGATCCAGTCCCGAGAAGCCCGAACTGCGCTGGATGACGGCAGCAAGAACCTGCCCGCCGCGCGTAACCTTGAAGCGCACCAGAACGGTGCCCTGCTGCCGCGCCGAGCGGGCGCGCGCCGGATAGCGGCGGAACCGTTCAAGATGCGCAAGAAGCCGGGCTTCCCAGTCCGGCTCGGCCATGTTCGAAAGCCGCGGCGCAGGCGGCGCCTGGATGCTCTTCGGCGCGGTCGTTTCCGGTATCGGCGGGCCGGGATCGACCGGCTCGGCCACTTCCTGCCGCTCCTCCCGAGGCTGGATGGAAACCTTCTGCAGCGTGAAGACGGGGGCTTCCTCGGCCTGGACCTCCACCCGTTCCTCCTGCCTCTCGACCTGCTCCGGCCCGGGCGCGACATCGCGGACCGGTCGGGCGCCGCAAGCGGTACGAGATTGACCGTGAGCGCAGGCGTGGAGGCGGACAGTATCCTCGGCGCCTCCCGCCAGACCACCAGCATGGCCCCGGCAACAGCCAGATGCAGCGCCACGCTCAGCCCGAATGCAGCCGGATTGCGGGCCGGTGCGTAACCTGTCTGGCCTGCCCTTAAATCAGGCACGGGCGAGATGATCCTCGACGAGCCCCCTCACCCGCAGGAATGCCGCTTCCGCTCCGGCGCGCGCGCGGGCCTGCTCTGCCGGGGAAAGCGCCGCCGCGTCCAGTGCGGCAGTAAAGCTGCGCCAGTGCCGTGCGCGGCCCTCGGGATGACCGGCGAGGTGGCGCGCGCCGCTATTCTCGTCCAGACCCAGTGCCGCCGCCGCCTTGAACAGGAACGCCGCCCCCAGGTTTGAGCCTTCCGCAACATAGAGCCAGCCCAGCGCCGTGGGAATGTCCGCGCCTGCGCCGAAGGCCGGCGCCGCGCCCGCCTCGGGAACCGCAAGGCCGAGATCGGCAAGATCGAACGCGATCAGCGGCAGTCGGCGGCGGTCAGCAAGATCGGGGAGCAAGGCGGCCAGCGCGGGCTGCTCGTAAAGCGCATCGATATCGCGGTGGAACAGGTACTGAACGGCAACGAAGCGCCCGTAGCGCTCACGGTCCGCGAATGGATCGGCAGACATGATCCGCTTGTCCAGTGCCTCGTGAACGCTTTCGGTTTCCACCTTGAGACGCTTCGAAAGCGGAAGGGGAACGGTATCGGTGGTCATGGTCATCGAACTCTCCTTTTTCGGGGATCGGTTTCAGAAGGAGCGGCTAAGCCGGAGGCTGACGGTCGTGCGCCGGTAGGAATAGAGCCAGTCGATATTGCTCTTCACCCGGTTGTGCTGGACCAGCGCCTCGGGCACGAGCCCCGCCAGCCTGAGCGCCGGCACGCGCAGGATTGCGGTATAGACCTGCTCCCGGTCCCGGCGCTTCGCTTCGAAAAGTTCGCTGTAGGCCCGGTAGCGGCGCTCCCTCGCGGAGCCGAGCAGGAGCAGGCTGGCGGCATTGCCGAAGGACTTCGCCACACCGAGGCGCGCACCCAGCTGGCGATAGGCATCGACGGGATCGCCCGCCGATTTGTCGAGCGCATCGGGCCCGCCCAGCAGGGTCCAGCCGTGCGGCAGGGTATACCAGCCGGTGAGGAACAGATCGGCCAGCCCGCCGTCCTGCGTGTCGTAGCCGGCCAGGGCATAGTCGAACCGGCGGTAGTTGCCCTCCAGCTTGAACAGCGCGCGCGGAGAAAGGGTATGCGTCCACTCCGCATTCACGCCCCAGGCCGTGTAGAGGATCGAGGAACCGAAGGTCCCCAGATCGAAGGAGGGCGAGATGGCCACGCCGTCTCGGGCCGTCTGGTAATCGTAGCCGAGCCGCATGATCGCGGTGGTTTGCGAATAGGCGTGATGCTCGGGATAGATGTCCCCGAACAGCATCGCCCTTGCCCGCAGCCCGCCATGCCCGCCGAGCGCGATGCGGCGGCTGAGCGTTCCCTCGATGTTGATCCCGGTGGAGGCGATCGCATCCGGCACCTTGCGATCGATCAGGCAGGTGCCGTCATCGGCGGCGAGGAGGCAGGTATAGCTTGCCGAGGACTGGTTGAGATTGGTGCTGTAGCCCGGCCCAAGCGCCAGGCTGCCCTGCCAGCCCTGCCGCGTCTTCAATGCGGAGAGGAAAGCGTCGATCGAGCGCAGCACTCCTTCGCCTTGCGGCCCGCCTCCGGCCACCTGAAGCCGCGCGGCGCGGAATATGCGGGCGGCCTCCCGGTCCTTGCGGTTCTCGAACAGCGTCCGCGCCAGTTCGAGCTGCCCGGGCAGGAAATCCGGCTTGAGGTCCAGCAGCGCACGGTAATCGCGTTCCGCCTGCGCCAGTTTGCCCTCGCTGCGGGCAAGCGCGCCGAGAGCGTAAAGCTCCAGCATCGGATCGCGATCTTCCAGCTTGCGGTAGGCCGCCAGAAAACGGCGCACGTCGCGCCATTGCTTGCGAGAGACGGAAATGTAGAGCGCCTGCCCGAGGTCGCTGGCATTGTTGCCGACCGCATAGGTCTCGCCGTCGATCACCATTGAAGAGGGCACTTCGTCCAGTGCTTCGGCATCCTCCCGCGCTTCGGCTTCGCGCTGGGCTTGCTGCCGGTCGATCTGCTGGTCCAGGCGCAGGCGCGTGTCCTGCCCGCTTCCGCTCTGTGCCACTGCCGAGGGGGTTCCGAGCGGCATGCCCGCACAGAGCAGCAGCAGGTACTTGCGAAAGGCGGCCATGAGGATCGTGTCTATCCCGTTCGCACGTGGTGGGACCGGACGCACGGCGGCGCCCGATCCCGATTTCACGCTCGGATCAGTTCTTGGTGCCGCCGAACGCGGTGTTGTACTGGCGGGCCGACGCAAAGTTGACGATCCCGGCCAGCGCATCGGCATTGGTGCCGAAGAAGCTACCGCTGACGGCGCCGTTCGTGGCGACCGTGGTGGTGCCGCTGGTAGCCGTGGCGGTAGTGCCGGAGAAGGCGCCTCCGCTGATGCCCGCCGTACCGATGTTGACGCCGTAGCTTCCCGAAGCATTGCTGAGCTGCGGTCAGAATGCCGGTGCCGCCGCCCGTGAACGTCGCGTTGAAGGTACCGGTCAGGATGCCCTTGTTGGCATAGTCGCTGATGCCCTTGACCGAGTAGCTGGCGGCGCCGCTGTTGGGCACTGCGCTCGTCTGGCCGGTGCCGCCGTAGTAGACGGTGTGATCGCCGGCAGTGGCGCTGCCGGTCTGCGACCATTCGCCAAAGTAGACATCCTGCGTGCCGACCTTGGCAAAGTCGAAGCGGCCGTACTTGCTGTGGTCGGTGACGGTGCCGGTGACTTGCGCAACCGAGGTCACGCCGTTGGCATCAGCTGCGGCATAGGCCTGGAGCCCCTGGAAATCGACGTACTGCACGCTGGTCAGGCTCGGCACGTTGATGCCCACGCGTCCGGCCACGTGAGGTCCGCCGCTGACGGTGCTGGCGGCGATCTTCACTTTCGCCGTGTCGCTCGATGCACCGACCACTTGCGCCTGGGCCGTACCGGCCAGCGCGGTCGAAAGGGTGAAGGCGGCAGCAATTGCTTTGAGATAGGCAGACTTCATTCTACTTCTCCTGCAGTTGGTGCGCCCGATCGTTCGGGCGCGTTGATCCAGGATCGTCGCCGGTGCCCTGCTCTGTCAGGATCAAGAGCACCGGCGGCGGTCCTGAAATTCTCCTCAGAACCGGCCGGTCACGCTGAGCTTCACGGTGCGTCCCGGTGCGGGCAGCAACGAACGCGACAGCGGGTCGAGGTAATAGCGGTTGTTGAGGTTGAGGCCGGTCAGCTCGGCGCTGAACCGGTCGTTGATGCGGAACTTCGCGAAGGCATCCAGGGTCACGATCTCTCCCCAGGTGTACGGGATATTGAGCGCGCAGCCGCCGATGCAGTCCGCCTCGTTGGTGAATTCGGCCAGTTGCGGGTTGTCGTAGCCCGCATACCAGGTGAGCCTGCCGCCCAGTTCGAGCCGACGGTCGAGGAAACGGCCGCCCACCGTCCAGTTCACCGTATCCTCGGGCGTGGCCTGCGTGAGCAGGAAACCGGCGATGAAGCCGTACTTCACGCAGTCGGGCACCCGGCCCCGGCTCGGGTCCATGGTCGCCGCCTGGCTCTCGTCGCAAACCTTATTGGTCGTCATATGGCCGGCGCTCAGATCGGTGAAGAAGCGCCCGTTGTCATACCGCGCCTGAAGCTCGAAGCCGGCGATCACCTGCTTGTCGAGATTGCTGAACATCAGGTGGATGTCGCGCTCGATCACGTCGCGGGTGGTGTTGTGATACCAGGTCAGCTTGAGGTCGGCGTACTGGCCGTCGTTCAGGCCGAACAGAGGGCGCAGGTCCTGTATCCAGGCCGCTTCCCACGAACGGATGCGCTCGGGCTTCAGATCGCGCGAGGGGTTGATCGAGGCTGAAAAGCCGATCGTGCTCTCGAACATGCTGGGGAAGCGATAGGCCTCGGCATAGCGCAGATAGGCCCGGCTGGCGCTGCTGATGTAAGCGGTGGCCGAAAGCGTCGGCGCCCAGCCGCTGCCCGACTTGCGCTTGGCCTGCGTTATCGCGACCAGTTCGTTCTGGGCGCTGACCACACAGCGGCCCGCCACGAAGCCGGCGATGCTGTCGGTCGAACCGTTCAGGCAGAAATTGTCCGCGCGGTGGAAGTTGCCCGAGGCGTCCGGGGTCCAGTCCGGCCCGTCGTGACTGACGACGAAAGTATAGGGATTGGCCGCGTAGCTGGCGATCTCGATCGGCAGGATGATGTCGATCACCGATTGCGGCATGTTCAGCCCGGTCCAATAGGCCCGGCGATAGGCTTCCCACGCGGCGGCGCCGGATTCCTCCGTTTCATAAGTGGTCTTCCACGAGGGCGTGACATACTGCGAGATCGAACCGCCCTGCAGTTCGAGATACTTGGGCAGGAAATCGTCCTTCGCCCAATATCCCGAATAGGTCAGTCCGGCATTGAACTTCAGGAATTGCGCGGGGCGCCATTCGCCCTTGAGGCTGAGGCGATATTCCTCGCGCCGTCCCGCGCGCGGCAACTGACGCCAGCCGTTGGCCATCGCCTCCGAATATTCGTCGTCCGAACGCAGCTTCTCGTGCTGCCAGCTTCCCTCCATCAGCAGGTCCAGCGTCGAGGTCAGTTCGAACTGGTTGCTGGCGGTCAGGCCATAGCGGTTGTTCCGCGAGTTGGAGAGCGCCTTATTGGTGATGATCGGGTCCGCCTCCGAAGCGGCATTCGGAAAGCCACCCGCGCTGTAGGTATCGCCAACGGTATGGGTCGCCCAGAGATTGGCCTTGAAATCGATCAGGCGGCTATCCGGGTCCCACTTGTACTCCCCGTTCCAGGCCTGTGCATGGACCTTGCTGAGCGGCCACTGGATATTGCCGAAATATCCGCCTCCGGCGGTCATGATCCGCGATGGCATGATCTCGCCGAACTTCGAGCGACTGTCGCGAAAACCGATCTGGAGAGCCTGATCGTCGGCGATCTTCCAGGTTGCCTTCAGCAGCCACGATTCCAGCTCGCTCGAGGTATTGGGAACCTCGTTGCCGGGTTCGTAATTGAGGCCCAGCTTCCGCACATAAGTATCGGCGTTCAGCGGCAGGTCTTCCTGCTGGTAATAACCGGCCCCCGTCTTGCCCGAAAAGTAGTTGCCGCGCTCGCGGTAGGCGTAAGCACCGAACAGTTCGAAGTCTCCCACGCGCCCCGCCACGGCCAGCCGCGCGGCACGATCGCCGAATGAGACGAATTCGTTGTCGTCGCTGCCTTTCAGGTTCACCCGCAACGAAGGGTCCGCATAGGGATAGGTCGGCGAAGCGCCCACGCCGGTGCCGACGAAGCCGGGAATATCGCGATAGTCCAGCCCGGTCAGCAGCGTCGGCAGGCGCGGATCGGTGGAGTTGTTGCCGCCTTCCAGCCGCATCTCCACGCCGAAGCTCTGCCCGGGCTTGAGGATGTCGCTGGCGTCGAGCGTGTTGATGACCACGGCACCGCCGGTCGATCCGTTGACCCCGCGGGTGGAAACCGGCCCCTTGAGCACCTGCACGCCCGAGATCAGGCTGGGATCGATGTAACTGCGATTGCTGGCGCCGTTGTATCCGCGCCAGACCGTCAGCGCCTGCTCGGTTCCGTCGATCAGCACGGGCACGCGGCCCGGCCCCTGGATGCCGCGAATGCTGGGGTCGAGCGCGCCGCCGTTACGGGCATCGCCGCTGAAGACATTGACCATGCCCTTCAGCACGTCGGCGGTATTCACGCCCTTGTAGCGTTCGACCTCCTCCTTGCCCGCATAAGTCGAAGAGATATCCTGATCGTAGACCGCATCGCGCTGCCGGGTATCGCGCTCAGCGCCGGTCTCCGCCGCGTTGCTCACGCTGCCTTCGACCCGCAGCGGGCCGAGCTGGACGCTTCCGTCGGATGCGGCAGGCAGTTTCGAGAGGCTGACCACGCTGCCTTCGATGCGATAACCGAGGCCGGTGCCCGCCAGCAGGCGCCCCAGCGCCAGCGCCGGAGCCATGCGGCCGCTCACGCCGCCGGTCGAACGGCCGCGCACATCATCCGCATTGACGCTGACCTGCAGGCCGGACTGCTCTCCGAAATCCGTCAGCGCATCGGCCAGGGACTGCGCCGGAATGCTGAACGCCCGTGCTTCGCCGCTTGTGCTGGCCTGCGCTGCGGCCACAGCGGGAAAAGCCAGCCCTGCTGCGGATACCGACGCCAGAAGCGCTCCCGCCCAGGCACGCGCCGCCCCATCCCGCAAAACTTCACCCCCGCAATCACCGTCAAAATCCCCCATTCGTCAAACGGGCGACTAAATGCTAATGCAAGTCAGTCGCATATCCTAACGACGGGCGAGGCTCAGGAAATTCCGGAAAAAAATGCAGTGAGCGGTGAATTAATTGAAGCCTAAGGGAAACTGCATGGAAAAGCAGCCTTCTCAGCGCCTGCCGGCCATCCCCCGGCTCACTCTACGGTGACGATCCTCAGCCATGGCGTAATGTCGCGCACGGCGATGGTGTGGGCTCTCGCAAGCGCCTCCAGCGCTGCATCCGGATGGCGCAGATCGTAAATGCCCGTTACCCGCCTCGTGTCGAGCCCCGGCCCTCGCGCGACGATATAGCCCCCGTACCAGGGACGCAGCGCTTCGAGCACGTCCCTTACCGGGCGATCGTTGACCAGAAGGCGGCCGTTCATCCACGCCGCGATCCGGTCTGGCCGGACCTGGCCGCGCGAAGGGCTTCCGGCCCAGGGCACCGCGATCGATCGTCCGGGGCGCAGCCGGTCTCGCACCCGGCCCTTGGGATAGGAAACCTCCACAAGCCCCCGCCGAACGGAAACCGCCATACCCTGCTCGTTGAACCCTGCCTCGAACGCGGTGCCGAGAACCTTCACCTCCCCGTCTCCGGCCTCCACGCGGAAGGGATGGGCAGGATCGTGGGCCACGTCGAAATAGCCCTTTCCGCGCAGAAGTTTCAGGCGCCGGCCCTCTGCGTCCATCGAGAATGCCATCGCAGCGCCGGGCGCGAGCCAGGCGGTGCTGCCGTCCTGCAAGGCCACCTTGTGAACCTCTCCGGTGCGCGCGATATCCTGCGCCTGCATCCAGACCGGAATGTCGGCCGCCAGAACCAGCCCAAGGCAGGCTGCTGCCGCGAGCGGCACGAACACACGCCATTTGCCCCGCGCCTTGCGGCGAAACTTCAACGGAACGACATTCCCGGCAGGCAGCGCTACGGCATCCACCGGCCTTGCAGCCTCAAGCAGGAGATCGAGATCCCGCGTTTCCGCCCATACCCGGCGATGCTCAGGGCTGGCATCGAGCCACTGCTCGAATTCCGCGCGCAATCCGGCGTCCTCCGGATCGTCATCGAGACGAACCAGCCAGGTCGATGCCATTCGCTCGACCGCGCCCATATCCACTTCGTCATTCATCACGGGTCTTGCCGCATTTCCTGTCGCCAACGAGACTCCACATGATTGAGACGAACGACGCCGCCGGGAATCCGGATAAAAATGCAGGTATCGTCATGGCCGCCGCCGCAAGGCCTTGCGGCAGCGCTCCAGACCATCCACCACGAGTTCCTGCGCCAGGCTCCTGGAAATGCCGAGCCGCTCCGCGATGTCGATCAGGCGCGCGCCCTCGAACCGGTGCATGGTGAACGCCAGCCGCGTCCGCTCCGGCAGGGCGTCCATGGCCGTGCGAATGATCGAAAGCTCATCCATCGCCTCCAGCCGGGTCTGTGCGGAAGGCTCGTCGCTTGCAATCAGTTCGGCCACGCCGCTGTCGTCGCCGCTGAACAGCTTCTGCTCGAAGCTGCGGCGGCGCCGGCCATCGAGCGCAAGGTTACGGGCGATGCGGAACAGGAATCCCCGAGGTTCGCCGATAAGCTGCTTCTTCGCCGCAGCATTGAAACGCAGCCAGGCCTCCTGGACGATGTCTTCCGCCCCGGCCCGGTCCCCAACGATGTTCGCGGTATAACGGACGAGTTCGGAACGCTGCGCCAGGAAGACGCGCAGCAGTTCGCCATCGGACGATGCTCCGTTTTCCCTGTCTGCTCGATCCATGGCCGGGACGGATAGCAGATCACTTATTGCGAACCAATCGCAATTTATGGAAAATCAGATAACGACGACTTCCTGATCGATCGAACCGAACGGCGCGGTGCCGTCCGCGCCGGTTGCCGTCATGCGGATCGTGTCGCCATGCACCATGAACGGCGTAACGGGTCTGCCCTCCCGGATGATCTCGATGGCACGGACTTCGGAAATGCAGCTCGATCCCACTTCTGCGTAGTTCGCATTGGACACCGTACCGGAACCGATCACCGTTCCGGCAACGAGATCGCGCGTCAGCGCGGCATGGGCGATCAGTTCATGAAAGCCGAAATCCATGGCCGAACCGCTCGCGGCGCCGAACCGCTGCCCATTGAGATCTATCTCCAGATCCAGGCAGACACGCCCATCGCGCCACGCATTGCCGAGCGCGGCGGGGGTTACGGCGAACGGCGCCATCGAGCACGGCGGCTTGGCCTGGATCCAGCCGAAGCCGGTCTTCATCTCCACCGGCGCCAGGGTGCGCAGCGACCAGTCGTTGATCTGGACCACCAGCCTGATGTGCTTCGACGCATCCTCGGCGCGGGTGCCCATGGGAACGTGATCGACGATCACGCCGAACTCGCCCTCGAAATCGATGCCGTGGGCAGCGTCTGCAAACGGCACCGCGTCGCTCGGGCCGTAGAAGCGGTCGGAAACACCCTGGTACATCAGCGGCCGTCGCTATCGACCGGAGGCAGGCCGAAAGCGACCTGCATGAGTTCGCCATGCGTGCCGAAGGCCGACCCGTCGAGCCATTGCCACGAACGCGGCAGCGGCGCGCGCAGGCAGGCGGGATCGAGCCGTCCGCCCGCTCCGCCCTCAAGCGCCGCGGCAAGCCGAAGGAGATCGGGCTCGGCCGCCGGCCAGTCCTCCATGGCCGACAGCAGGCTCAGCCCGGCCGCCTCCAGATAGCGTGCGCCATCGGTCGAGACGACCGCCAGCGCGCCATCCGGGCGGCCGTTTTCCAGAGTTGCAAGGCGCATGCTCAATCCTCGAAGATCGCGACGGCGCGGGTCCAGCCCGCCGAGGCACCCTTGATCTTGTGCGGGAAGCACGAGACGGTGAAGCCATGGCCGGGCAGCACTTCGAGGTTGTGCAGCTTTTCGAGGTGGCAATACCCGATATCGCGGCCTGCCTTGTGGCCTTCCCATATCAGGGACAGATCGCCGGTTTCCTTGACCTTTTCAGCGGTGTAGCTGAACGGCGCATCCCATGACCAGGCATCGGTGCCCGTCACCCGTACCCCCCGCTCGGTGAGGTACATGGTCGCCTCGTAGCCCATGCCGCAACCGCGGTTGACATAGTTCGGCTCGCCCAGCGCCTTGCCGGCGGCGGTGTTGACGAGGACGATATCGAGCGGCTTCAACGTATGGCCGATGCGGGCCAGTTCATCCTCGACATCCCTGGCCGTAACCACATAGCCATCCGGGAAGTGCCGGAAATCAAGCTTAACGCCGGACTGGAAGCACCACTCCAGCGGCACTTCGTCGATGGTGAGAGAACGTTCAGGCTCTCCGTCCTTGCCGTTCATGGTCGGATGGAAATGATAAGGCGCGTCAAGATGCGTGCCGCTGTGCGTCGTCAGCCTGACCCATTCCGCAGCGGCGAAACCGGCACCATCCGGCGTATCCTCGGCAGTCACGCCGGGAAAGAACATGTTCAGTTCGCCCACCGTTTCGGAATGGGTCTGGTAGGTGATCTCCGGCTTCAGGAACGGCGGATCACTGACGACATCGTTGCAAAGCGAGATCGAGAGATCGACGAAACGGCGAGTCATGCGGTCTTTCCTCCCAGCGTCTCGGCGAACCAGTCTGAAATCAGATCGCGGCCATAAGCCATGTTGTCCGCTCCGACGTGCTCGACGCCGCCTTCGCGGGGCGTGAAGATCACCTTCTCGCGGCGCGGCGAATTGACCAGCTGGTCGTAGAGATCGCTGGCGTAGTTCACGCTGATCTGGCGATCCTGCGCGCCGTGAGTGACGAGGAAGGGCACCTTTATGCGGTCCATGTGGCCGTTGAGGTTCATCGCATCAGACTTCGCCAGGAAATCGTCCTGATCCTCGGCACCGAAGGCCCAGTGGACATGCGCCCAGTAGTGCGGCACCGGGTTCTCGCCCTCGCGTGCCATGCGCTTGTCCTGCACTTCGCGCCAGTTGTGGTTGGCCCCCCAGACCGCGCCGGACGCAAAACGCGGTTCGTAAGCGACCGCGCGCGGCGCGAAGTGGCCGCCAAGAGAGATGCCGGTCATGCCGATGCGCGCCGGATCGACGTCCGGCTGCTGCTCCAGCCAGTCCACCGCCTTGCTCGCCCAGCTTTCCGAATTGGGATCGACCGGCAGGTTCTGAAGGCGCAGCGCCTCGCCCGATCCGGGCTGGTCGACGCAGAGCGTGGAGATGCCCCGCCGCGCCAGTTCCTGCGGCAGGCGGGTCCAGTAGAGCAGTTCCTTGCAGCTATCGAGACCGTTGCAGAACACCACCACCGGTTGGCGTCCCTCTCCGGGTGCCCGCGTGAACAGCGCAGGCATCGTGCCGGTTTCCAGCGGGATTTCCACGCGCTCGCGGTTGATCCGGCCCAGCGCGGTCGAACGGTCGAACGCTTCGCGCGCCCTTGCGTAAGTTTCCTGGCGGCCGGGATGGCCGTGGCCCTGCATGCGTTCCGCGGTGATGAGGTAGAGCGAGGCGCGCTCCAGCTTGTTCGAGGCGGAGAACTTGCGCCCCGCAGCCTCGTCCTCGGCCGCAAGTTCGAGCAGCTTGTCGCCCATCGCCGCCCATACCTTCATGAACTGCGGCGTACCGGCATCGGCGCCGCTGGCCGCCGCGTCGCGGATCGGCTGGCACATGTCGATGATCTCGCCAAGCTGCGCGCCCGATTCCATCGCGATCGAAACCGAGAGGTTCCAGATGTAGTTCGGAAAGTATTCGAACAGAGCCATGGTTCAGGCCTCCGCCGGCTGGAACAGGCGCGCATCGGGTGCGGGATGCGGCATCGTCTGCGGGCCCCCGACACCGATGCCCCACTGGTCCATGATCTGCGGCCCCGGAATGTGGACCTTGTGCTGATGCGTTTCGAAATCGACCTCTTCCAGCTCGGACGTATACTCGACCGCGAAGCCGCCGGGCGTCGTGAAGTAGCTGAAGGTATTGTTGCCCGCCGTATGGCGGCCCGGCCCCCAGCGCAGGTCCGTGCCGCGCTGCTTCAGGCGATGGACGCCGCGCATCATGTCGTCGACCGAGAGCATATCGTAGGCGACATGGTTGAGACAGGGCGGACCGGGCAGGATGGCGACGCGGTGGTGCGCCCCGTTGCAGCGCAGGAAGCACATGAAGTCACCCAGCCAGTCGCTGATCTTGAAGCCGAGCACATCGGTGAAGAAGGCCACCAGCGCCTGATGATCAGGCGAGTGCATGACGATGTGGCTGATCTTCACCGGCACGCCTTCCCAACGCTCCATCGCCCGCTTGCCGAGCTTCTCCACGTCCGCCGAAATCTCGAAGGGGAGGCCGTCGGGCGAGAAGAAGCGGAAGGCATAGCCGCCGCCGGGGGCATCGAGTTCGCGCGGGGCGAAGATCACCTTGCAGCCTGCCGCCACGACCTTCTCGTGCAGACCATCCACATCCCCCCGCGTATCGGCGGCAAACGCGATCACCTCGACATGGTCGGCATCCGACTTGTGGAGGCGCACGACATGGTGCTCGTCATGCCCGTGGGTCTTGAACCAGGCGAAATCGTCCTGCGCGGCGACCTCCACGAGGCCCCAGTCCTGGGTATAGAAGGCGCGCTCGGCGTCGAAATCCTGAACGCCATATCCGACATAGCGGATTTCGGTCACTCGGCTCATGGCTGCAATTCCTTGAATGAAATGGTCAAATGGGTTGGCTGACAACCGCGAACATCTCAGCGGTGGCCTTGTGGTTATCGACCGGGGGGCCCTTGCCGATCTGGCCGTGGCAGATCGCCAGCGAAGCCTCGACGATGTAGCGGCAGCGCTCGTAACGACGGGCGCGATAGGCCGCGAATGCCTCCTCGGGAGCGGTGTGCGCCGAGAGTTCCTCGGCCAGAACCAGCGCATCCTCGATCGCCATGCCGGCGCCCTGCCCCAGATGCGGCGTGGTGGCGTGAATGGCATCGCCCAGCAGCACCACCCGTCCTGCATGCCAGGGGCCGTGAACCATCATGCCTTCGAGCGGGCGGTAGACCACGCCCTCGTCATCGGTGATATGTTCGGCCAGTTCGCGGATTGCCGGTGCGGCCCCGGACAACCTGGCGCGCATCGCCGCGGCCAGGCCATCCACCGGATAGCGGGGATTGTCCGGCTCCGGCGTGGTCGCATAGATGTACATCGTGTCGGCCGACATCGGCACGAGGCCGACGCCGGTAGGTCCGTTGTAGACGTGAAGCGCATCAAGCCCTTCAGCGCGCGGAAAGTTGTAGCGCCAGACCGATTGACCGGTGAATTCCGGGCTTTCCGCCTGAGGCAGGACCATGCGGCGGGTTTGCGAATAGACGCCGTCAGCGCCGACCACCACATCATAGCGCCCGTCGGAGCCATCTGAGAAGCGCACGAAAACGCCCGTTTCATCCTGATCCAGCAGTTCGACAGTCACGCCGAGGCGGATCTCGGCGCCGAGGGCCCGGGCGCTGTCGCCAAGCACCTTCTGCAGGGCACGGCGGCCGATACCGACATTGGAGGGCCTGCCCTCCACCAGTCTCGGCGTGGGAATACGGGCCACGCGGGTCCCGTCGGGAAGGTAGATCTCCACGGCATCGAACCCGCAGGCCGCATCCAGAAAGGCTTCGAGCACGCCGAGCTGGTCCATCGCGCGGACCACGTTCGATTGCTGGATGATGCCGACGCCATAGACCGACCACTCAGGATCGCGCTCGATCACGGTGACGCGATGCCCCTTGCGAAGGAGCGCAATCGCGGCGGAAAGGCCGCCGATGCCACCGCCGATCACGAGAATATCGAGTTTTTCCATATACCTGCTTTCAGGAACGCCATCCGCATCCGCCACGATGCGCCGCCATTCTTCTCCCATGCCCATCGCGAGCCCGTTGCCGGAGGGATTGCAGGACCGCTTGCCACAGATCAAATTTTTTGTTTTTGTCCATTACCAACGATGGAATCAATACCTGATGCGCCTGGACAAGTTCGACCTCAACCTGTTGATCGCCTTTGAACTGCTGCTGGAGGAACAGAACGTCACCAGAGCGGCACAGAGACTGAACCTGACGCAATCCGCGATGAGCGCCGCGCTGGGTCGGCTTCGACTGGCGCTGAACGATGAACTGCTGGTGCCGCACGGCCGCCGGATGGTGGCCACGCCCCATGCGCTGGCGCTGGCGCCGATGGTATCGGAAGCGGTGCGCAATCTTCGCGTGCTGATCTCGGGCGCGACCGCCTTCGATCCCGCCACGTCCGATCGCCGCTTCGAGATCGCGGCTTCGGACTATATCTCGACGGTGCTCCTCAGCCCGCTGCTGCCCCAGCTCAAGCACGAGGCGCCCGGGGTGGAGATCAACGTCGTCCTGCCCAACCGGGAATCGAGCGCGCTTCTGGAAGACGGCAAGCTCGATTTCCAGCTCACGCCCGAACAATACCTCAGCCCCGACCACCCCAGCGAACTCCTGTTCGAGGAACGGCACGTCGTTGTCGGATGGTCGGGCAATCCGGTGTTCCGGCAGGAAATGACAGAGGAAGCGTTCCTGTCCTGCGGTCAGGTCGCGGTGCGGATCACCGGCGTTCCCTCCTTTGCCGAACGCCACCTGCTGGCATCGGAAGACCGCCGCCGGATCGAGGTGACGGCGCCATCGTTTTCGCTGGTGCCATGGTTGCTGCCCGGCACGAACCTGCTGGCCCTGATGCACGAACGCCTCGCCCAGGTCTTCGCGCCGCTGCTGCCGCTGGAAATCCGTCCGGCGCCGATGGCCATGCCGGCGATGCGCGAGATGATCCAGTACCATGCCGCCCGCACCACCGATGCAGGGATGATCTGGTTCAAGGACAAGCTGATGACGGCAGCACGCTCCCGGTGAACGCCGGCCTCATACCAGGCGCGAAGGCACTGCCGTAAAGACCTCGGTGCCGTGCGGCTGCCGGGCGCGGAATTCCAGCGTGCCGCCCAGCCGGACGCGCGTTCGCGCATTCCTACCAGCCCATAGTGACCTTCGCGGCGCCCCGCTTCCCGGATCGCATCGGGCAGGCCGATACCGTCATCCGCGATGGAGAGGGTGAGCTTGTCCGCCGCATACCGGATACGGATTTCGACCGATGAAGCCTCCGCATGGCGAACGGCATTGGCCAGCGCCTCGCCAACGATGCGGGCCAGTTCGTCCGCCACCGAGGCGCGGATCGGCCGGACACTGCCTTCCTCCACGATCGTCCAGCGCAGGGCCGAAGGCACGATGCGGGCCGCGAGCGGAGCCAGCAAGGGCGCCAGCGGCACCGGCTCGCGGTCCTCCCGCAGAGAACGGACGCGGTCGCGCCCTTCGAGCAGCACGTCGTCCGCCCGCTCCAGCGTATCCTCGAGCGCGCTGCGGGCCTTGTCTCCTTTGGGGAGCAGTTCGACGATGGACTGGAACCGCAGCATCAGGCCCTGGAAACCCTGCAGCAGGGTATCGTGAAGTTCCCGCGCGATCCGCTCCCGCTCGGAGAGGCGGGCCTCCAATCGGCTGCTGGCCTGCGCCGCCACCGTTCGCAGGCGCCAGCGATAGAATGCCCAGACCACCGCGCCGATCGCCAGACATGCGAGAGCGAGGAACCAGCCCGTCTGGTAGAAGGCCGGAGCGATGGTGAAGGCGATTTTCGCGCCCTGCCGGTTCCAGACGCCGTCGTTGTTCGAGGCGATGACGCGGAACTCGTAATTCCCCGGACCAAGGTTCGTGTAAAGCGCCTGGCGCTGGTGCCCGGCATCGACCCAGTTGCCGTCAGCGCCGCGCAGGACATAGCGGTATCGGTTGGCACCGGCATCGGTAAGGCTGAGAGCGGCGAATTCGATCTCTACGCGGTCCGTGCCGACCGGCAGTGCGATCACGCTATCGGACGGAGCATGCAGGGTCTTGCCCGCAATCAGCGAGCGGATCATCACCGGCGGCACGACGTCGTTGCGCGTCAGCCGTTCCGTATCGATCCAGGCCAGCCCCTGGTTGGACGCCAGCCAGAGCCGCCCGCCGCCATCTGCCGCCAGGTCATTGGTGCCGAACACATTGGATCTTGCCCGGAACCCTTCCTCATGGCCGAAGCGGTCGAACGGCAGGGCGGCGCCGGGCCTCTGGAAGGCGCGGTCCAGCCCCTTGGCCGGAATGCGTGCGATCCCCGTCGCCCCGATGGTCCAGACCGCACCGTCCCCGGTTCGGCCAATGCCGGTCACGCCGGCCAGCACGGGATAGTCCCGCTCGGAAAGGCTCTCGAGACGCGTGCCCCGCAGCCGCGCGATGCCCTTCTGCCCGCCGAACAGCAAGCTCCCCCCGCTCCCGACGACGAGGTTGACCGAACCGATGCGGTTTGCGCCTGCCGGCCAGAGGCTGGTCGCCGAGCCGCCCGCGATGCGCTGAAATCCGGCCTTGCTGCGGCCGACGAGCAATGTGCCCGGCCCATCGGGGCGCAGGGTCAGCACGGTGCCGTTCCGGTCTCCTGCCGGACCGGAGGCAGGCTCCAGCCGAGTGCCTGAAAGCCGATAGACCCGGTCCATGCCGGTCCAGAACGTTCCCGTATCGTCCAGGGTGCAGGATACCGAAAGCGGACCTGCTATCGCTTTGGACTGCGCGACGGTTCCGTCGCCCCGCAATGTCAGCAGGTAATTCCCATCAAGGCCGATGGCCAGCAGGCGCCGGGCATCGCCGCACAGGACGCCGAGGGACGCCTTGCGGAAGATCAGTTCCGGCTCCTCGCGGTCCCGCCCGGCCCGGTAGACACCGGAAAGCCCGGCATAGAACACATGCCCCGAGCGCGGATCGGCCACGAACCCCGTCACCACCGCTTCGTGATTGCGCGGCCGGGCGACATTGCTGGCGGAAAACCGGTCGAGACCGGATTCGGTGCCTACCCAGACATTGCCCTCGCGGTCTTCCAGAACCGACAGGGCAAGCGATGCGGTCAGCCCGTCCCGGTCGGGAAGCCGATCGAACACGGGCCTCCCCGCCGCCGTGGAGGGAACGACCCGGGCGAGACCATCATCCTGACCGGCGATCCACAGGGCATCGCCGCGATCGAAGGCGATCTGCCGGCGAACGTAGGGCGTGTTTACGGGAGACAGCGGGGCGATAGGCCCGCCGCCCGAGAGGTTGCGAAGCCCGCCCTCGTCGGCCAGCCAGATACGATGACGGGAATCCTCGGCAAGCGCAGCGAACGAACCGGCGCGGGCCCCCAGCGGTTCGAAGCGCGAGGCCCCCGGAGCAAGGCGGAGCACGCGCGATGGCTGGGCGACATAGAAGCTGCCGTCCGATGCGCTCAGCATCGAGCCCATCGCCGCCTCGGCAAAGCCCTGCGCCGGTCCGAAATAGGTCCATCGTCCGTTGAGGTAGCGCGACAGGTTCATCACGCCCTTGCGGTCAACCGCGATCCAGACGGCGCCGTCGCGGCCCTGCCGGATGCTGTCCACCCCGCCCGAAGGCGGCCGCGGGTTCGCCCCTCGCAGCACGCCGCGATGAGGACCGCTGCCGCGCAGCACCGCGATGCCGCCGAAATCATAGCCGACCCAGATGTCCCCGTTGCGGGCCGCCAGCAGCGCCGTGACCTGTATCGACCGGCCGGGATCGTCGTCCACCGGATTGACCCGTTCGAAGCGAATGCCGTCGAAGCGGTAAAGCCCCGTGGAAGTGCCGAGCCAGAGGAACCCGTCGCGCCCCTGGGCCATCGCGCGGATATTGCCCGGAGCGCCGTCTCCCAGCGACCAGCGCGTATGCCGGAACTGATCGAGCCTGCGGGCCGGATCGAGCGCGGCGCCGGGCCCGGCAAGGCCCAGCAGCGGCAAGGTCCAGAGCAGCGCCGCGAAACGGCGAGCCAGTGGCCTCATTCCGCGCCGGGGTTCTGAAGATCCATGCGGATATTGAATCTGTCCGAACGATAATGCGCGTAAGTGCGCAGGAACGGCCGGTCCTGCCGATCATAGACGGTGCGGGTGATGCGCAGGATCGCGGACATCGGCTCCACCTGAAGCCGTTCCACGCAAAGCACGTCGGCCAGCATGGCGCCGATGGTCTGTTCTGCCCGCGCGGCGTGGTGGCCCGCCTCGTCCAGCAGCTTGAGGATCGGGGCGCGCACCAGCGACGCCTCGTTGACCACCGCGCCCAGTTCGCCCGGAACGTAGCTGACGACATAGCCGATAGGCACCCCGTCAAGACAGCGCACGCGCACCGCGCGGACCACCTCGGCCCCAACGCCCAGCCCCAGCGCGCTTGCCACGGTGGCGGTCGCCTCGCGCCTTTCGACCGAGATCACGTTGACCGTGGTGCCCTGCCCCAGCGCCAGCAGCGAATCCACCGCCTGGTCGATGTTGGCCTCCAGCGGCTTGGCCGGGGATTTGAACACCACGCGCGTGCCAAGGCGGCGCTTGCGCTCGACATAGTTCTGCTCGGCCAGATCGTTCAGCACGCGGCGCGCGGTAATGCGCGAGACGCCGTAGATTTCGGAGACTTCCGCCTCCGTGGGCATGGCGCTGCCAAAGGGACGCTGGCCGCTCAGGATCTCGTCGCGCAACATGAGGTAGATCTGGTGATAGAGCGGCACTGCCGCATCGCGATCGAGCACGTCATTCCCCCGGGAGGTGTCGGGCCAAGGACGCCCGTCTTGGTCCGACCCTGCTCTTCGGAGCCCGCCCCCGCTTAGTCAAGTCGCCGCCGCCACGCGCCAGACCGGATAGCGGCCCATCAGCAGCAGCGAGAACCCTCCCGCCACCAGGCAGCCGACCCCCGCCATGAGCGCCGGATCGTAGCGCCCCATCGTGTCGAAGGCCCACCCGTAGACCACTGGGCCAAGGCCTCCGCCCAGCGCGATCACGGTATAGAAACAGCCGTAGATCGTGCCGTAGTTCCGCCGCCCGAAGTAGCGCGCGATGAGATAGGCCAACAGGTCGAACTCGAAGCCCGCCCCAAGGCCCAGCGCAATCACCGAAAGCACGGCATGGGTGGTGTCGAGTTGCGGCTGCGCCATCATGAAGCTGCCGGTGGCGGGCATGGCGAGAATCACCAGCGCGCAGCCGGGCGCCCAGAACCGGTCGAGCAGCCAGCCGCCGATCACCCGACCGGCGATCACCGAAAGCCCGAATCCGGCCGTGATCGCGCCAATCTCCGCCAGCGAAAAGTGCCGGGTGCGCAGGATATTCTCAAGATTGGGCGTAGGCGCGGTAAGCGCGAAGGCGATCAGCAGGAAGGCGAAGGTCATGATCCAGAAGCGCCTGTCACGCAGCGCCTCGCGCAGGGTCAGCCCGCTTTCCATGATCGGCGATTCTTCCTCGCCCGAACCGCGCCGCTCGCCCCTTTCGCGAAACAGCAGGGAAACCACCGGGAAGCCGATCACGATCGGCAGCGCCCCGATCGCCACGAACGCCCAGCGCCAGCCGAAGTCACCGATCAGCCAGGCAGCCAAGGGCTTCACGAGGAAACCGGTGATGCCCGTGCCGGTGCTGGCCACGCCGATGGCGAGCCCGCGGTGACGGTCGAACCAGCCGTTGACGGCATGCATCCACGTCGCCGTCAGGGTTCCGGCGCCGACCACCGACATGAGCACCCATTGGCCGTAATAGATCCAGAGCGTGCCGTCGCTGAGCGAGAGGCTCATGAAAGTCAGGCCGAACAGCAGCAGCGAGACTTGCGCCACCCGCCGCGCGCCGAAACGGTCCACGGCAAAGCCCGCCATCGGCCCGGTCGCCATGACCACCAGCGACTGCACGGTAATCGCGCCCATGAGCGCGGCGAAGCTCCAGCCGAAAGCCTTCTGCAACTCCGGCGCGAACATGCCCGCCGTATAGAACGGCAAGGGGCTCAGCCCCATCGCCAGTCCCACCATCGCCGCGAAAACCACGACCCAACCCGCGCCGCTGTCTCGCGCCGGAAGGCTGCGATCGGACGTCGCTTCGGGAGATGAAGGCCGTATCTCCGCAGAAGACGGTGCTGCTGTCACCATCGAATTCGAACGCATTTTTCACCTGTCGGAGATTGGGCCGCCCCGCTCTGGACGGACACTGGACAAGGCCGCGATCCTGACACAGTAATAGTCATATTGATATACCATAAAGGACGGGCTGCATGACCACCGCCAGCACCATCAGGCGCCGCTACGTGACTGCCCCGATTGCCGGCAAAGCGATCGGCAAGGGAGCGGAAGCAGGCCGGCTGGTTCACTACCGGGTCTGCGGCGAAGGGCCGGCGGTGGTCATGCTTCACGATTCCCCGCGATCCTCCCGCCTGCACACCGCCACGATGAAAATGCTCGCCAGCCGGTTTCGCGTCTTCGCCCTCGACACGCCCGGTTACGGCAATTCGCAGCCGCTCGGCCTGATCGATCCCGCGATCCCCGATTTCGCCGAGGCTCTGCGCGAAGCGCTTGCGGCGCTGGGGCTGGAGGAAGCCCCGCTTTACGCCACGCACACCAGCGCCAAGATCGCGCTGGCCCTCGCCGCGCGGGGCGGCAAGATGCCGCTGCTGGTGCTGGACGGCCTCTCGATCCCCGACGCCCCCGCCCCCGAAACCTTCATCAACGCCTATATGCGGCCCTTCCGCCCGGATGCCGACGGGGCCTACCTCGCGGCGGAATGGGTTCATGCCCGCGACATGCTGCGCTGGTTCCCCTGGTTCTCGCGCAAGGCCGAGAGCCGCATGGCGATGGATGCCCCGGCGCCGGAATGGCTGGAAGACTACGGTATCGACCTGTTCAGCGCCGGACCGCACTATTCCGACGCCTATGCCGCCGCGATGCGCTGGAACCCGCTGGAGGACCTGCGCACCGTGCAAGTGCCGACCCGGGTGGCCGCCCGTAGCGACGACGTGCTCTACGGGTTTCTCGGCAAGGTACCCGTCGATCAGAACGACAGGCTGACGGTCGAAAGGCTCGGCAGCGATCGCGACGAATGGCTGGACTGGCTGGCGGAAACGCTTGCGGGAGCGGGAGCGGGAGCGGGAGCGGGAGCGGCATCGCCACCCCCGCCTGAAGCCGCACCGGATGCGCAGGCCGGCTATGTGGACCTTCCGCAAGGTCAACTTCACTGGCGGCGGAACCTGTCGGGCAGCGGGCGGACGGTGCTCGCGCTTTCCGCGCCGACCACCCTGGAAGCGCAGGCATGGGCACAGGCCCTCGCCGGTTCGCGCCCGACACTCGTGCCCGACCTGCCCGGATTTGGCGATTCCGATCCGTTGGCCAAACCGGATGCCGACCTTCTGGCCAGTAGCCTGGCCCAAGTCATCGAGCATCTGGCTCTCGGCAAAGTGGACGTGCTCGCCATCGGCCTTGCCGCGCCGCTGGGCGCCAGACTGGCAGCGCTACGCCCCGATCTGGTGGAAACGCTCGTGATCCACGGCGCCCCCCACCTGGACATCGACGCTGCCTTCAACGCCGCCTGCTGCCCGGTCATCCCCTTCGATGCCCATGCCGGAACCCATCTCCACCGCATCTGGCATATGCTGCGGGACAGTCAGGTGCAGTGGCCATGGTTCGACGGCACGCAAGGCGCAGCGCGCAAGTCCGCGGCGCTGCCCGAACCGGCGCAGATGCACGCCGCGCTGACCGGCGTGCTCAAGCAACTCCCGCGTTATGGCGACTGCGTGGCCGCCGCCCTGACTGCCGCCTCTGCAGAGAAGTGGCGGGAAGTCACGGTCCCGACCTTCGTGACCCTTGGCGACGATCCGGCCCAGCACGAGGCGGAGGAAATCGCAGGCCTCCTGCGCGATGGGCAAACCTTCGTCCTGCCCGCCTCGCCGCAGGAAGGCGCGGCCATCCTGACCGCCATGCTCGGCGCCGCCGTCCCGGCCGCTTCGTGAGCGCCGGCATCGAGAGCGCAGCGCCGCTCGCCGCCGCGTTCCCGCGCCGGTCCTATGCCTGGTACGTCCTCGCGCTCCTGACGCTGGCCTATGCGCTGGCTATCCTTGACCGGGTTTCGATCGCGCTGCTGATCGAACCGCTGCAAAAGTTGCTGGCGATTGACGATACCCAGTTCGGCCTTCTGCAAGGCATGGCGTTCAGCGTCGTCTACAGCGTCCTGGGGCTACCGCTGGGGATGCTGAGCGATCGCTGGCGGCGCGTGCCGCTGCTGCTGGGCGGGCTTACGCTCTGGAGCCTGGCAACGATCGGCTGTTCGCTCGCCACCACCTTTCACGAACTCTTCGCCGCGCGAATGATGGTGGGCGTGGGCGAAGCGGCGCTGGTGCCGGTCGCGACATCGCTGATCGCCGACTACTTCGCACCGGACGTGCGGCCCAAGGCCTATGGCCTGTTCGTGACCGGCAGTTCGCTCGGCACGGCCGGAGCCATGGCGCTGGGCGGCCTGTTCCTCGACTGGGCCGACGGGCTGATCGCGGGGCTGCCCGCGGTATTCGGCGGCATGCAGACCTGGCAGGTGGTCTTCGTGCTTTGCGGAGCGCCGGGCATCGTTCTTGCCCTGCTGCTCTGGCTCACGGCGCGGGAACCGGCCCGGCAGGGCAGCGCAAGGGCGACCGAACCGATCAGCCTGCGCCCGATCCTTCGCCTGTTCGCCCGCCGTCCCGGCGCATTCGCGCTGTTCATGCTGGGATCGGTCCTGAACCTCGTCTGCGTTTATGCCATCGTCGGCTGGTTCCCGGCGCTGTTCATCCGCGTGCATGGCTGGGGCGCCGCCGAAACCGGGAAGATTCTCGGTCTCTACGGCTTTCCCGTCTCGATCTTCGCGGCAGTGAACAGCGGCTGGGTCATCGCCTGGCTGGCCCGGCGCGGGCATACCGACGCACCGATCCTCTGCGCGATGGGCTGCGCCGCCTCGATGGCGGTATTCGGCACGCTTGCCTGCCTTGCGCCAAGCGGCAGCCTTGCGCTGGCGGGATATCTGCTGAACGCCCTGTTCCTCAACTGGAACACCTCGGCCGTCTATTCCGGCTTCGCGCAGATCACCCCCAACGCCCTGCGTGCGCAGGTCATGGCGCTCCAGACGATCGCTTCGGGCCTGATCGCGCTCACCGCGGGCAATTTCATCGTCGGCTTCCTGTCGGACACGGTGTTCACCGGCAGGAGCGGCATCGCCTGGTCGCTGGGAAGCGTATTCTTCGGCTGCGGCCTTGGCGCCTTCTTCGTCCTCATGGCGGCGCGGCGCAGCTTCCGCGCCGCCGCCGCCGAACTTGCGGGAGAAACGGCATGACCGGCCTCGCCCCGCTGCTGGACCGACTGGCCGAGACGCTCGGCCCGGACGGCATCCTCACCGATCCCGACAGCCTGCGCCTCCATGGCTCGGACCTGCTGGACGAAGGCGCGGACTGCGCCTTTGTCGTCCGCCCCGCTACGGTGGAGGCGCTTGCGGAAGCGGTCGGGCTGATCGGGCGGGCCGGGATCGCCATGGCCCCGCGCGGCGGCGGCCTTACTTATGTTCGCGGCTATACGCCCGCCGACCGCCGCTTCGCCGCCATCGACCTGTCCCGCCTCGACCGCGTGATCGCGGTGAGCGAAGAAGACATGACCATTACCGTGGAGGCCGGCGCGACGTGGAAGCAGATCCACGATGCGCTTGCTCCGCTCGGCCTGCGATTGCCGTTTTTCGGGACCTTTTCCGGCAGCCGGGCCACGGTGGGCGGCGGCCTGTCGAACGGCGCGCTGTTCCTCGGCACCGCGCGTCACGTCTCGGCGGCGGAAGCGGTCGTTGGCATGGAAGTGGTACTGGCGGACGGTTCGATCCTCCATACCGGACAAAGGGCCGTCGCCCGCGCCCCGCGCCCGTTCCTGCGCACCTTCGGCCCCGATACCACCGGCCTTTTCGTTCATGACGCAGGCGCGCTGGGTATCAAGGCCCGCGTGACCTTGCGCCTGATCCCCGCGCCGGGACACTTCGGCTATCTCTCCTTCGGTTTCGAGCGACAGGCCGACGGCATCGCCGCGCTTTGCGAAGTCGCCCGCTCCGACCTTGCCGAAGATGCCTACCTGATGGACGCCGACAAGACCCGCAGCGCTCTCTCCGGCCCGACCGATCTCCTCCGCGACGTCCGGATGCTGGCCAAGGTCGCCGGGCAGGAACGCGGGCTCCTGAAGGGCTTGAGGGCCGGTGCGAAACTCGCCCTGGCGGGGCGCTCGTTCATCGCGGCGGGATGCCATTCGCTCCACCTCGTCCTCGCCGGCCGCAGCGAGGCGGCCATCGCGGCGGACAGGCAGGCGGCGCGGGCAATCGCCGCCCGTTTCGGCGGCCGCGAACTGCCGGACTCCATTCCGCGCGCGGGCCGCGCCGACCTGTTCCCGCCGGTCAGGGACATGATCCTCGGCCCCCTGGCAGACCGCTGGATCGCCCTTAACGCCAAAGTCCCGCACAGCGAGGCGCAGCGCCTCACCGCGGCGGTGGAAGCGCTGCTGGCCCGCCGCCAGTCAGCACTGGACGCCGCCGGCGTGACCGTCTCGCGCCTCATAACCGTGATGGGCACCCATGCCTTCAGTTACGAGCCGGTCCTGAACTGGCGCGATGCCTGGCTGCCGCTGCACCGCGACGTGCTGGGCCCGGCGACCCGTCTGGACGAGCCACCCGCCGCGCCGGATGCACGCGCGCTGGTCATGGAAGTTCGCGAGGAACTGATCGCCCTGTTCGCGCAACTGGGCGCGGCGTCGAACCAGATCGGGCGCACTTATCCCTATGCCTCGGTCCTGCGCCCGCAAGCGCGCGCGCTGCTCGAAGCGCTCAAGCGCGCGGTCGATCCCGAAGGGCTGATGAACCCCGGCGCGCTCGAACTGGGCTGAGCCGGGGTTCCTTCCGGCTCAGCTACATGCTTTTTATCAGCGACTTAGTTCGACAAGTTCATACCATGTCTGCATATATCCGCCGACACCGCCCTGCACGAAGATCGCGTCGTCGTCTGCCGTCACCCACAGCTCGTAGGGCGGATGGGCATGACCATCGACGGAGATCATGCCGCCTGCATCGTCGGTGAACTGGTACTTGTAGCAATCGAACGTCCCCGCCGCGACGGTAACGGTCTCCTCTCCGACGAAGCCGAGGTCGATGTTCGATTCCGCGATCAGCGGCGGCGTTGCTCCGCGATGGTCAGGCGAAGGCAGGAAGCAGCGGAAATTGCGCTTGTGCACGCCCAGCGAGCGGTCGATCTTCTTGGTGATATAGGCGTCGCCCGAGATCGGATGCGTGCCGAAGCCGTCGAAATCGCCGCCGATCGGCATCTTCTGCGAAATACGGCCGATCGAGGGACCGTAGCTTTCGCATTCCACCGTGTCCTCGCCGATGATGAACAGGCCCGAACCCATGAACCTGTCGCCGATCGTCAGGCGGACGAAGCAATCCATCGGACGGTCGTTCTCGTCGAGGCTGTAGACCACGTCGCGGTGAACGGTGGGCGCGGGCTCGTCGATCTCGCATCGCGCGCGCAGGGAGCGCTTGCCGTCGGTGTGGTGCGTGAAAGTGAACCATTCGCGCCCGCGTTCCTGGCCTTCACGGCCCGGTTTGCGCGAGGTGTAGAGGATCTTTCCGCTGATCGTGCGATGCTGCTGCATGGTTGCTCCGTAAGTCAGAGAGGGGTGGCGATGCCGAGGAAGCAGGCGATCAGCACCAGCACCCAGATGGTGAGGACGCTGATGCGCGCGCGGCCGTTTACGGCGGCGATCACGCGGTCGGTCTCGGGCGTCGGGCCGCTTTCGCGCATCTGCACGATGGCGGGGAACAGCGGCACCAACTGGCGCCGCACGACAAGGCCGAGCGTGATGCAGGCGCCCAGCGCCAGCATCTTGAGCGTGATGAACAGCGGCAGCGCGATCTCGCCCGAAAGTCCCAGGATCACCGCCGCCGCCAGCCCGGCCAGCACGATGTAGCGCACGAGAATGTCGAAGCGCTTGAACGCCTGTCCCTGCGGGCCGTGCTTGAGGTGTACCGTCCAGGCCAGCGCCAGCCATGCCAGGCCCAGCACCCCTGCGAGGATCGCCCAGCTTGCGGGCAGATCCAGCCATCCCTTGGCGACAGCAAGCCCGAAACCGGTCGGAAATGCGAGGATCAGCGTGGTGCGCGGCGCCATGTCGATATTGTTGAGGATCTTGAGCGCCATCATGCGCTCTGCCACCGAACGCTTCGGATCGACCATGAAGCGCGAACCGTAGAATGCGCCAAGATCGCCGCCCAGCCAGTAGACCGGAATCAGGATGTGAAGCAGCGTGAGCAGCGAAAGACCGATATCCATGGTTCAGGAATGTCCTGCGAAGAAGGCGGCCATCGCGTCATGGCGAACGGCGCGGAATGTGGGATCGTCGAAGCGCGGCAGTTCCAGGAAGCGGCCGTTCGGCAGCAACGGCGCCAGACGCACGCTGGCATCGTAGAGCGGATCGTTGGTCGCCGCCGTCACCAGCGTGGGACACTGGATCAGCGACAGGCGCCGGTCTGCGGGCCACTTGAAGGCCGCCCGGTAATTGAGATGGTACGTCGTGCTCGCCTTCATCACTTCGGTGACCCAGGCGTGCAGGTCCTCCGCGCTGCCCAGCCCGCCGTCCCGCCGCCCGGCGCGGGTGCGGCGATACCACGGGAAGAACAGGTACTGATCGCGGCAGAACTGGAACAGCCGCGCCAGATAGGCGCCGTCGAGGTCGGGCTCGAACGGGAAAGCGTAAGTGGCGAGTATCTCCTCCAGTTCGGCGCCTTCGATCAGGCTCACCCCGTCAAGCACGAGATGGCTGACACGCTCCGGAGCGAGTATCGCCAGTTCCGCGGCGATGGCGGCGCCGGTGTGCGAACCGTAGAGACGCACCCGCTCCAGCCCCATTGCGTCGAGATAGTCCACCATGGCTGCCGCCAGCGCGGTAATCTCCGGCTCCTCGGCGCAAAGCGCATCGGAATCGCCGTTTCCGGGGGTGTCGGGCGCGAAGACCATGGCTTCGCCCGCGAAATCCTCGATCAGGCGCACTTGCTGGCGCGAACTGCCCGGCGAGGCGTGAAGGATGAGCAGCGGCGCGCCTTTCGTGCCGGCCGCCCTGTAATGAACCTGCCCCTGCGCAAGATCGGCGAAACCGCGCCGGATGCGGATCTGCGTGTTCATCGTCAAAGCTCCCCGCCTTCGATCACTTCGAGCAGCGCGCCCTCCGGCGTCACCAGCACCCCGCTGCGGCGGCCGTCATAGAGCGGCCCTTCGCGCACCACCGGCATCGCGGCCCAGTGCCCTTCGAGCCGCGCAAGATCGGGATGAAGCATGGTCGTGATGGCAACGCCCGGCGGCAGAGCGCCGGGATGGCGCGGACGCTCGGTCGCACCTTCGGGATACTGGTCGAGCTCAAGGAAGACCTGCCCCGCACCCTTGGCGGTCACCAGTTCCGTCTTCGCATCCTCGTCGAGACCGAAGCTGAGCTTGATCATCGAATAGCGGATCGCCACCGGATCGATCACCGGCAACCCGAGCACGTCCTTCACCCACTGCGCCGACTTGCGCAGGTCCGGGCAGGCCAGCACCATGATGAAGGGCCGGTCGACGAGGGAGCGAGGCTGGGGAAGGCCGGTTTCCGGCCCCGGAGCAAGGATTTCGGTGAGGTAGACGGTCTCCTGGTCTGCCCCGCGCACCTGCATCGGCTTCACGGTGGCGAAACCGTCCAGTTCCCTGGGCGGACCGATCACCTCGAACGGGCTTTCCAGCATCCGCAGGTTCACCGCTTCCACATCGGAAACGCACAGTTCGATGGCGGCCCAGCCATAGCTGCGGATCGGCGCGTAGCCGGGTACCGGATCGCCTTCGACGAAGCGCAGGAACACCGCCTCGCCCGAGGCGGGCTGCATCAGCGCATAGCCGCGTCCGGCACTGGCAGGTGCCTGCCAGGCGGCAGCGAGATCGGGGGGAACCGCTCCCTGTTCGACGAGGCGATAGCCCATCCAGTCCCGATACCGGTCCACCGCCGCCGGAAGGTCCGCAACGACGTGAGTGGCGCACTTGAGTAAGGTCATTTCGCTTCCCTGCCCGATCCGCTCGATTATTTGATATAGGTTTATATCATAATGCAAGAGGCAATCTGCCTTGTCTGCACATGACCTGTCCGCCCTGCGGCATGGCTCTCCGCCCAGCGGAGAAACCACCCCTCAGCCCATCACGCCGGCATCGCTCAGAAGCGCCACCGCATCGGCAGAGCCAGGCATGTCCGCGATGGCCTGGGCGAGAGCCTCGTGCCGATGCTCCAGTCCTGCATAGGCAAGGCAGCGCGCGCCTTGGCGAGATGCTCCGCCCCGGACAGCGGCCACTCGGGCGAGCCGAACTGCGCGGCGACATCTTCCGTCCATTCCCGGCCATCGCGGGTTCGCGCCACCGCTCTTGCGGGAACGAAGGCGGCAAGATCGGGATTGTCGTCAGCCACCACCCGTATCCGGGCGGCGAGCGCAAGGATTTGCGGATCGTCGAGGGTTTCCCTCTGGAAATCGCCAAGCGAAACGGTTCCCCGCAGCAGTGTCACCGCCGCCAGGAAAGGCAGGCAAAGCCGTGCATAGCCCGGCTCCATCGCCGCCTTGGCGGGCCTTCCGACGAGGCGATGGATGAGCGGCGGCGCGTGATATTCAAGGCTCTCCAGCCCTTCAGCACCCGGCGCGCCCGCGATCAGTCCCCGCTCGATCAGCCTCTGGACGGCAACGATACCGCCATGGCCGGCCCGCCCGGTCGGAAACGGCTTCCAGCTCACTTCGGTGATCCGGTGCCCCTGCTGCAGCCGCGCAAGCGCCGCGCCGAGTTCCTCGCGCTTTTCCATCAGGGCGAAGTAGCCGAAAGGGCCGTCCAGCGGGTGCTCGACACCCGGCATTCCGGCACGCGCGAGATCGATGGCGACAAGGCTGGAGCGCGCGGCACCGGCAACCTGCACCGGCAGCGCGGGCTTGCCTTCGACATGCGCCTGCATGGTGCCGGAGGCCAGCGCGAGCGCATGCCCGAAGGCATCGAGCGCCATGACGCGCGGCATCGCCCTGAGGCTGGCGATGGCAGCGACGCAGCCGAAGATGCCTGCCGTGGCCGGACGAAAGAACCGGAGCGCATCCGGCGCGGCGATACCCAGCGTGACCGCCACGTCCACGCCGGCGACAATGGCGGTCAGGAACTGTTCCCCGCTCACCGGCGCGCCGCGCTCGGCCTCGGCCAGCAGGGCTGCCAGCACGGTCGCCATCGGATGCAGCACCGCCGGTTCGTGGACGCAGTCGTACTCCTGCCCGTGAATCTGGAAGGCATTGAGGAAAGCCGCCGAAGCCGCCGGAAGGCGCAGCCCCGGCCGCCCCAGCACACCAGCGGCGCCGCCCTCGCCCCAACCTTTCGCCATTTCCAGCACGCCGTCGGCATGGGCGGCGTTGCGTCCGGCCACCCCCACGGCAAGACTGTCATGCAGGAAGACGGACGCCCGCTCGCGCGCCGCGCCGGGAATGGCCTCCCAGCGAAGCGACAGGGCGTGATCGATCAGGACTTCGGCGGGATTTTCGTTCATCTCAGTGCGGTTCCTCACCGCCCGAGACATTCATGCTTTCCCCGGTGATATAGGCCGCTTCATCCGAGCAGAGGAAGGCGACCGCGCTTGCGGTGTCCTGCGGCAGGCCGGGGCGGCCCATCGGAATACGCGCAGCCATGCGCTTGAGGTATTCCTCCACCGAGATGCCCTGGACCTCGGCGAAATGCTCGTTCTGCCACTTGCCAAGGCCGGTCGTCACATGGTTCGGGCAGACGTTGTTGACGGTGATCCCTTCCGGTCCAAGCTCGATCGAGGCAGACCGCACAAGGCCGACAAGCCCGTGCTTGGAAGCCGTATAGGCCTGAGCATGGGGAAAGCCCGACTTGGCGGCCTGGCTGGCGATGTTGACGATGCGGCCGCCGCGCCCCTGGCGCACCATGCGCGCCGCCGCCGCCTGAAGGCCGAACCACGCCCCGCTCAGGTTCACATCGATCACAGCGCGCCAGTCTTCCGGCGAGACTTCGGCGAGCGGCTTCATGATGTAGCCAATGCCCGCATTGTTCACCCAGATATCGAGCGAACCGTGCTTTTCCATGGCATGATCGGCCAATCCCTCGACCTGGGCCGGATCGCGCACGTCGCAGGCGAACGTCGAGCCGCCGGAGGGCAGCGAGGCAGCAATCTCGCGCATTTCCTCGGTTCCGCCGATCATGCCATCCGGCGTCGCCGCATCGCGCGAACCGCCGATGTCCGAGATGACGACCCTTGCCCCCTCTTCCGACAGCCGCCGCGCAATGGCCTCGCCAAGACCGCCCTTGCGGCCCGACCCGGTGACGACCGCAACCTTGCCCGCGAACCTCATGCGGCCAATTCTCCGATGGTCACTTCCTCGGTGGTGAGGAATGTCACTTCGACCATGCCCTGGAATGCAGCGGCCACTTCCTGCATCGCCGCCGAAGCCACTTCGGCGCCGAACTGCTCCATGTCCTTCACGTCCAGCACTTCGACATAGCCGAACGGCGGCGGCGCATCGCTGCCGAGCACGCCGGTCGTGCGGAAAACGCGAAAGCTCTCGATCGAGGACAATGCATTCACCGTGGGGAGGTCCGATTCGCGGGCCCAGTTCTCATAGACTTCGACCGAGACCCCCGGCTTCAAGTTGAACAGCGCGAAAATCAGCATTCTTCGTCCCTTTCTTGTCGCCTGCCGGTCATCGCCGCTTAGCGTGCTTGCTTCCGGCGCCCGGCCATTATATCATATCTCTATAACAAATGAGGTAGGCCGTGAAGACGTCTCAGAAACCCCATTCCCCAGCCCCGGCCGCAACGACCCTAACGCGGCCTACGATGGCCCGCCGGACTATCGGGTGATTGGCCGCCACGCGGTTTTCCCCGAGACCAGCCATGACGAGATCGAGCGGATCAACTTCCTCGCGCAGATGAACCGCCATCTCGCCGCGCGCGTGGTGCCGGGGGTCAAGGCATCGTTTGAGAACCGCGTTGCGCCGGGCTTCGCCGCGCAGAACGGCCGTCCGCTCGCCAATCGCCACGAAGCGCGCAAGGCCATGCTCGATGACCCGGCGTTCCAGACCTGGTCGGCGCTGCGCCGCATGACGATGGAGCAGCGGCAGCAGGCCGGGCGCTGGACGGCGCTGCGCCAGAACGAACGGCTTGCCCGGATTGCCGCCGATCTTACCGATGGCGACGAGCGACTGGCCCTCGATCCCACGCTGCCAATCCCGCGCTACGTCTCGGCCGTGGATCATCACTGCATGCCGGGCAGTTACCACACGGAATACTTCCCCGGCGACGTGACCAACGGCGCCAATTACGACCACGCCGGTTTCGTCACCACCAGCGGCTTGCTGGGCAAGTATTCGGACGCGGCGGGCATGCCGTGGTCAACTGGGTCCGCCGCAACCTTCCGGATTTCAAGCCCCGCAAGATCCTCGAAATCGGCGGCACGGTGGGCCATTCCAGCCTGCCGCTGGCCCAGGCCTTCCCCGACGCCGAACTGACGATCGCCGATCTCGGCGCGCCGGTCCTGCGCTACGGTCTTGCGCGCGCCAAGTCGCTCGGCGTCGACAACGTGCGCTTCGTGCAGGCCAGCGGCGAGGATCTTTCGCTGTTCGAAGACCAGAGCTTCGACTGGATCCAGACGACGATGTTCCTGCACGAGCTTTCGACGAGGGCGCTGCGCAATATCTTCGCCGAGACCCGCCGCCTGCTGCGGCCCGGCGGCGTCGTCCTTCACGTGGAGCAGCCGCAGTACGCGCCTGAAATGCCACTTTGCGAGCAGGCCATGCGCGACTGGGATGCCTTCTACAACAACGAGCCGTTCTGGAGCCGGATGCACGAGATGGACCTCGATGCCGAAATGGTCGCCGCGGGGTTCGCCGCCGACAGTCTGATCCACGGCGGCGTGTTCGGCGTCGTCGACCGCGAACTGTTCCCCGATGCGGCCGAGGACGAAACCGAGGATTACGGCCGCAAGGCGGCCTGGCACGTGATCGGAGCCGTGGCATGAGCTTTACCGACGCCCTCAACCACGCCGGCGCCAAACCGGCCGGAAAACGCCCCTATTTCCTCGAACCGCAAGTGGAGCGGGTCCTCGCCATCACCATGGCGGTGGCGCAGGAACTGGCGGTTGCCCGCCAGCGCGCGGACACGCTGGAACGCCTGCTGCTCGAAAAGGGCGTGTTGTCGGAAGGCGAGATCGACGCATTCACGCCGGACCGCGCTGCCTCGGCCGAACGGCAGATGTGGAACCAGGAATATATCGCCCGCATCCTGCGCGTCGTGCAGCAGGAGAACGAGGCCGCCATGCTCGCCGAAGATGTCGCCTCGGGCGATGTGGGCGACGAACTCGCGAGCGAGGCATGAGCGGCGAGGCCTTCGAATTCAGCGTCCCGGTCCTGGTGGTTGGCGGCGGGGCATGCGGCTGCATTGCCGCTCTTTCCGCGCGGGAATCCGGTGCCGAAGTGCTGCTGGTCGAGCAGGACGAGCGGCCCATGGGCTCCACCGGAATGTCGCAGGGCCTGATCTGCGCGGCGGGCACCCGGTCGCAGGCGGAGCACGGGATCGAGGACGATGCCGAGCGCTATTATGCCGATATCATCGCCAAGACCCGCGGGCAGACCGACCCGGTGCTGGCCCGCGCCATCGCCGATCACGCAGGGCCGACGGTGGACTGGATGGTCGGCGCTCTCGACATGCCGTGGCAGCTCGATACCGGCTTCCGCCCAGCCTATGGCAACAGCACTTACCGGGTTCACGGATGGCGCGGCCATTCGGGGCAGGACATGGTGGAACTGCTGCACCGGCGGCTTGACGACGCCGGGGTGGACGTGATGGCGGGCACCCGGCTTTCCGGGGTAGAATCCGATGAAAACGGCCGAATTCTGGGCGTTTCCCTGACCCGGCGCGATGGCTCGGTAGAGCGTGTGGGCTGTGGCGCGCTGGTGCTGGCCTGCGGCGGTTTTGCCGCCGATCACGCCATGGTCGCCCGGTACATGCCCGAGATGGCCCATGCCCGGAACAACGGCCACGAAGGCAGCCGGGGAACGGCAGTGCGGGTGGGCGAGCAGCTGGGCGCCGCCCTGGGCGACATGGGGGCCTACCAGGGCTACGCCATGCTGACCGAACCGCAGGGAATCCCGGTGCCGCCGGGCGTTCCGGTGGAGGGCGGCGTGCTCGTCAACATGGCGGGGGAGCGGTTTACCGACGAGACCGCCGACATCGCCGGCATGGTCCATCCGGTGCTTCGGCAGGAGGGCGATCACGTTTGGGTGGTGTTCGACGCCAGGATCGAGGCCGCTGCCGACTATATTCCCGAGATGCAGCAGCTCAAGGCCCTCAACGCCTTGAAAAAGGCCGATTCCATCGCCGATCTGGCCGAGGCGATGGGCGTTCCCGCCGCCGCGCTCGAAGCGACACTGAAAGCGACACAAACGGCACAGAGCGAGGGTAGAGCCGACCCCTTGGGCCGCGTCTGGGGAACCGACCTGCCGCCTGCCGCCCCGTACCGGGCGCTCAGGGTGGTGGGCGCGATCTTCCACACGCAGGGCGGCCTCCAGATCGACGGCGAGGCCCGCGTCCTGCGCGCCGATGGCACGCGGCTGCCCAATCTCTTCGCCGGCGCGGCGCCGCAAGGTCGGTCTCGGGACCGTCCTACTGGGGCTACCTGCCCGCGATGGGCCTTGCCACGGCAGTGACCTTCGGGCGGCTCGCCGGGCTGGGCGCCGCGCGCGTGGGGAGCGCTTTCGCAGAGGCCGAACTGTCCGACAGGTGACCATGTTCATCCGACAGGCGGGCAATCGCGAAACCTGCATTCAATTGATCTAAGAAAAAGCCAATTCAAGGCTTCCAGCGTCCGGGGAACCAAGCCATGTCCGCCAACCCTGCCACGAACGAAACCCTGTCCGGGATCGCCCCCTGCCCCGCCGACCTGCGCGCCGCGCTGGTGGCCATCGTCGGGCCGGAAAACGTCAGCGACGACGAGGCGCGCCTTCGCCTGTTCAGCGAGGACGTGTGGACCCGCGCCGATCACGTCGCCATGCTGGCCGTGGCGCCTGCCACCACCGCTGAGCTCGCCGCCGTGGTCAAGGCCGCGAACGAGGCAGGTGTGGCGCTGGCGCGCGCGGCGCGGGCATGAGCTATACCGAAAGCTATCTTCCGGTCACGGACGACACCGTCACCATCGACACCACCCGCATGGACAAGGTGCTGAAGATCAGCCCCGAGGACATGACGGTGACCGTGCAGTGCGGCTGCACCTGGCGCGCGCTCAACGAGGCGCTCGCGCCGCATGGCCTGCGCACCCCTTTCTGGGGGCCGATGTCGGGCATCTATTCCACCATCGGCGGCGGTCTTTCGCAGCTCAACGCGATGTTCGGCGCCGGGCACCACGGCACCTCCAGCGAGAGCGTGATCGCGGTGACCATGGTGCTGGCGGACGGACGGACGCTGCGCACCGGCGCGCGCGGCCCTGACGGCGACACGCCGCACTACCGCCACTTCGGCCCCGATCTCGCCGGGCTGTTCTGCGGCGATTCCGGGACGCTGGGGCTCAAGGCCGAAGTGACTTTCCGCCTGATCCGCACGCCCCGGTTCGAGGATTCGGTCTCGTTCTCGTTCCCCACCGGCCAGATCATGATCGAGGCGCTGGCGGAAATGACCCGCGCCGGCATCGCTTCGGAGACCTGCGGCTTCGACCCCGGCCTCACCAAGGTCCGCATGCGCCGCATGTCGCTCGCCAGCGACGTGAAGACGCTGGGCAAAGTCGTGGCCAAGGAGAAGTCGCTGGGCAAGGGCCTGCTGGCCGCCGCGAAGATCGCCATGGGCGGGCGCGACTTCATCCCGGAGGACGACTACCCGCTTCACATCACCGCCGAGGGCCGCTGCAAGGAATCGGTGGCGGCCGATATCGCCAGTGCCCGCGATATCGCCAGGCGCTTCGGCGGCACCGAGATCGAGAACTCGATCGCCAAGGTGATCCGTGCCATGCCGTTCCCGGCGCCGAACTCGATCCTCGGCCCCGAAGGCGAAAGCTGGGTGCCGGTTCACGGACAGGCCTCGCTTTCCACCGCGCCTGCCATGTTCGGCGAAATCCGCGCCTACTTCGATGCGATGAAGGCCCGCTTCGATGCGCTGGGCATTCACAACGGTTTCCTGTTCTCCTCGCTCTCCACCAATGCCATCGTCATCGAGCCGGTGTTCTTCTGGCCCGAAGGCTATCGCCCGGTCCATGAATCCATGGTCGAGCCCGAGCATCTCAAGCGCCTGAAGCAGCTTGGCCCCGCGCCGGAGGCGACCGCGCTGGTCGCCGAAGCGCGCGAGCAGGTGAAGGCGATCTGCAAGAATACGGCGCCGCCCATTTCCAGATCGGCCGCGCTATCCCTACCGCGAGACGCGCGATCCCGCGTTCCTCGATGTGCTGGATGCGGTGAAGAACGTGATGGACCCCAAGGGCCTGTTCAATCCGGGCGGGCTCGGCTTCCCGCAGGGAAAGATCGCGCAATGAGCGAGATCTACCGCGCCATCCGTCTCGAACGCGTCGCGCCCTCGTTCCGCGAAGGAAGCGAGATCGTCGAACTGCCGCTGGCCGCGCCCGGTCCCGGCGAGATCCGCGTGCGCAACCTGCATTGCGGCGTCAACGGCATCTTCGACACCCAGATCGCCCGCAACGCGGTGGACTATGTGAAGATCGCCCTGCCCACTTTCACCGGCGTGGAGGCCATCGGCACGGTGGAAGCGGTGGGCGAAGGTGTGAGCGACTTCGCGGTGGGCGATGCGGCCGTGACGGTGCGCTTCACCGGCGGCTACCGCGAGGCCAATACCGGCCCCGCCAGCCAGTTCGTGAAAGCGCCCGCCGCCAAGCGCGAATATCTGGCGCTGGCCTCCACCGGGGTTTCCGCCCTTGTCGCGCTGGAGCGGATCGGCGAGCTGAAACGCGGCGAAACCGTGGCCATTTCGGCAGCGGCGGGCGCCTCGGCCACCTGCTGGTTCAGCTTGCCGTTCTCATGGGCGCGCGGGTGATCGGCGTGGCGGGCGGCCGGGCGAAATGCGATTTCGTCGCCTCGCTCGGGGCGGAACGGGTGATCGACTACAAGTCCGAGGATGTAGGCGCCGTGCTGGCGGCCGAATATCCCGGCGGCCTCGACGTGGCGGTGGACACGGTGAGCGGCGCGATCTTCGATGCCTTCCTCGCCAATCTCGCCAATCATGGCCGCCTCGTGGTGGGCGGCGCCGCCTCGGACCTAGAGGGCAAGCCCGAGATCGTCACCGGCCCGCGCATCGCCCATGCCATCTACTACAAGGGCGCTTCGGTACGCGGCTTCATGAACGGGCTGCTCACGCCCCACTGGGCCGATGCGCGCGAGCGGCTTTTCGACCTTTACGCACAAGGCCGGATCAAGGTGCGGTTCGACGATCAGCCGAACATCGGCATCGAGGGCGTGTTCGGCGCGGTGGAGCGGCTGCTCTCGGGCCGATCGATGGGCAAGGTCGTGGTCGACCTTGCCGGACAGGACGACTGAAACCGCGCGAAAGCGGGTGCGACGACACATGACAGGCAAGACTCTCTTCGAAAAGATCTGGCAGGCCCACCATGTCGCGGACAGCGCGACCGGGGCCGCGCTCATCGCCATAGACCGCGTGTTCCTGCACGAACGGACCGGCGCCGCCGCGCTCAAGGCGATGGCGGCAGCGGGGCGCCCCGTGCGCGATCCGGCGCGCGTTTTCGCGGTGATGGACCATATCGTCGATACCCGCCCCGGCCGCGGCGACGGCACGCTGATGGAGGGCGGCTCCGCCTTCATCACCGAGACCCGCGCCGCCGCGCGGGCCGCCGGGATCACCCTGTTCGACGTGAACGACCGCGACCAGGGCATCACCCACGTCATCTCACCCGAGCTTGGTATCGTCCTGCCCGGCGTCACCCTTGTCGCGCCCGACAGCCACACCTGCACGCAGGGCGCGCTGGGCGCGCTGGCATGGGGGATCGGCTCCAGCGAGGCGGAACATGCCATGGCAACCGGCGTGCTGCGGCTGGACCGGTCGGGGACGATGCGCGTCACCTATACCGGCACGCTTGCGCCCGGCGTCACCGCCAAGGACATGGTGCTGGCGCTCATCGCCGCGCACGGCGCGGGCGGCGGCGCGGGACATGTGGTGGAGTTCGCGGGCGAGGCTGTGCGCGCGCTCGACATCGAGGCGCGCATGACCTTGTGCAACATGGCCACCGAGTTCGCGGCCATGACCGGCATCGTCGCGCCGGATGCAAAGACTTTCGAATATCTGGCGGGCCGCCGCTATGCGCCGGAGGACTTCGGCGAGCCATACTGGCACGGCCTGAAAACCGACGAGGACGCCCGGTTCGACCGCGAGATCGTGATAGACGCCGCCGCGCTCGCCCCGATGGTGAGCTGGGGCACCAGCCCGGAACATGCAGTGCCGGTGGACGGCACGGTGCCGCAGGGACCGGCGCGGGCGCACGACTATATCGGCCTCGATGCCGGCAGCCCGCTGCTGGGCACGCCGATCGACGTGGCGTTCCTGGGATCGTGCACCAATGCCCGTCTCTCCGACCTGCGCCGCGCCGCCGCTTTGGTGAAGGGGCGCCATGTCGCGCCCTCGATCCGCAAGGCCATGGTGGTGCCCGGAAGCTCCGCCGTGAAGCGCGCCGCCGAGGCCGAGGGGCTCGACGCGATCTTCGCCGAGGCCGGGTTCGAATGGCGCGAAAGCGGCTGCTCGCTGTGCTTCTTCGCAGGGGGCGAACGCTTCCCCGAAGGCAGCCGGACGATCAGCAGCACCAACCGCAACTTCGAGGGGCGGCAGGGTCCGGGCATCCGCACCCATATCGCCAGCCCGGAAACCGTGGTTGCCAGCGCGATTGCCGGCGCGATCGCCGATCCCCGCGAACTCATGATCCGGAAGCCGGCGCGATGACCCCGTTCACCACCCTCACCTCGCGCGCGGCCGCGCTGCTGCGCGACAATGTCGATACCGACGCGATCATCCCCAGCCGCGAGATGAAAAGCACCGGGCGCACCGGCCTTGCCGACGGGCTGTTCGCGCCGTGGCGCTATATCGACGCCGCCGCGCGCGTGCCGGACCCGGCGTTCCCGCTCAACCGCCCCGAAGCGGCGGGCGCGCAAGTGCTGCTGGGCGGGGCGAACTTCGGCTGCGGATCAAGCCGCGAACATGCCGTCTGGGCGCTGGCAGAGTACGGCATGCGCTGCGTGATCGCGCAAGGCTTCGCACCGATCTTCCGGGCCAACTGCATCCGCAACGGGCTCCTTCCCGTGGTCCTGCCCGAAGCGGCCATCGCCGCCATGGCCTGGCAGGAGGTGACCGTGGACCTGCCCACGCAGGAAGTGCGCTGCGGCGCCGCCATCCACCGCTTCGCCATCGAGCCCGAACCGCGCGAGATGCTGCTCGAAGGGCTCGATGCCATCGACCTCACGCTCAAGTCGTTGCCGGAAATCGAGGACTGGACCTCGGCCGACCGCAAGGCGCGGCCCTGGGTCTACCTCGGGGCCACTCTCGAAAGAACACCATGACGCAGATACTCGTTTCCGAAGTCGGCCCGCGCGACGGGTTGCAGTCGATCAAGGCGATCATGCCGCTGGAGGCCAAGAAGGCGTGGATCGCCGCAGAGGCCGCCGCCGGGGTGCGCGAGATCGAGGTGGGCAGCTTCGTGCCGCCCAGCCTGCTGCCCCAGATGGCCGACACCGCCGAACTGGTCCGCTTCGCGCGGGGGATCGAGGGGCTCAACGTCGTCGCCCTCGTGCCCAATGCCAAGGGGGCGCAGCGGGCGGTGGAGGCGGGTGTCCACGCCATGTCGATCCCCCTTTCGATGAGCGAGACCCACTCCATCCGCAACGTGCGCAAGGACCATCCGGCGATGCTGGCGGAAATCGCGGCCGCGTCCGAAATCGCAAGGGCGGCAGGCGTTCACTTCGCCGTCGGCCTCGCCACCGCGTTCGGCTGCACCATCGAAGGCGCCGTGGCGGAAGATACGGTCGTGCGCCTCGCCCTTGCCGCGGCCGAGGCAGGCGCGCAGGAGTTCAGCCTGTCCGACACCACCGGCTATGCCGACCCCGCGCAGGTCCGGCGGCTGGTTCGCAAGGTCAGGGCGGCGGTCGGCGCCGACATGCTGACCACGCTCCACCTTCACAACACGCGCGGGCTCGGCCTCGCCAATGCGCTGGCCGGGCTGGAGGAGGGCATCACCACGCTTGACGCCTCGCTCGGCGGGCTCGGCGGCTGCCCGCCGCGCCGGGGGCCTCGGGCAATCTCGTGACCGAGGATCTCGTGCTCATGCTCAATGCCATGGGGCTCGATACCGGCATCGACATCGAACGCCTGCTGGAAGTGCGCCAGATTCTGGCCGCCGCCTTGCCCGGCGAACCGCTCTACGGCTTCACGCCCGATGCCGGGCCGATGCTCGACTACAACGAAAGGATCGCCCGATGAGCGAGAACGCCCCGCAGCCAGCGGTCCCGCAGCCTTTGGCCGGCATCCGCGTCGCCGAATTCACGCACATGGTCATGGGCCCCGCCGTGGGCCACATCCTCGCCGGGCTGGGCGCCGAAGTGGTGCGGATCGAGCCCATCGGCGGACCAGACCCGGCGCCTGCTCGGCTCGGGCTCGGGCTATTTCCCGATGTACAACCGGGGCAAGCAGTCGATCTGCCTCGACCTCAAGTCGGCCGAGGGCCTGCAGGTCGCCCGCGACCTCGCCGAGGGCGCCGACGTGCTGATCGAGAACTTCCGCCCCGGCGCGCTCGACCGGCTCGGGCTGTCCTACGAGGAACTGGCACAGGCCAATCCGCGCCTGATCTACTGCTCGGAAAAAGGCTTCCTGCCCGGCCCCTACGAACAGCGCACCGCGCTGGACGAAGTGGCGCAGATGATGGGCGGCCTTGCCTATATGACCGGCCCGCCGGGACGTCCCTTGCGCGCGGGCTCCAGCGTGATCGACGTGACCGGCGGCATGTTCGGCGTGATCGGCATCCTCGCCGCGCTGGAGGAGCGCCATCGCACCGGGCGCGGCCAGAAGGTCGTCGCCAGCCTGTTCGAGACCACCGCCTACCTCGTTGGCCAGCACATGGCGCAGTTCGCCGTCACCGGGAAAGCCGCCGCGCCGATGCCCGCGCGCATCTCGGCCTGGGCGATCTACGACGTGTTCGAAACCCGCGACGAGCCCGTGTTCATCGGCGTGGTTTCCGACGTGCTGTGGCAGAAGTTCTGCGCCCTGTTCGAACTGCATGAGCTCTGGGCCGACGAGAGCCTGCGCACCAACAACCAGCGCGTCCTCGCCCGCGACCGTATCCTGCCGCAGGTCCGCCAGCTCGTCGCCTCGATGACGCGGGCCGAGATCGTGGCGAAGCTGGAAGGCACCGGCCTGCCTTTCGCCCCCATCGCCCGTCCGGAGGACATGTTCGACGATCCGCAGCTGGCCGAAGGCGGGCTGGAACCGGTCGTGCTCGACACCGGCGAGGAAACCCGCCTGCCGACGATCCCGCTCCAGATGGGCGGCCTGCGCCCCGGCGCGCCGGTGACGCTGCCCGCCCCCCGGCGCGAACAGCCGCGCGGTGCTCGAAACGCTGGGCTATGCGCCGGAGCGGATCGAAGCCCTCGTCGCGCAAGGCGCGGTAGGGGCCTGAGCTTTCCGTTCCCGGGGCGCCGCCCCCGCGCCCTGCAGCCGGAAGGATTGAGGCCCAGACTTGAATTTGATCGCGTAGTCATACTGAGCTAGGCCAATCGGGTTCAAGGCTAGGGAAGCAAATGCACGCGATGTCGGACCTGATCGCAGATGATATGGAAGCGGTCGCCCGTATCGACGCGGTGCCCTCCATCCTGGAGATAGCCTGCCGCATTACCGGCCTGCGCTTCGCCGCCGTGGCCCGGGTGACCAGCACCAGCTGGACGGCCTGTGCGGTCAGGGACGAAATTGCCTTCGGCCTGGAAGTGGGCGGCTCGCTCGATCTCAAGACGACGATCTGCGACGAGATCCGGGATTCGGGAACCGGCGTGATCATCGATCACGTGGCCCTGGACCCGATATTCCATAATCACCACACGCCGCGTCTATATGGCTTCGAAAGCTATATCTCGATCCCGATCTTCCGCCGCGACGGCAGTTTCTTCGGAACCCTTTGTGCGCTGGACCCGCTTCCCGCCAAACTGTCCGATCCGGGAATCGTAGCCACATTCGAGAATTTCGCCAGATTGATCGGCCTCCAACTCGACCTTCAGGACGATCTGCACCGCAAGGAGCAGGAACTGGCGAATGCGGATCGTTCCGCTTTGATCCGGGAACGTTTCATCGCCATCCTCGGCCACGATCTGCGCAATCCCCTCGCCGCCGTGGTTTCGGGAATGAGGCTGCTTGCAAGGATGGATCCCTCACCTCGGGCCGCCCTGGTGATCGAGAACATGGGCCAGAGCACCCGGCGCATCGAAATGCTGATCGACGACCTGCTGGACTTTGCGCGCGGCCGCCTGGGCGACGGCGTATTCCTCGATCTGCAGACGACGGACTCGCTGGAAGCGCCCGTTCGAGAGGTGATCGAGGAATTGCAGATCGTTCATCCAGAGGCATCGATCGATGTGATCCTCGATCTGGAAGAACCGATCATCTGCGACATTTCCCGGATTTCGCAATTGCTTTCCAACCTGGTCGGCAACGCGCTCGTCCATGGAACGCCGAACCGGCCGATCACCGTGCACGCGCGCAGCGGGCAAGGGCGGTTCAGTTTGTCGATCGCCAATGAAGGCGGTCCGATCGCCCCGGAGCTCGTCCCCACATTGTTCGAACCCTTCACCATGGCGAACGGGAACGAGCGGGGGAACGGGTTGGGGCTCGGGCTGTTCATCGTTTCCGAAATCGCCAAGGCGCACGGCGGCACGGTACATGTCAGCTCGGACAGGAACCTGACGGTCTTCGAACTGTCGATGCCTTCGGGTTCGTGACAGGCGATCCTTTGCGCCGCCCCGGAACCGCTCCGGTGCGGCGCATGTCTCAGTATTCGGCGAGCAGGCGGCCCATGCCTTCGATCCGGTCCGCGATCCCCTGCGCGCGCAGGGCGTGCCAGTAGGTTGCGGTGTTGATCGCGATCACCGGCTTGCCCAGTTTCGCCTCGTATTCGGCCGCAAGGTCCACCATCGAGAGATTGGTGCCGACCTGCACGATGGCGTCGACATCATCCCCGTCCAGCTCTTCGATCACCTCGCGCAGGCGGTCTGGGCCGACTTTGGCGATGTCGGTCCAGCAGCGGCATTCCAGCGGCACGTCGCGCTTCACGGTGAAGCCCGATTCCTCCAGGAAATTGCGCACTTCGGCATTGGCGACCGGGTAATAGGGCGAAACGAAGCTCACCGTCTTCGCGCCGTAGGCATGAAGCGCCGCCGCCACCGATTCCGCCCCCGTCGAGGCGCCGACGCCCGCCAGTTCCTCGACCTGCCTCTTCCATTTCCGGCTACCCTCGACCCCGCCGTAGAACGTAATCGCCGACATGCCGAGCACGAGGTAGTCCGGCTTGCAGGTCATCACCGATCGCACCGCGTCCAGCGTGTTTTCGGCGATCGCCGTGGTTCCGGCGATGAAATCCTCGTTCGAGAGCGCCAGCGGGTCCTCGACATAGATGCGCGAGAAATGGTTGGTCACGCCCGCAGGGCGCATGCGCTCCATGTCCGGCTGGACCACGGTGTTGGTGGAGGGGGCGATGACACCCAGCAGCTTTCGCCAACCGAGAACGTCTCCCATTGCAGATACTCCTGTTGCGGACCGGTGCCGGTGCCGCTGGTTGATGGGGTGCCGGGGGTCTGGTTTACGACCTGGTTCAGCGGATCTCGGCCGCCTGGGCGAGGCTCTCGTACATCGCCTGCCGCAGCATGTAGGCGCGGCGGCGCGTATCGTCCTGCTTGATCGCCAGCATGGCTTCGCGGCGGCGCTTGTGCGCCTCGTCCTGCCCGCCGCGGATCATCGCCATGTTTTCCTTGGTCTGCATCTGCGTGAAGCTGTGCGTCACTTCGCGGCGCTGCCGGTCGTAAAGCGCGAGGTTCTCCTCTGCCCCCGAACCCGTCTTCTGCCCCTTGAGCACCGGCAGCAGCTTCTCGAAAAGGTTGAAGGCATCATGCACGCCCGAATTCATGCCGAAGCCGCCAAGCGGGTTGTTGAGATGCCCGGCATCGCCCGCCAGCAGCACGCGGCCCTCGCGGAAGGATTTCGCCACGCGCTGGTGGACCCGGTAGAGCGTGCGGTGCTCGGTCTTCACCATCTCCCCGTCGCCCACCAGCCTGCCGAAGATCGCGTTCTTCATCGCATCCGAGCGCAGTTCCTCGTCACTGAGCGAACCGTCGGTCGGCACCAGCACGCGCCAGAGCGTGGGCACGCGCAGCAGCACCAGCCATTCGTCCGGGTCGGACACGTAGTTGACCCAGGCCAGGTTGGGGATGTGGTCGCCCAGTTCGAACGCGGTCGAGAGGCAGAGGAAGCGTTCGGGATAAGTGAACCCGTCGAATTCGATGCCCAGCCACTTGCGCACGATGGAATTCGCGCCGTCCGCACCGATCAGGTAATCGCAGCGCATCTGCGCGATGCCGGTCATCGTCTCGACCGCAAGGTTCACGCCGTCCGCGTCCTCCTCGAAGGTCAGCAGGCGCTGGCCGAAGCGGACATCGGCATTGCCCTGCTTCTCAAGCCCCGAGGCAAGCGCACGCGACAGGTGATACTGTTCGCACTGGATGCGGAAAGGGTAGCGGGTGACGTCGTCGATCTCGGCAAGGTCGAAGTCGATCACTTCGCCCGAGTGACGGTCTCGCCAGTGATAGACCGGCGCCTTGAGCCCCTTCTCCAGCAGCATCGGCGTCACCCCGATCTGGTCGAGCATTTCCAGCGTCGGCGGATGGAACGTGGAGGCGCGCAGGTCCTGCGCACAATCGCCGTTCACTTCCAGCACCACAACGTCGATACCCGCCTGCGCCAGCAGCGTCGCCAGAACCGTTCCGACCGGTCCCGCCCCCGCGATCGCCACCTGACACCGTTCAACTGCCGCCATATCGAGCAGACTCCATTTCCTGTTCCGTCCCCCGCTATGGACCGGGCGGTCCGGCGGGGCGGGCGAAGTCGCGGAACTATCCGAGGTTCGGGGAGGCGCGCCGGTTGGCGGACACTCCGCCCGCGCGCAGCCGGTCCGGGGGGGCGGCCGGCACGGAGCGGCGCAGGCAGGACAACGAAAAGGGGCGCACCTTGCGATGCGCCCCTCCTCCCTCAACCCGCAATGATGCCCCCGATCAGACGACCGCGCAGACGGTCTTCCATTCAAGGTAGTTTTCCAGCGCCTGCCGCCCGCTGTCCCGGCCCCAGCCGGACTGCTTAACCCCGCCGATGGCAAGAGTGGCGTCATACATGGCGTGGCAGTTGATCCACACCGTGCCCGCCTTGATCGCGCTCGACATGCGGTGGGCGTTCGACAGCCCCTCGGTCCAGACGCTGGCGGCAAGGCCGTATTCGCTGTCGTTGGCGGCGGCGATCACTTCCTCCACATCGTCGAACGCCTGCGCGACCAGCACCGGGCCGAACACTTCCTCGCGCACGATCTCCATGCCGGGCTTCACGTCGACGACCACGGTGGGGGTGATGAAGGTGCCCGCCTCGCCGGTGCGTTCGCCGCCCGCCAGCATCGTCGCCCCCTCGGCCCGCGCGCGCTGCAAGAAGCCTTCGACCCGCTCGGCATGGCGCAGCGAGACCACCGGGCCCATCTGCGTATCGGCGGCAAGGCCGTGGCCGAGCTTCAGGCCCTTGGCATATTCCGCCACGCCCTCCACCACCTGGTCATGGACCGAGCGGTGGACGTAGAGCCGCGATCCGGCGATGCAGACCTGCCCGCCGTTGAAGTAGATGGCATTGGCCACGCCGGGGATCGCCAGCGAAAGGTCGGCGTCGGGCATGACGATGGAGGGCGACTTGCCGCCCAGTTCCAGCGTCACGCGCTTAAAGTTGGTCTTGGCGGCATCGAGCACCGCGCGGCCGGTGGCGGTGGAGCCGGTGAAGGCGATCTTGTCCACCCCCGGATGCGCGGCCAGCGCCGCGCCGGTCTCGCCGCCAAGGCCGGTCACCACGTTGATGACGCCTGCCGGAACACCGGCCTCCACCATCAGTTCGGCCAGCCGCAGCGCGGTGAGCGAGGTATCCTCGGCGGGCTTGAGCACCACCGTGCAGCCCGCCGCCAGCGCGGGCGCCAGCTTCATCGCGGTGAGCACCAGCGGCGAGTTCCACGGCACGATGGCCGCCACCACGCCCACCGGCTCGCGCACGGTCCAGGTCCGCATCTGCTTGCCCTGCGGCTGGTAGTTGATCGAGCTTTCGAGGGTGCTGCCCTCGATCGCCATGGCCTGCCCGGCGAAGAAGCGGAACTGGTTCACCGCGCCGGGGATCTCCGCCCAGCGGCCGACGAACAGCGGCTTGCCCTGGTCGAGCGTTTCCAGTTCGGCAAGGTCTCGATGTTCGCTTCTATAAGGTCGGCGATCTTCCACAGGATGCGCGCGCGCTCCACCGGCACGGTGGCGCCCCAGCCGGCCAGCGCCGCGCGGGCGGCCGAAACGGCGACATCGACATCGGCCGCGCCCGCCTTGGCGATTTGTCCCAGCTCGCTGCCGGTGGCCGGATCGAGGGTAGCGAAGGTGGCGCCTTGCGCAGCCGTGCCCCATGCCCCGCCGATAAGCAGGCCCTCACCGCCCGCGCGGCGGGCGAGAAACTCCTTCGTGCCGGGGCGAAGCGTGCTGAAGTCGAGTGGCATGGCTGTCTCCTTTGTTGCGACCTTTCCTAATCTGGTGAACGGCGCGGCGGCCCCCCGCCACCCCAAAAATTCGCTTGGCGGATAACTCTGTCCGAAACCGCAGCGCCCGACCCCCGGCGCGGTACGCAGACTGCAATGCGGCCTTGCCGTATTGTCATATCAATATACCATTTCATCACCCGGAGTCGTCGGCCGCAATCCGCGCCCGAGATCCGGAACCGAACACTGCCTGAGGGCAAAGCCGGATGGGGAACGCATGACCTATCGTTTGGGCGTGGACGTCGGAGGGACGTTCACCGATCTGCTTCTTTTCAACCAGGACAACGGCGAGTTCTGGCGTCACAAGACGCCATCGACCCCGCATGACAGTTCCGAAGGCATCCTGAACGGTGTCACCGCGGTCTGCGAAAAGGGCGGCATCGCCCCGTCCGACGTGGAATTCTTCCTGCACGGCACCACCGTGGCCACCAATGCGGTGCTTGAAGGCAAGGGCGCGCGCGTCGGCCTCATCACCACGCAGGGCTACCGGCAGGTCATGCAGATCGCCCGTTCCTTCGTGCCAGGCGGCCTGGCCGGCTGGATCGTCTGGCCCAAGCCCGAGCCGCTGGCCGCGCTGGAGGACACTTTCGAGATCAGCGGCCGCATGAACGCGCGCGGACAGGAAACCGCCGGAATCGACGAGGGCGAGATCCGCGCCGCGCTCGAAGCGCTCAAGGCTTCCGGCGTCGAGGCGCTGACCGTCGCGCTCGTCAACGCCTATCTCAACGGCGCGCACGAGGCGCGCGTGGCGGAACTGGCGGCAGAGATCATGCCCGAGGTGCCGATCTCGCTCAGCCATCTGGTCCTGCCCGAAATGCAGGAATACGAACGCACGCTCACCACGGTCGCCAATGCGGCGGTGCGTCCGGTCGTCGGCAAGTACGTGCGCAACTTGCGCGCATCGCTGCGCGGCGCCGGCATGGCGGGTTCGCTCTCGCTGCTGCGCTCCGACGGCGGGCTGATGTCTTCCGAAAAGTCGGAGGAACACCCCGTCTCGCTGCTGATGTCGGGTCCGGCAGGCGGCGTGACCGGGGCGATCTGGGTCGGCCGCAATGCCGGCATCAGAAACATCCTCACGCTCGACGTGGGCGGCACCTCGACCGACGTGGCGCTGATCGAGAACCTGGAGGCGCGCCGCCAGCGTACCACCGAAGTCGGCCACCTCTCGGTCCGCGCCTCGGCGCTGGACGTGAAGACGGTGGGCGCGGGCGGCGGCTCGATCGCCTATGTGCCGGAACTGACCAAGGCGCTGCGCGTCGGCCCGCAATCGGCAGGCGCGGTGCCCGGCCCGGTCGCTTACGGCAAGGGCGGCAAGCTGCCCACCGTGACCGACGCCAACGTCGTGCTGGGCTACCTGCCCGAGAACCTCCTCGGCGCACCTTCAAGCTCGACCGCGAAGGCGCCAAGGCGGCCGTCCAGACCATTGCCGACGCGCTCGGCATCGGCCTGATGGAAGCGGCGCGCGGCATCATCGACATCGTCAACGAGAACATGTTCGGCGCGCTGCGCATGATCTCGGTGCAGCAGGGCTACGACCCGCGCGACTTCGCGGTGATGGGCTTCGGCGGTGCCGGGCCGCTCCACGTCAATGCCGTATCCAAGCTGATGGGTTCCTGGCCCGCCGTCTCGCCGGTCTCGCCCGGCGTGCTCTGCGCGCTTGGGGATGCCACCACCCGCATGCGCACCGAAACCGCGCGCTCGTTCTCGCAGCGCGTGGCGGACACCAGCGAGGCCGACGTGCTGGCCCTGCTGGAGGAAATGGCCGCGCAGACCCGCGCCGAACTCGCCGCCGAAGGCATTGCCGAGGCGGACATCACCAGCCAGTTCGAACTCGACGTGCGCTATGAAGGCCAGGCCTTCGAAGTGCCGCTTTCGATCGACCCGGAAACGCTGCGCGCCGACGGCCTTGCCGGCGTCACCGCCCGCTTCGATGCCGAGCACCTGCGCCTCTTCACCTTCAACATGGACAGCGCCCATGAACTGGTGAACCTGCGCGCCGTCGCCATGGGCCCTGCCCTCGAACTGCCCTCGCCGCCGCTGGAGCAGGGAGACGGCGATCCGATCCGCGCCAAGATCCGCGACCACGAACTGTGGACCGGCACCGAAATGCAGGCCGCCGTCATCTACGACCGTGCGAAGCTGCGCGCCGGAGACGTGATCCCCGGACCCGCCGTCGTCACCGAGATGGACTCCACCACGCTGATCGAGGCCGACTGCGTCGGCACTGTCGATCACGCCGGCAACATCCTCATCAACCTCGCCTGAGGGGAGCCAAGACCATGCCCGCACGTATCATTCAGGCCACTGAAGCCCCGTTCCAGACGGTTCCCGTCGATCCCGTAACCCTCGACATCATCGAGAACGCCCTGCGCAACGCCCGCATCGAGATGGACGCCACGCTGGTGCGCACCGCGATGTCGCCCGGCATCCGCGAACAGGGAGACGCCTTCCCGCTGATCGCCGACCATCAGGGCAAGATGATCGTCGGCCAGTTCGGTTCCTACATCGGCCCCTTCCTCGAAGGGTTCGACGGCACAGTGGAAGACGGCGACCTGATCTTCCTGTCGGACCCCTATTCGGTGGGCGGCGCCATCAGCCACTGTAACGACTGGCTGGTGCTGCTGCCGGTGTTCAAGGACGGGCGCCTGATCGCCTATACCTCGATGTTCGGCCACCAGAGCGACATCGGCGGCATGGTCCCCGGCTCGATGCCGATCCACGCCACCGAGATTTTCCAGGAAGGCGTGCGCATCCCGCCCGTGAAGATCTGGAAGAAGGGTGAATACAACGAGGATCTGGTCAAGCTGGTCATGCACCAGTCGCGCACGCCGGACTGGTGCAAGGCGGATCTCAACGCGCTGATCGCCTCGTGCCGCGTCGCCGCGCACCGCGTGGTGGAAATGGTGGAACGCTTCGGCGACGACGTGTTCGTCTCCGCCACGGAAATGCTGCTCGAACGCAACCACCGCGCGATGAAGCACCTGATCGAAACCTCCATCGGCGAGGAGAAGGTCACGTTCGAGGACTACATCTGCGATGACGGCATGGGCTACGGTCCCTACCGGATCAAGTGCACGATGTGGCGCGAAAACGGCCGCGTGGTGCTCGATTTCGACGGCACCGACCCGCAGTCCAAGGCCTCGATCAACATGCTGCTGAACGAGAACATGATGCGCATGTTCTTCGGCATCTACATGATCATGATCTTCGATCCGCAGATCCTGTTCAACGATGGCTACTACGACCTGATCGACGTGCGCATCCCGGAAGGCTCGCTGCTCAAGCCGAAATTCCCGGCCGCGCTTTCGGGCCGCACGCACGTCCTGGGCCGCCTGTTCGACATCCTGGGCGGGTTGCTCGGCCAGAAGACGCCGGAATTCCTCAACGCCGCCGGTTTCTCGTCCTCGCCGCACCTGTTCTATGCCGGGCACGACAAGGCCGGTAAGTGGTTCCAGCTGTTCCAGATCGGCTTCGGCGGCATCCCCGGCCGTCCGCTGGGCGATGGGCCGGACGGACACTCGCTGTTCCCCGGCTTCACCAACGTTCCCAACGAGTTCCTCGAACGCTATTTCCCGCTGGAGATCGTCAAGTACGAGACAGTGGCGGATTCGGGCGGCGCGGGCCTCCATCGCGGCGGCAACGGCATCAACATGGTGTACCGCTTCCTCGAGAGCGGCGTGATCGCGATCCATGACGACCGCTGGTTCGTGCCGCCCTGGGGCGTCAACGGCGGCCTTCCGGGCAAGCGTGCGAAGAAGATCCTCACCAAGGCGGACGGCACGCAGATCGTGGTCGGCAACAAGCTGGAGGACTATCCGGTCGAGGCCGGTGACGAGCTGCAGTTCATCACCTGGGGCGGCGGCGGCTGGGGCGACCCGCTAGACCGCGATCCCGCGCTGCTGGCCAAGGAACTGAAGCAAGGCCTCGTCACCGCCGAAGGCGCGAAGGACTACGGCGTGGTGCTGGTGGATGGCGCGGTGGACGAAGCCGCGACGCAGGCCCTGCGCGCCGAAATGCGCAAGGCTCGCGGCGAAATCGGCGTGTTCAACTTCGGCCCGGACATCGAGACGCTGCGCGCCAACTGCCTTGCCGAAACCGGCCTTCCCGCCCCCATCGCGCCGCAGTGGACGCATGTGGCCGCTCCTGCTTTCGCAGAAGCCGCCGAATAAACAGAACACAGGAGAGAACCATCATGGCCAATCCGATTTTCCGCCAGAAGCTGGAGAGCGGCAAGTTCTTCGTCATTCCCGGCATCCAGGACATGATCACCGCGGTGATCGCCAACAAGGTCGGCTTCGATCTCGTCTATGGCACCGGCTACTGGCTTACCGCCTCGGCCTGGGGCCTGCCCGACGCCGGGATCGCCACCTACACCGAGATGAAGAACCGCATGGAAACGCTGGTGCGCACCAGCAATGCGGCGGTCATCGCGGACGGCGATACCGGCTATGGCGGCCTGCTCAACGTCCATCACACCGTGAAGGGCTACGAGGCCGCCGGCGTCACCGCGATCCAGCTCGAGGATCAGGAATTCCCCAAGAAGTGCGGCCACACGCCGTTCCGCCGGGTGATCCCGGTGGAAGACATGGTGGAGAAGATCAAGGTGGCGATCGCCGCGCGCGAGAGCGAGGACTTCCTCGTCATCGCCCGCACCGACGCGCGCCAGAGCGAGGGGCTGGACAGCGTGATGCGCCGCCTCGAAGCCTACGACAAGGCGGGCGCCCACGTCCTCTTCCCCGAAGCGCTGGAAAGCGAGGAGGAAATGGCGAAAGCCTGCTCCGCTTTCGACAAGCCGCTGATGGCCAACATGGCGAACGGCGGATCGACGCCGATCCCGCTCGCCTCGGTGCTGGAGGAGATCGGCTATGGCTTTGCGATCTACCCCTCGCTCACCAGCCTGGTCGCCTGCACCGCCATCGAGAAGTCGCTGCGCGATCTCAAGGACCACGGCATCGGCGAGCCCGAGGGCATCTTCAACTTCAAGGAGTTCTGCTCGCTGATCGGCTTCGACGAAGTGTGGGACTTCGAGAAGCAGTGGGCACCTGCTCCGGCTCCGGTGAAGTAAGCCGATGAAGCGCCGGATCGCCGCCGCCGTCCTCTCCCGCTCCGGGGACCATCCCCGGCCCTATGCCGAGAACGAGCCGCTGGCGGTCCGGCCGCTCGATCTCTCCGATCCGCTGCCCGGCGAAGTGCTGGTCCGGATCGACGCGGCGGGGATCTGCCACTCGGACCTCTCCGTCATCAACGGCGACCGGCCCCGGCCGATGCCGATGGCGCTGGGGCACGAGGCGGCGGGCACCGTGCTGGCGCTGGGCGATCCCGATGAACCGGACCTCGCGGTGGGGGACCGCGTGGTGCTGGTGTTCCTGCCGAGCTGCGGGCAATGCGCGGCCTGCCTCTCGGGCGAGGGCTACCTCTGCGCGAAAGGCGCCGCCGCCAACGGCAAGGGCGAACTGATGCGCGGCGGCAGCCGCCTCTCCTGCGAGGACGGCGTGGTCCACCACCATCTCGGCGTCTCGGCCTTCGCGACGCAGGCGGTGGTGGACCGGCGCTCGCTGGTGAAGATCGACGCCGATATCCCGCCCGAGACCGCCGCACTGTTCGGCTGCGCGGTGCTCACCGGGGTCGGCGCGGTGATGAACACGGCCAAAGTCCAGCCTGGCGAAAGCGTGACCGTGATCGGGCTGGGCGGCGTCGGGCTTTCCGCGCTGCTCGGCGCGCTGGCGGCGGGCGCGCAGCCGGTCCATGCGGTGGACCCGTCCCCTGCCAAACGCGCGCTGGCGCTGGAACTGGGCGCGGCCAGCGCTTCCGCCCCGGGCGAGGACGATGCGGCCATGGGCAGCGACGTGGTGGTGGAAACGGTCGGCAAGGCCGCCGTGCTGGCCCATGCCTATCGCTCTGCCCGGCGCGGCGGCCGGATCGTGACGGTGGGCCTCCCCAACCCGTCGGAGGATCTGGCCATCAACGCACTGTCGCTGGTGGCGGACGCCAAGACGCTGATGGGCAGCTACATGGGCTCCTCGATCCCCGCGCGCGACATTCCGCGCTACATCAAGCTCTGGCGCGCGGGACGACTGCCGGTGGAGAAGCTGCTGACCTCGGTCGGCCCGCTGGAGGAGATCAACGAGGCCATGGACAAGCTCGCCTCGGGCGAGGCGATCCGCCAGGTGATCGTGCCCGGCTGGTAAGCAGCGAATCGTTACCGCATGCAGGCGCCGGCCTTTGCGATCAGGCCCTCACGGCACCCCCGGCGCGAAATTAATTTTCGTTCCGATCAAGAAAAAGGGCGCTGGCGGAAAACTATGAACCCGTTTTGGTTCCGCCTGTCGGCATATCTATCCGACAGGCGGATATCGTCTTGATTATTTCGAGCAAAACGTCATTCCCTTGTCACTCTTCCGATAACACAAAAAACGGACGGGGTCTGACGATGGAAAAAGGGGTTCCAATTCGCTCTATCACGCGGTCAATCGCGGCGCTGAAGGCGATCAACCGCCACGGCTCGCTCTCCATGATGGAGATCGCCAAGGCATCCGAGGTGCCCTATCCCACCGCCTGCCGCATCGTCCAGACCTTGCTCTATGAAGGCCTGATCGAACAGGAACCCTCGCGCAAGCGCTACCGCGCCACGGCCATGGTGCAGACACTGGCAACCGGCTTCCAGCATGACGACGAACTGGTCCGTCTCGCCCGGCCGCACATCGTGGGCCTGACCAAGCGTCTCGGCTGGCCGGTGTCGATCGCCATCCGCGTGGGCCGCGAGATGATGCTGCGCGACAGCACCCATTCGAACTCCTCGCTGACGTTCGAACACTATTACCCCGGCTTCACCCTGCCGATCCTCGACAGCGCCTCGGGCAAGGTGTCGATGGCTTATGCGCCTGATGACGAGCGCGAGATGATCCTGCGCTTCATGCGCGTCTCGCAGGACATCGACCTCAATTACCTCGCCACCGCCGAAGTCAGCCTCGATGTCGATCGCATCCGCGCCGAGGGCTACGCCGTGCAGGGCCGCAACCACTTCAACCTCACGCCGGGCAAGACCTCGTCGGTCTCGGTGCCGATCTTCCGCAACGGCCACTTCGAGGCGGCGATGACCATGGTGTTCTTCGTGGCCGCCATGCGCCTGTCGCAGGCGCTGGAACTCTATCTCGACGATCTCAAGTCGACGGCGGCGGCGATCAGTCACGATCTGTCGAACCCCGTTCCGATGGGAAATGCCTGAAGCCCGGGATAAAAAAAAGGGAGGTCCCGATGGGCCTCCCTTTCCTGTTTCCCGATGTAGCGCCCGTTCAGAGCCGCGCGGTTACCGCCTTGGTTTCCAGGTAACCGTCCAGCCCTTCCTTGCCGAACTCCCGGCCCCAGCCGGACTGGCCGTAGCCGCCGAACGGAATGTTCGTCCCCACCGCGCCGTGGCAGTTGATGGAGACATGGCCCGACCGGATACGCTTCACCAGCCGGTGCGCGGTGGACAGGTCCTTCGTCCAGACCGAGCCGGAAAGCCCGTAAGGCGTGTCGTTGGCCAGTGCCGCCAGCCCGTCGAGGTCGGTGGTTTCCACTTTCATCACCGCCATCACCGGGGCCGAAGATCTCCTCCTTCACCAGCGCCATGTCCGGGCGGCAGTCCGTATAGATCGTCGGGCGCACGAAGTTGCCGGGACGGTCCAGCTTCCCGCCGCCCGTCACCAGCCTGGCCCCGGCCGCCTCGGCCCCCTCGATATAGCCCATGACCTTGGCGCAATGGGCGTCGGAGATCATCGGCCCCTGCATCGTCGCAGGGTCCAGCCCGTGACCCAGCGTCATCGATTCCGCGAAAGCCTTGAGCCCCGCCACCAGTTCGTCATGCACATCGGCATGGGCGAAGATGCGCGTTCCGGCCATGCAGTTCTGGCCCTGCAGGAAGAACGTGGCCATCGCCGTGCCCGGCACTGCCAGCGCAAGGTCGGCATCGGGCATGATCATGACCGGGCTCTTGCCGCCCAGTTCGAGGCTTACCTTCTTGAGATTGCCCAGCGCCGCCGAAACGATCTTGCGCCCCGTTGCGGTGGAGCCGGTGAACGAGACCTTGTCGATCCCCGGATGCGCCGCGATCGCCGCCCCGGCATCGCCGCCAAGGCCGTTGACGATATTGACCACGCCCGCCGGAAAGCCCGCATCGAGCACCATCTGGCCCAGCGCCAGCACCGAAAGCGGCGTCTCTTCCGAAGGCTTGACCACGACCGTGCAGCCCGCCGCCAGCGCCGGGGCCAGCTTGAGGATCGCGGTGGAGAGCGGCACGTTCCACGGCACGATCTGGCCAACCACGCCCACAGGCTCGCGCAGGGTATACGTCAACGCCTCGGTCTCGGCCGCGATATGGCGCGGCGGGGCAGTGGTGGTGCCCTCGATCCGCATCACCGCGCCGGCATAATAGTCGATCATCTCGACGCAGTTGGCGGTGGTGAGCCCGGCGATGAAACCGGGCATGCCGTTGTCGAGAATGTCGAGCTGGCTGAGCAGCGTGGCGTTCTGCTCCATGATCCGGGCCAGCCGGTGCATCAGCGCGGTACGCTCCGCCACGGTCATGCGCGACCACGGCCCGTCGAAGGCGCGCCGCGCGGCGGCAACCGCAAGGTCCACTTCCGCCGCGCCGCCGGTCTGCACGCGGGTCAGTTCGAGGCCGGTCGCCGGATCGCGGCTGGCCAGTTCCCCGCTGCCTTCCACCCATTCGCCGCCGATCAGCAGCTTGTGGGTCTGGCCGAGAAACGCCTCGGTTTCAGGCGCGATCTTATGGCCATCAAAGGGAACGGGGGCAAAGGGAACCGCGCTCATACCGGTACTGTCCTGCAATCGTAGTTGAACAGGCCCAGCGATTCCTCGTCCTTGGTGCCTTCAAGGCCGAAGAAGTCGGTGTTCTGGCCCTGCATCCGGTCGGCGTTGGCGTTGCTTTCCGCCTGGATGAAAGTCGCGCGTTCGTGGCGCGCGGCCTCGTAGCGACGAAGACCCTCGCCGATGGTGGCCGATGCCGCCAGCGCGCGGGCAAGGACCACGCCGTCCTCGATCCCGCAGGCCGCGCCGTGGCCGAGGAACGGCGTCATGGCATGGGCGGCATCGCCGATCAGGGTCACGTTGTCGTCGATGATCCAGCCCGGCAGCGCGGTGCGGGCGTTGATCGCCCACTTGTACATCGGCTGCTCGCAGGCCGCGGCGATCAGCTTCTGCGCATCGGTGCACCAGCCTTCGTAGACCTTGCGGACCTCCCCGGGATCGACCGGAGTGGTCCAGCCTTCCTCGTTCCAGCCGTCCTGCCGCGAGAAGAACACCAGGTTCATGGCCGTGGACCCGCGAATGTTGTAGCGCGTGATCATCGCGCCGGGGCCGATGATGATGCCGGGGAAGTCCGAAAGTTCCTGCAATCCCGGCGTCACCGGCACCAGGCAGCGCCAGGCGACATGGCCTGTGAAGTGCGGCGGCGTGGTCTCGAACCGTTCGCGGATCACCGACTTCACACCGTCCGCGCCGACGATCAGGTCGCCGGTCACGGTAGAACCGTCCACCAGCGTCACCGTATTGCCTTCGCTGGAGACCACGCCCGCGCTGGTGCGCAGATCGACGCCCGCCCGCCGCGCCGCGCCCAGCAGGACTTCGTGCAGGTCGGCGCGGTGGATGGTGACGTAAGGCGCGCCGTACTTGTCGCGCTGGTCAGATCGGTCCTTGGCGACGATGGTGCGGCCGTCCTGCCAGTGCTGGATGCGCTGGCGGCTGGGCTCCACGCCCGCGCTCGCCGCTTCCTCGCAGACGCCGATGAAGTCGAGGCCCTTCATGGCGTTCGGGGAGAGCGTGACGCCCGCCCCGATCTCGCCGAATTCACGCGCGCTTTCCAGCAGCGTGACCTTGAAGCCTTCCTGCGCAAGAGCGGCGGCGGCGGTCATGCCCGCGATGCCGCCGCCGACAATGACGATGCTTTCGGCGCGCGCCATCGTCAGGCCGCCGATCCGCCGGTCAACTGACCGGGAATGTGGCTCTCATGGTTCTGGAGATACCATTCGGCGATCTCTTCGCGGGTGGCCCACCAGACACCGGGGAGCGACTTGGCGTGTTCGATGAACTCCCGCAGCGCGCGAACGCGGTGGGCACGGCCGGAGACGTGCGGATGCAGGCCGACGTTCATGATCCGGCCGGTCTTGCCGCCTTCTTCATAAAGCACATCAAGTTCCTCGATCAGCGCATCGCGGAACTGGTCGGTGGTGAAGTTCTTTCGAGTAATGAAAGTGAAATCATTGATTTCATTGGAATATGGCACCGAAACAATCGGGCCGTTGGGCGTGCGCAGCAGGAACGGCTGATCATCGTTCATGATGTCGCAGTAGAATGTGCAGCCCTGCTCGGCGAGGATATCGGCGGTCTGCATCGTGCCCCGCAGGCTGGAGGAGAGCCAGCCCTTGGACTTGCGGCCGGTGTACTTCTCGAACTGCTCAAGGCTGCGCAGGACGATGTCGCGCTCCTTTTCCGGCTGGTGTGCGAAGTTGGTCAGCAGTTCGCCCTGTTCCCAGTTGTGGGTCAGCAGTTCCCAGCCGCGTTCGAGCACGGCGTCGGTCATCGCCTTGCGGCGTTCGAAGGTCACGGCATTGGTGGTGCAGCTGGCTGGAACGCCCAGTTCGTCGAACAGGTCGAACAGGCGCCAGATGCCTACGCGCTGGCCATATTCGCGCCAGGTGAAGTTCGGGAAATCGGGCGTGTTGCCCGGCAGCACGTCAGGCAGGATGGCCGGGCCGCCCGCGTAATAGGGCTTGTCGGTATCCTTGGTGAGGTCCCAGGTTTCGAGATTGAACGTCAGGATCAGGGCAACCCGCGCGCCGTTCGGCCACTTGAGGGGCTGGCGCTGCGGAAGGGGAACGTAATCGTATTCCATGGGACAATTCTCGCTTGCGACGTGTTGTTGGACCCGAACCATATTCCGGGCACCCTTCCCCACCCTCGCACCGCAACTCTCCGCCTTGCGAACAGCGGCTTGGCCTGTCAGCGGGCGCGGGGGCGGCACTTCATGGCATTCACATGCCGAGGACTTCAAGAGCGACGCGCTCGGACGATTCCAGAGCGCCTTCGAGGCCGCGCGCGCCCGTGGCGGTATGCTCGCCGCAGAAGAACAGGCTGCCCGCGGGTTTGGCGATCTCGTCCATCCAGGCGACCTGCCCGGGCGCGATGTACGAGAAGTCTCCGAGGTTGAACTTTTCCTGCGACCAGCTGAAGTAGGAGTGCGCGGCCAGCTTGCCTTTCGCCGCCGGACGCAGGGCCTCGATCCGGGCGACGACCATGGCCTTTACCGCCTCGGCCCCCATCCGGTCCCAGTAGTTCGCAAGGTTGGCGCGGGCCTGGACGATGAAGCCGGTGATCTGCTGCGGATCGTCGCCATAGCGCTGCGGGATGACGTTGCCGAGCACGCCGTCCGTCCACATGCCGGGCGAGAGGCCGTCCTGTTCCCAGAACGGGGCCTCGGCCGTGACGAAGACCATCGAGATCGGCTGATATCCAAGCTGCGCCACCGCCTGCGCCTGCACGCCCGAAAGGCCGGGCTCGATCCGCACGTTGCGCAGGGCGGAGAACGGCAGCGAGCAGATCACCCTGGGGGCGGAGAAGGTCGCGCCGTCAGCGCAGTGTACCGTTGCGCGGCCGCCGTCCTGCGTGATCGCCACGATCTCGCGGCCAAGCAGGACGTCGCCCTTCATCTGCTTCGCCAGCGCCATCGGCATGAGCAGGTTGCCGCCCTTCACCGCGAAGGATTTGGGCCCCGCCGCGATCTGCGCCTTCACGAAGCCGTCGTTGTACTCGCTGAGCAGGGCGGAAACGTCATAGGCGTTCATGCCGTAATAGGGCGCGATATCGTAAGAGAGGTGGATCGCCTGGTCGGACAGCCCCTGCTGGCGCAGGAAATCGTGCAGCGAGATATCGAGCTTCGCATTGACCGGGTCGTGCCACGAATTCCAGTCCTCCAGCCGTGTCTTCTGGGCGACCAGCATCGGCACCAGCTCTGCCGGCAGCACCGATTTCAACGCATCGGGGAAGGGGTTGCCCGGAAACTTCGCCCATTCCTCGCGGGTGAGCGGCTGGTCGCCGATATAGAGCAGGCTGGGCGGACCGATGCGGTAGCGCGCGCCCACTTCCTGCATCTCCACACCCGCACGCTGGGCGATATCGAGGCCGCGGCCATAGCCTTCGCCCATCGAATTGAAGCCCATTTCGGGATAGCCGGGCTGGTCCAGCAGGGTCATGATCCGCCCGCCCACGCGGCTGCGCCCCTCGATCACGGTGACCTTGAGCCCCTGCTCCTCCAGCAGCCAGGCCGCCTGAAGCCCGGAAATGCCTGCGCCCAGCACCAGCACGTCCGGCTCTCCCGAACGCGCGGCGCCCTTGCCAGCGCCCTTCGCCGGCGCCGCGCGGGGGGAGGCGACGGCGGGCAGGCCCGATGCCAGCGCTCCCATGCCGAACGCCGCCGCGCCGAGCGTGAACTTGCGCCTGTCCATCACCATGCCTGCCTGCTCCTTTGGCTCGCCGGTCCACATCGGGGAGATATCGTCCCGATGGCCTGCCGCGAACGGTTCTAGAGCCATCGACGGTACAGACGGCAGCCCGTGTTCGAAGCCGCGCTGCATGGATGCCCATCAGGCGGATAAACGGGCGGCGATTTCGGTTGAAACCCCCTGCCCGAATGCGCGAATGACGCTTGACTCTATTTGTCTGACAAATTATTTATCCGATAAATAAGAACCGAAGCTGGGAGGGGAATTATGAAATCCGCAATCCGGCGCCGCATGGGCGGTGCCAGCTTTCTCGCCATCGCACTCGTTGCCACGCCCGCCGTCGCCCAGACGGCCGGGACCGAAGGCAATACGACGGACGAGGAAATCGTCGTCACCGGCCTGCGCGCCTCGCTGCGCGACGCGCTGAACGCCAAGCGCGCGGCCTCGGTCGTTACCGAGACGATCAGTTCCAAGGACATCGGCGCGCTGCCGGACGTCACCATCGCCGATTCGCTGCAGCGCCTGCCCGGCGTCACCGCCACGCGCGATCGCGGCAACGCCAGCCAGGCGGCCGTGCGCGCCTTGGCCCGCGCCTCGTGCTCGGCCTCATCAACGGCCGCGAAGTCGCCTCGTCCGAGCCGGATCGCAATGTCCGCTGGGAAATCTATCCCTCGGAAATCGTCTCGGGCGTGACCGTCTACAAGTCGCAGTCGGCCGACATCATCTCGGGCGGCGTCGCGGCCACGATCGACATCCGCACCGTGCGCCCGCTGGACTACCAGGGCCCCGCGCTCACGGCGCGCGCCGGCGCGCTCTACAATGACAGCGGCAAGGACATTCCCGGCTATTCCGGCTGGGGTTCACGCGGCAGCGCGCAATATGTCGGCAAGATCACCGACAATCTCGCCGTCGTCGTCGGAGGCACCTTCCAGCGCCAGAAGAACGGCTACAACTCGTTCCAGGGCTGGGGCTACAACACTTACGACATCAATGGCGAAGACGCCCCCACGCTGAACGGCCAGCCGGTCAACGCACCCTGGGGCGCGCAGACCGAGATCAAGGCGCTCAAGGAAACCCGCTGGTCCACCACCGGCGCGATCCAGTGGCAGCCCACCGCGAACTGGGACATCAACCTCGATGTCCTCTACTCGAAGGTGAAGATCGACGAGCACCAGTCGCAGCAGTGGTACGGCCGCCAGAACGGCTGGGGCGACTGGGGCGGCGAGATCGGCGCCCCCGGCGATATCTACCAGGACGGCAGCTACACACTGTCGGGCAACACGATCACCGGCGCCACGCTGAACAACTATTCCTCCGTCACCAATGTCCTTGCCCGTTACCAGGAGGACAAGGACCTGTTCGTGACCGGCTTCAACGCCAAGTACGACGACGGCGACTGGACGGCCAAGTTCGACGGCTCCTACTCGCGCGCGCGCCGCGACAATTCGTGGGGCGCGATCGCCACCGAACTCTATCCGGCGAGCACGACCTTCTCGACCGGGCGCGGCTCGGTGCCCAGCGTCTCCGTCAGTTCCAACCCGGGTGACGTCAACAACCAGGTCATCCCGAGCTACTACGCCGGCCAGTACGACGGCCCGCAGCGGCTCAAGGACGACCTCGGCGCCGCGCAGGTGGACGTCTATCGCCACATCCACGACGGCTTCTTCACCGGCTTCGGCGGGGGTCTTCGCTACTCCAACCGCGTGAAGAGCTACGACGCCTATACCGCCACGGTGAACACGAAGACGCTCGGCAACCTGACGATCGATCCTTCGTACCTGACCGAATTCTCGGTGGGCACCTTCAACGTGCCCAACCTGGTCTGGGGCAATTACGAAACGCTCGCGGCCGAATACCTCGCAATCGGCACGCCCGAGCGCGACAAGTCGAAGTACTGGCGGGTCAAGGAGGATAACTTCGAAGGCTACGTGATGTCGGACTTCGCGGGCAACGGCTTCACCGGCAACCTCGGCGTCCGCTTCGTCAACGTCTCGACCCATTCGAACGCCTTCTCGGGCCGGACCTACTGGGACAACGATCTCCAGCAGAACGTCACCGTGTTCGATCCCGTGCGCGAGAACGACAAGTACTTCCGCGTCCTGCCCAGCCTCAACCTCAACTTCGAGCTGACCGACAGCCTGAAGCTGCGCGCCGGCGCCGCCCGCGTCCTGTCCCGCCCGCCGCTCGACGAGCTGCGCGCCAGTATGGCGCTGAGCAACTACCCGCCGACCAACACGGGATCGGGCGGCAACCCGCACCTCAAGCCATTCATGGCGACCCAGGGCGACCTCTCGCTGGAATGGTACTTCCACAAGGACGCGCTCGTTGCGGTGGCGGGCTATTACAAGGACGTCAGCAGCAACGTCGGCTACACGCAGACGCAGGAAACGATCGGCGGCGACACCTACCAGATCACCTCGCCGCGCAACGGCAAGGGCGGCTACATCGCCGGTGTCGAGGCGACCTTGCAGACGCCGTTCTACTTCATCCCCGGACTCAACAAGTTCGGCCTCTACGCGAACGCCAGCTTCGTGGATTCCAACGTGAAGGAACTGGCCCCGGTCAGCAATCCGTTCCCGGGCGTGGGCCTCACCAAGTTCACCGGCGAAATCGACCTGTGGTATTCCGACCATGGCATCGATGCCGCGTGGCGCTCAAGCATCACAGCCCGTTCACCGTGATCTACGGCTGGGACGCCTCGCAGCTCACCCGCCTCGAATCCGAGACGACGCTGGGCGCCAGCGTGTCCTACGCCGTGACCAAGAACTTCTCGGTGCGCCTCCAGGCCAACAACCTGACCAACCAGGTCGCGCGGTTCTACTGGAACAACGATCCCGACCAGATCGCCCGTTACGAGAAGTACGGCCGCAGCTACCTGATGGACGTGACCTTCAAGTATTGATCTCCCAACCGGCCCCGTGCGCAAGCGGGGCCGTCATTCCTGCCCTCCATGAGGGCAGGAAACACGAAAAGGGGCGCCATCTCCTCCCGGCGCCCCTTTTTTTGTGCGCGCCCGCGGCGCGAAACGCCCGCCCGCCAGCGCCATCGCCGCCAGCGATTCGCGCGCGGCGCGGAAGAAAATACAATTTTTTCAGGGTATCCCGCACAAGCCGGCGCGGGAAAATGCATCCTCTGCAACCCGCCGGAAGCCCGGAAAAGCGCGCTTTGCACCGGCACCTTATCCAACCTGTCACATTTGTGAATGGTGCCCATACGGCTCATTAACTTTGAGTACAGTCTTGGAACGACATAGGGAACTCGTCCCAAGGCATTGTTCAAGATGCTATATTTCCTGAGAAATATATACGAAATTTTTCAGAAATATTAATTCCTGAACGATGATCGCGAATATCTGCGCTCATCTCAGAACAATAACTTTGCCGTGGAGATAAGACGACCTTTGTGTCGCAGGACTATTATGAGGATTACCATGAAGTACATTGCACTTTCGGCCGCTCTTGCCGCTTCGTTTTCGGTTCCCGCCATGGCGCAGGACACCGAAGCGTTCACCGGCCCCCGCGCCGGCGTCACCATGGGCTTCGACAAGATTCAGGGCGATGAAGGCTTCTCCTACGGCGTGAACGCCGGCTACGACGTTGCCGTCGCGCCGCGCATCACCGTGGGCCCGGAAGTCTCCTTCGGCGACTCCACCACCGACAGCGCCACGACCGACGTGAGCCGCGACATCACCGCCTCGCTCCGCGCGGGCTATGTGGTCGCCCCCAAGGTCCTGGCCTTCGGCAAGGTCGGCTACACCAGCACCCGCTTCGAGCCGGTGGCCGGCGGCAACTATTCGCTTGAGGGCGTGCGCTACGGCGGCGGCCTGGAATATGCGGTGACGCCGAAGACCTACATTTCGGCCGAATACCAGCGCACCGAATACGAAGCGAACTTCGGTGGCCGTGACGCGGCAGTCGTCGGCGTGGGCATGCGTTTCTAAGAGCTTCCAACCCGCCACCGAGACGGGAAGGCAAAAGGACGGGAAGGGTTGCCCCCCCAGGGGGACGCCCTTCCCGTTTTGCGTTACTTCGAGGCCTTCACGTAAGTCTTCGAGAGGAAGTCGATGCCCGGCACCACTTCGTGCTTCCGCAGGTCGAACCAGGCGGCGTTTTCCCAGTTCGATCCGGTGCCCCAGCGCGTCTTGCACTGCGTGGAAACCCAGTCCGGCGCCCAGTAGACCACGCCGTTCCCGCCCGCATCGACCACGGTCTGCGTCAGGTCCTCAAGATACTTCAACTGCCCCTTCGGCGTTGCCGGATAGCCGGGAATCAGCGAATCCGTGCCGAGCAGGTTGGTAGAGGCATCGGCGCTATCCTCGGTGAAGGGATAGGCCGTCTCCACCACCATGACATCCGCACCGTAGCGCTTGTGTGCGGTGTCGATGACCTTGGCCAGGCCCGAGAGGTTGTATTTCGACCACTTGGAGTAATAGCTCACGCCGATGATGTCATAGTCGAGCACGCCCGCCGCCGTCGCATCGTCGAACCAGGGCAGGACGTTTTCGGGCTGGGCGATGTGCAGCATGACCCGGATCGGCTTGCCCGTCTCCTTCGAAACCTCGCGCACGGCCGCGACGCCGGCGTTGAGCAGGCTGGCATTGCGCTTCCAGTCGATCGGCTTGTCCTTGGTGCCGCCCATGACTTCGGGGTTGGTCTCGTTGCCGACCTGCACCAGTTCGGGCAGTTCCCCCGCCGCGTTCAGCTTCGAAAGCACGTCGCGCGTGTAGTCGTGCAGCGCGCGCACCTGCTGCTGGGTGTCCATCTTGGCCCAGGCGGCCGGCACGATCTGCTTGTCGCCATCGGCCCAGTCGTCGGAGTAATGGAAGTCCAGCAGTACCTCCAGCCCGGCGGCATGGGCGCGGCGGATGGTCTTGAGCACGTCCTCGTAGTTCGAATACTTCGTCCACTGCGGATCGTTCCAGATCCGCACACGCATCAGGTTTCCGCCCTTTGCCTTCAGAAGCACGAAAGGATCCACGGGCTTGCCGTTCTGGCGGAACACGGCGCCGCAGTCCTCCATCTCGTTGGCAAAGGACAGGTCGGCGCCGAGATAGAGCTTGGTCTCGGCATGAGCCGAAGTCGCCGCCAGCAGCGTGGAGGCCGCAAGCGCGGCGCGAATGACGTTCTTCACCGGTATTCTCCTGCGGCCGGTCAGTGGAAAAAGAGATCGATGGCGGCGGGCGAAAGCCCCTCGCCGGACACGGTGACGCGGGCCGAGCCGCTGGAACCGCTGCCCTGCACGATGGCCTGTGCAAGGCCGTTGAACGCCTTGCGGCTGTCGCCCTTGTCGGCCTCCAGCGAGGTGGGATTGCCGTTGCCCAGCCCGATGATCCGCGCCGGGCCGCTGACGCTGAAGCGCAGCGCATTGTCCGCCGTGGGCACCGGATTTCCGGCCTTGTCGAGCACTTCGACCCGCAGCACCGAAAGATCGGCGCCGCCTGCGGCGAGACGGACGCGCTCGGCGGTAAGCTTGAGCTTCGCCGGGGCCGATGCCGTCACCCGCTGGTCACGGGCGACGACCTTGCCGCCGTTGTACCCGCGCGCCTCCAGCTTGCCGGGCGCATAGGGCACCTGCCATTCGAGGTGGCCGTTGCGCGGCATCGGCTTGCGCCCCAGCGACTTGCCGTTGAGCAGCAGTTCGATCTCCGCGCAGTTGCCGTGCGCCCGACACCGGGATCGGCTGCCCTCGCGGCCGCCCAGTTCCAGTGCGGTAGGAGATGGACCAGCGGCTGGTCCGGCCGCCACCACGCGCGGTAGTAAAAGTAGTTGTCCTTGGCGAAACCGCAGCTGTCCATCGCGCCGAAGTAGCTGGCAACGCTGGGAAACGCCGGATAGGGCGTGGGCTCGCCGCGATAGTCGAACCCGGTCCAGATGAAGCCGCCGGCGATGTAGGGCGCGTTCGCCACGATCGTCCACCATTCCTCGGCGGTCGATGCCCACCAGGGATGCTCGGTGTCATAGGCCTTGACGATGTGCCGGGCCTCGTCGTTCTCGTACGCGCCGCGCGTGGAGACCGTGCTGCCCGTCTCGGTGCCGATCACCGGCTTGTCGGGGTGCCGTTCGTGCCAGGCGGCGATCTTGTCGGTGCGGTAATTGAAGCCGACGACATCCACCGCCTCGGCAGCGCCGCCGTCCCAGCCCTGGTCCATGGCCTGGGTGGTGAGGCGGGTGGGATCCAGCGCCTTGCAGCGCGCTACCAGTTCGGCCGAGATGCGGCGGCCGCGCTCCGAACCCTGATGGCCTTCCTCGTTGCCGACCGACCAGAGGATGATCGAAGGGTGATTGCGCGAGGAGAGGATCATCCGCTCCAGCTCGTCCATCGCCTCGGGGTTGGTGGTGTTGAGCCGCGTTTCCGCGATCATCATCATGCCCTTGCGGTCGCAGATGTCGAGCAAGACCTGCGCGGAGGGATTGTGTGCGCTGCGCCAGGAATTGGCGCCCATTTCCAGCGTGCGGTCAACGCGCCATTCGTGCAGCGCATCGGGGATCGCGGCGCCGACGCCGGCGTGGTCCTGATGGTTGCAGACGCCGAGCAGCTTCACGTTCTGCCCGTTGATGGTGAACCCGCGAACTGCGTCGAAGGTCACGGTGCGCACGCCGAACGCGGTCTCGGTCCTGTCCACCACCACGCCATCGCGCAGGACTTCGGTGGTGAGCCGGTAGAGATAGGGACTTGCCGGAGACCAGAGCCGGGGCGCCCGGATGCGTGCGGTCTGCTCGAACTCCACCTTGCCGAGCGCGCCCGGCTCGGCAAGGTGATCGGCCGCCATGGCAACCTGCCGCCCTTCCGCATCATGGACCGCGTGGCGCACGGTCACTTTCGCCGGGCTTTCGGCGTCGTTCGCCAGGGTGGTGAGGATGGTGACAGCGGCCCCTTCGCCGTCCACTTCCGCGCGGACGCATGTGCCCCACTGGGGAACGTGGCAGGCAGCCGCGCTGACCAGTGTGACGTGACGGTAAATCCCCGCCCCCTCATAGAACCAGCCCTCGCCCAGCGAGGCATCGACGCGCACCGCAAGCTGGTTGGCGCCGCCTTCGTAATCGAGGAAATCGGCGATATCGACGCGGAACGGAGCATAGCCGCTGGCGCTGCCGCCCGCCTCGAAGCCGTTCACGAAGACCTTGCAATTGCGGAACACGCCATCGAATTCGAGCCAGACCGCGCGTCCCTTGTCAGCCGCGCCCACCGGCAGGCGGCAGCGATACCAGCCAACGCTGTTCTGCGGGAATGCGCGCCCGATCGCCTTGAAGCCGTGCGCGGCGACAGCGTCTTCCTTGTCCTTCTCCGCAGGCGCGGCGGGCCCGGCGAAGGGCAGGTCCACCGCCCAGTCGTGAGGAACGCGGATTGCGCTCCAGCCGCTGTCATCGAAATCGGCCAGCGTGGCGGGCGAAACGTCGCGGCCGGGCTTGGCATACGTGCGCTGGTTCAGGCCGAAATCGAAATCCTTCGCCATGTCCGCGGCATGGCCGAGATGGAAGCGCCACCCTTCCGCCAGCTGCACCGAACGGCGCGGAGATGCCTCTGCCCGCCCCTGCGCCGTCGTTTCGGCCAGGGCAATGCCGGGAAGGCTCGCCGTGCCGAGGCCCGCAAGGCCCAGCGCCATGGCAGTGCGGCGGTCGGTGGAAATCGTCTGGTCGTCCATCATCGGTCTGGGCTCTCACGGCAGCTGCGTAGCTGGGAGGGCGACGATCCTTGCGGATCGCAGTCCTTGCCGGTTCAGGCCCTCCCGTCTTCTTTCCATTTATATGATATATATGGTTACGGCGGTCAATCGTTTGCGGCAGATCGTTTTCCGTCCTTCCCCGCCGCCCTTTGGCCTTCAGCTCTCGCCTTCGTTATGCTCGATCGCATCGAGGGCATCGACGATGATGAGCTTCATCGCATCGTGAGCAGCCTCGGGATCGCGAGACAGGATGGCATTCTTCACCCGCTCGTGAGACTCAAGATCGGCGCTGCGCCCGACGATCCGGTTGGTGTAGCGGATCGAGGTCTTCAGGGCGGTGGACACCACGTCGCGGAACTGCCCGAAGAACGGATTGCCCGAAGCGCTCAGGATCGCGACGTGGAAGGCGACATCGGCCTCCAGCACATCGTCCCGGCCTTCTTCGGCAGCCTGCATCCGGGCGAAGCCGGCAGCGATCGATCCCAGCCCTGCCTCGTCCGCCTCCCTGGCCGCCAGCGCGGCGGCGGCAGGCTCGATCGCGACGCGCAACTGGCTGAACTGCTTGAGCAGATCGATCGAAAACCGTTTTTCCAGCATCCAGCGCAGCACATCGGTATCGAACAGGTTCCATTCGCTGGAAGGCTGGATCACCGTGCCTTGTCGGGGCCGGGCACTGACCAGCCCCTTGGCCGTCAGCATCTTCACCGCTTCGCGCGTGACCGAGCGGCTGACGCCGTTCTGCACGGAAAGTTCGGCTTCCGTCGGAAACGGCTTTTCGGCATATACACCGCCGATGATCTGCGAACCCAGTCGATCGAGCAGGCCGTAAGTGAGGTTCCGCCCCAGAGAACTGCGGGTCTCCTGCTGCTTGACTTGCATCTGGTTGCGCTCTCCCATTATATCTTTAATCATATAAATAGACCCGGCGCCGCCAGCACAAGTCCTTTAAGCATTTCATTGCTTGGCACGAATGCATTTGCCCGCACCATCGCTGCCTTGGCCTCCGCGCTGGCATGTCGGCCTTTCGCAGGCTAGCAAGCCGGGATGGACGATCTGTTTTCCGCCGCTGCCCTGACCGGCCGGACCCTTGCACGCGGGGACATCCGCAACCTGTGCGGCACGCCGCGCACGCTGGCCGAATGCGATCTGGAGGAAGCCGACCTGTCCGGCCTCGACCTTTCGGGCTGGCAATTCGAACGCTGCAACTTCCGCAAGGCCGATTTCGGGGGCGCGATGCTGGAAGATACGGCCTGGAAATCCTGCCGGGGCGCCTTTGTAAACTTCATCGCCGCCGACCTCACCGGCGCGGCCTTCACCGCTAGCGATTTCAACAACGGCGCTTTCAGGAAAGCCACCCTGCATTCGGCCGCCTTCACCGGATGCAAGCTGACCGGCGCCGACTTTTCCGATACGAAAGGCGTGGAGATCCGGTTCGAGGAAACCTTGCTGATCGATGCCAAGCTGCCCGGCCACTCTTTCCGCAGGACCGTTCTGAAGCGCGTGGATTTCTCGACGGCGGACTTGCGGAAGTGCGATTTCCGGCAGGCGACCTTCGAAGCATGCAGCTTGCGCGAAGCCGGCCTCGACGGCGCCCGGTTCGACGCGCCGACTTGCGCGGCGCCGACCTCGGCGGCCTGCGCCTCGTGGACGCCGCCCCCTTTCGCGGCGCGACGATTTCGGCCGATCAGGCAGGCCTGCTTCTGCGCGAACTGGGCCTCAAGGTCAGCTAGAGCGCGTGAATCCGGCGCGGTCAGGCCGTCGTCAACGAGCCGATGCGTCAGCTCGAAGGGCCGCGACCACGTTTGAGCCGATAGGCGATTGTCCCGCTCCGGCTTTCACCCGGTGATGGAAAACACCGCGACCATATCGCTGGACCAGGTTCGACATGCGCACTAACTAAATGCTCATGTGCTCGGCGTCCTCGAACCAGTCCAACATTTCCGGCTCCTGTCTTTGCGGAACAGTTCGCTTCGACATCAACGGCAGCTTCGACAGCTTCTTCCTGTGCCATTGCTCGCGGTGCCGGAAGGGAAGCGGCACGGCCCATGGCGCCAATCTCTTCGCGACTGACGCATCGCTCCATTGGGTGGCCGGAGAGGCTGAAGTGAAAATTTTTCGGCTGCCCGGCACCCGGCACCAACGCAGCTTCTGCGTTGAGTGCGGGTCAGCGCTCCCCGATGTCCAGATGGATGGCGCACTGCTCAAGGTTCCCGCCGGCTGCCTCGATGGTCCCATCGAAATTCGACCGACAGCACACATCTGTTGCGCCAGCCGTGCAGACTGGGATGTCGATCTGGAAAAGGTTGTCACGATGGATGGATTGCCCGGCTGAACGCCCCGGATACGTGGATATCGATCCCTCGCGGAATTCGTCCAGGTGTCCCCCACGTCAAGCGACCGACAGGGACGCGCGGCGGTTGTTAAAGCGCCCTCGGCCCTGCGTCCGCTATCAGGCGCATCGGAAAAAGGCGGGTTTCAATCGGCAGGCCGTCTCGGTCGGACTTTCACACGCGCCGCGCAAGTCGCAACCGCCGCTGCGTTACCTCACCGGCAACTTCGCCTCAGCCCCTTGCCTAACGCCGCGAAATTACGGACATCTGCCAGCCTGCGCAGCGCGGATCGGGAGGCGATGACATGAGTTGGGTGCGTCGGGGCCTGCTGGAGCTTTGGGCGATGGTCATCCTCGCCGGGATCGTGGGCTTTCTCGGCCCATTCGGCACATATCTCGATGCCGAGTTTCCGGCGCGGGCCTGGAACTGGTTCACGCACCTCATGGGCGCCTATGTGCTGGTGCGCCCCACGATCTGGCTGCTGATCGCCATCGCCAATGCCACCTCGCTGCCGCGAAATGCGCTGCTGTTCTGGGGCGTTCTGCTGTCCAGTTTCCCGCTCACGCTCGTCTGGGTCTGGGGCGGGGGCGTGTTCTTCCATGCACTGGGCGGCTTTACGGGAATTCTCCCTCTCGCACTGCTCAGTGCGGTCGCGATCCTCGTCGTGGTCTGGTGGGCCAAGCGGATCGACGCCCAGTTGAGCGACGGACACCAACCTCACCGCGACCGGATCGCAAGCTTCGCGGACGATACCCCCGTTCGCGCCGCGGCGCCTGAACGCGACGAAGCCCTGGGCGAACCGCTGGACGACAGCGGCATGCCCCGGCTGCAACGCCGGCTCAGCAAGGCTTTCGCGGGACCGATCCTGGCGCTTCAAAGCGAGGACCACTACGTTCGCGTCCACGGGGCCGGGTCGAGCGAACTGCTCCTGATGCGCCTTCGCGATGCCATCGCGGAAATGGACGAATGCCCCGGCCAGCAGGTCCATCGAAGCTGGTGGGTTGCCCGCGAGGGCATCGCCTCGGTGGAATCGGACGGACGAAACCGCGTAATCCGGCTGACCAACGGCGAATTCGCCCCGGTTGCGCGGGATTCCATTTCCAGTCTCGAAAGGCAGGGCTTCCTGAAAACGTCCAGCAACTGAGAAGCTCCGGGCGGGCAGAGCGAAGGAGCCCTGCCCGCCCGGATACCGGATCAGGCGTTCAGCGTCGCGTTGTCGATCACGAAGCGGTACTTCACGTCGCTTCGCTGCATGCGATCGAAGGCTTCGTTGATATCGTGGATGTCGATCAGTTCGATATCGGCAACGATGCCCTTCTCGGCGCAGAAATCGAGCATCTCCTGCGTCTCGGCGATGCCGCCGATCAGCGAGCCGGCGATGGTCCGGCGGCGGAAGATCAGGGCGCCCACGTTCGGTGACGGGTGGGGATGCTCGGGTACGCCCACCAGCGTCATCGTACCGTCGCGCTTGAGCAGCGCGGTGAAGGCATCGAGATCGTGGCTGGCGGCAACGGTGTTGAGGATGAAGTCGAAGCTGTTCGCATGGGCGTTCATCTCGTCGGGATTACGCGAGACCACCACCTCGTCCGCGCCGAGCGCCAGCGCGGCTTCGCGCTTGCTGTCCGAAGTGGTGAAAGCCACGACATGCGCGCCAAGTGCATGGGCAAGCTTGACGCCCATATGTCCCAGACCGCCGATGCCGACCACGCCCACTTTCTGGCCCGGGCCGACCTTCCAGTGGCGCAGCGGCGACCATGTGGTGATCCCCGCGCAGAGCAGCGGCGCCACGGCGGCGAGCTGTTCCGCCGGGTGGCTGACCTTGAGGACGAACTTGTCGTTGACGACGATGGCCTGCGAATAGCCGCCCTGGGTATGGCCGGGGGCATCGGCGGTTGCACCGTTGTACGTGCCGATGAAGCCTTCGTCGCAATATTGCTCAAGGCCTTCGTCGCAGGCGCTGCAATGCTGGCAGCTATCGACCATGCAGCCCACGCCAACGGTATCGCCCACCTTGAAGGCGGTCACTTCGCTGCCTACCGCACTGACGCGGCCGACGATTTCGTGCCCCGGCACGCAAGGGTAGAGCGTGCCCGCCCACTCGCCGCGCGCCTGATGAAGATCGGAATGGCAGACGCCGCAATAGGCGATATCGATTGCGACATCGTGTGCCCCCGGCTCACGGCGTTCGATATCGAGCGCCACGAGCGGAGTGTGTTCGGTGACGGCACCAAATGCCTTCGTCATCGGAATTTGTCCTTGAAACTGAGAGAGTATGCGCGGCAGACCGTCGCCGCGCCCTTCAGGTAGGCGTCCGCCCCCGCCGGATCAGCCCGCAGGCAATCGAACAAAGCGATGAACGAAACTCATCGTGACCGTCCCTTGCAGCCAGTCGGAGCGCCGCGCCCTCACCCGCGAAAGAACCGATGAAACGGGCCAGCCGGTCTTTTTACCGATCGTCCATTTCTTTCGGCCACGATCCGCAGATGGTTCGATCGCCCGCTCCCTATTCGATCCGTGCGCTACGCCGCCGACGGTCGCGTTCCGTATGGCAGACGGTGGGCGGATACTTCCTCGTCGCGATCTGCATCGGCGGCACAGCCGGTCTGGCGCTTAATGCCTTTGATCGATGGCGTACCGAAAGCGCTGCCCGCCAGGCCCTGCTGGACACGCTGCCAGAGGGCTATGTTTTCCGGACTTGCGGCGAAGTTGAAGCGAGGGGGATGGCACCGCTTTATCGGGGTGAGCGCGGCTTCGGGCAGCACCTGGACAGCGACCATGACGGGACCGGCTGCGAACCCTACCCCTGATCCCGCCCGGTCTAGAACCCGAGCGGCCTCATTTCGCGGATGAGGTCCACCAGCAGGCGCAGGCCGGAGGGCACCTGCCTGCGGCTCGAATAGTAGACATTGAAAGCCTCCCCCATGGAGCCCCATTCGTCCAGCGCGATCGCCAGCCTGCCTTCCGCGATGGCACCCGCAATAGAAGGTTCGGCGGCTTAGATGAGCGCGGCGCCGCTGAGCGCCATGTGCAGGCCGATGCGGGAATTGCCGATGGTGAGCGGACCGGGAACGGCGAGCGCCACCGCCTCGTCGCCCTTTTCGAACTCCCAGTGATAGATGCGGTCGTTGCCGAGCCTGATCTTCATGCAGCGGTGATTCATGAGATCCTGCGGGACCTGCGGCGTTCCAAAACGCTCGAAATAGGCGGGCGAACCAGCGACGACCCAGCGCATCGGCGGCGAGATGCGCTGCACGATCATGTCTTCCGGCACCGTGCCGCCATAGCGAATGCCGGCGTCGTACCCCTGATCGATCACATCGATCATGCGGTTGTCGATCGAGAGGTCGATCTCGATATCGGGATAGAGTTCGACGAAGCGGGGCAGCACCGGGGCGAGGATCAGTTCGGCCGCATCCTCCGGCACGTTAAGCCGGATGCGTCCGGCCGGCGCATCGCGAAAACGGTTGAGCACTTCCGCAGCGTGATCGATCGCGTCGAAATGCTCGGCGATCGCGTCGCGGAACGCCTCTCCCGCCGCTGTCAGCGTAACACTGCGGTTGGTGCGGTTGAGCAGGCGCACGCCGTGGCGCTCTTCCAGCCCCTTCAGCGCATGGCTCAGGGCCGAGGCGCTGATGCCGAGTTCAAGGCTGGCCCGCCGGAAACTGCGATTGCGCGCGATGGCGAGGAAATAGGCGAAATCGGCAAGGTCCGATCGACTGAACTTCATGGAAACCTGGTTCGCCCTTCGCTGGGATGCATGGAGAGCTACTCTAGCACGGCCCCGACGCGCAGGCGCAAGATGGCCCTGCATGAAGGATGCCGCGGCCTGTTTGTGGCCGATCAGATTTTCGGGAATAAAGGGTATCTGGTGAAATGGTGGAGCCTAGCGGGATCGAACCGCTGACCTCCTGCATGCCATGCAGGCGCTCTCCCAGCTGAGCTAAGGCCCCAATCATTTCAGCGGATCAACCTGGGAGGTTCGATCCGGTTTCCCTGCCGTAACCGGCTTTGAAGGCCGTGTTCCGCTTGGGAGGCAGCCCTTTAGATCGGCTTTTCCGGCATGACAAGAGGGACAATCGCCCTGCGAAAAACTTTTTCGATCTTTTTCCACAGCCCGTTTCCGCCCTCTGGCGAGACCGCTGCAGACCGCCTGCCTTGACGATAAAGTCGACGCGCGGTTCCTTCAGGAATCCCCGTCAGGACGGATGTCCGGGTTGGGCAATCCCAACCCGGTCCGCGCGACATGTCCGGCACATCGGTGGCGTGACGAGGACAATCGCTGCGGAACGATGACCCGGGGGGACAGGTCATCCGAACCTCCTGGCTTCCTCAGGCAGCCGGCCGGCTCTACTTGAGGCCGCCGCCGATGGCGCGATAGATCTCGACCATGTTGCTGGCGCGGGTCAGCCGCGTCGTCACCAGGGTCTGTTCGGCGCTGTAGAGCGTGCGCTGCGAATCCAGCGTGGTCAGGAAATCGTCCACGCCCGCGCGGAACCGCGCGTCCGAGAGGCGATAGCTGACCCGCGCGGAATCGCGCAGCGAGGTCTGGGCTTCGAGCTGGTTGGTCATCGTCGCGCGCCGGGCAAGCGCATCGGCGACTTCCTTGAAGCCGGTCTGCACGCTCTTCTCGTAAGTCGCCACCATGGCATCATACGTCGCGCGGGCATAGCGCAGGTTGCCCTGGTTCCTGCCGAAGTCGAAGATCGGCAGGCTCGCCGAAGGTGCCACCGACCAGTAGTCGCTGCCCGACTTGAACAGGTTCGACAGGCCGAGGCTCATCGTGCCGAATGCGGCGGTCAGCGAGATCTTCGGGAAGAACGCCGCGCGGGCGGCGCCGATATTGGCGTTCGCACCGATAAGCTGATGCTCCGCCGCGGCAATGTCGGGACGGCGCAGCAGCAGGCTGGAGGGCAGGTCCGCCGGCAGGTTGGCCAGCGTGACGTCGCTTTCCGGCAGCGCGGTCGGCAAATCTTCTGCCGAAAGGCTGGTTCCCGCCAGCAGTTCCAGAGCGTTCCTGTCCTGCGCCACCAGCGTCGTGGCCTGGGCGATATCGGAACGGGCCTGATCGTAGCTGGTCTGCGCCTGTCGCACTTCCAGTTCCGAGGCGATCCCCTTGGCGAAGCGCGCCTTGGTCAGGTCGAACGTCTGGCCGAACGCCTTTTCGAGATTGCGGGCGATCTGGAGCTTTTCCTGATCGGCCGCCATCGTCAGCCACGCCGTTGCCGTTTCGGCGATGAGCGCGGTCTGCGCGGCGTTACGGTTCTCGACCGAGGCAAAGTAGCTTTCCTGCGCCGCCTTGGTGAGATTGCGCACGCGGCCGAACAGGTCGATTTCCCAGGCCGAAACCCCGACCGAGGCGGTGTAGATATCGGTCCGCCCGGATACGCCGCCGGCACCGCCCGCAGCCTGCTGGGCAAAGGGCTGGTCCTGGTAGGTCGCGCTGCCGCTCCCCGCGAGCGTGGGCAGAATATCTGCACGCTGCACGCGGTACTGGGCACGGGCCTGTTCGACGTTGGCAACGGCAATCCGCAGATCGCGGTTGTTGTCCAGCGAGGTCTGGATGACCCGCGCCAGGCGCGGATCGGTGAAGAAGTCCTTCCAGGCGGTATCGGCCGATACCGCCTGCGCCCCCTGCCCGTCCGGCGCGGCCAACCCTTGCGGGCTGGTCGCCGGAACCGGCAGGTCGGGACGGACATACTTGGGGGCCATGTTGCAGGCCGCCAGCGCCAGCGCCAGCGACGTGGCCGTAAGCGCTTTCACGTTTCGCATTTTCATGCCTCCTGAGGCGCGGCCGAAGCCTCGCCGTCGACAGGTGCCCCGTCCTTTCCGTGATGTTCACGGAACACGCGCTTCACGACGGTGAAGAAGACGGGAACGAAGAAGATGGCCAGGATGGTGGCCGAGAGCATGCCGCCCACGACAGCCCAGCCGATCGCGTTCTGGCCGCCCGCGCCCGCCCCGGTCGAAACCGCCAGCGGCAACACGCCGAAGATGAACGCGAAGCTGGTCATCAGGATCGGACGCAGGCGCAGTTTGCCCGCTTCCAGGGCCGCGGCCACGGGTGAGAGGCCGTCCCGCATCTTCTCCTCGGCGAATTCGACGATGAGGATCGCGTTCTTGGCCGAGACGCCGATGGTCGTGATGAGACCTACCTGAAGGTAGATGTCGTTGTTGAGCCCCACGAGCGTCGCCGCGATCACCGCGCCGAGCACGCCCAGCGGCACGACGAGCATGACCGCGATCGGCACCGACCAGCTTTCGTAAAGCGCGGCAAGGCAGAGGAACACGATCAGCATGGACAGTGCGTAAAGCGCCGGAGCCTGACCGCCCGAGGTGTTTTCCTCGTAGGAGATACCGCTCCATTCGAGGCCGACACCGGCCGGCAGCTTGGTGGCAAGCTGTTCCACGACCTTCATCGCATCGCCGGTGGAGACGCCGGGAGCCGGAGCACCCATGATCTGCATCGAGGACACGCCGTTGAAGCGTTCCAGCTTGGCCGGACCGTAGATCCACTCGGTGGTCGCGAAGGAGGAGATCGGTGCCATCACGCCCGAACTGCCACGCACATGGAACGCACCGATCGATTCGGGCGTCGTGCGGAACGGCTGGTCGGCCTGCACGAACACCTTCTTCACACGGTCGCGGTCAATGAAGTCATTGACGTAGCTGCTGCCCATGGCGGTGCTGATGGTCGAGTTGATGTCCGCCTGCGCGATGCCAAGGGCACCGGCAGCCGCCTGATCGACGTCCAGCTTGATCTGCGGCGTATCTTCCAGTCCGTTGGGACGGACTTGCGCCAGGCGCTTGTCACCCGCGGCCATGCCGAGGAACTGATTGCGCGCCTCCAGCAACTTCTGGTGGCCGAGGCCCCCGCGATCGACGAGCTGGAACTCGAACCCGGTCGCATTGCCCAGTTCCTGGACGGCGGGCGGCGCGAAGGCGATCACCATGCCAGACGTGATCTTCTGGAACGCCATGTTGGCACGCTGGGCCACCGCCATCACGGTGTTCTCCGCGCCCTTGCGCTCCGACCAGTCCTTCATGCGCACGAAGGCGAGGCCCACGTTCTGGCCCTGCCCCACGAAACCGAAGCCGGAAATCGTGAAGACGTCGGCCACGTTGGCCTTTTCGTCCTTGAGGTAGTGATCGCGGACACGCGCCAGCGTGCGCTCGGTCTCCTCCATCGTCGTACCGGCGGGCAGCGACACCTGGTTCATCAGGATGCCCTGGTCCTCGTCCGGCAGGAAGCCGCCGGGAAGACGCAGGAAGATAAGGCCCATGCCCACCACGATGGCGGCGTAGACCAGCATGGTCCGGCCCCAGCGGTGTTCGACCTTGTCCACCGCCTTGCCGTAGCGCTCGACGCCGCGATCGAAGGTCCGGTTGAACCAGTCGAAGAAGCGGTTGAACATGCCCGCGATACCGGTCCGCTTGCCTTCGCCGTGGCCGTGGCCGTGTGAGCTGGGCTTGAGGATCGTGGCGCAGAGCGCCGGCGTAAGGACGAGCGCCACGATCACCGAGAGCACCATCGATGAGACGATGGTGATCGAGAACTGGCGGAAGATGACGCCGGTGGAACCGCCGAAGAACGCCATCGGCAGGAACACCGCCGAAAGCACGAGGCCGATGCCGACCAGCGCGCCGCTGATCTCGTCCATCGAGCGGCGGGCCGCTTCCTTGGGGCTCAGCCCCTCGTCCTGGATGAGACGTTCGACGTTCTCGACCACGACGATGGCGTCATCGACCAGCAGGCCGATCGCCAGCACCATGCCGAACAGGGTTAGCGTGTTGATGGTGAAGCCGGCCAGTTGCAGGATCGCGAGCGAGCCCAGCAACACGACGGGAACGGCGATGGTCGGGATCAGCGTCGCGCGCCAGTTCTGGAGGAACAGGAACATGACGATGAAGACGAGCACCACGGCTTCCACGAGCGTGTGGATCACCTGCTCCACCGAGAGCTTCACGAAGGTCGAATTGTCGACCGGGAACTTGTACTTCACCCAGCTCGGGAAGTTCTTGGAGAGCTGGTCGATCTGGGTTTTCACGGCTTCGACGGTGTCGAGCGCATTCGCGCCCGGTGCCAGCTTGATGCCGAAACCGGCAGCCGGATAGCCGTTGAGCTTGGCGCCGAAGCTGTAGTTTTCCGCGCCCATCTCGACGCGCGCGACGTCGGACAGGTGGACGACGGAACCGTCGTGTTGTTGCGGAGCATGATCTGGCGGAACTGCTCGGCCGTGCGCAGGCGGGACTGCGCGGTGATCGTGGCGTTGAGCGCCTGCCCCTTGGGCGAAGGCGTACCGCCGATCTGGCCCGCCGAAACCTGCGCGTTCTGCGCCTGGATCGCCGAGGTCACGTCCGAAGTCGTGACGCCGAGGTTGGCCATCTTGTACGGGTCAAGCCAGACGCGCATGGAATATTGCGCACCCAGAAGCTGCGTGTCGCCCACGCCGTTGACGCGGCTGATCGGGTCCTGCAGCGAACTCGCAACGAAATCGCCCGCGTCCTCCTGGTCGTGAATGCCGTCATCAGCATAGACGGCCATGACCATCAGGAAGGTCGCGGTGGACTTGGTCACGCGAAGGCCCTGCAACTGCACTTCCTGCGGCAGCAGCGGCGTGGCCTGCGTGAGCTTGTTCTGGACCTGGACCTGCGCGATGTCGGGATCGGTGCCCTGCTCGAAGGTCAGGGTCACGGTAAGGTTGCCGGCGCCATCGCTCGATGACGAGAAATAGCGAAGGTGGTCGATGCCCTTAAGCTGTTGCTCGATGACCTGGGTCGTCGTGCTTTCCAGCGTCTCGGCATTCGCACCGGGATAGCTGGTGGAGATCTGGACGGCGGGGGCCGCGATCTCGGGGAACTGGGCCACGGCGAGCGAACGGATCGCCAGGACGCCCGCAAGCATCATGACGATGGCGATGACCCATGCGAAGATGGGTCTGTCGATGAAATACCGGGACATGGGTTACTTCGCCCCGCCCGCGGTCGTGATCTGCTGCGGCATGCCCGCCTTGACGACCGTGCCCGGCCGCAGGTTTACGAGACCCTCGACGATCAGCCTGTCGCCTACGTTGAGGCCCTTGGTGACGATCCACTTGTCGCCGACGGCGCGATCGGTTTCGATCTGGCGCTGCTCGACCTTGTTGTCCTTGCCCACGACCATCGCGGTAGCCCGGCCGCGCGGATCGCGCGTGACGCCCTGCTGGGGTGCGAGGATGACATTGCTGCGCAGGCCCTCGACCAGCTTGGCGCGGACATACATGCCCGGCAGCAGCAGGCCGTTGGGGTTCGGGAAGGTCGCGCGCAGGATCACGGAGCCGGAGCTCTGGTCCACGGTGACGTCGGCAAACTGGAGGCGGCCTTCGATCGGGTAGACCGAACCGTTCGGCAGGATGAGCTGGACGCGGGCGCCGTCGGCTTCGCTGACACCCCCGGCGGCCATCGCCTGCTTGAGGTCGATGATCTGGGCGGCCGACTGGGTCACGTCGACATAGACGCTGTCGGTACGCTGGATCGTCGCCAGAGCGTCCGCCTGCGCGGCCGAAACGAGCGCGCCCGGCGTGAACAGCGAACGGCCGATACGGCCCGAGATCGGCGCGCGGATGCGCGTGAAGTTCTGGTTCACCTGCGCGGCCTGGAGCGCACCTTGCTGCGCCGCAACATTGGCCCGCGCCTGCTGCGCGGCGGCGGCGGCATCATCGTATTGCTGCCGGCTGACCGCGTTGATCGCGATCAGGTCCTTGTAGCGCTGGGCCTGGAGCGCGGTGGAGCGGATCGTCGCATTGGCGGTGGCCAGCGAGCCCTGCGCCTGCGCCACGGCCGCACGGTAAGGCGCGTCCTCGATCTCGTAGAGAAGCTGGCCGGCCTGCACGTTGCTGCCCTCGGTGAACAGCCGGCGCCGGATTACACCGGTGATCTGGGGCCGGACATCCGCCGTTTCCAGCGCGGTAATACGGCCGGGGAGTTCATTCGTCAGCGCTGCTGATTCGGTCGTGAGCGTCACGACACCGACTTCGGGCGGAGGCGGCGCAGACGGCTGCTGCTCTCCACATGCACTCAGCGCAAGCGCCGAGGCGCACGCCAGAAACCCGATAATCATCGCCTTTTGCATTGGTTCATCCGTTGCGATCGTTGGGGGGCAATTTGAGAGTGAACGATCATTCACATTGCATCGCCACTAGAAATCGGCCATGGAGAATACAAGCGAAAAATACGTACGAGAACGAAAAATGGGTGCAGTGCAGCAAAAAGTACCCAGCAGGGATCGGATCCGAAACGCAGCGCGGGAACTGTTCGCAACGAACGGTTTCCACCAGACGTCGATGTCGGAACTGGCTGCTGCTGCGGAGATGTCGGTCGGGCTGATCTATCGCTCCTTCAAAAGCAAGGAAGAGATTATCGAGGCGATCGTAATTGCCGATTTCGATGAAAAGCTTACCGAACTTGATGATCTGCGTCGACGTCTTGATCAGGGCGAACTGACTGTCCTGGAAACCTTCCGGGAACTGTTCCTGCAAGTCATTGACGAAGGGCACGAGGCATTGTCCTTCGACATCCTTGCCGAAGGCTTCCGCAACGAACGAGTGGGACGCACGATCGGTTCCATGTGCGAGCAATTTCGGGATTATCTTCGCGAATTCGCGTGCGCCGCGAACCGGAATCTGACGGGCGAGGAACTGGAAGGCGCCGTCGAGATGATGCTGGGCTGCCTTTTCGGGCTCGGTCATCGCAGCATGTCGCTGCCGAGGTTGAGCGCCGAACGCACGGCAGAACACTCCGCGCGGATGATCGTCGCCGCGCTGCAATCAATATAGCGAACAGGCAATCTCGGAAACAGGCCGGCAGCCTGTTTTCAGACAGGCAAGGCCGCCCCGTGCGGCCCATGCCCAGGACCCGTTTCAGTGCGCCTTGCGGTGCTTCCCGCCGTAGCGCTTGCCGCAATATTCATCGAGGCTTGCCATTTCGCGCGCGGCGGCCACGGCAGCGGCCGAATTGCACGGCATCGCCTTTTCCGCGGCGGCACCTTCAACCGCAAGGATGCGCGCATCGACGCGATCGCGCAGTTCCTGGATGTCCGCCCGGCTGAGCACGTTCTTCTCGCGCAGGTAGCAGATCAGGCTCTGCAGGATGATGATGGCCTTGTCGCCCGAATCGACTTCGAAACCTTCTTCCACTCGTCAAACTCCTTCCCAACTCCAGGTTCGCCTGGATGTTATTGAGCGGCCTGTATTTTTCTCCTCCCGGCAGTCTCTGTAGACCCGCCTGCCGTCTGGAAGAGAACGACCGTCCAGTCAGGATAGTCCCGTGCCGCGCGTCCGTATACAAATCGATGCTATGGATATCGCCCTGCGGATAAATCGATTTGCTGGATTCGATTTGCGGGTTGCCTCGCTGCATCATCTGCGACGCTCCAAGGCAGGCTTGGCGCAAGCAAAGAATAGTTTTCGCAGGAAAGCCCGGTCGGCTGACCCCGGTCGCTTGACGCCTTAATGTCAATTAAATAGGTTGAGAATGAAGGCGAGGGGAACCTGGCTCGCTCTTCCGCAGTATTTTCCAGTCCGCGGCTTTTGACCGGGAAGCAGCTTGCTCCGCGTAACCAACAGCTAAAGCGCGCGATGCTCGGGGCGACAACGCCAGGCTTCGTGTTCCCCATAACTCAGGGGCGATACGAAGGATGAGTTTTCACGACACCGGTTTGCACCGATCCATCCGGAAATCCGGCCAAGAAAAGGTTTCGGCATGACTCTCGAAATCCGCAAGCACGGGCGCGTCGGTGCCGAAATCCTGGGCATCGACTTGTCCCGGCCCTTCGCAACCGGTGATCTTGCCGCCATTCGCGCCGCCTTCGCGGAGCATGGGGTGGTGTTCTTCCGCGATCAGTCCATCAGCGAGGAACAGCACATCGCCTTCGCCCGGAACTGGGGGGAGATCAACATCAACCGCTTCTTCGCCGCGCACCCGGGCTATCCCGAGATCGCGCTCGTCGTGAAGGAACCGGATCAGCAGCACAATATCGGCGGCGGCTGGCATACGGACCATTCCTACGATTTCGAGCCCGCGCTTGGATCGATCCTTGTCGCCCGCGAACTGCCCGCGCAAGGCGGCGCGACGGCCTTCGCCTCGATGTATGCCGCCTATGACGGCCTGCCCGAAGCCCTGCGCGCCCGGATCGAAGGCCGCAGCGCCGTCCATTCGGCGCGCCATGTCTTCGGCAGCAAGGCCGGGGTCTACGAAGCCGCGCAGGATACCCGACAGGACGGCCGCATCGGCAACTCCGGCGCGGCCGACGTGCTGGACGATCCGGTTCATCCGATGGTGATAACCCATCCGCTCAGCGGCAAGCGCGCGATCTACGTGAACCCCAGTTTCACGGTGCGCATCCAGGGCCTTTCCGAAGACGCTTCCCAGGAGTTGCTCCAGGAGATCTACGCACACTGCGTGAAGCCGGAATTCCAGGAGGATTTCCACTGGCGGGACGGCTCGATCGCCTTCTGGGACAACCGCGCGACCTGGCATTACGCCTACAACGATTATCACGGCCACCGCCGCGAAATGCATCGCATCACGATCGAGGGCGAAGTGCTGCGCTGAGGCGGCGTGGACCGATCGGCCCCGTGGGATTCCCTCGGACGGGGTCGCCAGCCCCGCACCGGAAAGCGGCAGGGGCATCGCCGTTTCTTTCGAGGGAAGCACGGTAATTGGCCGGGAATATGAACGTCATGAGCAGCGAGCCGGAACATATCAGCGCGAACGCCGGGGAGGACGACTTCTGGGATGTCGGCAGCATTGTCCGCGAACTCGCGGAGATCCGGCATCACTGGCGCACCACCAATACCCAGCATTCGGAATATGGGGTGGAGAGCTTCCCTTCCCGCGTGCGCCTTGCAAAAGTGGCCGACGAACTTTGCGGCGCGCTGTTCCCGCTCAGGCTCGGCCCCGATTTCGTCCGCCTGCACAACGAGGACACCTTCGTAACTCAGTCCCTGCAGATCGCGCTGAGCCGGCTTCAGGCCCAGTTGCGGCTCGAACTGACATATTCCTCCGGCACGCAGGACAAGGGCGCGATCGATCGCCATGCCTCGGAACTGGTCGCCGGGTTTTCCCGCCAGCTCCCCGCGATCCGGCGCCTGCTCGATATAGATATCGAAGCCGCCTATCGCGGCGACCCTTCGGCGCGCAGCCTCGACGAAGTGCTGATCTGCTATCCCGGACTGCTGGCGATCATCCATCACCGCCTTGCCCACGCCCTGCACCTGCTGGGCGTACCGCTGGTGGCGCGCATCCTCTCGGAAATCTCGCATAGCCGAACGGGGATCGACATTCACCCCGGCGCACAGATCGGACAGGGGTTCTTCATCGATCACGGCACCGGCGTGGTCATCGGGGAAACCGCGATCATCGGCGACAACGTTCGCATCTATCAGGGCGTGACGCTGGGCGCGAAGAACTTTCCCGCCGATCCTTCGGGTGCGCTGGTCAAGGCCACGCCGCGCCATCCGATCATCGAGGACGACGTGGTGATCTACGCCGGCGCGACGATCCTGGGCCGGGTGACGATCGGCAAGGGCTCCGAGATCGGCGGCAATGTCTGGCTCACGCACGGGGTTCCCGCGCACAGCCGGGTGTATCAGGCCCGGGAGAACCTGGTGACGAGCCAGAACGGCAAGGTTGCGCCCGCTCCCGGCTCGCTTAACTGACGGCCCGGCGCAGCAGGTAGACGTCCATGATCCAGCCATGGCTGGCGCGCAGTTCGGCCCGGTGCCGGACGATCTGCGGCCCGGCCGTGGCCAGCGGCCCGTGGACCAGCGCTTCATGTGCCATGCCGAGATAGGCGCCCCACCAGATCGTCAGGCCCTCTTGCGGCAGCGCGGAAAAAGCGCACATGCCATCAAGCATGACCACGACCGTTTCCGCGCCCTGCGGCCACCCATCCTCCCGAAGGCGGCGTCCGGTGGTGATCGTGACGGGTGAACCCAGAGTGTTGAGCGGGATGCAATGCGCCGCCGTCAGTGCCTGGATGCTGGTTATGCCCGGCACGACCTGCGTGCGCAGGGCCATTCCGCCCTCCGCGAGCAGGCCCGCGATCCGCAGCGTGCTGTCGTAAAGGGAGGGATCTCCCCAGACCAGCAGCGCCAGCTTGCCGCCCTGCGGCAGATGCGCACCGATCTGATCGGCCCAGACGCGGGCGATTGCGCCGTGCCAGTCTCCCACCGCCTCAAGGTAGGGCGGCACCGGCGAGCGTTCCGGCAGATCGAATTCGGCGATGCGCACGGGCTGCGTCAGCACGGCACCGCAGATCGCGCGGCGCAGGTCCAGCAGGTCCGACTTGCGTTCGCCCTTACGCGGCAACAGGATCAGGTCCGCCTGGTTCAGTGCCTTCACCGCCGCCAAGGTCAAGTGATCGGGATTGCCGGTGCCGATCCCGATGAGATGAAGGTCGATCACGCGGCCGTCACTCTTCCAGCCCGGCGAACCGGGATTCGGCCGTTTGCGGGCGGAACCGGCGGTCGTAACCTGCGGCATAGAGGCTGCTCTCGCCGGACACGCCCTGCCCCAGCGCCTTGCCCACGAGGATCAGCGCCGTCCGCTCCATGCTCCCCGCCACCGCGGCTTCCACCGAACCGAGGCTGGCGCGCACGACACGCTCGTCCGGCCAGCTTGCCCGCCACACCACGGCGACCGGGCAATCCGTGCCGTAAGCGGGGAGCAGATCCCGCACCACCTGCCCGAGATTGTGGATCGACAGGTGAATCGCCAGCGTCGCTCCGGTCGCGGCGAACCGTGTCAGGCTCTCGGCCTCGGGCATGGCGCTCGCCCGCCCGGGCGTGCGGGTAAGGACCAGCGACTGGGCCAGCGCGGGCACCGTCAATTCGGCCTCCAGCGCTGCCGCCGCCGCCGCGAATGCCGGAACGCCGGGGGTCACCGTGAACGGAATGCCCAGCGCCCGCAGCCGCCTGACCTGCTCCCCCATGGCCGACCAGATCGATAGGTCGCCCGAATGGAGCCGCGCCACGTCCTGCCCCGCGTCATGGGCTTCGCGGATCGCGGCCACGATTTCGTCCAGCGCCATCGAAGCGGTGTTCACGATGCGCGCGCCCGGCGGGCAATGGTCGAGGATGGCGGCAGGCACGAGCGAACCGGCATAGAGGCACACCGGGCTCGCCGCGATCAGATCTCGCCCGCGCAGCGTCAACAGGTCGGGCGCGCCGGGACCGGCTCCGATGAAATGAACGGTCATGGTTGAACTCCCTCGGCGATGGCGCAAGTCGCCATGCGGTCAGATGAAACGTGGCGGGGGGCGAGCAGCCTCGCGGCCGGACCGCAGGCGGCAAGCGCGGCAGCTTCGGCCACGCTGCCGGTTCCCCGCGCGGCAAGGCTTGCGGCGGAGCGGGTGATCGTGGATGCGGCGCGGAGCCGCTCGGCATCGATGGCCAGCAGCGGCAGGCCGAGACGGTCGGCCAGCGCCTTGAGCTGGGGGGCCTTGTCGCAAGGGGCGGCCAGCGCCGCAATCGGCGGCAGGCCTGCGCAGGCCCCTTCCAGCGCGCGCTCCAGAGAGACGAGGTTCGCGCCCGCGCGAAATCCGAAACCAGCCACGATCACAGCACCACGCTCCACTGGACGATCGGATAGCTTGCCCTCCAGCCGCGCTTCGCGCCCAGCGGCGCCGCTTCGGACAGTTCGATCCGCAGGAGACTGCCCCCCTCGCCCCGTGCCATTGCGCCAGCAAGGCCTCCGATTCCAGTGTGACGGCATTGGCGACGAGACGTGCGCCCGGCCTCAGCACGGTCCAGAGACATTCCAGAAGCTCCGCACAGAGCCCGCCGCCGATGAAAACCGCATCGGGCGCGGCCTGCCCGGCCAGCACGGCAGGCGCGCGGCCTTCCACCACGGACAGCCGATCGGCCCCCAGCGCCGCCGCATTGGCCCGCGCCCGCGCCGCACGCGCGGGGTCGCTCTCGAAGGCAATGGCCTGCATGTCCGGGTGCGCAAGCAGCCACTCTATCGCAATGGACCCCGAGCCGGTGCCGATATCCCACAGGGTCTCGCCCTGACGCGGCGCCAGCGCCGAAAGCGTGAGGGCCCGCACCGGGCGCTTGCTGATCTGTCCGTCATGCGCGAACCAGTCGTCCGGCAGGCCGGTGCCGCAGGGCAGAACCGCGCCGTTTCCGGCAAAACGGATACCCAGCGCCGCGGGGTGCGCGATATCGGCGAAGTCAAGCTCTTCCGCGGCCGAATGGCGTATGCGCTCGCGCGGGCCGCCCAGCGCTTCGAGCACGGAAAGCTCCGAAGCTCCGAAGCCCAGTTCCGCGAGATAACGGGCCACCGCCACCGCCGCCGCGCCGTCACGAACCAAAACCAGCGCCCTTCGCCCCGGTGCGATGTGGCGGCGCAGGCGGCCAAGCGGCGCCGCGTGAAGGCCGAGGCAGGCCGTGCCCTCGATCGGCCAGCCAAGCCGCGAGGCGGCCAGCGCAAAGACCGAAGGTGCGGGATGCGCGGTCCATTCGTCCCGTCGCAGATGCCGGGTCACGACACTGCCTGCGCCGAACCAGAACGGATCGCCCGATGCCAGCATGACCACGCGCCTGCCGCGATGGGCCAGCAGCGGTTCCAGTCCATCGGCGAAGGGCACTGGCCACGTCATCCGCTCACCTGTAGAGGCGGGCAGGAGCCCGAGGTGGCGTGCGGCGCCGGTCACCAGTTCGGCACCGGCCAGTGCCTCGCGGCTTGCATCGGAGAGACCGGAAAGCCCGTCCTCACCCATGCCGACGATGGTAAGCCATGGCTGTTCAGGAGTTTCCGGCATTTCCCATATCCTGGTTCTCGGCGGGACGACGGAAGCCAGCGCGCTGGTCGCCTCCCTGGCGGAGCGCGGGCTCACCGCGACACTGAGCTATGCGGGGCGCGTCGAACGGCCGAAGGCGCAGCCGGTGCCGGTGCGTATCGGCGGTTTCGGCGGCATCGAGGGACTGGAACGCTATTTGCGGGAACACCGGGTCACCCATCTGGTAGATGCCACGCATCCGTTCGCCGCGACCATGAGCGCGCACGCGCTGGCCGCCGCCCGGAACACTGCAACGCCGCACATCCGGCTCACCCGCCCCCCGTGGCAACCCGCCCGAGGCGACCGCTGGCAGCATGCGGCGGATATCGAGGCCGCCGTTTCGGCGCTTGCCGGGCCGCCGCGCAGGGTCATGCTGGCACTCGGCCGGATGCATGTGAACGCTTTCGCGGTGCAGGGTCAGCACCACTACCTGCTGCGCTTCGTGGACCGCCCGGAACAGGCGCCCGCGCTTCCCGACCATCATCTGGTGGTCGATCGCGGCCCCTTCACCGCCGAGGCCGACACGCGCCTGCTGCGGGACCATGCCATCGACCTGATCGTCTGCAAGAATGCCGGGGGCACCGGGGCGGAGGCCAAGCTCATCGCCGCGCGCCGCCTCGGCGTGCCCGTGCTCATGATCGACCGCCCAGCGCCCGCCCGGGGCAAGGCGGTTCACCACCCCGGCGAGGTGCTGCGCTGGCTGGGTCATGCCGCCGACCGCGGCGTGTAGAGGATCGCCTTCCCGGCCGCTCGACAGCCGGGTCCGGCTGGAACCGAGGATCACCATCGTGCGCATGTCCGCCATTTCCGGCCGGGCCTCGCCCAGCGTGACGACACGCATTTCCTCCTCCGGCGTGGAGACTGCGCGCGCGAACAGGATCAGCCGGTCCTCTCCGCATGTCTCGCGCAGGACTTCAAGGACGCGCGCAAATCCGTGCGGTCGTGCCTTCGACCGGGGATTGTAGAACGCCATCGCAAAGTCCGCCTCTGCCGCAAGGCGCAGCCGCCGCTCGATCAATGCCCAGGGCTTGAGATTGTCGGAGAGGTTGATGGCGCAGAAATCGTGGCCCAGCGGGGCGCCCGCCCGGGCGCTGGCCGCCAGCATCGCGGTGATCCCCGGCAGCACCCGTATATCGAGTGCGCGGTGCGCGGCAGGCCCCGCCTCCAGCGCCTCGAACACGGCGGAGGCCATTGCGAACACCCCCGGATCGCCCGACGACACCACCACGACCCGCCGCCCACTCGCCGCCATCTCCAGGGCATGGGCGGCGCGCTCCAGCTCCACCCGGTTGTCGCTGGCGTGAAGCGTCAGCCCTGCCCGCGCGGGGACGCGCGAAACGTATGGGGCATAGCCGACGATGTCGGTCGCCTCCGCCAGCGCCTGCGAGACTTCTGGCGTCACCAGCGCGGCATCACCCGGACCGATGCCCGCAATCGCGATCCAGCCGCTCATGGCCGGCGGCCCTGCCCGTGGATCAGCAGGATCGAGAAATAGGGCGTCACGGCCTGCGCCTCGCACAGCGGCGTAACGCGTTGCTCCGCCATGGCCGCATGTTCCACCAGCCAGGCCTCTCCCTCGCGCCCGGCGGCGGCCACCGCGCGCCGCAGCTTGTCGAGATTGCGACCGATCTTCATGACGACCAGGGCATCGGTATCGCGAATGCGCTTGCCAGATCGTCCTCGGGCAGCGTGGCCATCAGCACGGTGAGCACGTCGTCTCCCCAGGTCATCGGCGCGCCGCTGGCAGTCCACGCGCCGGACATCCCGGTGATCCCGGGGACCACTCGTGTCGGCACCGAGCCCGACAGGCGGGTGTAGAGGTGCATGAACGAGCCGTAGAAGAACGGGTCGCCCTCGCACAGGACCACGACATCCTCGCCCGCACCGGCCAGCCGCGCGACATGGCCCGCGCAATATTCGTAGAACTCGGAAAGGCAGGCGTTGTAGCGCGGGTCGGACAGCGGGATTTCCGTCGTGACCGGATACTCCATCGCGAATTCCACAACGTCTTCGCGCAGCATCCCCTCGACGATCCTGCGCGCCTGCCCGGGGCGGCCGGACTTGCGGAAATAGGCGACATGCCTTGCCTCGCGCACCAGACGGTCGGCGCGAACGCTCAGCAGGTCCTGCGCGCCGGGGCCAAGGCCCACGCCGTGAACGGTGCCCGGCTTCATTCCGCGCGGCTCCCGATGGCGTTGATCGCGGCCACGGTGATGGCGCTGCCGCCCAGCCGCCCCTCGACGATGCAGCAGGGCACCGGCATCGCCTCCCACAGCGCGGCCTTGGACTCCACCGCGCCGACAAAGCCGACCGGACACCCTATGATCGCCGCCGGGCGCGGACAGGCGGGGTCTTCCAGCATGTTCAGCAAATGGAACAGCGCTGTCGGCGCATTGCCGATCGCCACCAGCGCCCCCTGCAGATGCGGCCGCCACAGTTCGAGCGCCGCGGCCGAGCGCGTGTTGGACATGGCTTTCGCCAGATCGGGAACCGCCGGGTCGTGCAGCGTGCAGATCACCGGATTGCCGGCGGGAAGGCGCGATCTGGTGATGCCTTCCGTCACCATGCGCGCATCGCAGAGCACCGGAGCCCCGCGCGCTGCAGCCGCGATCGCGGCTTCGGCGAAGCCCGCGGAGAACCGTATATGAGCGGCCAGTTCGACCATGCCCGAGGCATGGATCATGCGCACCGCGATACGCTCTTCCTCACGCGTGAAACGCTGGAGATCGGCCTCGGCACGGATGGTCGCGAAAGACTGGCGGTAGATCGCCGCGCCATCGGTTTCATAAAGATGAGGCATCATTCGGCTCCGAAATGGGCGAGCAGTTGTGGGAGATCGAGGCCGGACCGGCATGGCGGGTCTCCGGCAGCGGCATCGATGGAAAGGTCGAAGCGGCCGTTTCGCCCGGTCAGCGTGACGCTTGCAGGGGCGGAACGCGCACAGCCCTTGGCGCAGCCGGAGACGTGAAGGCGGCCCGGAACGTGCGCGGCCAGCCGCAAGGCCAGCGGCCGCGTCGCCACGGTCGCCTGCGGGCACAGCGGTGCTCCGGGGCAGGCGTCCACGCGCATGGCCGGATCGGTAGGATCGCTGACAAAGCCATCCCCGACAGGATCGGGGAGCGGGTTCGCGCCTTCCAGAAGAAGCACCCGCCACGGGGTGATCCGCAAGGCCGCCGCCCCGGAACGTGTGACGAGCGAGGCCAGCGCCGCCGCCTCCACGCTGCCGAAAGCGGCGCCGCAGGCATGGCCCATGGCATGGGCGCCGGGGCCGATGACCGGACGCGGCGATGCGGGAGAGACCCATCCCCTGGCCCAGCCCGGCAGCTCGGCACGGTGGCGCGCCATCCTGCCGGATGCGATCCCGCCGGAGGCGACGAACCATTCCGCCAGTTCGACCAGCGCGCCGACCGCTTCGTCCACGGCAACGGGAATCCCCAGCGCCCGGCCATCCGCGCGCAGGATGAGCCAGCCGCCTTCGCCCCGTTCGATCCGAAAGTCCGCCGGGCTTCCCCCCAGGATCGGCGCGGCTCCGGCGTCCACGGCGAAACCCATCTTTCCCGGCAGTTCCGGCAGGCGAACCTGCGCACTGGCCAGCGCCTCGGCGATCCGGAACGTGTCGTCCCCCGCCGTCCAGTCCGGCGCGACGAGGATATTGCGGCGGTTTTCGGTATCGGGCCGGGCATCCACCAGTTCCAGCGCCACCAGTTGCTCCAGCAGGGCCGCCCAACCGGCTTCGGTCACACCCCGGATCTGGAGATTGGCACGGCGGCTGAGGTCGATCGCCCCGCTGCCGTATTCGCGGGCCAGCGCGCAGAGCGCCAGCGCCTGCGCGCGTGACAGGCGCCCAAGGCGCGGCCGCACGCGCACGATCAGCCCGTCGCCCGCCATCATCGGGCGCCAGGCACTGGGGCACCAGCCGCGCACGGCAAAGTCGCTCATGTGCGGCGATCCGGGCGGGAACGCTGGATTTTCAAAAGGGCACGCTTCGACGAGACGCGCATAAACGCTTTCAACCGCGCGCGGCGACGATGACCGGGGCTTGCCGACGAAGTCGGTCCGTGCGCAACGACAGGCGGGCGCGACATACGCCATCCCTGCACACCGATGCAGCCCCAGCCGCACAGGTTCGTCGCTCACGCGGAGTACCGAGCCTTGGCCTTTCCCTGGACCATGGCAAGAGCGACCGACGCGCCGGCAGGTCTCCTGGCTCACGGGTCAAAGCTCGATACGCGGCCTTCCCGGAACCGGCGCCGATGGGCGCCTTCATCCAGTGGCCGGCTCCGTTGAGGGAGCCCCGGCATCTCGCTCGCCGCTTACAGTTGCAGGGACAGCTGCGGAATGGGAGTTTCCTCCGCACCGCATTCCCATTTCAGCCCCGAAAGGCACCCGCGCGATCGTTGCAGGCCGGACGAAATCCGGCTTGCAGGTGCCGCCTAACCCAAAACGGGATCGATGCCAATCGTCAGCGCAGCCCTGCAAGCGCATCCCGGCGATATCGCACGGCGGCGGCGATACCGGGCGGCCCGATTGCGCCCGATCAATGCGGCTGACGGCGCAGGCGTCATGATCTGCCGAAACCCGGAAGTCATCGCCGATGGTGACGAAACCTCAGGTCGGGTCCGGACGTTGCACACCGAGACGAAGGAGAATCCCATGCTCGAACATGTCCCTCAATGGCTTGGCGCCCTGTTTCACAACTTCCGCGCGGGACATTCCAAGCTGGCGATCGTCCGCGCCGGGCTGGTGCCGGAAGGCGCCTTCATAGACCTGTCGAGCCCCGCTTTCGAGAACGGCGCGCGCCTTCCCGCCCGCTTCACGCCCGATGGCGAAGGCATATCCCCGCCGCTGGAATGGGGCGAGGTTCCTGCCGCCACCACCAGCCTGGCGCTGCTGGTCGAAGACCCCGACGCTCCTGCGGCCGAGCCTCTTGTCCACGCCATCGTCTGGAACCTTCCCGCAGGCACACGGGCGATTCCCGAAGGCGGCATCGGCCCTGACGACGACGGTGCGCCGGACGGGCGCGATGTGGGGCGCAACAGCTATCAGGCCGAAGGCTGGCTGCCGCCCGATCCCCCGCCGGGCCACGGCACGCACGATTACGTGTTCCAGCTCTTCGCGCTTTCCCGCGCGCCCGTGCTGGAAACGAACCCGGGCCGTTCGGAATTCCTGGCGGCGATCAAGGACCATGTCCTGGCCGCCGGAATGCTGGTGGGCCATTACGCGCGCGGAGACGGGGAACCGGCTGACGAGGAGTAGATCACGGCGGCAAAGGCGAGCGCCCCTTCGGCGCTCCCGCCCCGCTGTCATCTCCATTCGCGCAGGCGGGTTGCGCGCGCGGCCATTGTCAGCAGCGCAGGAAAGGACCGGGCCGCGTGGCACCCGGCCTGCCGCAGGACCGGATGGTCCAGCATGTTCTGGAACGCCATGGCCCGCCGGACCTGACCGCGAACCTCCGCGGCGAGCCTGCAGTCGTATCGCCGCGCGTCCTCGCCCGCCATCACGCTTTGCGCGGCGACGAAGGCACTGCGCAGGGCGATGGCCATGCCGTCCCCGGTGAGCGAGGCGGTCATCGCCCACTGGTCTCCCAGCCGCAGCACCCGGCTGTTCGCGGTCCGGGCCGGGGCCATGCCGTAGTTCAGGTTGGCGATCGTTACAGGACGGTCGAACAGCGGCTCCGCATCGGCCAGCATTTCGCGCAGCGCCGCGATCTCGTCCAGCCGGGCGCGCAGGCCCGTCCAGTCCCCGCCGGACTGCGCAAGACGGCTGCGGCGCACGACGAGGCACAAGTTGGCCCGTCCACCCTCCACCATCTGAAGTCCCGCATAACCGCCGCCGAACAGAAAGAGCATGATCGTGCCCGCCAGACGGTGCATCGCGGCAGGGGCAAGGCGGTAATGCATCTTGAACCCCACGAAACCAGCCTCCGCCCGCCCCGTGGACGCCGTGCCTCTTTCGCGCAGGGGCAGCTTGCCGCTTGCCAGCAGCAGATACTCCCCCTCTCGGTCCCCCTCGCTCGTGCGGGCCACGCAGCCGCCGAGTTCGAGTACCCTGACGCCCCGCTCCACCCGCGCGCCGGCTGCGATGGTCTCCCTCAACAGCGCCTCGTCCAGCACATGGCGGCTGAGGCCCCAGGCACCGAAGGGCAGCGGCGCCTCCGCTTCCACAGTGCCCGAAACCAGCCTGATCCGCTGGATCGGCACACCGCCCAGCGAAGCGGGGTCCACGCCAAGCTGGCGCAGATGCGCCGCCGCCTCCACCGAGAGGAATTCGCCGCAGACCTTGTGATGCGGCCCATGCTCCCGTTCCAGCAGGAGCACGTCCCGCCCCTGCCGCGCCAGCAGGCAGCCGCCGCCCCGCCTGCAAGCCCCCCGCCGACCACGAGGACATCGGCCATGTCAGCGTTCCAGGGTGAAGCGGAAGCTCTCCGCCGCCATGCCCAGCCCGAAGGCCAGCGCCAGCCCATCTCCCTCGCCCGAGCCCGACAGCATCCGCGAAAGGATGAACATCAATGTCGCCGAGGACATGTTGCCGTGATCGTGCAGCACCGTTCGCGAAGGCAGCAGCGCCTCGGCGGGTAAGCCAAGGCCGTGCTCCACGGCATCCAGCACCGTGCGGCCGCCCGCGTGGACCGCCCATAACGCGACATCACCGGGTGAAGCGCCGCGCAGGAGCCCCCGGTCGTCTCCGCGGGAGGCATCCGCCGCAAGAGCCTCGGCGATGCGGGCCGGCACTTCTCCGCCAAGGTGCATGTCGAACCCCTGATCGCGGATCGACCATGTGATGGCATCGGCCGTGCCCGGTATCGTCACCGCCCGAAAATCGCGCAGGGCGATCCCTTCCGGCCGCGCCGTCACCAAAGCCGCCGCAGCCCCATCGCCGAACAATAGCATCGCCAGCAGGTTCGCCAGATCGCCGCTCCGCTGGAAATGGATCGTACAGAGTTCAAGCGTCACCACCAGCACCCGCGCCTCCGGCGTCGAACGGACGATATGATGCGCCAGCCGCAGGGAATTGACGGCCGCATAACAGCCCATGAAACCCACCACCGTCCGCTCCACGCCGGGATCGAGTCCGGCGCCGGCAACGATCGCCTGGTCCAGCCCGGGCGCCATGAAGCCGGTGCAGGAAGCGACGATGAGGTGCGTGATCCCCGCCGCGGCGATGTCGATTTCCAGCGCCTCTATCGCGGCGAAGGCCAGACGGGGCGCGTCGCGTTCGTAAAGCGCCATGCGCTGCCCGGTCGATGGCCACGCCCCCGTCCCATAAAAGCCCGCCGTATCGGTTATCGTGCCATCGGCAAGCGTCACCGGTTCGAGGAAGGAATAGCGCTGCGCGATGCCGGAGCGGGCGGCCATGCGCTCGAACAGGCGGCGAGACCGTGCATCGGCCAGCTCTGCGCTGACGAAGCGCACGAAAGCATCGTGAACCGCGAAAGGCGGATTGGCGGTGCCGATGCGATTGATATGCGCGATAGCCGAGGTCATGCCCGTCTCCCCACCAGCACCGCGTTCAGCCCGCCGAACGCGAAGCTGTTCGAAATCAGCACTTCGGCCGAAAATGACTGAGGCTCCAGCGCCAGCGGAAGATCGCACTCCGGGTCAGGGCCGAGATGGTTCAGCACCGGGGGCGCCGTGCCTTCGACAAGGGCCATCAGCCCCAGCAGGAACTCCATCGCCCCGGTCGCGCCGATCATGTGGCCATGCGCGGACTTCGTGGCGATCACCCGGTGGCGGGGCAGGTCTGCGCCGTAGACCTCCCGCAGCGCAAGCGCTTCGGCCGCATCGTTCAGCGCGGTGCCGGTGCCATGCGCCGAAACGATGGCGGGAATGTCGAAACCGATGCATGCATCCTCATGCGCTGCGCGAATAGCGGCCGCGATCCCGGCAGTGTCCGGCGCAGTGATGTGCGACGCATCGCTCGACAGGCCATATCCCGCCAGTTCGCCATGAACGCGGGCTCCTCTGGCGCGGGCATGGCGCTCGCTTTCCAGCACGAGCACGGCCGCGCCCTCGCCCAGCACCATGCCGCGCCGATCGCGCGAGAACGAGCGGCAGGTGTCCGGCGCCAGCACGCCCAGAGACTGCCATCCCGCCATCGAACCACGCGTGAGGCAGGCCTCGGCCCCGCCCGCGATCGCCACATCGACACGGCCGCTGCGGATCATGTGCAGGGCTTCCCCCAGCGCGTGAGCGGAAGAGGCGCAGGCGCTGGACAGGGTAAAGACCGGGCCGTGGATGCCCAGCAGGATCGAGACATGCGCGGCGGGAGCCGTGATCATCGAGCTAGGGATGGTCTGGGGGTGGACCTTGGCCTCGTCCTTGCCGAAGAGCCGTTCGTAACCTGTGTCGATCGTTTCGTTGCCGCCGCTGCCGCAGCCCATCAGGACCGCCGTGCGCCGGGCCAGTGACGGATGATCCGCAAGGCCTGCATCCCGGACGGCCTCCAGCGCGGCCTCTATCGCGAACTGGGAGATCGGATCGAGGCGGCCAAGGCGGCGCAGGCGCTGCCCATCCACGCCCGGAAAGCGGATGTCGTCCGCGGGCCTGCCCTCCAGCCAGGCGGCCATGCCCACCGGCGCCGGGCCCGGCAGCGGGCGGATCGCGCCGTCTCCCTTGCGGGTACGCGCCCAGTTGACAGCGAGGCCCCGGCCAAGACCGCTCACACACCCCATGCCGGTCACGAGCACGCGGTGCCCCGAGGCGCCGGTCATCGCGGCGCGGCGCTTCCGATGCGTTCCAGCAACTGCCCCAGCGTGGTCTCGCGCGAGAGTTCCTCCGGCTGGATTTCGACCCCGAACCTGTCCTCCAGCTCGAACAGGATGCTGACAAGATCGAGCGAGGAAATGTCCAGCGTGGCCAGCGTGGCTTCCGGGCGGAGCTGCTCGGGCGGAAGGCCCGTCTCCTTGGCGATCAAGGCGATGATATCGGCATCGTGAGTCATCGGCTGTTCTCCATTGGGACGGGGGCCAAGGGCTGGAATCGGGGCTGGAATCGGAGCCGGGAAGGTCCGGCAGGGCGCGAAATCGCAAGCTCCGCCATGACCTCAGCCCGTCCGGGAAATAGGCCGGTATCCTGCCTGGAGCACGCACGCCGTAAGCGGACATTGGCTTCTCATCATGGCATCCCACCCGGATCGTAAGGACCGGAGACTGCGCGCTTTCCGCCGGTCTGGCAAGCGCGGCGAGCGACGCGGATAGCGCTTCTTCGCGGGCCGGAACGGTGCGATAACGAACCATGCTCCGCCCGCGCGGAGTCGCGTCCCTGCACGGACAATGGAAAGACCGGACATGAACACTTGCCGTCTTGTCATCGCCGCCGCCGTTCTGGCGGCTCCCCTGCCCGCCGCCTCGCAGCAACCCGGCGGAACGGCACCTGCCGAAATGCGCGTGCTGACGGTACGCCTGTCGAACTTCCAGTTCGATCCCGCCACCATCACGCTGGAACACGGCGCCAGCTACGACCTGAAGCTGGTGAATACCGCTTCCGGCGGCACGATTTCGCGGCGAAGGAATTCTTCTCGGCCGCGCGGATCGCCGAGGCGGATCGTGCCAAGGTATCCGACGGGCAAGTGCCGCTGGCAGCAGGGCAAACGGTTGAAATCCACCTCGTCGCGCCGCAGCCCGGCAGCTACAAGCTTCGCTGCACGCATTTCATGCACAGCGCCTTCGGCATGAACGGAAAGATCGTCGTGCAGTGAGCTTCCTGCCGGTTCGCGTCCGCCAGGAAGAACAGATGGACGCGGTCGATCTCGACAGCGCCGCCTATGCCGCCGTGCTGCGCGATCTGGCGCGGGTCAACCGCTGGACCTTCACGGCCCATTCCACCCTTTCCTTCCTCTCCGCGCGGTGGGAACTGGGCGCAGCTTCAGCCTGCTCGACGTCGGCTTCGGCTATGGCGACCTGCTGCGCACCGTGGCGCGCTGGGCGGCGCGGCGCGGGATCGAGGCACGGCTGGTGGGGGTGGACCTCAACCCGGAGAGCGAAGGCATAGCACGTGCCGCAACGCCTTCGGACGCGGCGCAAGGTGTCCCGATAGACTATCGGACCGGCGACTATGCCGACCAGCCCGAGCATTTCGATTTCATCGTCAGCAGCCAGGTCGCTCACCATATGACCGACGAGCAGCTCACCCGCTTCCTGCGCCATATGGAGTGTGAAGCGCGGCGCGGCTGGCTCCTGTGCGACCTGCACCGCCATGCTTTCGCCTATTACGGCTTCCCCCTTCTCGCACGGACGCTGGGGGTTCACCGCATCGTGCGGGAGGACGGCCAGCTTTCGATCGCCCGTTCGCTTCGCCCGGCCGAATGGACGCAGGTGCTCGCCGACGCCGGGCTGGGCGAAGGGACGGTGAGAGTGGCGAGGCGCTTTCCCTTCCGCATCGCGCTGGAGCGGGAATTTCCCTGATCTTACGGGACATGCCGATATCAGGGCGCCTTTTCGTGCCGGTCCTGCCCCTTGGCCCGCGCTGCGCGCTGCGCTAGGCGGCTGCGGGCAACCACGAGCAGGAATTCCCGATGGCGCAATCCACCCGCGCAACAAGGGCGCTGGAACAGGCAAGAGTCTCCTTCAGCCTCCACGCCTATGACTACGATCCTTCGGCAGAGAGCATCGGCCAGGCGGCGGCCGTGGCGATCGGCGCCGATCCTGCCCAGGTGTTCAAGACCCTCATGCTGCTTGCCGACGGCAAGCCGGCCTGCGTCGTCGCGCCGAGCAGCGGCGAAGTCTCGATGAAGAAAGCCGCCGCCGCCCTGCGCGCCAAGAGCGCCGCAATGATGAAACCCGCCGATGCCGAACGACTGACCGGCTACAAGATCGGCGGCATCAGCCCGTTCGGACAGATGCGCCGGGTGCCGACAGTGATCGACGAGACCGCCCTGCTGTGGGACGCGATCTTTCTCAACGGCGGGCAGCGGGGCCTTCAGGCCAGGCTTTCCGGCGACGATGCAGCAGCCCTTCTCGGCGCCACATTCGCGGACATCGCCGCCTGAACGCCCCCGTTACAGGCGAGAGACGAACTTCGTCGCGATCGCGGACAATCGTTCGCGGGCGCTGTCCTGATCCGCATCGCCATAAGTGCTGACCGCATAGCGGGCGCCATCGGGGGCGACCCATGCCATGGTCGCCATCGTCCGCTGCAACTTCGCGAAATCCTGATAGCGGAACGCCGCCGGTCGCCCGGCGAGGCTTTCCGTAAAGCCCAGTCCGCCGAGGTTGCCTACCCGCCCGGTGACCTTTCCGTCCTTCACGGTGACCTTCTCCCGCAATTCCCGCAGGAGAAAGGCGGAACTGTCCGCACATCGCACGAAGAATGCCGAACCGAGGTCGGCGGAATCCTCGACGACACCCGACTTCATCGTGACGATCTGCTGATCGATGGAGCCAACCACGCCGCAGTTTTCCGCCTGAAGCGCCGCATCGATCTGCGGATCGCCGGCCGATCGCGTATCCCTCTGCACCGGCGGGGAAGCGAGCGCCTGTTCGAAGGCATCGTTCATCGCCGCGTCCGGCACATTGGCGGCAAGCAGCGGCAAAGCCGCAGCGGCGGCGAGAAGTCCATGAACGATCATCACCAATTCCTTCGCTGATACGAAGTTCATATTAATGCAATTTAGCTATTGCGAGTCAATATCATAACTTTACGTCGCAGCCGCAACGATATCCGCCATGGACGCAGACGGAGTTTCGCCCTCTCGCAGTCCCTCAGCCACGGCGCTCCGGGCGGCTTGCGACTGGTTCTGGCTCGCCTTCCACTTGCCCTCAAGCCTCTCGACCGGGATCTCGATACCCGAAATTCCCCTGAGCTGACCGGCGATGAAAGCGGCGGGCGCATCGTCCACCGCCCATGGCACGGCGCGGCCGCGCTCCTGCTCATCCGTCAACTGGTCGATCTGCGCGCGCAGCCAGGCGGCATCGTCCGTAACGGATGCGCGGCCCCGCGCCTGCACGGCGATATAGTTCCACGTCGGCACGACTTTCCCGTGCTCGCGCTTGGCCGGATACCATGCCGGAGTGACATAGGCCTGCGGCCCCTGGAAGATCACGAGGGCATCGGCACCTGCGCGCAGTTCCTCCACCTGCGGGTTCGTGCGCGCCATGTGCGCGCGGAGCAAGACCGGCCCGGACGGCGGCGCCACCAGCGTGAACGGGATCAGGTTGGCCGTCAGCCCCGCCGCGCCATGCGTCACCAGCGTGGCCAGCGGATAGGCGCGGATCGCCGCGTGAAGCACCTCGGCACGGTCTTCACGAAAGGCGGCGGGACAGTACATGAGCAGGCTCCGGGAAAAAAGAAATCAGAACGCGGCCCGCGCGAGCAGCGATGCCGAAAGCACCAGCATCGTCGCGCCGACGATGGCGTCAAGGATGCGCCATGAAGCCGGGCGGGAAAACAGCGGCACGAGCAGGCGCGCACCGTAGCCGAGACCGGCGAACCAGATGAAGCTCGCGCTCGCGGCGCCTGCAACGAAAAGCGGCCTCGCCGCCGCTGATTGTGCCGCGCCCGCCGTGCCCATCAGCAGCACCGTGTCGAGGTAGACGTGCGGATTGAGGAAGGTGAAACCCGCCGTCGCCGCGATCGCCCTGCCCAGGCTGATACCGCCGCCAGACGCCACCGCCATCGCATCGGGCGCAGCCATTCGCTGGAACGCCTTGATCCCGTACCATGCCAGGAACGCCGCCCCGCCAAGCGAAAGCACCGTCGCCAGCCCCGGCACGGCCGTCAGGAACGCGCCGACCCCGGCCACCCCCGCCGCGATCAGCACGGCATCCGCCGAAGCGCAGAACAGCACGACCGGCCCGACATGCTCACGCCGAAGCCCCTGCCGCAGCACGAACAGGTTCTGCGCGCCGATCGCCATGATGAGCGCGGCGGACAGCGCGAAGCCGGAAAGGAACGGATAGGCAGCCCCCGTCATCGCGGCGCACCCTTCGCAAGTCCGGCCCACAAGGCCAGCAGGGACGCAGCCACGACGATCAACGTCAACACGCAAGGGATGGTCAGAACATTCATGTCCCTTCCAGTGCAGGCCGGCGCAGCATTAGCAAAGGTTGATTTGCTAATGCAGATGAAGCACTGCTTCATCATGCTGGACTACCCCGCCCTCGCCGCCGTCTCCGCCGTCATCCGCGAAGGCACGTTCGAGCGCGCGGCGGAAGCCCTGAACATCACGCCGTCTGCCGTGTCGCAGCGCGTGCGCGGCCTTGAGGAACGGCTGGGCGCGGTCCTGATCGTTCGCGGCCAGCCTTGCGAGCCGACCGAGCTGGGCGCGACCCTGCGGGCCCACTTCGACCGGGTGCAACTGCTAGAAGCCGACCTGCAACCTCATCTCAACCCGCCGGAAGACAGCCGCGCAGCCCCGCTGACCGTGAAGCTGGCCGTCAATTCGGACAGTCTCGCGACATGGTTCCCCGAAGCCGCCGCCGCCTTCGTCCGCGCGACGGGGATGCTGCTGGACCTGACGCTGGACGACGAGGCGCACACCGCGGACCGGCTGCGCTCCGGCGAAGTCCACGCCGTGGTGACGTCGGACCCCGAGCCGGTGCAGGGGTGCCGGACGATCGAACTGGGATCGCTGCGCTACCGCGCCTGCGCCTCGCCCGAATTCATCGCGCGCCACTTCGGGAACGGCATCGATCCCGGTGCACTGGCCAAGGCCCCGCTGCTCCGCTTCGAGCGCCGCGACACGCTGCAGGCGCGCTGGGCCTTCGAGACTCATGGCGTCAAGCTGGCCGCGCCGACGCACTGGGTGCCCTCCACGCAAGGGTTCGTCGATTTCGCGCTCCGGGGGCTGGGCTGGGGAATGCATCCCGCTCCCCTCACCCAAGCGCATATCGCCGCCGGCACCTTGCAGGAACTGCCGCCCGGCCGCCCTTTCGACGTCAAGCTCTACTGGACCGTCACGCGCATTCAGGCCCGCTCGCTCCGCGTGCTGACAGACGCCGTGCGCGACGTGGCGGCCGCCAGCCTGATCACGGATTGAACTGCCACATTGCCTGTCCGCCAAGGTCATGTTTTAGTGGCGCAATTGCGGGGGGATATCGGCGGATGGGTTGCAGGCGCATTGCGAAACTGGTTCTGGGCCTGTTGGCGGCCGGAACGCTGCCGCTTGGCGGTTCGGCCCTGGCAGCGCCGCCCCCAGGGCCGAACACGGGGCCGAACCCGCAGCTCGCCGCATACCAGCGCGGGATAGACGACGGCTCCGGCAGGCACGATGCGCAGGGCCTGAAAATCTCGCGGCTCCATGTCGACGTGCAGGTGCAGGGACGCCTTGCTGACATCGTGATCGAGGCCGATCTCACCGATGCGTCCGGCACGGCGGACGAGGCGCGTTTCCTGCTGGAACTGCCCACCGACGCGGTCGTCACCGGCTATGCGCTGGACGTTGACGGGGCCATGATCGATGGCGAACTGCTGGACCAGCCCAGAGCCCGGAACGTCTACGAGGACGAAGTGCGAAAGGGCATCGATCCCGGTCTGGCGGAGATCACCGCGGCGAACCTTTTCCAGGCCCGCATCTTCCCGATTTCCCGCAACCAGCCCCGGCGCATCCGCATCAGTCTTTCCGCGCCCTTCGACCCGGCGCGGGGGCTCGTCCTCCCGCTCGATCTGCAGGACGCACCGCCCTCCACGTCAGCACGCGGATCTCCGGTTTCCGGGCGGCGCCCGAGGTCAGGATCGGCGGCAAGCCGCTGTCGCTCCTGCACAAGGCGGCCGGCAGCTGGTCCACCGATCTCGAGGAAACCAAGCGGCCGGTCGCGGGCGGCATCGTCATCCTCGGCGGCGATCCCGTTGCCGGGATGCTGGTGTCGCACCACGGCAAGGGCGGCGACTTCTTCCAGATCGGCGATGCGCGCCGGCCCGACGTCCGGGCGCGAAGGATGGCGGCCGCCTGAGGATCTACTGGGATCGTTCGCTGTCACGCCGGGACGACCTGCTCGACCGCGAGAGGGCGCTCCTGCGCGCCTACGTGGAACAGGCCGCGCCCGAGGCGATCGACCTCGTGACCTTTGCGAGCGACGCGCCACGCCTTCAGACCGTTCACAGCGCCGACGAACTGGACAGGGCCGTAGCCGCCGTGACCTACCGGGGCGGCACCAGCTTCGCCGGGCTGGAAAAGCCGGAATTGCCCGCGGCGGATACCTGCCTGCTGTTCTCCGACGGCGTGGCGACGCTGGACAATCAGGCCGCGTTCGAACCGGACTGCCCGCTCTCGATCATCGCCTCGGCGCCGGATGCCAACGGTGCCCGCCTGACCCGCATGGCGCAAGCTGCGGGCGGCCGCTTCCTGCGCCTCACGCAGGAAAACGGGCAGGACGTCGTCCAGACCCTCGGCAAGCCCGGAATCGCCATTCTGGCTGCGCGTGACGATAACGGGCGAAAGCTTCCGTTTCGCACCCTGCCGGCTGCCGACGGCCGCTGGTTCGCGGTCGGCAAGATGCCCGAGACCGGAAAAGTGCATCTGTCTATCGCGGGACTCCGCAAGGGCACGGCCGAACGCGTCTACGAAGCCCCTTCCGGGCCGATCGCCCCGCTCAACGCCGCCGGCGCGCTCTGGGCAAGCCAGGAGGTGGACCGGCTGGGCGACGATCCGCTCGCGCATGATCGCATGGTCCGGCTGGCCCGTTCCTTCAATGTGGCGGGGCCATCGATGGCCTTCCTCGTGCTCGAAAGTCCCGACCAGTACCTGAATGCCGATATTGCTCCATCCGGCGGCTTTTCCCGGCAATGGATGGCCGATTACCGCAGCGCCCGGAAAACCCGCGATCAGGAAACCGCCCACCAGCGGCAGGAACGGCTGGCATTCGTGGTGGAGCAATGGACCGCGCACAAGACGTGGTGGAACAGTCGCTTCAAGCCGCGCCCCCGTGTGAAGGGCCGTTCGGCTGAGGTCCTCGGGGCGGCGCCTCCTCCTCCGCCTCCTCCGGCCCCGCCTGCCATGAACATAGCTCCGCCTCCGCCGGTCTCCGTTATCCTGCCTGCCACGCAGGCCGCTTCGGCGGGCGGCGATGACGCGGCGAACATCGTCGTGTCGGGACAGCGGCGGTCAAGCCCGGTCCAGGGCGCGCCGCTGGCCGTGGATGTCCAATCCCGCGAAACGCTCGCCGGCCGGACCATCGGCCTCGACCTTGAAAGCGCCCTTGCCGAGCGCCCCTACCTCGCCGCGCTTGACGCTGCGAAGCCGGAGAACCGGCTGGCGGTGCTGGCGGCACAGGAAGAGACCTTCGGCACGCTGCCGGCTTTCTATCTGGAAACCTCCGAATGGTTCCGGCGCAAGGGCGATGCCGGGGCCGCCCGCGACCTCCTGTTTTCGGCGCTGGAACTCGCGGTGGTGGATGACGAAACCCGGCAGATCGTCGCGTTCCGGCTGGAACGGGAGGCGATCTCGACCGCGCCGTCGCCCTGTTCGAGACGCTTGCGGCAGGAAGCGATTTCCGGCCCCAGCCCCGCCGCGCGCTGGCGCTGGCGCTTGCCGAACGCGGGCGGGCGCACGGCCCCTCGGGCAAGGACGATCTGGAGCGGGCCTTCGCACTGCTGGCGAAAGTCGTGCTCGATCCCGCGATCCGCGACTTCGACGGGATCGAGACGGTGGCCCTGATGGAAGCCAACGGCCTCATTCCCGCGATCGAGGCGGCAGGCGGAAACTGGAAGCTCGATCCGCGCCTCGTGGCGCTGCTCGATACCGATATCCGGATCGTCATCGAATGGACGAACGACGATGCCGACATCGACCTCTGGGTCATCGAGCCCAACGGCGAGAAGGTGTTCTACAGCTACCAGACCAGTTCCTCCGGCGGCCATATCACCAATGACATGACCGACGGCTACGGTCCCGAGGAATACGCCATCCGCAAGGCCCCCGCCGGGGAGTACACCGTCCGCATCAACGGGTTCGACGCGGACCGCATCAATCCGAACGGCAACGGAAGGGTGATGCTGCGGATGATCCGCGATTTCGGGCGCCCCTCGATGAAGGAAACGCTCGTCGATGCCGATATCGCCTTCGAGAAAGGATCGGATCGGGATGCCGAAGGCGGGCGCCTGATCGGGCGGCTGACCGTGGCGCCGGGCGGGAAATGAACCCCGCCCGGCGTGCCGTTTATGAATTTACGACCTAGGGTCAGGACCCATTAATCACGCCTGCGAGGTTTGAATAAAAATGGCTCAGAGCGAGGAAGGAAGGCGTAGTAATATGTCTATATTTCAAGCCTTTCTGACGCTGCACTAGGCCATTTTGATCAAATCCCTCCGGGACACCGGAATGGCTTCCATCTCGAACCAAAGCGATTTGGACGGGCAACCAGCCCGCCCGGCAGCCGCTTTGGCCCGATATGTTCGCCATTCCGGTGCCTCGCAGGCGTGATTAATGGGTCAGGACCCTAGAAGCCCTTGCCTCCGATCTTCCACGTCATCTCAAGGTAGATGCTGCGGCCCACGCTGTCGAACCAGCTGATGTCGTAATAGGGATAAGCCGCGTAGCTGCGGTCCTTCACGGGGTTGCGATCCAGTACGTTGTTCACCGTCAGCGACCCGCGCAGATGGTCGGTGAAATCGTACTGGATGCTGGTGTTGAACAGGTAGCTCGCCTTGATGTAGGCGTCTTCGTCGTAATTGGGCAGCTTGCCCAGCCGCGTTCCCGAAACGGTCCAGGTAAGCTGTTCGAGGTTCCAGCTTACGCTGGCGGTCGATTTGTCGCGCGGGATGTCATAGCCGCTGTCGTAAGCCAGCTTGTCGATCGAAGCGTCGCCCGGATATTGCCGGAAGCTGTGCTTGAACACGTGGGTGTGCGATCCGGTCAGCGAAAACAGCCCGAAACCGGTGGGCAGGTTCGCGTGGAGTGCCACGTCGATGCCGCTGGTCTTCTCGTGCGCGATGTTGATCGGGTTGATCGAGACGGAATCCAGCTCGCCCTCGTTCACGCCGCTGGCATAGCGCTGCACGCGGGCGATGGCGTCCTGGCAGGTCGGCGAATTGATATCGACCGGGCTGCCCGAATTGGTCTCGCCGATGCGGCAATCGGCCTCGTCGCGCAGGAGCTGGTCGATCGAGAGATCCTGCACCTGGTTCGACAGCGATACGCGGAAATAGTCCACCGAGACGTCGAAACGCGGGCTCGGCTGCCAGACGAAACCGGCGTTGAGCGACTTGCTGGTTTCCGGCTTCAGGCTGCGGTTGCCGTTGCGCTTGGCGACGATGCCTTCGTCCGAGTAGGAGCAATCGCCGATTTCCTCGTCGGGCTCCTCGGTCCGGCAGAGGTAATAGTCGGTCGCTGAAGGGTGGGTATTGCCGGGGCCGGTAAAGACATAGTGCAGGTCCGGCGCGCGGAAGCCCGTACCGTAGGCGGCGCGCAGCAGAAGCGTGCGCATCGGGCGGACTTCCAGCCCGCCGTTGTACGTGAACCGGCCGATGGTGTTGCCGGCAAAGCGATAGCCGTCATAGCGCGCCGCGCCGGAAAGCTGGAGGAAGCTCGTCACCGGCACGCGCAGTTCGCCGCCGATCGCCCAGTGGCTGCGCGAACCGTGCCCGTCGCTGTCCTTGAGGCCATAGTAGTAATCGGTCAGCGCCAGCGGGTCCGGGTTGAGATCGTAGCCCTGCTTTCCACCTTCGGCCACGGCGGCGAAGCCCACCGGCCCGGCGGGCAGTTCGAACAGGCTCGTGCTGGTGAGCGTTGCCTGGAGATTGTCGGTCCAGCTTTTCGGCCGGTAGACCGAATAGGCGGTGATGCTCTCGTACTCGGACTGGGTGAGCGGCGTGTAGAGGCGCGAGGGATCGGCGTTGAAGATCGGATAGCCGCTGTCCTCGTCCGTGCCGATCTGCTCGCCCAGGAACAGCGCATTGGCCTTGGCCGCGATGACTTCGGGAAACTCGACCCTGGCGCGGTATTCGCTGTGATTGAACGAAAGCTCGTAGGACCACTTGTCCGACAGCGCGCCCTTGATGCCCGGCGTCACGCTGAAGGTGGTCTGGCGATTGCGCGTCATGACATTGTGGAAACCGCCGGATTCCTCGGGCGTGAACTGCCGGTACCAGTCATCCAGCCGGTTGTCGTAGGCATTGTAGAAGGTCGTGTCGCTGCTGCCCGAGGAGTCCTGGAAACCCCATTCCAGCACGTCCGGCATGAGCGCCACCTTGCTGATGCCGAACTGGGCATCGACGAACAGCTCCGCCGCGTCGGACAGCTTGAAGCCCGCCGAGGCGAAGCTGTTGAAGCCTTCGCGCCGGGATATGATCGTGCCGTAGCCGATCGAGGTATTGCTGCCGCAGAAGTATCCGGGGCCGTAATCGTCAAGGTCCGGATCATAGGCGCCGTAGCGCGGGCGCGAGGCGTAATAGGTCGAGCCACCGTTGAGATAGGACAGCCCCGCGCACGTCGACGCGCCGGGATCGACATATTCGTCCGCATCGGGATCGTAGCGCAGGAACGTGCGGCGGGCGAGCGGGCTGGCGGTGGTGGGATTGTCCGCCGTGCTGTCCTGGATCCTGCGCTGCGATGCCCAGATCGGACGCTGCAGCAGATACTCCACCCCGCCCACGATGTGGAAACGGTCGTTCGACCAGCCGCTCGTCACGGAAAGGCGGTGCGACATGCCCCCGCCCTGCTCGGTGCGGCCGTGGCGATAGTCTATCGTCGTGCCGTCGGCCTTGTCCTTGAGCTTGAAGTTGATGACGCCCGCCATGGCGTCCGATCCGTAGATAGCCGAGGCGCTGCCGCTCAGGATCTCCACCTGGTCGATCATGCTCACCGGGATGTTCGAGATATCGGTGAAGTTGCTGCGTCCCTGGAACGGCAGCGGGAAATCGGCGATGCGGCGGCCGTTCACCAGAACCAGGGTATGGTTCGGCCCAAGGCCGCGAAGGTCCACCTGCTGCGCGCCGGGCGTGAAGCTGGCGCCGCTGAAGGACTGCTGGCTCTGCGTCTCGCCCCCGTTCTGGGTGACGGCGCGCAGGATGTCGGGCACGCTGGCATAGCCGTTCTCGAGAATGGTGGAGGAACTGATGACGGTGACCGGCGCCGGCCCCTCGGTGGCGACGCGCGGAATGCGCGAGCCGGTAACGACGATGGGCGCCCCCTCCGGTTGAGAGTTGCAGGGTTTCCTGCGCCTGCGCGCTCATCGGGGCGCATATCGCCGCACACATCGACACACTCAGGGCCGCGATCCCGCACCCCGATATCCAGACATGACGGCGGCGGTACGAAGCAGAATCCATGAAGCCCCCACGATAGGCGACGGACACGCCCCCTTGCGTGGCCTGACGCTTTCGACACATCAAAGAAACACAATATGAAGAAAGGCTCAATCCAGTTTGACATTTTGTTTCTTCATATTGCAGATTAGTGTGCGCAAAATGTCGCATGTCAGGTGTCACGGCTTTGCAGGGCAATCACCGCTCTGCCGGGTAAGGCGCGCGGCCGGCAAACCGGAGTTCGCATCTTGAAGTTTCGCGCAAAGCATCGCCCTGTCATGACACTCGCCTTGGTCCTGGGCGGGGCGGCACTGGCCGCGGCATCTCCCGCATCGGCGGGACCGGGCTACCGGCACTTCGCGATCGGAGACGTCAACGCGCCCGCCGCCGCGACCCATTCGGGCGGCCTGCTGCTGATGGGCGGCGGAGACCGAAACATCGATGCGATGAAGTGGTTCTTCGCACACGCCGGGCAGGGCCATATCGTGATCCTGCGCGCCTCCTACGGACCGGAGATCGGGGAAGAATTCTACCGTCAGATCGGCGGCATCAGCTCTGCCGAGACTTTCGTCTTCAAGAACCGCAAGGCCGCCTACGATCCCAAGGTCCTGGAAGCGCTGCGCAAGGCCGACGGCATCTTCATCGCCGGCGGCGACCAGTCCAACTATGTGCGGTTCTGGCGCGGCACGCCGGTGGCCGAAGCGCTCGATGCCCATGTCGCCGCCGGAAAGCCGCTGGGCGGAACCAGCGCGGGCCTCGCCATGCTGGGCGAGAAGCTTTACGCGCGATGGACGGCGGCAGCCTGACCAGCGGCGAGGGTCTGGCGGATCCCTTCGGTCCGGCAAACACGATAGAGGGCGATTTCCTGCACATCGCCGCGTTGAAAGGGATCGTCACCGACACCCATTTCAAGGAGCGCGACCGCCTCGGACGGCTCTTCGCCTTCCTTGCCAAGGCCCAGAAGGAACGCGCGCCGCAGGCCCCGCCGATGTTCGGGCTCGGGGTGGACGAAAGCGCGGCGGTGGCGGTCGAGGCGGACGGAACCGGCCGCATCTACGCCACCTCGCCGGACGGCGGCGCATGGCTGGTGAACGGCGCGGGCCTTCGCGCCGATGCTCGCAAGCAGATCGAGACCGGCATCCCGCCGCGCCCCTTCTCCGCCGATCACGTCCGGGTGACCGGCATCGGCGCGGGCTCTGTCGTGCACTTGCCGGCGGGGACGGTGGAGAACCCCACGTTCCAGCGGAACTACGCCGTGCGCGGGGGCAAGGCGGTGGAAGTGCCGCTATGGTCGCTCGCCATTCACGGCGGCGCGGGGATCATCGAACGCGGCTCGCTCTCGCCCGAAAAGGAAAAGGCCTACCGGGCCGGACTGGATGAAGCCCTGCGCGCCGGGGCCGCCGTGCTGGACAAGGGCGGCGCCTCCCTGGACGCGGTGGCTGCGGCCGTGCGCGTGCTGGAGGACAACCCGCTGTTCAACGCCGGGCGCGGCGCCGTCTTCACCTCGGAAGGGCGCAACGAACTCGATTCCGCGATCATGGACGGCAGTTCCCAGAAGGCCGGCGCCGTGGCCGGCCTCACGCGCACCCGCCATCCGGTGGACGCGGCCCGCGCAGTGATGGATCACAGCCCACACGTGATGCTGATGGGTGCCGGAGCCGACGCTTTCAGCGCGCAGCAGGGGCTGGAGCAGGTCGATCCGTCGTGGTTCCGCACGGAGGAGCGCTGGCAGCAGTTCCTCAAGTGGAAGGGCAACCACCAGGCCGTGCTGGACCGCACGCACCTGTTCGGCACAGTGGGCGCCGTGGCGCTCGACGCGGACGGAAACCTCGCCGCCGCCACCTCCACCGGCGGCATGACCGGCAAGCGCTGGGGCCGCGTCGGGGATTCGCCGATCATCGGTGCGGGCACTTACGCCAAGAACGGCGAATGCGCGGTTTCCGCGACGGGATCGGGCGAATTCTTCATCCGGGAAAGCGCCGCGCGGCAGGTCTGCGACCGGGTCGGCTACCTCGGCCAGCCGCTCGCCGCCGCAGCGCAGGACACCATCATGTCCGTGGGCGCGATCGGCGGCGACGGCGGCCTGATCGCCATGGGGCCGGACGGCGTGCCCGCGTTTGCCATCAACGACCTGGGAATGTATCGTGGCCGCATCGCGGCGGGTTCCGCTGCCGCAACGGCGATCTTCGCGGACGAACGACCGGGAGAATGACGTGCATTCCGGTGGCCGGCTCGATGAAACGGATGACGGATTGCTGGCGCTGCTGCGGCAGGACGCGCGGCAACCGATCGCCCATCTCGCCAAGGAACTGAACATCTCCCGCAGCCAGCTCTATTCCCGGCTGGCAAGGCTGGAGGAAGCCGGCGTGGTGGCCGGCTACACGGTGCGCCTTGGCGAGGCGTTCGCCGCCAGCCGCATCCGCGCGCACATGATGATAAAGACGGTGCCGCGCTGCCACCGCGACGTGGAAAGCGCGCTGGAACAGATCACTCGCGTTCAGGCCGTCCACGCGATCAGCGGCGAATTCGATATCATCGCCATGCTGGAGGCGGACGACAGCCGCCAGCTGAACGACCTGATCGACGATATCGGACTGCTCGACGGGATAGAGCGGACCAGCACCAGCGTGATCCTTGCCACCAAGCTGGAAAGATAGGCTTTTTCGAACTCGGCAGAGAGTTGTGGCGCCGCCCGTTGATACTTATTGCAAATCGTTCGCAACTAACTAAACGGCTCGATCATGTCATCCGCAAGCAGCCTTCCTGTCGCCGCCCAAGGCGGCGATCCGGCGCCGGTTCACGGGCCGGAAGTGCCGTGTCTCCCCGCATGATGAAAGCGCCCCGATGAACGCCCTCTCCTTCCTTGCCGCCGGCGTCGCGGCCGCGATCTTTCCGCCCGACGAAACCCGCACCAGCGAACCGGCAGGACAGGAAACCCCGCCCGCCATCGTCCCGGCGGGACCGGACCCGGTCTACCCGGCCGATTTCTACAAGCCGTTCCAGCCCCAGACCGCGCTCGACATGCTCGAACGGACCCCCGGGTTCCTGCTCAGCGAGGGAACCTCGGTGCGCGGTTTCGGCGGCGGCGCGGGCAATGTCCTGATCGACGGGCAGCGCCCCACGGTGAAGGGCGGCGGCATCACCGAAGTGCTGCGCCGGATCGCCGCTTCGCGGGTGGAGCGCATCGTCCTGCTGCGCGGAAGCGACGCTGCCGAAGCGCAGGGACAGACCCTTGTCGCCAATGTCGTGCTGCGTGTGGACGCCGGAGGCTCCGGGAATGTCTCGGCGACGTTCAGCCACACTTCTGATGGCTTTGTGTCGCCTTCTGTCCGCGCCAGCCACGCACGCCGGATCGCGGGCTGGCAGACCAGCATCGAACTGTCCGGCGAAGTGACGCGCTACCCCGACGAGGGCATCTATTTCGACCGGGATGCCGCAGGAAACCTCAGTTCCACCCGCAAGGAAAGCATATCCGCGAAGGCCCCGGAATATGGCCTTGCCCTGTCCACTTCGGGTGCGCTGGGAGGCGGCACGCTGACCGTGAACCTGCGGCTCAACAAGGAAGGCTACTCCTCCGATCGCGCCATCGACATCTTCGCCGCCGCCGACGAAACGCCGGAGTCCCGCCGCGATATCGCCTATGACGAGAAAGGCCGCAGCGGCGAACTCGGTCTGGACTGGACCCGCCGCATTGGCTCCGGCTGGACCACCAAACTGGTCGGTCTCGGCCGGCCGAGCGCTTCACCACCGACGAGGATTACGTGGAAGCGGACTATCGCGGGCTGTCCTCGCAGGTCCAGAAACCGATGGAACTGGTCGGACGCGGCACCGTCACGCGTGAGGGCGATCACCCGATACGCCCGGAATTCGGTGCCGAAGTGGCTTACAACCGCCTTTCCAGCCTGCTCAACTACGCAGAGGATACCGGCGGTGGGCTGGTCGCGGTGCCCCTGGCCAATGCGGCCACCCGCGTTTCCGAACTGCGCGGCGAAGCCTTCGCCAACCTCACCGTCAAGCTCTCCCGCAAGCTCAATCTTGAAGCGGGAATAGCGGCCGAAATCTCGCAGATCCGGGTTACGGGAGAAGCGGCGCAGGAACAGACCCTGTCCTATCTCAAGCCCTCTGCCGCACTCGTCTGGTCGCCTTCCGGCAAGACCCAGGTGCGGTTCGGAATGCGGCGCACCGTAGACCAGCTCGACTTCGGCGACTTCGCCGCATCGGTAGACCAGGCCGACGGGCGCCCGCTCGGCGGCAACTCGGGCCTGCGCCCCGCGCGCATCACGCGGCGCTGGCGCGGATCGACCACCGCTGGGGGCGAGGGCGGCGCCATCGCCGTGGAAGCCTATCACCAATGGCATACCGGACTGCTCGGCTATCTCGTCCTGCCAACGGGAGAGGAAGCGCTGGGAACGATCGGAAACGCCCGGCAATGGGGCATTTCCACGCAGGGCACGCTCCCGCTCGACGCCGCGCTCGAGGGCGCGCGCGTGACTCTTGACGGCACCTGGCGCGGCTCGCGGCTGCGAGATCCGGTAACCGGCAGAAACCGCGTCATGGACGACATTTCCCCGCGCAGCATCACGGCCGAATTCCGTCACGATGTTCCCGCTTTCAAGTCCTCGTGGGGCGTGAACTGGACCGCGGCGGTACACGGCGATGTCTTCTACACGGGCGAAGTCCTGCGCTGGCGCGATCACGCGCTCTGGGGAGCCTATGTCGAGACAACCGCCATCGCAGGCTTCAAGACGACACTGACGGTCAAGGCGATCAACGGGCAGGACTTTTCCCGCCTGCGCCGCTTCTATTCGCCCAGCCGCGCCGGTTCGTTCAGCGGCAGCGAGCAGCGCGCACAGCGCGAAGGCGCGATCGTCTCGCTCTCGCTCGCCCGAAGCCTCTAGGTCGTAAAAACCTCGCCTCTCAGGCATTGCCCTGACCAAATGGGACATGATCGGCAATTTGGCATCAGCCTTGAGAGTAATTGTCTGACGTGGCCGTTTGCCGCAAAAAAGCATCCATGGGGAATGTCCGTATAGCGTCAGCGCCCGATGGCGCTCTTCTGCACCCGAGCCGCGAACATCATCTGGACGCCGTGCGCGCCTTTCTGATGTTGCTCGGCATTCCTTTTCATGCGGCGCATCCCTTTCGCGATGACGGGCAGTCCTGGATCGTCCTCTCCCGCGACAGATCGCTGCCACTCACGCACCTGATGGAATTCCTGCACTTGTTCCGGATGCAGGGATTTTTCCTGATCGCGGGTTACTTCACCGCGATGCTGCTCCTCAAACGGCAACCGGCAGCCTACCTGCAAAGCCGCCTCGTCCGGCTGCTCCCGCCACTGGCGGCCGGGCTGATCGTGATCGTACCGCTCATGAACCTGGCAGCCGACCTGCAAACCTCCAGCGACGCGGAAACGGCGTTCGCTTTCTGGGCCCGACAGCTTCTGACGATGGGGCGCGAGACGACCGGACACCTCTGGTTCGTCATCGTCCTCATCTATTTTTCCTGCGCCTCCGCGGCCCTCGCCCTCGTGCCCTCGGCCAGAACCTACCGGCTGGACCGCGCAGACAGTCAGGGCGCGCGGTTCTTCACGCTCACGATGATCGCCATCGGCCTGTGCGTGGGGGTATATGAAGTGGCGCTGCTGAAGCTCGGGCCATTCATTCCCGACCTTCTGCAGAATCCTTTGTCCCTGGGCTTTTCCCTTGAATATGCGCCCTATTTCGCGCTTGGCGCGCTGCTCAACCGCGCACCCGAAATGAGCGGAAAATTCAACCGCTTCTCCTGGGCGGTGGCCTTGATCGCCCTCTGCACAGCACTCGTCGCGGTCGGCGCGCCCGAGCTTCCCAAGTATACACGCCCGGTACTGAAAGCCGTCGCGGCCATCTGTCTCACCCAGACCATCATCGCCGGCGCTCGGTCCCTGTTCCACACGGAGTCCAGAAAAGTCCGGGAACTGGTGGATGCGTCCTTTGTCGTCTACCTTCTGCACCTGCCGATCATCATCGCGACTTTCTGGCTGATCGATGCGATGCCGGTGCCTTATCCACTGCGCTATCTCGCGCTCGCGCTGGCCGCGCTCGTCGTTTCATTCGCAGGCTGGGCCGTGGTGAAACGGTCGCCATGGCTGCTGTTCTTCATGAGCGGCGTCCAGGTTAAATCCGCCAAGGCCATCGCGGAACCTGCTGCGCAGAGCCTCCGCTAGCATCCCGCAATGACTAATCCACCTTTGCGTGAGACGCAAAGATTCTTCGCGCTCATCGACGCTACCCGGCCAGTTCGAAAGCGGCCATTTATGCCTCCGACATTCCTGTCGCTCATGCGGGCACTTCGGCCCGAAGGCGGCTTGTCTGAGGACTTTCGATGAAGATGAACCCCGGGCTCCTTGCTCTTTCCGTCGGCGCCTTCGGCATCGGCGTCACCGAATTTGCGCCGATGGGACTTTTGCCGGTCATCGCCGGAGACCTCGGCGTATCGATCCCGACCGCGGGCATACTGGTCAGCGCCTATGCGCTGGGCGTCGTCGTCGGCGCCCCCTTGATGACACTGACCACCGGCCGCATGCCGCGCCGTACCCTGCTGATCGCACTGGCCGGCATCTTCACGCTCGGGAACCTGCTCGCGGCCATGTCGGGCAGCTACGCGATGCTGCTGGGCGCGCGGGTGCTCACCTCCTTCAATCACGGCGCATTCTTCGGCGTCGGCTCGATCGTGGCCGCCAGCCTCGTGCCGCCCCAGCGCCAGGCCGGCGCGGTAGCCGCCATGTTCATGGGTCTCACGATCGCCAATGTGGTGGGCGTGCCGCTGGCCACCTGGGCGGGCGAGCATCTCGGCTGGCGGGCATCCTTCTGGGGTATCGCCGTGCTTGGCGCGGCGACGATGGCCGCCCTGCGCCTGACCCTGCCCGCATTGCCCGCGCCGCGCAAAGGAAACGCGCTTGCCGAACTCAAGGTCCTCACCCGCAAGCCGGTGCTCGGCGCGCTGGCCCTGACGGTCGTGGGGTCCAGCGCGATGTTCACCGTGTTCACGTACATCACGCCGATCCTGCACGATGCGACCCATGCCTCACTGGGCTTCGTGACAGCGATGCTGGTGACTTACGGCCTCGGTCTGACCGTGGGCAACTGGCTAGGCGGCAAATTCGCGGACCGCTCGGTCGACCGGACGCTGATCGTGACGCTGGGATCGCTTGCCGCAATCCTCGCCGCGTTCGCGATGACGATGAGCCACGCCGCGCCGACTGCGGTGCTCATCTTCCTCTGGGGCATCGCCAGCTTCGCCCTCGTGCCGCCCCTGCAGGTGAGGGTGATGAAGGCTGCCGCCGACGCTCCCAACCTTGCCTCATCGGTGAACATCGGCGCGTTCAATCTCGGCAACGCGCTCGGCGCCGCGCTGGGCGGCGGCGTCATCTCCCTCGGCCTTGGCTATCCGGCCGTGGCACTGGCTGGCGCGGCGACCTCTGCCGCGGGCCTGATCGCAGTGCTGTTTGCGGCGGCCCGGCCCTCTCCCGAAACCACCGCCGCCTCGACATGCGAAGCCTTGTCCTGAACCGGGAGCCCTGAGGCTCCGACCGGCCTCAGAGCTCCAGGGCTTTACCCTGCTCTGCGAGAATGTAGCGCACGGGGGGCGAGCCGCCTTCGGCCAATTGCCGCATGATGGCTGAAACGGCGGGCTCGGCCCCGTCAATCGAAGGCTTGATGTGACCGATGACGACCGGCAGGCCCTTCAGCCTGTCGCGCCGCCAGCAGCAGCCGCAAGCCGCCCGAGTTCGGCGCGAAGCCACTTCGGCGTCAGGTGACCGTAAAGTTCGGTATCCTTTCTCGGATCGGGATAGGATGTCTCGACGATGATGGCACGCAGGCGCCCAGCCCTCACCAGCGGCGCGATCGCCTGCCACAGGGCTTCGAGCCGCGCCGAATGCTCCACGGCATCGGGTCCGGTGTCGCCCATGCAGAGCAGCGCGTCCTCGCCGGAGCGGATCAGGAAGGCGGTGGACAGGCTTCCGCCGTGCGAAAGCGGATAGGCCGTCACGCTCAGGCCCGTGTCCCCGACCGGCACCGGCTTTCCGCCTGCGACGAGATCCTCGTAGCGATAACGCCGCAGCATGGGCGGCTGGCCGCGATCGCCCATGTTGGGCCAGGAGCTCCAGTTGAAATAATGCGCTGAAAGCGCGGCGTTGACCTCCGGCAAAGCGAGGATCGGCTTGGCGCTGTCGTCCGGCGAGGCCATGACCAGTCCTGCAACGTGATCGAGATGGGGGTGGGTTATCAGGTAGGCCCCGATCCCTTCGTGAAGCACATCGCTGGCCCGGCTTCCGGCAGGAAATCCACCCTTCGCAATGGCCGCCCTGATGCCCGGCACCAGCGTTCCGGCATCGCAGGCCAGCCCCTTGCGACTTCCGCTTGCCGCAATGAACCAGGCGGTGGTGGCCCCCTCCACGACACCGCCTTCAACGCCAAGCGGAACAAGGTCGAAAGCGGCCTTCGCCGGAGCGGCCGAAACCGGCCCGGACATGGCCGCGACGGCCCCCAGCAAAGTGATGCCAAAACGACACAGGGTGATCACTGTCTTTGTAAACATGGCCATCTCCCTATGGTTTTCTGTGGGCTGGCGAAACATCAATATCGAAATTGTCACATTGCAGGGTTAGAGGCCCGCGCTCGGCAAGGCGGTCAGGTGCGTGGCCATTCCTGCCGACTACGCGCGGTTTTCCGGCGTCAACATCCATACGCACCGGCTTACCGTTAAGGGGTGCAAGATGAAGATGAAGACGTATTGGCTGGCCAGCGTGCCGGCGCTCCTCGCCGCGCGGCGCCTGCCCTGGCGCAGGACGCAGCCGCCAGGCCTGGTGCCGCCACGGCTGACACCCTGGACGCTTCCGCCGACATCGTCGTCACCGCCCAGCGCCGTCCGGAAAACATCCGCGACGTGCCGATCGCGGTCTCCGTGCTGAGCGGAGACAAGATCAGCGCAGTCTCCGAGGGCGGCGCCGACATTCTCTCGCTCGCCGGCCGCACGCCCAGCCTCTATGTCGAAAGCTCGAACGGCCGCTACGCCCCGCGTCTCTACATTCGCGGTCTCGGCAACGTCGATTTCGACTTCAACGCTTCGCAGCCGGTTTCCGTCGTGCTGGACGACGTCGTGCTGGAGAACGTTTACCTCAAGGGCTTCCCGCTCTTCGACCTTGACAGCGTGGAAGTGCTCAAGGGCCCGCAGGGCACCTTGTTCGGCCGCAACACGCCCGCCGGTGTCGTCAAGATGGACACCCGCCGCCCCGGCGACCATGCCGAGGGACAGGCCCAGTTCACTGTGGGCGAACTCGGCACCGTGCGCGGCGAAGTCGGCGTGACGATCCCTGCCACCAGCACCCTGTCGTTCCGTGTCGCCGGCCTCGTCAACCACCGCGAGAACTGGGTGAACAACGCTTACGACGCCTCGTTCACCAAGCCGGGCAAGGACCTTGGCGGGTTCGACGACGTTGCCGGCCGCCTCCACGCCCTGTGGAAGCCGGACGATCGCCTTTCCGTGCTGCTGACCCTCCAGGGCCGCCACTATGAAGGCACCGGCACGCTCAACCGGGCCAACGTGCTGACCACCGGCTCGAACAAGCTGAACGACCGATACGACCGCGACACCGTCTACTACGACGGCGGCCGTAACAACCCGCAGACGCAGGACACCACCTCGCAGGCGCTTCATGTCGATTACGACCTCGGCGGCGCAACGCTGACCGCGATCGTCTCGGCCTATCAGGGCAGCAGCTCGGGCCGCGGCGACATCGACGGCGGCGTGCTCGGCACGACGGAGGGAAGCGGCACCGTACCGTTCCGTTCGGAAACCGGCACCCTGTCGAGCGACCTCGACCAGCAGACCTACGAAATCCGCCTCGCCAGCAATGGCGATACCCGCTTCGGCTGGCAGGTCGGCGCGTTCTACTGGCATGAAAAGTTCGAGCTTATCTCGGCCAGCTGGGACGGCATCGGCGGGATCGATCCGCTGGTCATCTCCGAACTTCGCCAGAAGAGCGACAGCTGGTCGGTCTTCGGCCAGCTCCATTACGACGTAACCGACCGTCTGCGGCTGACCGGCGGTGCCCGCTGGACCCGCGACAAGCGCGACCTCGATGCGGCCCGCACGCTGGGCGCGCCCTTCGCGGATTCGCGTTCGGTCAAGGATGACCAGCCGAGCTGGGACGTCAGCGCGCTTTATCGCTTCAGCCCGCAGGTCAGCCTCTTCGGCCGTATCGCGCACGGTTATCGCGGCCCCTCCATCCAGGGCCGCATCGCCACCTCGAACATCCTGACGACGGCGGATTCCGAAACGATCACGTCCTATGAAGCAGGCATCAAGGCTGCAACGCCGGACAACCGTTTCCGCGTCGACCTGACCGGCTACATCTACGACATCAAGGACCCGCAGTTCACCGCCATCGGCGGACAGGGCAACTTCAACCAGCTCATCAACGCCAAGCGCGGCAAGGGTCGCGGCGTCGAGTTCGAGGCCACCGCCAACCCGGTTCGCGGCCTGCAGTTCAGCGGCGGCGTCTCCTACAACTTCACCAAGATCGACGATCCGGACCTGCTGGTCGCATTCTGCGGAGCCGCCTGCACCGTGCGCGATCCGATCGTGACCGTGGGCACCACACGCCGCGCCTCGATCGACGGGAATCCCTTCCCGCAGGCCCCGCGCTGGCTGTTCAACTTCAACGCCTCCTACACTTACGAGCTGGCGAGCGGCAGCAAGCTCTATGCCCAGACCGACTGGGTCGCGCAGAAGGACTTCAATCTGTTCCTTTACGATGCGACCGAATTCCACGTCGGCACCAACTTCGAAGGTGGTCTGCGTGCAGGCTGGCGTTCGCCGTCCGACGCCGTGGACCTCTTCGTCTTCGCCCGGAACATCACGAACGAATCGAACGTGATCGGCGCAATCGACTTCAACAACCTGACCGCTTTCGTGAACGATCCGCGCGTGATCGGCGGCGGTGTCGGCTTCCGCTTCTGAAGCTGACGCCCGATCGGGATAGACGAGGAAGGCGGGCGGACCACGGTTCGCCCGCCTTCCTCTTTTTTGACCGATGATATGGACGCGGCCCGTGCGCACCCGGGAAATTTCCGGGTTACGCCGGGCAGGCAGCGGGTGCAGATGGCAAGGGATGCCTCTGAACACCAAGCGCTATTTCATGGCCGAAGCGATGCCTTCTGCTGCCGCACCCGCAAAGGCGCGCCTGTGGTGGCTGGTCGTCTACGGCGCGGGTTTCTGGCTGCTTCACGCCGCCGCCGCGCCATGGGGCGGCACCGGATTCTTCTCACTCTGGTATCCTGCCGCCGGCTGGCGCTTCGCCGCGCTATGGCTGGCCGGCGCGGGAGTAGCACCGTGGACAGGCCTGACCGAGCTTGCCGTCGACCTGGCGACCGGAACGATTGACCTGCACGGCCCGCGCCCCCTGCTCGATGCATGGGGCGTGTTGCGGCCATCGATCGCCTATGCCCTCACGATCCATGTCGTTCGCCGCCTGACTGCCGGCTCGCTGAAGTCGGCACAGATGAATCTCGGGATCTCGGCCGTCATCTGCCCCGCCGCGATGGCGTCTCTCACGCTTGCCACTGCCGTGCTATGGCCGGAATTCCAGAAGACGGGCACCGGCGCGGAACTCGTGCTATCCCTCACCGGCCTGACAGTCGGTGACCTGCTCGGCGTGCTCGTGCTCGCGCCGCCGCTGCTCTGGGTTGCAAGCCTGCTTCGCGCTCCCGGCAAATCCTCCCGGCGCGCTTTACCGCTCGCATGGAGACCCTTGGCGGGTCCCCTCATGCAGGACACCGCCATACTTGCGCTCGGCCTCGGCCTGACGTGGCTGCTATGGCAGGCCGGGCTCGGTCTTCAGCCCATGCCGACCCTGCTTGCGGGCGCATGGATCGGCCTTTGCCACGGCCGCGTCGCGGCCTGGCTCGCGATCATCGCCATTCTCGTTCCGGCGCTGCCCTACTCCCTCCAGAACCTGTCGCAGATCGAACGCCTTGAACTGCATCTCGCGCTGGTGGCGATCGTGGTCGTAGCCTGGCTGGCCGGCAGCTTCGCCGATGCCCAGCGCGCCGCTCACGACACGCTGGAGAAGCGCAATCGCCTGCTGTTCCAGGCCGAACGCCTCAAAACGTTGCGTGCCATGTCAGTCGCGGTGATCCACGAGATCAGCCAGCCGCTTTCCACTCTTGCCATCGAAGCCAGCCATCTGCGCGAACGCACGGCCGGGCTCGACGAGGACATTGCCGAAAGCGCCGCCCTTGTGGACCGCAAGGCGCGCACGCTTTCCGATCTCGTGCGCCGCCTGCGCCGCTTCGGCGGAAAGAGCGCCGACGAGCCTTCGCAAGTTCCCGTGCGGCTCCTGCTGAACACCGTGGAACAGATGCTTCGCCCCGAACTGCGCGCGCGAGGATGCCGTCTGGTCTGCGGCGAGATCGACCCCGACCTGATCGTCCATATCCAGGAAATCGAACTGACACAGGCGCTCGTCAACCTCGTGCGCAACGGGATCGCCGCGACTGCGGACAGCGTCGTGCGCATAGACATCGCCGCCGATGCCGACGAACTGGCACTGCACGTCAGCAACCGGAGCCATGCAACGCCCATGCCCTCTGCTTCCGAACATGCCGGCATGGGCGTGGGCCTCATCATCGCGCGCACGATCGTCGAAGCGCACGGCGGATCGCTCCTGCGCACCGACCGCAGTGAAAACGTGTGCTTCACCCTGCGCCTCCCGCTTGCCGGAAACGACACATGACAGCTCCCGCCCGATCCCCCGCTCCGCTGGTTGCCGTGCTCGACGACGATACCGATCTCGCGCATACGGTGGCCCGTCTGCTGGCCCGCCACGGCTTCCCGGCAACGCCGTTCACAGCCCCCGCCGAACTGCTCGCGACCCTGGACAGCCAGCGGTTCGACTGCGTGGTCAGCGATATCCAGATGGGGGAAATGGACGGCTTCGCCTTTGCCGACCGCCTGCGCGCAGCCGACGGCGCCGTGGCGCTTGTCTTCATGACCGCCTGGCCCACGACGTCCCACGCCGTCGACGCGGTGCGCCGCCATGGCGGGCTCGACTATCTCGAAAAGCCGATCGACGAGGAGCGTCTCGTCGGGGCGGTCTGCGAGGGCCTGGCATGGTCCGCCCGCGAGCGCCGGATCGCAAGCGCCACAGCGGAACTCTCCCGCCGGGAACGCGACGTTTTCGACTTGCTGGTGCGCGGACACAGCAACAAGGAGGTCGGCGAGCGACTGGGCATTTCGGCAAGGACAGTGGAGGATCACCGTGCAGCGATCGTGGCCAAGACGAGAACCAATGGCCTTGCCCAACTGATCGCCCTTAACAAGGGAGAAACCATTTAATTGATTGAGTAGACGATTAAATAGGCCGTTACCCCGGGAAGTTCCCGGATCGACCGTCAACGATGGAGGTAGAAAAAGAATATCCGGTCAATCACGCAGCCGCCCTGAATGGCGGAAGGGAGCGTCCGGTGTTTCTATCGCGCATTTTCAACGTCTACGATCTGGTCCGGGCCGAAAGCACGGGAGCGTTTCCAGGCAATCCGACGTCGCTCGACAGTCTCCTGAGAAGCCGCGAAGGCGCGCGCGAGATGGGACTGGGCGGGGCGGGCATCTACGCATTCCTGTTCGAAGACGAACTCCTCCACATCGGCAGCTATGCAGGCCGCCCCGAAGCCCCTTTCGGAGGATGCGCACTGCGCGAGAAGTGGATCATGGAACTCGGCTCGATAACCATGCGTGGGCGGCAGGCCTCGATCCCGCAAAGCCTGCGCGGCGGACTGGAGGCTGCCAATCTCATCCTGCCGCTTTCGGAACTTGCCGATGCCGCAAAGCGGCCCGACCTCCCGGTCTGGCAGTCGCAAGGAATGGAAATCTCCCGCCGCAAGATGATCTGGGCCGTCGCCAACTGGCCGCGGTTGTCCGGGACGATCGAGGCAGTGCTTGCTCGATTCCAGATACTCTACGTCCAGCAAGGCCCCGGCGAGCAGCCGCTACAGGACAACAGCGGCCTGGAACGCTGGCTACAATTGATCGAAACCGACTTGCGCAGGCGTTTCCAGCCGGTGATCGACGGCCCACACCCGCAAGCCGCCGCCCGGGATGCCCCCAGTGACGGCAAAACCATGCGCGCAGCCATCGAAAGCGCGATGGCAGAAGCAGCGCCGCTACTCCATCACCTCGGCTCGCTGCGAGACAGGGACATGGCGATCAGCCGGCACGGCGGCAGGGATGCCCGCGCCCTGTTCCTGAAGGACATGCCCGAGCGCGGCTGCGAATTCGTGTTCGATCTGGAACATGTCTTTCCGGCAATGGGATACCTGATCCACTATGCCGCAGACGGCAGCGAACTCTACATTGCAGATCCCTATGCCGAACGCGGCACACGCCTGATCCTCGCCCTCGAACGCGGCAGCACGGCGAATTTAATCCAGTTGCCCGGCGTGACGGACTTCGCCCGCTCCCGTGACCCGCTCGCCGAAAGGGGGCTACGATATCTCGATGCCTCGGACAATCCGCTCTGGCTGACGCTCGGATGCTCGCCGCGGCCGCAGTCTGCGCAGATGCTGCTGCAAATCTGCGAGGCTTTGAGAAACCCAGTCCTTCAGTAACCGGGGATCGCTTCTAAAGCGTCCCGAAAAGCGGCTCGCCGGTGCGATAGTCGACGATCTCATGCGCGTTATTCTGCAAGGTCACGAGGTTCTGCGCCGTGACACGCGCCGGTGCCGGTTTGCCGAACTGGTAGCCCTGCGCGAAATCGCATCCCCATGCCCGCAATGTCGACGCTTCAGCGATGTCTTCGATGCCTTCCGCCACAACGTCGATGTTCAGCTTGTGGCAGATGTCGATCACGCCGTGAACAAGCGTGGCGCTCCGGTTTTCCAGCAGGCGCCCACCGCGGATGAAGCTCTGATCCAGCTTGAGCCTTTGAATTTCGAACTCCGAGAGGTAGCTGAGCGACGAGTAACCGGTCCCGAAATCGTCAAGCGCCAGGATGTAGCCGCGCTCACGCAGCCCCTGAAGGTTCGCATGGACCGTCGCGGACTTGTTGAGCAGGACGCCTTCGGTGATCTCGAAGCCGATGGAAACCGGCTCGACATTGAAACGCGCCCGGTTGAAATCCACCTGATCGAGCAAGGCGGTATTCTCGAGCTGAAGCGGCGAGAGGTTGATCGAGGTCTTCAGCTTGGGCCAACGGCGACTGTCCTTGAAGGCCTGCTGGATGATCCACGCCCCCAGTTGCGGCATGAGCCCGAGCTTCTCGATCACCGGCACGAAGACGGCGGGCGTGTCCGTGGCCCCGCGCTTCAATCGCAGCAGCGCCTCGACACCGGCGGGCTTCATCGTGCTCAGGCTGATAATCGGCTGATAGAACAGCTCGAACCCTTCGTCCTCGATGGCCTTCTTCATGCGCGCCTCAAGGCCCTTGCGGCTCTTGAAGGCCTCGCCAAGCGCGGGATCGTAAACGACGTGGCTGGCCGGCCCTGCGGACTTTGCAGCACCAAGGGCGATGTCTGCATGCTTCATCAGTTCGCTGGCGGTATGACCATGCTCGGGCGCGGCGGCGATCCCGGCGGAGATCGTTACGGATACCGTCCCGCCATCGCGCGTTCCCCTGCTGATGGCGATGCCGGTTGCACGGGGGCCGAGATCGTGCACGTCGGGATTGCCCACGATGAGCACGGCGAATTCATCGCCATCCAGCCTTGCGACCAGGCAGCGCGAGCCCTGGAATTCGGCAAGCAGCGCCTTGCCGAATTCGCGGATAACGTCATCCCCGGCACGGTGGCCGAGTGCCTCATTGATGGCGCTGAAATCGTCGGCATCCAGCAGCACCAGCTGGCAGGGCTGGGCTCCCGCGATCTGTTCCAGTTGCTTGATGAACGTAGCCCTGTTTGCCAGCCCGGTTCCGGGATCGAAACTCTCGAGGAAACGTGCTCGCCTGGAATTGTTTACGGCTTCTTCCCTCAGGCTATTGGCGCGCAAGGCGATCATCAGGAACAGGATGAGCACCGCCGCGCCGATCGCCAGCGTTGCGGGGATGACATATCTGCGAATAGCCTCGCCGGGTCTTGCCGGACGCCATACCATGCGCCCCAACGCCGTGCCGTCGGAAGCGGTCAGGGCAACGCTCCGCATCGCGGGGGAAGGCATGGCCCTGGGTCCGATGGCCGCGAAGCCATCGAGCATCAACGTGCTGGCCCAGCGGTTCAGGAGCGGCTCGTCCAGATATGTGACAGTAACCAGCGTCAGCGGTTCACCGGAGGCGGGCAGCCGGGATGCGGCGACAATGGCAGGGACGCCCCGAACGGACCCAAGGTCGGCCATCGCCGGCGCGTCCTTTCGGGTGCCCGCCAAGGCCGGAGGAGCAGAAGGAGAAGCGTCACGAAGAGAGGCCACCAGGCCATTGGTCGCGCTCTGGATTTCCTCCAGATCCTCGGGCTCTGCCCGGCCGGCCTTGGTGTAACCATAGATCGCGCCCGAAGGCGTCATGATCGCGACCGCTTTCGTCGCATCGGCGGCCACGGTAGGCCGCCCCAGTTCGTTGTCCAGCCAGGTCGCCGCTTCATCCGGCCCGAGGTCCGCAATCTGCCGTGCCGGCTCCAGCCGCGCACTGATCGCAGATGCCTGGGCCGACGAGCTCGAAACGATGCGGGCAAGCGCGTTCTGCACTTGCTGCTCCTGCCGCGCCGCTGCGATCCGGTCCATCGACTGCGACGTCACGAACAGTGCGGCTGAACCGCCTATCGTCAAACCGAGAATACCGACAATCGCAACCACGCCGCGGTGTCCCGACAGTTTTTGGCCAAGAAACATGTGCGATCCCTACCTGCTACCTGGGGTACCCGGGCCATTTGGAATGGATTGCATTACGGGGCCTTCCTCTACAAAACGCAACCAGGTGTTATCCTCCGCGCGATGAAATTTCGCAAAGCCGCCGATTACCTTCGTCCAGACTGCAAACGGCCAATCCGTTCCCGCGTCCCCCACTTCCCATTATAGCGACAGGACCGGGCGTCCGGTCCCGCAGATGCAACTTTGAGTTTCAACCGGATGCAAAACGCAAGGCAGCGACGCATCGCGAATTTGGACGGGTCTATCCGGCGCGATCTTTTCGCCATTCCATCAAATATAACAGCACTGTTCCATAACCTTACGTTCCGCTAGATCGAACTCCACTGCTGCGGAGTGTCGTCCTCGGCTTCCGCTGGCGGGGGATGATTGCCAATGCCCAAGGTGTTTGATTCCATAAGGCGAACAACCCGCGCGAGCGACTGGTGGGACTACAAGCTGCTCGTCATCGTCAGCCTGTTCCCGGCAACGCTGATCTGCGCTGGCCAGCCTGTTCTCCCGCATTGGCGCGACGCGATCCTGCTGATCCTGTCGCTCGTGAGCGGCGCAATTTTTGCCAGCATCGTAAACGACCTCTGCGACCGCGAGGAAGACCTGCGCGCAGGCAAAAGCACATTGGCAACGGGGCCTGTCCGCATGCTCGCTGCAGCAATGCTCGTCGCAAGCATCGCCACCGGCGCGGCGTTCCTCTTCGCATGGCGTGACAACCTTCCGCTTTGCATCGCCTATGCCTGCGCCTGGCTCGCATTCCTGGCTTATTCAGTTCCACCGTTCCGTCTGAAGAAGCGCGCAAGCGCGGGCATCATCGTGGTGGCGCTGGGCGAAGCGACCTTGCCGACGCTGGTTGCCCTGTTGCTCGCCTTTCGCAGCGCAGACCTGGCGATCGATCCTGTCTGGCTTGGGGCGGTTGCAGTATGGAGCCTTGCCCACGGGATGCGCGCCATCCTGTGGCACCAGCTGCGCGACCTTGCGGCCGATCAGGTCACCGGCGTGGAGACTTTCGTCGTAAAGCATGGAGCCATGCCCACGAGACGTCTGGCATCCTGGATCGTCATGCCCGCGGAAGTTGCCGGGCTTGCGGTCATGATGGTCAAACTCGGGGGCGTCATTCCTGCCTGTTTCCTGGCGGTTTACGGGATCGTTCTTTGGCTGAGACGTCTGCTGTGGCACAATGTGCCGGTCGTGATAGCGCCGCTGAGCAACCACATCCTGCTTCTTCAGGACTACTATCTGGGCTTTCTTCCTGCGGCCATCTTCCTGAGCGGCGTTCTGCGCCACCCTTCGGACGTGATGGCCTGGGCCGCGTTCCTGCTGCTTTTTCCGAGAGCACCCTTGCGCATCTTCGGGGACCTGATCCGGCTTCTGCGGCAATACTGTAGAGAAGTCGCACTACGGTAGGGAGAGATGGTCAGCCGGTATAAAGCGCCGCGTAGTCCCGATAGCAGGGATCTTCGACCAGCCTTGTTGAACCGGCCAGTATTTCCTGCAGCACAGGATCCGGAAGGTGCAATTCGGTGATGGCGGAAACCGGCACCATCCTGTCGACCAATCGCGCCACATGCGGCCCCAGGCGCGAGTTCGCCATTCGAACATGAAGCAGCGTGAGCGCCTTGCGCAGCTTCCGAGACGGCAGCTTGCGAATGGCATTCGCAATTCTCGGATAGGCGTTCAACTCCGCCTGCGAGAGCCTTACGTTCTCCGCTGCTGCCGAGATCGGCCCCGAAACCACGCCAAGTATCCCTTCGACGACGGCGAGAAAGGCAGCGGGATCGGCGCGCAGGAGTTCATAGGGCAGAACCGTCACGCGCTCGCCGAACAATTCCCGATACCAGGACACCAGCCTGTCATAGTCCATGACAACCGGAATGACCGACTGCGCGGCCGGCGAAGCCAGGAAAGTCTCGAGCTGTTCGTGCCAGCCCATGGCTACGAGCTGCGAATGTGCCGAGCGAATAACCTCTCGCCACCCCCGCGTAATTATCAGGATATGCGCACTCGGGAAAAGAGCGTGCAGGTGATCGCAGACCGCGCGCTGGGCCTGGGCCATTCGAGGCCAGTCTTCAGGCCTGATGGCCGGTACCGAAAGGTCTTCGCAACTCGTGACACGAGCCTTGCCGGCCTCGCCGCAGACCGCCTGCCACGCGAACCCGAGGGGGCCGGCACTGCCGCCAAGATGATAGGGTTCGAACAGGATGTCGGGATGCCGGGAAAACCAGGACTGCAGGTAAGTGGAACCCGTCTTGGGATATCCGACATGCACAAGGTGAACGCTCACCCTTCTCTGCCCGCCAGGGCGCGATCGAGGGCGCTTACGCTCAACGCCGTCGTCATGGCCTCGCTGCCAACGCGCCAGACCTTTTCCGGTGCAGGCGCAAAGTCGAGATACCCCCTCCTCTCGCGAGAGGCTACATAAAGGGGTGCGATAGGCCATTCGCCGGCTGGCTGCTGGGCGAGCAACAGCCGGTCGATCCAGTCTTCATCGATGGGAGCCCCCCAAATCGAGCGAACCAGGATTGCCAGCGCAACATGGATTGCCGGCGCCTCCGGCGAAACCGAGGTCCTGGACAGGATAAGGGAGCGGGCCTCCTCACTCCGGCCGACGAGCGCGCGGGAAAACATGTAAAGTATAAGGAAGGGATCGTTGTAATATCTGTCGCAGCTTGGCTCCCTGCCCCCGCGCAGGATTTCAACCAGCTTGTCGATGACACGGTCGTCGCCTTCGAAGCTCCCGAGCCAGACAAGGACGTTCGCGTTTATTCCCGCATCTACATCGTCCCGCTCGATTCTGCCTGATGCGAAGAGTTGCCTGCTTCGCAGCGGGGCAAACGCCTGCCGCCAGTCGCGACCGATCAGTCGCCAGTGTCGGCGCCCCCTCGACGGCACGATCCAGGTATAGAACATGCCGTGAGGATCGCGGTTCTCAAGCAGGACGGCTCGATTGTCGGACTGACGCCCCAGCTTCCCGAGCGCGGCGGCCCCCAGCGCCGTATCGTCGACGTCCAACGGTACGTATTGCCCGTGATGCCCTTTTTTCCAGTACCGGAAGAACCCTCCCGCTTCGCGCTCCCTCGTCAGGAAGGAGCACGCGCGCTCAAATATGAGGGCTGCCTGCGGGCACTCGGCCAGTACATTGGCGATAAATGCTGTCACGAACACGCAGGGATCGGATACCCTGCGCTCGATCATGTCGCAGGAATGCGCGCTGAACGAAGGGAGTTCGCCGCTCTCAAGCTGGACAGATTCCAGATAGGCAAGGCCCGACCGTATAGCGGACCGCATGGCGGCGGTATCAGACATGAAAATCCTTCTCTTCAGCAGCAGTGCGGCGACTAAGGAAGCACGGCTTCGCCGCTGGCGACGGGTTGCCTCACGGACCCGTTTGCGTCCGGGTCCATCCAGCATGCGTCCATATGGACCAATTGGCCCAACTGCTTCTCGCCATTGGAAAACAGGTCCGCCTCGCCTACGACATCGAAGCGCGATCCACCTCCATCAGGTCCGCCGAGAGGAAGGACTTGCAACGCCACGCTATCGGCCAGGATCGGTCGCAGCAGGAACGTGCCGGCGACCAACGGAAGCGATGCGATTTCGCAGCGCAACGTCGAGCGCCCGGGGGAAAGAATGCGCGCTTCGCGATCGAAGGAGGAACTGATGCAGGTCCAGCCATCCTGCGAGTGGATCGAAAAGCCGCAGAATGCGCTCAGATCCTCGTCGGCTTCCAGTTCCATGACCACTTCTGCCGGCTCCCCGCAGCGCGCGGCTCCGCCCCGGGCATGGTTCAAAGACAAGCGGAGAACACGGAACGGCGCCGCCGCTATCTGGTCCGCCGCACGAATGTCCAGCGGGCGCCGTTCCAGATACTGGCGGACCACGTCACCGACATGTCCCGACGCCACCACCTTCCCCTGGTCCAGCAGGACGGCACGACTGCAGGCCTTCTGCACATGATGGGGCACATGGGAGACCAGCAACAGGGTTCCGCCGCCTGCCATGAACTGTTCGAGATGGCTGATGCACTTGCGCTGGAACGCAAGATCGCCAACGGCCAGGACCTCGTCGATCAGCAGGATTTCCGGCCGCAGCATAACCGCGATGGCATAGGAGAGCCGCGCCTTCATTCCCGCGCTGTAGACCTGCACGATCGTATCGGCGGCCTCCTGCAACTGTGAGAAATCGAGGACCGACGGGATCAGGTTCCTGGCCGCCTTGCGTCCGAGGCCGTGCAACATCGCGACCACGACGATGTTCTCCGCGCCCGTCAACAGCGGGTCGATCCCCGCTCCAAGGTCAAGCAGGCCCACTACCTTGCCCGAAGTCCGCGCCGAACCGTGGTCGGGCTCCAGCAAGCCATAGATGATCTTGAGCAGCGTACTCTTGCCTGCGCCGTTGTGCCCGATGATCGCAAGGCCTTCGCCGCGTCGAACCTGCAGCGACACATCGTCGAGCGTCCAGAATTCGCCCTTCCGAAGCGACGGGTATGGTCGCAGCCACGGAAGCAGACGGGCCAGGGTATCCCGCACGGCATATGCCAGCGATCGCCGCAGGTTCGGGCAGTATTTCTTGCTCAGGTGCCGGACATCGATGGCGTAGATTTCGCTCATCCCATACGCTCGATCAGTTCGGGCTGCGCGATCCGGTAAAACGGAAAAGCCACGGCAAGCGCCAGCACACCGACGACGAGCGGCAACCACAAAGGGTCGGCGACAGATGCACCGACGATCGATGCGCGGGCGGCGTTAATCAGCGGCAGCACGGGGTTGAAGGCTTCCCACCCCGTTGCCGCCAAGGGATAGGCAACCGGCATGACAAAGAACAGCAGCGTGGTCGCCATGGGAAGCGCACGCCCGATATCGTCATAAAGCAGGCCGAGCGGGGTCAACAGCAACCCCAGCCCCAGTCCCAACAGGGCCAATGCCAAAACCGCCAACGGGAGCCAGACGATACTGCCCCCGACATGCACGCCGACCACGGCGCAGAGGATGAGTACCCCGCAGATCCGAACTGCAGCGCTAAGCAGGACGTTCCACAGGCCCGCCAACGTCAATGCCTCATGTGGGAACCGGATGCGGGACACAATCGACCGGTTCTGCGAATGCTGGGCCAGCGGAGCCCCCAGCGCATCGACGAATACCTGCCAGAAGCTCATGCCGGCAAACACGAAGAAGACGTAGGGCATGCCCGGCACGTCGAAATTCAGGTTGCCCCGATTGCGCAGGAATCCTGTAACGAGGCAAGCCACGAGCGCCGGAATGAAAAGCCAGAGATGGCCCAGCAGCGAACGCCGCGCTCTTGCGCGAAGAGACGCCCGGAACAGAGCCGCGCTGAGCCGCAGCACATGCAGCAACCGGTTGAATGAGGCCTTCATTACGAGACTTGCCCAAGGCTCAACGCACGCATTTCCCGAGCCGACTTTCCCAGCACCGGATGCCCTGCCCCGTTACGCAAGCGCGAGCGATGAAGTCTTCGCCTCCGCCTCTTCGAAGAAATTGTCCGCGAGGCGCGCAAAGCCCGTTTCGATGTCTACTTCCGCCTGCCAGCCAAGAAGCTCCTTCGCACGCGACGGATCTCCATAGAACCGGGCGACATCGTAAGTGCGCGAGGGTGCGTTACGCGCGCTGACCGGCTTGCGTGCCACGCGTCCCGCCAGATCGGCAAGCATCTGCAAGGTTGTGCCCCGCCCGGTCAGCAAGTGGATCGGTGGCAGGATTTTCCCTGTCTGCGTCGCTTCGATCAGGGCAACCAGCCCGCGCGCGACGTCATCGACATGCGTGAAGTCGAACATGTTTTCCGGACCGTCAAGGCGAAGCTCTCCGCCCAGTGCCGCGGTATGGGCGAAAGCCGTGACAACGCGGTCTGCATGGTCGCGCGTGCATCCGTAGACATTGGAAAGCCGGACGATATTGGAAACCACGCCGGCCTCCCGCGCCGCAGCGACCATCTGTTCTCCCGCGACCTTGGAACGGGCATAGATGTTCATCGGGCTGAGTTCGGCGTCTTCGTGCACGGGAAGGCTGCCTTGTTCGCCGTAGACCTCGCGGCTGCTGGCAAAGATCATCCACGGACGGGTCTTCTGCCGGATCACGGTATCGACCAGCTTCTGCGTGGCGGCCACGTTGACCTCCTGCGCAAGCTTGGGATCACGCTGCGCCCAAACGACCCGCGAAACGGCTGCGAGATGAAGAACGCCGTCCACGCCCTCCACCGCGGCCTCGAGCGAACGCTCATTACGGGTGTCCTGCCCGGGATCGCGTGCGATATCGAATTGACGGCAGGAAATCCCGCGGTCTGCAAGTGCGCGAATGGTCGCGCGCCCAACGAGGCCTTCCGACCCGGTAATCAAAATCATGAGTTCGCCCCCGAACAGCTGAAATTTCCCCTTAGCAGAAAATCCCGAGACCTGAAGAAAATAGTATTGCCTTTTCAACACTTCCGGAAAAATTCACGAATAGGTCGGCGTTCGCTATTTTCCCGGCGCAGAATGCCGTCATGCATCTGGCATCCGCTTTCCCATGCCCCTATGCGATGGCACATGATGAACTCTTCCGCCTCGTCACACATCCCGAAGCCACGAAACATTTGCTTCATCAGCTCGAACCAGGTCTGGGGCGGCAGCGAGGAACTCTGGTACAGGACCGCGCTGACGTTCGCGAAAGGCGGACATCGGGTGTCCGTGTACAAGCCATTCATCGCCGATAGCCGCGAAGCGACAGTCCTGCGCGGTTCCGGCTGCCGCATTCACGATCTCGCCGGCCCCCGCCATGCACCGACCCGGCTGCGCAAGCTCGTAAGCCAGGTCTGGAAAGCTTCGCGATATCTGCAGGATCGCCTGCTGGCCCGGGGCCTGCGCGCATTGCAGCCCGACCTTGTCGTCGTATCGCAAGGGCTCAACTACGACGGCTGGTATGCCGGTGAAGTATGCAGGAAGCTTGGCATTCCCTTCGTCCTGGTCAGCCAGAAAGCCTCCGACCTCTACTGGCCGCACGACCGCATGCATGCCGAACTGCGCGGTGTATTCGGCGCGGCGCAGCGGGCATTCTTCGTCAGCGAACACAACCTCCGGCTCACCGAAGAACAACTGGGAATGGCACTGCCTAACGGCATCCTCGTACGTAATCCCTACAATGCCGACTGGTCCAATCCCCTGCCCTGGCCGAGCGCCGGAGCGGAGGAAAGCGTCCGGCTGGCATGTCTGGCGCGGCTGGATGCCCGCGAAAAGGGCCAGGATCTCCTGCTGCGCGTCCTTGCGATGCCCAAATGGCGCACCCGCGACATTTCCGTGCAGTTCTATGGCTCCGGCCACAACGCAAACGGGCTCAAGGGGATGGCCGCGTACCTCGGGCTCGAAAATGTACAGTTCCCGGGCTACTCGGCGACCCCTGCGAAAATCTGGGAAACGGCGCACGGCCTGATCCTGCCGTCCCGATGCGAGGGACTGCCGCTGTCGCTTGTCGAGGCGATGCTGAGCGGCCGCGTCGCCATCGTTACGGACGTTGCCGGCAACCGGGAGGCCTTGCAGGACGGCGTGTCGGGATTCCTTGCAGAGTCCGCCACCGAAGCCGCGCTCGATGCCGCACTTGAGCGAGCATGGCAGCAGCGTGGATCATGGCCATCCATCGGGCGGCAGGCTGCGGAGGCCGCCAGGAGCCTCGTCAGCCCCGACCCGGTCGGAGAATTCAAGGCAATGCTCGAGGATCTGATTCGCAGCGATCGCCGAGAAAAGGCAGCCAAGGGATGACGGAAACCAGATGCGATCCCGCTGCCGGCTTCGGCGGCGGCAACCCGCTGGTATCGGTGATCGTCCCGGCGTTCAATGCCGAGGCGACCCTTGCCGAAACCCTGGCGGCGGTAACAGGCCAAACGTATACCGGCATCGAAGTCATCGTCGTGGATGACGGTTCTTCGGATGGCACGAACGCCATTGCATCAGGTTTTGCGAACAGGGACGCACGCGTGCGCGTCATTTCCAGCCCGAACAAGGGCGTTGCGGCCGCACGCAACCTCGGCATTTCGAGTGCTTCCGGCAGTTTAATCGCACCGATCGACGCAGATGACCTGTGGCACCCCTCCTATCTCCACAAGCTCGTAGCCGTCCTGACGAGGGCCGATGAACCGGCCGAATGTGCCTTTTCCGGCTTCCGCCTCATCGACGATCGATCGAATATCATCGGCTCGAGCCCGCTTCACCGCATGTGCCACATCGGCCCTTACCGCATGCTCTACCGAAACCTCGTGGGCAACGGCAGCGGCATGGTGTTCAGAAAGGACGCCTGGGTCCGGGCAGGTGGCTACGATTCCGGCCTCAGGGATGCGGGATACGAAGGCTGCGAGGATCATTTGCTGCAGTTGATGTTCTGCGCTCACGCCCCGCTGGGATCGGTGGCAGAGCATCTTGTCGGATATCGTCGGGGACCGGGCACCATGTCGCGCAACCGCGAAAGGATGCTCGGCTCGGACGCGATGATGCGCGACCTGTTCCTCGAGGCCCATCCTGCCGTCAATCCGCCCCGCTGGCTCGATCGCTGGATTTCGGCCCAGCGAGACCTGCTGTTGGCGGAGGCCCGGCTTTCCAGGCGCCGCTTCGCATCTTTCGGCACCTTCATGCTGCGCGCGATGACAAAGGATCCGGTCGCCCTGGCCGTTGCGATTGCGGGAAAATCGCGTTCCACGGTGCGGCGCATTTTCGTGAAGTACGCACCGCCCTCGCAACATTTCCTCTCGATCGATCCGGCCGATGGCGGGGCCGGGATAGGAATACCCGGCCGGACAGGGCTATTCTCCCGACTTCAGGCAGCGCGTTTGAAACGGATCGCCTCGCTGGACGAGGAGTTCCACCACGCCGCCTAGGCGGCCTGGACGCCGCTTGGCACCCCTTCTTCAGAACGAAGCCTGCAAGAGCAGGGCAGGACCGTGCAGCTTGTACCGAACCCGTCCTTCCCACGCGTCCTTTTCGATCCCGACCCTGTAATCGACATAGCGATAGGCGGCGCCGAGATCGATGTTTTCCAGCACCTTGAAATTGACGCCGGCCTGCGCATTGATGAGGCGGCCGTCATAGTCGCCAATCTTCAGCGACAGGTAATCGACCCGGCCATTGAGCGTCCACCTGTCCGCAATCCTGTACGTCCCATAGGCACCGATGGTGGGTATGGGAGCCAGGACGTTCTTCTCGCGCCGACGGGCCTGCACGGATGAACCGCCGACCGTCGCCTCCCCTTCGAGCGCGACGTCGAAACGGGTTGCATGCAGACCGATCGCAGCCCCGATTTCGAGGTTGCTGCGACTGACGAACGAATATCCGACCGTCACCCGGTAGATATCGCTGTCGAAGCTGCTGCCGAGTTGGGCGGACGCGGGATATGTCACGTCATCGAACTCGATGTCGCGAGCCAGTTGGACCGAGCCCTGCCGCTTCAGCTTGAAGAAATCGAAGCCGACGACGATGCGCCCGAAGCGCGCGCTGCCGATACCGCTGGCAGGATTTCGTTCTTGTCCATGTCGAGATCGCGTTCGAAATCGATGTCGGATCCGACCGTCTGACTGGTGTTCGCCGTCACGCTGACGTTGGTGTCGATCCGCGGATAATAGGCCTGCACCGCGATCCAATAGTCCTTGTCCAGCGTCTGCGCGGCCGCAGGCGCCGACAGGCACGTGGCAACTACCGCCGCCCCGACCAGCATTGGTCTGCAAAGGGGCGACGAAGACCTCATGAGGGCCAACGAGTTGTCGACTTCTAGGTTCATAGATGCGTCCTGCGGATACGCCCTGCGGCGATTGGGATTGCGAGCAAACCTGGAGGCGGGATGCCGCCCTGAGGGCGCTCCCACGCTTCCCGACCATTGCCCTGCTTGCCGGATGCGGCCCGGCAAGTCCCCGATCATATCCCGCGGCTGCGCCCGATCTAATCAGGGTTTGCCCCCGGTTGGCCATGGGGAAAGTCCCGAGAGGCGCCGGGACTTCTCTCCGACAGATCGATCCGATGAAGCGGCGGTGACGGGGAAACGCCTATAGCGTCAAGCCGGCGCAGCAGTTCGAGCAACAGCCGCTCCTGCCGAACGAAGCCTTCGGCATATGTCGGGCCTTGCAGGTAGCTGTGGATCTGGAAGGTATAGAGCCCTTCCTTGAAACCCAGACAGCGAACCGGGCAAGCCGTTGGAATATAGTCGGGGTCTTCTTCCAGTACCGATCTCAAGGCGGTGAGCACCGCCTCGACACCGGCTACCTGAACATCAAACCCGACGCCGAATATCTGATCCACGAAGAAGCGATCCCGCAGCGTCAGGTTCTCGATCTCTGCATCGGCGAACTGGCTCTTGGGAATGGTAAGAAGCCTACGCTCCCGCGTGCGTATCCGCGTCGAGCGCATTCCCACGTCGACCACGTCGCCGATGCGCCCGTTGACCTTGCAGCGATCGCCGATCCTGACCGGCTTGTCGGCCAGCACCATGATGCTGCCCACCAGATCCTCCACCGCCTTTCTCGCGCCAAGGGCGAGGGCAAGGCCGCCGATGCCCAGTGCAGCAAGACCCGCCGTCACGTCGATGCCGAACGTCGACAGGAACACCGCAACGCCGAGGGCAAGCCGCGCAAGGCGGCCTGTACGCGTGACGAAGTTGACGATGCCGATACGCTGAAGCTCGCCCCGGCTCTGCAGACGCCAGACCACGCCACGTCTTCGCGGCGCTCAGCGAGGGGCTTGAAAAACGGCAATCTCCCTACGCCGCCATTTTCGCGGCGCTCGTCGAACTGGGCGGGCAGCGGATGGACAAGGATGCGCTGGCGGAACTCCAGCGCAGCGAACCGGACGACGATTCCGCCCGCCTCGACGATCAGTGGGAAGAAGCCCCGGTCACGTTCGCGGTGCCCACGAGATGGGCGACCCTACCGGGGTCACCGCCAAGATCAGGGCCTCCAACCGCCCCGTCGGCAAGGAGCAAGCGTGATGCATGACTTCATCAACCACCTCGCCTTTGGATGGTATCCCTATTTCGCCGTGACCGTCCTTGTCGTGGGCAGAATCCTGCGCTTCGACGCGGACCAGTTCAGCTGGCGATCGCAATCGAGCCAGTTCCTGAGACGCAGGCAGGTGGTGCTGGGTTCGAACCTGTTCCACATGGGCGTCCTCATCCTTCTGGTCGGCCATTTCGTGGGGCTGCTCACGCCGGTCACGGTGATAGACAAGCTGGGCATAAGCCACAGTTTCAAGCAGATCGCCGCCATGCTCGTCGGCGGCGTGGCCGGTGTGGCGGGCTTCGTCGGCTGCTCGCTGCTGCTTCACCGGCGCCTGTTCGATCCCCGCATCCGCAGAAGCTCATCATGGGGCGACATCCTCATGCTGGTCCTGATCTGGTGCCAGTTCATGCTCGGCATCTCGACGACGTTCTGGACCGCGCAGCATCTCGAAGGCGAGGAAATGCTCAAGTTCATGGGCTGGGCGCAGGGGCTCCAGACCTTCAACCCGTCAGCCGCGCACTTGTTGATCGATGTGCCGATGGTCTACAAACTGCACATCATTCTTGGCCTCACGCTTTTCGTCATCACCCCCTTCACCCGCCTCGTCCACGTCTTCAGCGCGCCGATCTGGTACATCTTCCGTCCCGGTTTCCAGATCGTGCGGACCCGCGGCAAACGTCCGCGAAAGACTACTCGCAGACGCGCGGACACGCGGGAGGCGCTCCCAGCTATGGAGGGCCTACGGTGCTTCGCCAGATGGCCGAAAGCGGACAGGAGGGGTCATGACAAGAACAGCCGACATGATCGACGTGACGAACGTGTCACCGTCGTTCGGCGACATGCCGGGTGCCTGCCAGAGCGGCGGTTGCGGCTGCTCCGGTCCCGCCATACCGCCGCCACCGGCCTTCGGGGACGTCCTTGTGACCGGCGTCGAGATCACGCCCGAGGCCATCGCACAGGAAATCCAGCATCACCCCGCCCCCGACCCGCAAACCGCATGGGTCGAGGCCGCCCGCGCACTGGCCGTACGGGAGCTATTGGTCCAGGAGGCCAGGCGCCTCGGTCTCCACCCGGCAAGCCATCCCGATGAAACCGGACGCGCTGAAACCGACGACGAGGCGCTGGTCCGCCTCGTGCTGGAGCAGGAGGTCGCCCCTGAAATCGCCACCGAAGGCGAGCAGCGGCGCTATTATGAAAGCAATCCCCAGCGGTTTCGAACGCCGGACCTGTTCGATGCCGCCCATATCCTGATCGAACCCGAGCGGCAGGACGACGCGGCATGGGATGCCGCCGAAGCCTTCGCACGCTCCATCGCCGCCGCGGTAGGGGACGACCAGACCGCGTTCGCAGAGGCCACACGGACGCACTCGGCCTGCGCGCCGGCCCAGCAGGACGGCTCGCTCGGGCAGATCCGTCGGGGGGAACTGGTCCCGGCGGTCCAGCAGGCGATAGAGGCGCTGAAGAACGGTGAAACCGCTGCCGAGCCGGTTCGCTCGCGCTTCGGCTGGCACGTCGTGCGCCTCAACCGGCACCTGCCCGGACGCACGCTTCCGTTCGATGCGGTGCGCGACAGGATCGGCGACATGCTGGAAGCGCGAAGCTGGTCCATGCTGGCAACACGCTATGTCGCCGCGCTGGCGGCACGCGGCACGGTCGAGGGGATCGTGGTCGGCGCGGTGGAGGACTGACCATGATGCTGGGCGACCTTCTCGGCATGGCGCGGCGATCCGCGGCGAGCATGGAGCGCTACCTTGCCGAAACCGATCCCGATACCTGCACCGATGTCCGCCGCGCCGCCGCCGCGTCCGCCATTTCGGCTACCGAATTCGTGCGCATGGCCGTGGCCGATTTTTCGCGGGCAGCGTCCGAGGAAGACTGGGCCACGATCATGTCCGCCATGCGCGATGGGCCAGATCCCGGGCGGACCTGCCTCCACGCCATCCTGCAATGGCGAATTGCCGCCCCGACCTGCGAAGTTCATACTGGCGGGCAAGCGGGAAACCACGGAGCATGACGATGACCGAACAAGCGAAGGTCGGACAGCCCCTCAACCCTGCCCTGAAGCAGACCGAGGAGCGCGTCCATGCGACCGACGAATGGACGCCTGCGCCCATCGACAGCGTTTCGACAAAGGAACGCAAAGGCGACGGCTGGCCACTGATCTGGCTGGTGGTAGCCGTGGCCTGCCTGGCGATTACCGCCTACCTCATCATCTGAGCGCGAACTCAAAACCCGAATTCGCGCTCAGGTCCGTGTGATCGGGTCGTGCGCGCTGTGCGATCCCGCTCAGAAGGCGGGAACGACCGCCCCCGAATACTTCTTCTCGATGAAGGCCTTGACCTCCGGCGTGCGCAGCGCGGCAACCAGTTTCGCGACACGCGGATCGCTGCGCGCCTTTTCCGTGCCGACCACGAAGTTGACGTAGGGCGTGTCCTTGCCTTCGATCAGCAAGGCATCGCGCATGGGATTGAGCCCGGCGTCCAGCGCATAATTGGTGTTGATCGTCGCCAGGTCGACCTCTCCGAGCACGCGCGGCAGGGTGGCCGCCTCGATCTCGCGGAACTTCAGGTTCCGGGGATTGGAGACGATATCCCGTGGCGTTGCCGACATGCTCCTGGGATCGCGCAGGGTGATAAGCCCGCCATGCGCCAGAAGCTGAAGCGCGCGCCCGCTGTTGCTCGGTTCGTTGGGTATGGCCACCGTCGCGCCTGCGGGCAGGTCGGCAACCTTCTTCCACTTGCGCGAATAGGCGCCGAACGGCTCGATGTGAATTCCCGCGATCGGTACGAGATGCGTGCCCTTCGCCTTGTTGAACTCATCGAGATAGGGCCCGGTCTGGAAGTAGTTGACGTCTATCCGCCCTTCCGAAACCTGGACATTGGGCTGGACGTAGTCGTTGAACACGCGAACGTCGAGTTGCAGCCCTTGCTTGGCCAGCACCGGCTTCACGAATTCGAGGATTTCGGCATGCGGCACGGCAGTGGCCGCGACCGTCAGCAGGTTGGGATCATCGACCTTCTTGGAAGCGCCGCAACCGGGAAGCAGCAAGGCCGCAAAGGCAGCGATAAGCAGGCGTCGTTGCATGGGAAATCCTATTTGCGGGTAAAGCGGCGGACGAGACGGTCTCCCGCGGCCTGGAGAAACTGGACGAGGACGAGCAGCAGGACGACGGTGACGAACATCACGTCGGTCTGGAAACGCTGGTAACCGAAGCGGATCGCCAGATCGCCCAGCCCTCCCGCGCCCACGGCACCGGCCATCGCGGTGAACGAAATCAGCGTGATGGCGTGACGGTGACAGCCGCCAGTATCCCCGGCAGGGCTTCAGGCAGGAGCGCGCGGAACACGAGGTCGCGCGTCGTCGCCCCCATCGCCTGCACCGCCTCCACCGTATTGCGATCGACTTCCCGCAGCGCCGTTTCCACGAGGCGCGCGAAGAACGGAGCGGCCCCCACCACCAGCGGCGGGATCGCGCCCGCCACGCCGAGCGAGGTGCCCACCAGCAGGATCGTCAGCGGGATCATCACGATCAGCAGGATGATGAAAGGCACCGATCGCAGCAGGTTGACGGCAAGCGCCAGCGCCCCGTTGCCCCAGCGACTGGCCCAGGGCTGCCCCGGTCCGGTCAGGAACAGCAGCACGCCCAGCGGCAGGCCGAGCAGTACGGTCAGCACCAGCGAGCCGCCCAGCATGGCCAGCGTATCGAGACAGGCCTGGCCGATTTCGCCCCAGTCCACATTGGCGAACAGGTCGTTCATTCGACGTCCCCATGGTTGCGCAGCGCGGCGATGGCAGCGGCGGTGTCGCCGCCGAGAAGGCCCAGTGTGAGCCTGCCGAAACTGCCATGTTTGAGCCGGCCGATGCGGCCATCGAGAATGATGAAGTCCGTGCCCGTCTCACGCGCGATCCTTGTGAGAACGGGGTCGAGGACGGACTGTCCGTGCAGCGTCAGGCGCACGATCGGACCGTCGAACCCAATGGGTGCCTCGTGTTCGCCGTCCTCGTCGATCAGCGCGCGGGTCTCCGCCGCCTGCGGATGAAGGAAAACGTCCGCCACGCTGCCCGTTTCGACCACGCGGCCCGAATGGAGCACCAGCACCCGGTCGCACACCTGGCGGACCACTTCCATCTCATGCGTAATGAGCACGATCGTCAGGCCAAGCTCGCGGTTGAGGTCGGCGATGAGGGCAAGGATGCTGCGTGTCGTCTCGGGATCGAGGGCGCTGGTCGCCTCGTCGCACAGCAGGATATCGGGATCGGTGGTCAGCGCCCGCGCGATTCCGACGCGCTGCTTCTGGCCGCCGGAAAGCTGGGCCGGATACTTGTCGCCATGCTCCGCAAGCCCCACCCGCTCCAGCAAGGCCGGCACTTTCGCGGCGATCTCCGAGGCGGAGGCGCCTGCGATACGCAGCGGCAGGGCGACGTTGTCAGCCACCGTGCGCGACGAGAGCAGCCCAAAGTTCTGGAAAATCATCCCCACGCGCCTGCGCAACGACCGCAATTGCGGCGGCCCCAGAACCGCAACGTCGATGCCGTCCACCAGCACGCGTCCGGCGCTTGGCCGTTCGAGGCCGTTCAGCAGCCTCACCAGCGTGGACTTGCCCGCGCCGGACCGGCCGATGATGCCGAACACCTCGCCCCGGCCGATCTCCAGATCGACATCGGCAAGCGCGGCATGGGTGCCGCCGTATGCCTTGTGAACGCCTTCAAGCCGGATCATGCGGCACGCACCTTTCCGCCGGATCGCCGCATCGCTTCGCGATACCGCAGGGCCCGCGCGGGTGGTGATGGAACTGGAATATATCGATCATGGCTCCGAACCGGAAAAACTCGTGAATTGCTGAGCGCTGGGGGAAGCGGCGGTTAGCGGAACCGGGCCGGACTATCCAGACCTGCCTGCCCGCACACCCGCATCGGGGAAATCAACCGGCCTCCAGAGAGGCCAGCGAACTGCCGGGAAACAGGGCATCGATAAAGCCGAACTTCGTCATGTCGCGTATGCGCCGGGGATAGAGCACGCCGTTCAGATGATCGAATTCGTGCTGGAACACGCGGGCGTGGAAGCCCCGCGCTTCCCGTTCCAGCACGGTGCCGTCTCCAGCGTTCCGCCATAGCGGATATGCGTGGCGCGCGGCACCAGCCCGCGCATGCCGGGAACCGAAAGGCACCCCTCCCAGCCGTCTTCCGTCTCTTCCGTCAGCACTTCAAGGCTGGGATTGATAAGCGTGGTGGCCGGGACCGGGGCTTCGCCGGGATAACGCGCGCTTGCCTCGAAGCCGAAGATCATGACGCGAAGGTCCACACCCACTTGCGGCGCCGCCAGCCCGACCCCGCCAGCCGCGTGCATGGTCTCGTACATGTCGGCCACGAGCGCGCCCACCTCCGGCGCGGCGATGTCCTCCACCGCACGCGCGGGCTTTAGCAGGCGCGGATCGCCCATCTTCAGTATTCCGAGGATCATCCGTCACATCCTTGCGCAAACGGCGGGTGTGCGCCGCTCGCCGATCTGCCTAGTTAATCTCAACCAAATCACTAGACAATAAGAGTCGTACTCCCGGAAGCAAAACTTTGCGGCCTGCCGCTCCGGGTGCTTCCCTTATGCGCCCGTACACACAAGGATCATACCAGCAATCCCTCGGCGATGGCGCCTCTTGCCGCATTGACGATAGCATCGATCGACGCGCGCAGGCGCGGCAGCATGACGGGCGCCGTGATCCATAGCGCATGAACAGGCAGATGTCCGGCCACATGCGTTTCCAGCACGGAGACGAGTTCGCCCCGCGCGATCTCCTCCCGGACTAGCCAGCAGGGCACCAGTCCGAGCCCCTGCCCGGCCCGGATGGCAGCGAGCGTCAGCAGGCTGCGTCAAGCAACAGCCCCGCCTGTGGCTCGAACGCCAAACGGTCGCCGTCACCCGACCGCAATTGCCATGCACGCGCGGCCGTTGCGCCCGGCGGCGATCAAGGCATGCTGCGAGAGATCGCCGATATGGACCGGCTTGCCACGCTTCGCGATATAGTCGGCAGCGCCGCACAGCACGACCCGCTGCACACCCAGCCTCCGTGCCGTCACGCCCGGCAGGTCGGGGAGCTCGCCGATGCGGACGGCAAGGTCGGTCCTCTCCCCGGGGAGGTCTGCCAAGGCCGTGGAAGTCGAGATGTCGAAGCGGAGGCCCGGCCATGTTTCGCGCAGGGCGAACAGCGCCGGAGCAACGATCTGCGTGCCGAACAGGGGCGGCAGGCTGATCCGTACCAGGCCCGCCGGTTCCGATGCCAGCGCCGCCAGTTCCGCTTCCACCCGGTCTATCCGGCCGCGCGCCGCCTCGCACGCCTCCCGGTAGACTGCAGCCTCCGCCGTCAGGGCAAGGCTGCGCGTCGTGCGATGGAACAGCCTGACCTGCAGGCGGGCTTCCAGTCTGGCCACCGCTTTGGCAACGGCAGATGCGGAGAGCCCCAGCCTGGGGGCAGCCGCCGCGAAGCTACCCGCCGCGCATACCGCCAGGAACACGCTGATATCGTCGCCGGACTGACGGGGGCCGCTCGGCATTTCAGGATTTCAATTCGTGAATGAGGCGAAATTTCTTCATTTCCCGAGATGTACATGCCTGAATATCGTCCTGTCCATGAACAATGAACGGACTTACGCCATAGTTGGCGGTACATCGGGGATCGGCTTTGCCGTTGCGGAAATGCTGGTCGGACGCGGCGACCGGGTGCTGATCGGCGGCCGATCGGCGGAACGACTGTCGGCGGCTCTATCGCGGCTGGGCGATCGTGCATCCGGCCGCCTTGTCGATACCACCGACCGCGCATCGATCAACGCCTTCTTCGCCGGATCCCCGGTGCTGGCCGGGCTGTTCACGCCCGCGGCCACGTACAGCACCGGCCCGTTCCAGGATGGCATGCACGATACGAGCGAGGCACTTTTCGCAGGAAAGTTCTGGGGCCAGTACTGGACGGTGTTCGAAGCCCTACCCCGGCTGCGCACCGATGCCGCGGTGGTCCTGATGTCCGGTGCGGCCTCGGCCCGGCCGATCGGGGCTCCGGCCTATGCGGCCTGCAATTCCGCGCTGGAAGGGCTCGCGCGCGGGCTGGCCATCGAACTGTCGCCGATCCGGGTCAATTGCCTCTCCCCCGGCACCACCGACAGCGAACTCTGGCGCGAACGGCCCGCCGCCCAGCGCGAAACCGCTTATGCGCAGTGGCGGCAGCTCTGCCTCGTACGGCGCCCGGCCCATGTCGACGAGCAGGCCCAGGCCGCCCTGTTCCTGCTGGACAACGCGAACATGACCGGCAGCACGCTTTACTGCGATGGCGGCTATACGCTGCGCTGACCAAGCGGCGAAGCGCTCAGGACGCCCCCGGCGCAAGCCTGCCGCCGAGCGCGACACGAATGCGGCATAGGGGCAAAGCTCCGTTCCGCAGGCCGGAAGCACGAGAGGCGTCAACGATACATCGCCGCGCAGCGCCCGCAGGGCGGCCGGGGGCTGCGTTCGGTAGGACACGCGCACGAACCGTTCGCCCGTCCGCCGGTCATGAAGCCGCTCGATCAGGATGGCCCCGCCGGGCGGCACGTCGTTCGTGGCATAGCCACTGGCCGACAGGTCCACATCCAGCGCAGCCGCCAGCGCGGTCACGTTGGTGTCGTGGCCCATCAGGACCTCGAAATCGGGGCCACGCTCCAGATTGTCCAGTATCCGCCGGCCCAGCGCGCTCGCCTGGTGGGAGGCCATGTAAGGCGGCCGGGTGAAGACGGTGAACAAGTCTGCATGGAGGCGGCCGAGCCGTTCCAGCCCCTTTTCGTCGATCCGCCCCCAGCCTACCTGATCGGCGGGCATTCCTTCGAGATACTGGAGCAGCAGCACTTGCGCGATGCCCGATGCACTGCGGATCTGGCCTGACAGCGCAATATCGTGGCCATCGCCGCCCGGTGCGACTGCCGGGGCGCCGGGAGGCAGGCAGTCGCCCCCGCAGCCCAGCACCGTGTCGAGCAAGGCGAGTTCCGCCCGGTCCCGCTTGACGAGCGCCGCCATCCCGCCCGTGGCACGCTCGATATCGGCCACCGCCGCCGAAGCGTCGAACGCGGTGGCACGCGCGCGAAGCGGCTCGAAGATCGGGTCCACCTCTCCCGCCGCGCGGTGCGCCACTTCAAGCCCGCACCCTTGCGCGAACCCGTGCGCATAGGCCTCGCCGCTGGCGATCGCGCGGGGCGAGGTGTTGGCCGTGATCGCGACCTTGCCGGGCTTCGGGCAACCCGCCCTATCTAGCAGGCCGCGCCTTGCCAGAAGCTGCCGGTCTGCCCGCGCCACGATTTCCAGCGCCCGTTCGCCATGAGGCGTAACCACGCTTTCCGCCACGCTCCATGCCGGCCACGGCGCCGCCGTGCGGGTGCCCGCAGGCACCTCGCCGTCCAGAGGCGCACGGATACCGTGCCGCATCACCATGACCGCCTTGTCCGGCACCAGTTCGCGCGCAGCCACCGACTGGCCCGGAAACACGGCGATGAGCGGAACCGTGCCGACCGCCAGCACGGTCAGCGCCAGCAGGTTGCGCCAGGTCGCCATGTCAGGGCTTCACGGTGCAGGAAGCGGCCACGCGAACCGGATTGCAGCGCGCCATGACGCCGCCGGGCAGAGTGACCGAGAAACCGAGGCCGAGCGGATCGGGGGCACCGGGGTAATAGTCCGTGCTGACGGCCTGCGCCCCGCTTTCCCCGGCGGCGTGGGCCTTGGCCAGATCATGCGCCCTCGCCTCCACGGTGTTCGCGTCGCTGCGGGTGCGCACGATAACGCCCGATTTCACCCATTCGCGGATTCTTGCGCCGTCGGCCACCGGGTCCTGCACGATCTGGATCGCGCTTTCCGCCTCGCCATCGGGATACCAGCCGAACATGGCCCGGCCCCGCAGCGAGGGATGCCCGCGGCGATAGACCTCGGAAACGGCCGGACGCACATCGAGCAGGATGTAGATCCGCCCGCGCGCAGCCTCCAGGGTCGGCCAGCCCTTCGACTTCACGGCTTCGGCCAGACTGCCGGCCTTGCCGCGAACCTCGTCCGGCGCGATGAGCCGCTGGCCGGGAAGCGCCTTGCGGATTTCCCGGTCCAGATCATCGAGCAGCTTCGCATCGTCGAGCGGCAACGGAGCCGTCACGTCATGCGAATTCGGCGTGTCGGCGGCATTGATGGTGATCATGATCGGCAGATGGCCGGGATGGGCGCGCGACCATGCATCGACCTCGCCAAGGCAGCGGATCAGGGTGACGCATGTGGCACGGTAGTCCACATCGGGAATGTGCAGGACCTTGAAGCCCGGCTTAAGCATGGCTGCCCGGTCGAACCCGCTGGCGCCGCCTGCCGCCAGCAGCTTCTCTCCCTTGGGATCGGCATATCGCCCGCCTTCGGGGTCGGCGAAGATGTCGATCTCCAATTGACGCACGCCGGCGTCGAGCTGCTCCGCAAGCGGCAGGTGGTAGTAATCCAGCGCTCCGGCGAGACGCGCGTCCCGCTGGCGGATGCCTTCCATCACTTCCGCCGGAATGCGCGCCTTGAAGCTGTTGTGCGAACCCACGACCTGAATGTCGTTCATTCGCAGGTCGGCGGCTGCAGGCGCTTGGGAGGCGGGAGCCGCGCCGGAACCGGCGGCCGGTGGGGAAGCCATGGCTCCCCCGCCCAGACCCAGCCCGATGGCGGCCAGAACAATCGCGCCGCGCATCAGAATTCAGCCCGCGCGCCGAACAGGATCGTCGTGCCGTAATCGTTGATCTCGCCGAAGCGCAGCGGGCTGTCGTTGTAGGTGTACTGACGCGCGCCGGCGATGTTGATCGCCTCCAGGCTCAGCGTCACGTTGTCGGTCAGGCGATAGGCCACCGAACCGTCAAGCGATCCGAAGGCGGCGGTGTAGGTCGGGGCCTGCGTGGTGCTGCCCGTCCCGGAGAGATAACGGTCGCGCCAGACGTAGGAAAGCCGGGTCGAGATCGGCCCCTTTTCGTAGAAGCCCACCACGTTGAAGCTGTTCTTCGAAAGGCCGATCATCTCGTCCTTGATGGTGCGAGAGCCCGCCGTGTAGTCCGCCTGAACGGAAGTGCGGGTGTAGGAAGCCTGCAGGCCGAGCCCGTCGAAAGGCTGCGGCAGGAAGGTGAAGACCTGATGATAGGCCGCCTCGAAACCGTAGACCTTGGCATCGCCGCCGTTGACCTGCGTGCTGAGCTGCACGGTGCCGCGCCCCGGGATCTCGATGGGCACGTTCTGCTGGGTGATGTAGTCGTCCATCGACTTGTAGAACACCGCGCCGGTCAGCGAGCCCGACTTGTTGAAGTACCACTCCAGCGAGCCGTCGAACTGCGTGGCCAGGAACGGCACGAGATCGGGGTTGCCGCCGCTTGCCGTGGGAGCATCGGTAGAGACGGTGATGCGCGGCGCGCTGTCGGTCACGTTGGGACGGGTCAGGACACGGCTTGCGCTCAGGCGGCCGACGAGATTGCCGGACAGTTCGGCGCGCAAGTTGAAGCTGGGCAGGACGTTGTTGAAGGTCTTGGGGTAGCTGACCGGCGTGGTCACGCTGCCGGACCGCAAGTTGCCGCTCGCCACCTGATCGGTGTGCACGTAACGCGCGCCGATGTTGCCGGTGATCGGGATCGAACCCAGCGTGAAGGCGTAATCCGCACGGGCGTAAGCGCTCCAGATCTTTTCGGTGGTGCGGAACGATGCGGCGAGATCCGAAGCGGTAAGCGCCGAATTCTCGACATCCGAAGTGAAGAACGCGTCGAGATAGGCCTGCGTTACCGGCACCAGGAAGCTGCGCGGGATATTGCCGCCGAGACCTTCGAGATAGTTGTCGAAGGGCAGTTGCTCATAAGCGCCGGAACCGAGGCTGGAGAGCGGGGTGCCCGCTGCCGGATTCACCAGGAAGTCGCGGCGGGAATAGTCGCGCTTGCGGAACTGATATTCGCCGCCAACGGCCAGCTTCGAGATGAAGCCTTCGAAATCGTGCGCCACGTCGGCGCGCGTGTAGAAGTTCCAGTCCTTGCTGTTCTTGGGCGCGATGTTGAACTGGTAGAGCTGGTAGTTCGCCGGGTTGGTGGCATCGACCGTGGTGTTGAAGGTGGGCACGTTCTTGTAGCCGCCGGTCGCGTCATAAGTCAGCGGCGCGAAGAACATCGCACGGCTACGCACGGTGCCGACATCGTAGCTCGGGTGATAGCTGTGCGCGAAGGACCAGTTCACATTGCCCGAAACGTGCCAGGCATCGTGGTTCCAGGTCTGGCGCAGGCCGACATTGATGAGATCGTGACGGTTGAGGCTGTACTCGCGCGAGGCCATGAAGCGCACGTCGTTGATCGTCGCCTTCACCACGGTATCGCCGTCCAGCACCACGCTGTCGGGGTCGATGGTCGCCGGTGCCCGGCCACGCTGGTATCGTCCGGGAAGATGTCGAGGCCGAACTCGTCATAGGCCACGTCCAGACGGGTGGCGAGGACGTTGAGCGTCGTTTCCAGCTCCGGATTGGGGCGCCACTGCATGGAAAGCATGCCGGAGATGCGCTCGCGCTTTTCCGTCTCCACGGTGGGGCGGGTGCGGGTCGGCAGGTAATAGCCTTCGCCCAGTGCGGAAGCGAAGCGGTCCTTGTACCAGCCGAAGTTCATGAAGCGGTCGTTGCGGACGTCCTTGGCCCAGTACTGGCCGCCGACGAGCACGCCGAAGGTATCGTCCTTGTTGACCCAGCTCGTGATAAGGGTGGCGTTCGGCTTAACCTTGTCGGTCTGGGTGGTGTAGGTGCCGCGCAGGTTGAGCGTGGTCTTGGTGCCGACGTCGAACGGCTCGAAGGTCTTGACGTTGATGTTGCCGCCCAGCGCGCCCTCGGTCATGTCGGGGGTCGGCGTCTTGACGACGTCGATGCTGGAGGTGAACTCGGCCGGGAGCATCTCGAAGCGGAACTGGCGACCGGCCGCGCCGCCGTTCTCGATCACTTCGTTTACCGCCACCGGGCTGCCGTTCAGCAGCGTGTTCTGGAACTGCGGGCCAAGGCCGCGAACGCTGACATACATGCCCTCGCCGCGCGGGCGGGTGATGGCCACGCCCGTCACCAGCTGAAGCGCTTCGGCCACGTTCTGGGTGGGGAACTTGCCGATATCGGTCGAATTGATCGAGTCGACGCCGTAAGCGGCATTGCGCTTCGCTTCGGTCGCCGCGCTCAGGCTGCGCGCATAGCTGCCGGTAACGACGATATCCTCACCGTTCACGCCGTCCGGTCCCGTCTCGGCAGAAGCGTCGGAAGGCGCCGGAGCCGGCGTTGGCGCGGCCTGGGGCGCGGATTGGGCCATTGCAGAAACGCTCGCGCAGGCGAGCAGAAGGGTCGACGCTGACGATGCCAGCGCACGCTTGTTGAAACGCATTGAGGTGCTCCCCGGATACAAACGATTGTGTTCGGGGCGCCCTAGGAAGCGCAGATGACGATTCCGGGTCGTGGCGATGACGGTTCGGTGAATATTGAAAATATTGCGAAATATTTCCCCGGAATTGCAGGAAGGCGGATCCTGCGCATGACCCTTGCCGGAAACCCCCGCCGGGAATCAGGCAGCGCAAAAATGCTTGGCAATGTCTGCGTGATTTATATATACGACGTGTACATTTAGAGCGCGATCCGGGCGAGGGCTCTGCCCCGGAAGAACGGCGCCGCAGTGGAGAAGGATAGGAAATCATGCGCACTCAGCTGTTTATCGCACTGCTTGCCGCCACCGCCGCGTCTGGCGCGAATGCACAGGCCCCGGCTGCGGCCACCATCGCCACGGCAAAGGCCGCAACTCCGCGATACACGGCACAAGACACCGATATCGGAACCCTTCTCGACGATCCCGAAGCCAGGACCGTTCTTGAGAAGTACCTTCCCGAAATCGTCAAGAGCGACCAGATCGCCATGGCGCGCGGCATGACATTGCGCGCCATCCAGCAGTATTCGGCAGACCAGATCACCGACGCCAAACTGGCGGCGATCGACGCCGATCTCGCGAAGCTACCTCCGAAAAAGTGATGGGCTGAAGGCTTCCGGCCACTTTGTCCACGCCGCCAAGGTCGGCGTGCCGCGCTTGCGCGCCTGCTCCCGCGCGCGCCGCTTTCCCAAACCGTGCATCCCGCAAGAAAGGTCAGGACCAACGACCATGGACGCTCCGCTCTATCCGCCCGCACAGCAGTTCACGCCGCCGCGCCGGCTCCCGCGTTTGCTCGGCACGAAAGACACCGCCATCGCCGATCTGAAGGCGATCCCGGAAGCCTGGGCCATCATCCTGGCGGAAATCCCCAATGTCGAGGCGCGCATCGGCAACGACATGATAAAGCCGCACCTCGGCAACTTCTCGTTCCGGTCGCTCGTGCAGTTCGGGGTGGTCAAACCCGACATGCTCGACCGTGTAGATGTTAAGCTCAAGACATTGGGAGAGCGGTGATGGAACGCGGCTTCCTTACCACCGGCAGGCGCAACGTGCTGGCCATAGCCGCCGCAACCGCCGTAAGCGGCGCGGCCTTCGCAGCCCCTGCGGCAAGTGCGCGCAGCGTGGCAACGGCAAACCATCGCGCGCCGCCAACCTTTCGACGACGACTGGCGCTTCCGGCTGGGTGAGATGGACGGCGCCCAAAGCAAGGCGTTCGACGATACCGACTGGCGCCGGGTGGACCTGCCCCACGACTGGAGCGTGGAGGACCTGCCGGGGCAGCTTCCCGGCACCGTGATCGGCCCGTTCGACAAACGCTCGATCGGCAAGACCGCAACCGGCTTCACCAACGGCGGCGAAGGCTGGTACCGCAAGCACTTCCGCGCCGATGCCTACCCGGCCGCGCAAGCGTCGAGATTGTCTTCGACGGCGCCTATCTGGAAACGGACGTCTGGCTGAACGGCAGGCAAGTTGGCGGCAGCGTGGCGGGATATGCCCCGTTCGCGCTTGACCTCACGCCCTTCCTGGACCGCACCGGCGATAACGTGGTGGCCGTGCGGGTACGGAACCTCGGCCGGAACAGCCGCTGGTACTCAGGTTCGGGCCTTTACCGCTCGGTGGAGCTCGACATTGTCCCGTCCGCCTCGCGGCTCGTCCGCTGGGGTGTGGCGGCCTGGACGAGCAAGCTCGAAAACGGCCGTGCGGTGGTGGATGTGTCGAGCGAAGTCGTAGCTCCGGAAAGCGGCGATATCCTCCGCACCCGGCTCGTCGAACCGGATGGCCGCGTCGTCGCCGAAGCAAGCGCTCCTGCTGCGGCAGCGATGCGGCAGACCCTGGAGGTTCGCGGCCCTCGCCTCTGGTCGGCGGCCAGCCCCGAACTCTATTCGCTGGAAACCGAACTCGTCCGGAACGGTTCCGTGCTGGACCGCATCGTCCAGCCTTACGGCATCCGCATCATAGCCTTCGACGCGCGGACCGGCATGACCGTCAACGGCCAACAGGTGAAGCTCAAGGGCGGCTGCCTCCACCATGACAACGGCCTGCTCGGCGCCTGTGCCTTTCCCGATGCCGACGAACGCCGGCTGCGGCTGCTCAAGGCGCGCGGCTTCAACGCCATCCGGTCCTCGCACAACCCCGCGTCCCGCAGCCTGAGGGAGGCGTGCGACCGGCTCGGCATGTACCTGATCGAGGAAGCGTTCGATGCCTGGCACGTCGCCAAGGAGCCGCAGGACTTCGCGCAGCAGTTCCCGGCACACTGGTCGGAAGTCATCGATGCGATGGTCCGTACGGCCCGGAACAACCCGTCCGTCATCATGTGGAGCATCGGCAACGAGATCCCGTTCCGGTCAACGGAAGAAGGGGTGGAGTGGCAATGGAAACTGGCCAATGCCGTCAGGCGGCTCGATCCGACAAGACCGATCACGGCCGGACTGAACGGGGTTCTTGGCGCTGAACTGATCGCCGCCCCCGAAACCGCGCGCGCGGGCAGAGGCGGCAAGACCGACAATGCATCGACCGTGTTTCTCGACGTGCCCGGCTACAACTACCGCCTCGAAGATATCGAGGCCGAGGAGGGCGTGCACCCGGAACGCGTGGTCTATGCTTCCGAGACCTTCGCTCGCGATGTCTACGACTATCAGGCCTTGCAGGAGAAGGCGCCCTACTTCCTTGGCGAATTCCTGTGGACCGCGATGGATTATCTCGGAGAAGCCGGGATCGGCGCCAACGCGAGGCTGAAGAACGGCAACTATCCGATCTACCTCCCCTCCTTCCCCTGGGTGAACGCCTGGTGCGGCGACATCGACCTGATCGGCCAGCAGAAGGCGTCCTCCCTGGCGCGCGATGTGGTGTGGGGCATCAGCGATCTCGAAATGGCGGTGCAGCGCCCAGGCCCTGAGGGGACATTCGAATATGTCTCCGGCTGGGGCTGGTCCGACGAACTGGCGAGCTGGACCTGGCCCGGCGCCGAGGGGCGCCCGCTCGGTGTGCGGGTTCACGCCGCCGGAGACAGGGTCGAATTGCGACTGGACGGAAAGCTGGTCGCCTCCCGGAATCTCGGTCCGGGCGACCGGCGGCGGGCCGAGTTCGAGGTGCCCTATGCGCCCGGAAAGCTGGAAGCGATCGCATATCGCAACAGCAAGCCGATTGCGCGCAAGGTGCTGGAAACGGTGGGCCCTGCCGCGCGCGTTCGCGTTGTGCCGGAACGCCGCGAAGCCGGAGCCGCCCGAAATGCCCTCAGCTACTTGCGGGTGGACATCACCGACGCGCAGGGCCGTGTCCTGCCCGACGACCGCCGACGCATCGATCTCCTGATCGAGGGACCGGCGACCCTGGCCGCTTTCGGCAGTGCCAATCCGCATGCAACCGGCTCTTTCCAGTCGTCAAGCGCGGAGTGCTACCGCGGGCAGGCGCTGCTCATCCTGCGAGGGAGCGGCAAGCCGGGCCGGGTGCGCATAAAGGCGAAATGCGAAGGACTGGCGGAGGGTGGAATTGCCTTCGACTTATCCTGAAATCCAAGCCGAAACACGTTGACCTTTGCCAGTTCGCGATGCGCGAACTGGCAAAATGCCGGTTTTCCGGGAGATTTATTGGGTAACTCCCTCCGTAACGTAATCCTGCTTGCCGGCCAGTCGCGAACTGACATCCGGACATGGCCATGTCCGCCTCGGACCCGAAGATGGAGAAACCCATGAACACCCGGATGCCCAGCCGCTCCGCTTACGCCCTTCCCTTTGCTCTGGCGGCGCATATCGTCGCCTTTGCCCTCGTTCTTTCCTGAGGCACCGATGTTCAAGTCCTTCATCAGCGGCGAACAGGCCCTGAATCTCTGGCTGGCGGCTTTCGTGGTGACCGGCATAGTCGCCGGTATCGCGTCAGGCTTCTTCAAGGCACGCAAGATCCAGCCCAGAGGCTTCAAGTGGAAGATCTTCCGCAACGAGGCGCTGATTGCCGTCGTCACCCTGGCCATATCCGGCAAGATCATCGGCATGGCGACCGGCTGGGCCAAGACCCACGGATGGATCACGTTCGATCCGACACCGGCGGCATGGTGGACCATCGCGCTGGAATACGTGCTCTACTTCTTCCTGTTCGACACCTATTTCTACTGGCTCCATCGCTGGATGCACAAGGAACCGGTCTATAGCTGGGTCCACAAGCTCCATCACAAATCGACTTCGCCGAACCTGCTGACAACGCTTTCGGTCAACCCGCTGGAATCGATCATCAATGGCGGGTTCGTCCCGCTGTTTCTGGCCGCCTTCACTGTCCATGACGCGACAATGGCGCTGATCCTGCCGACGAACATCATCATGGGGCTCTACGTCCACTCCGGCTACGAGTTCCTCCCCCGCTGGTGGAACCGGACCTGGGCCACTAAGTGGTTCATCTCGGCAACATTCCACGATCAGCATCACCGCTATTTCACGGGCAATTTCGGTGGCTACACAACGATATGGGACCGTCTGTGCGGCACCATGCGCAAGAAGTACGAGAGCGATTTCGAAGCCATCAAGGACCGCACCGCCGCCGCGCGCGCGGCCCGAGGCGAAAGCGCCGGACGGGCGGGTCCCGTGACGGCGGAACTGGCGGACTGATCACCAAGCGGCAGGCGCAGGGGACGCCGTTTTCGATGTCTCGAGCGACGGCGTTTCCCATGCCTCGCTGCCGGCACATTCGAGGTCATGACGCCGGGGCTGAGAGAAGGATCCCAGCGCGATTGCCGGGCACATCGCCCTCTGCGCCAGTTCAGGCTGGAGGGCGAATCGTAAATCATCGGCCACCTCCGGATCGACTTAAGAAAAATTCAATATAATTTCTTCGCCCTCATTATTAAAAAATCTCGCCATAACATGGATATAGGCCGAAACAGCGGCCCCTAATCGGTTCAGTACCTCCGGGAATTTTCTTTTCTGTCATAAGAATTTCTCAATTCCATGCCGGGTTGACCGCGTCCACATTCTCTACCAATTGGTTGAGTTGATCTTCCTTGGGGGCGAGGCAGGTTATCGAGGAGCCCGGGCACAGCCGCGGGCGAAATCTTCAGCGCTGAGGATGTGAAGGCGATGAACCTGCCCACCCCCCAATTGGCGATTCCCCCCGTTGCACACGATCCGGCATTCCCCGGCGCCGAGCGGCAGGTCGAATTCGTCGGCCCGCCCGGCGTGGGAAAGTCCGCGATCTACCATGCCGCACGCGCGCGTCTTGGGCGGCAGGCCATCTATCGCACAGTGCAGGAAGGCAGGCTGCTGGCCGCCACGGCAAGCCTGGATCAGGTCAGCCCGATCCGGCGCATCTCCTACCTTTCCGCGTTCCAGTTGCCACGCGTGGGGGATGTTTTTGCAAGGCGGCTGGCAGCGATCTCTTCGGAGGACTCGTTCCGCCAGATGCTGCATATCCACGGGGCCTTCCTGGAGTGTTGCATCGAGATGGCGCGAACCGGCTTCGGCGATGCCTTTGCCCGGTTCGCCAGACTGCCGATCATGCTGGAGCAGCTGCGCGACCTCCATCTCTGGAACCGCCTGCCCGCCGACGTGCAGATCCTCCAACAGGATGCGCTCGTCCAGAAAGGCTGGGCCAGCCCGCCGTCATTGCGGGAGGCCTACTTTTCCTCCGTACCGAAGCCCGGTGCGGTCGTGCTCGTGGCGGCGCGCCCCGGCGTCATAGTCGAACGTCTGCGCAACAGGGGGCGCAGGATCAGCGCCCATGCTGGTCTCGACGACAACGAGCTTCATACCGCCACGGTTGACGCCGCCGAAGCCTTCGCTCTCGCCGCCGAGCATTTGCGGCGGCGCGGCGTTCCCGTCCTCGAGGTGAACGGCGAGGATCAGTTATCCGACGCCGCCGAACAGGTCGCACAATTCTTGCGGATCAGAATTCCTCAGCAGGAGATCGGTTGATGGATTTTCAGACACTGAGCAGCGCATATACCGGTGCCACCGCCACAGGATACGATGCCCGCCGGGCACCCACAGCCAAATGGGTAAGCGAGGATAGCGCCGTCCGCGAGCTTTTGCGCGCCGTCCGGAGCGGAGCCACTGTTACCGACATGCCGGTGGGGACCGGGCGCTTTCTCAAGCTCTATCACGAACGCGGCTTCAAGGTGGTCGGGCGCGACATTTCGCCGGACATGCTGAGAGCGGCACGCGTCAAGCTGGACGATGCGGACGGACTGGACTGCACGCTCGAGCTTGCCGACATTCGCGCCATCCCGGATGCGGACGGCACTTACGACTGCGCCCTGAGCATCCGTTTCCTCAACTGGATGGACGCGCGCGGGCTTGAGGAAGTTCTGCGGGAACTCCGGCGGGTTTCGAAACGCCACCTGATCGTGGGCATTCGCCATCAGGTTCCCGTCGGTGAGTTGCTGTTGCACGGCCCGAACGGTTTTCGCCGGCTGATCGTGGGCAGACTGCTCGGCCTGCGGCGGTTTGCACGGCGCCTGCTCCGGCACCCGCGCGCGAATGATCCGCATACGATCCAGCACAGGAAGGATGTCGTCCTGGGAACGTTCGATGCGTTGAAGCTCGGCATCGATGCGATGATACTCGTCGAGCATGGCCGCGACGGGACGGACTACTGCTTCTATCGCCTGACCAAGGATACCTCATGAGCCGTTTCGGGCACCATCGACCGGCCCGCCTTTTCGCTGTTCGCTTGCGCAGCCAGTCGCTTTTGCGTCAAAGACGAGGCGATGGCCGATACCGACAAACCGAATCGTAAGAAAAGCGACGCTGTATCGCATAAAATCGAGCCACTGGCGTCATCGAGGTCTAAGCATGCCCGCGCCTTGCGATCCGCGCGCGCCTTGCAGGAGGCCATGCTCGCGCTCCTGCAGCGAAAGCCGTTCGATCAAATCACCGTCCGTGACATTTGCGCCGAAGCGCAAGTTCACTACGCCACATTCTTCCGCCACCATCAGACCAAGGAAGGCCTGCTCGACGCCATCGCCAAGGACGAGATCGCGCACCTCAACCAGTTGACCTTGTCCATCCGCGACGCGGAAGACTACGAGGCGGGTTTCCGGGCGCTTTGCTCCTATGTCGATGAGCACCGTTCGCTCTGGTCGATCCTCCTCAACGGCGGTGCGGGCAGCGCCATGCGCGAGGAATGGCTGCGCGTATCAAGGATCGTCGCGCAGAACGAAACGCCTCTCAATGCGTGGCTGCCGCCGGATCTGGGCACCATATGCGCAGCCTCCCTGATTGCCGAAACGCTGGCATGGTGGGTCGGCCAGCCGGAGGGGACCTATAGTGTGCCGGAAGTGGCCAGGATCCTGTTCCGGCTGCTTTCCACCTCGATCATGGCTCCCGACTGACGCCGTTTCGAAGCGGCATCGCCAAACCTCCCGGAAGTCCCGCAGGCCGATTGATCCTGCGGGACTTCCGGGAGCAGATATCCTCAGCGGGAACCGAACGCCACGCGGAACGTCACGCCGAATTCGCGCGGCGCGGTAACGGTCACGCCCGTGTAGCGGCTGTTGTAGACGGTGGATCCGATGCCCGTAACGCTGAAGGTCGGCGGCGCCAGATAGACGTCAGTCACAGCCGTGAACTGGGCCAGGTCATCCTGGGTCAGCAGCTTGTTCGTATCGAACAGGTTCTTGGCATAGACGGTGACTTCCCAGCCTCCATCGGCCGCGCGCAAACCGCCATAGAGGTTGAACAGGCCATATGCCCCGACATCGTCGAAGCGGTTGTTGGGATCGGTCTTCGACTTGCCTCGCCAGCTCAGCAGCCCGCGCACATAGGCGTCCATGTCATGTCCGACCGGCTGGTTGTACTCCGCGCGCAGAACGCCGGTCCACTGCGGCTGGAATGTCGCGCTTTGTCCGCCGCCCGGACACACCGCCACGCGCTCGGCGCCGTAAGCCTGCTGCATCTGCGCGAGCGTCGGGGTCACGCTGTCGGGAAGTCCGTCCGAACCGACGGCACCCGTCTGGTTGTTCAGCGCGTCGGTACAGGCCAGCAGCGCATTGCCTATCGTGCTCCGGGCATAATTGACGGTAGCGCCGACACTGAACTGCGAGGTTGGAGTGAAAGCGAGCTCCGCCTCCACCCCGTTCACCTTCACCGGCACCGCGCTCACGAAGTTGAAGTTGCCGATAGTGGGCGCACCGGCCGAATTGATGTTGATATAAGCAATGCCTGCCCCGCCCGAACGGTAGGGGTAGTTCTTGTATTTCTGGTGATAGGCCGTGAGGTTGAATGTCAGCTTGTGATCGAACCAGTCCGATTTCACGCCGATCTCATAGGACTTCGAGCTTTCCGGCGGCAGCGCGACATGGGCGACTTCGTTCGGCGTGTAATCGGCATGCGTGAAATTGCCGATCGCGACGACAGGCGGACGCCAGGAACTGCCGGTTGCCGCATAGACCATGAGCCCCGGCGTGAAGCGGTGCTTTATGCTCGCGCTGTAGATCGTGGTGTTCTCCTTCACGTCCGACTGCGTGCCATTCTGGCGCGTACACGATCCGGCCTCGTACAACTGCGGGGTGCAGCCGATAAACAGGCCATCGCGGAAGTCCGTGAAGTGGATTCGGCGCAGGCCTCCGGACAGTTCGGTCGCATCGCCCAGATGAAGCGTCACGTTCCCGAAGAACGATTCCTCCTTCGGCATGCCTTTGGGAAGATAGATCGGCGTGTCCGTCACGCTGGGCGGCGCAATCGGAATGCCGGGGCCTGCCAGCCGCAACTGCGTGATGCTGCTCTCGTTCAGGATCGTGCGGGACGGAACCGCATATTGGAAATAGCCCACGACATAGTCGAACAGGCCCACGATCCGGTCGACGTTCTGCAGGCGAACCTCGTGGCTGGACGTCGTGCCGCGCGTGTCGGCCTCCTGCCCGATCGCAAGGTCGGGGAAGAAATTGGCGAGGTCGCGCACCCCGAAGCTGCGGTAATGCTGCGCCGTGCGCGATCCTACGTAGACCAGGCGCTGGCCGAGAATGTCGGCCTCGGCGTTCCAGTTGTAGAACCGGAATTTCTGCGAAACAGTGCTGGGCCGGGATTGAACCGAAAGATAATCGCCTATCCCGATGTCGCCGTAGTCCGGTGCGCCGGCCGAAGGGGTGTAATCGGGATTGAACGCCGCTACCGAACGCACCTGGTCGAAACGCAAGGCATCGTTCTCCATTCCCTCATAGAGAAAGCCGAAGCGTAGCCATTGGGTCGGCTCGAAGCGGACGGTCGCGCGGATCGCATTGGTTTCGCTGCGCGGCTTCACATCGCTGTTGATGCTGCTGACGCGGTTCAGCCGGTCGAACTTGTGCAGTCCGGCCACGCGAACGCCCAGCACGTCGCCTATCACCGGAATGTTCAGGGCACCGTTGATGTTGGCCGCCGATCCCGATCCGAATGTACCGGAAACATAACCGCCCGGCTCGACGAGATCCGGCAGCCTGGTGGTTGCCGTGATGGAACCCGAAGGCGTAGACCGGCCGCGCAGAGTACCTTGCGGCCCCCGCAGGACCTCGATCTGGCCGACATCGTACATCGTCTGGAAAACGAAACTCGACGGGACCGGGGCATCGTTGCGATAGTACTGGATGGTGCCGTTTTCGGCACTGACATTCACGTCGTGATTGACGCCTCGGATCGATGACGACGTGCCGATGCCATTGGCATTGGGCGTCAGTTGAAGGCCAGGGACGACTGAACCGATATCCGTGAAACTGCGAATGTTCAGCTTGTCTATCGTGTCGGCCGTCACGGCGTTCACGACAAGCGGCACGTCCTGCAGGCTCTCGTCGCGACGGCGGGCCTGAACGATGATCTCATTGGTCAGCGACAGCGCTGCATTCGCCTCGCCCGTTGCCGCCGGTTCGGTCTGTTGCCGGGCAAGTGCCGGCGTGGACATTGCAAGCAGGCTGGCGCCCGCGAGCGTGAGAGCCCGTTCCCTACGCATCGAATCCCCTTCCCTTCTGTTTTTTATATTACGCATTTCGTGCGATACTGTATCGCATTGGTCAATCTGTTTTCATAAATTGGATTGACCATTCCCTTCGCCCCGTGCGTCCGGCGAGGCGAAGGGAAACGGTGCATCAGCCGGTCGGCAGTGCCGCCAGGTCCAGGTCAACGGCATCCAGCGCTTCGTTGGTAAACTGGCCGGGCGCGAACTTCTGGATGGCGCGCAGCGTCATCGATTTCGCCATGCCGATCCGCTTGTCTGCCGTGATCCCCGGAAAATGCGCATCGAGCACCGCCTTGGCTGCCTCGTCCTTTAACAGCACTGCCAGTCTGGTCCCGGCCGTGGAGTAACCCGCCGGAGCGACCGGTGACGGCGACGCCTCGACCGCAGGGGTCTTCCCGAGGATCGAAGGCTGCGCCGCGTTGAGATCGACGCCGTCTGCCGGGGTCAGTTTCAGATGCAGTTCCGCCAGCCCGCGAATGATGAAGCTCGGCTCGAAGTCGAGCTTTCGCGCACCGCGCGGCCCATGAACCGCGGGATCGAGGTCGATATCCGACGTGTACCTGAGCAGCTTCTCGAGAATGATCCGGACCTCGACACGCGCCAGTGGAGCGCCCGCACAGGTATGCGCGCTCCGCCCGAATGCGACATGCTCCCTGATCTTCGGGCGATTTAGCCTGAATTCCTGGGGATCTTCCCAACGTGCCGGATCGCGATTGGCCGCCGCGATCGCCAGCATGATCTTCGTTCCGGCAGGAACCTCGAGATCGCCGATCTTCGTGTCCTTGCGCGCCAAGCGCGCGGTCTGCTTGGTGGATCCTTCCAGCCGCAGCACTTCCTCGATCAGGGCCGGGATCAGCGCGGGGTCGGCACGGAGCCGGTCCTGAAGGCCGGGCTGATCGACTATGAAGCGCATCGCATTGCCCAGCAGCTTGGCGCTGGTGTCCTGCCCCGCCCCGAACATGAACATGCCCAGTTTGACGATGGCCATCTCGTCCGGAAGCGTCCCATCGGGGTAACGGGCGTTCGCCAGCTCGGAAAGGATGTCCTCGGTCGGATTGGCGCGGCGATCGGCAACGTATTGGGCGAAGTAGCCGCCCATGATCACGAAAGGATGGTCCTCGGCGTCAAGATCGAGTTCGCCGTCCAGATTTCCGGGGGGCGGCGCGTTCTCGATGATCTCGATGAAGCGCTGGCGATCCTCGGCGGGGATACCCAGAAGATCGGCAATGACCAGCGTGACGAACGGGGTCGCGATCGCCCGGACCAGTTCGACACTGCCGTTCGCCACCGCATCGCGCGCCAGTTCGTCGGAGAAGGCCTGGATGAATGCCTCGTTCGCCTTCAGGCGCGAAGGCGTGAACAGGCGGTTGACCAGCGACCGCAACTGAAGATGGGCATTGTCGTCCAGGTTGACGAGCAGGTCGCCGCCGTGGAAAGCCTCGCGGTGCGCCTCGATCTCGGCGGTGATATCGCAGCCCCGGGGTGTGAACGGCAAGGGCGCCGAGGCGCCCTGAAGCCCGATGATCGCCGAGAAATCCTCGGAATTGCGCATGATTTCGAGGGTCTCCTCGAACCCCGTGACGATCAGGTAATCCTTGCCCTTGGGTCTGTAGATCCCGCCCTTCCCGCGCACGGCCTCGAAATAGGCGTAGGGATCGACAAGGATTTCATGGTCGGTGAAATAGTCCCGATCGGCCAGTTCAGTCATCTATCCTGCTCCTGTTCCTTGCGCGGGTGCGTTGCCCGCAAGCAAGTGTTTCGGTGTTTCAGTCTTCGGGGGCGATCCTCACGCGCAGGCCATCGAGCGCATCGGTGACCTGCAACTGACACGAGAGCGCGAGCGCTCATTCCGGTGGCTCGACGAATCCAGCAGATCGCTTTCATCATCGCTCATGGGATCGAGGGCCTTCGTCCCCTGCACATGTTCGACATGGACGTGGCAGGTCGCGCAGGAGCAACAGCCCCCGCACAGCGCCAGCAGTTCATCGAACCCGGCATCCCGGATGATTTCCATGACGGTTTGCCCCGGCCTCGCCTCCAGGGCTCTTTCCTCTCCGGACGCGCCCACAACGATAATCGTCGTCATTTTCCAGCCCTCTCCCGCACCGCGGCCCCACCGGCTTCAAACCGGATCTCGTTTTTACGCGATACAGTGGCGCATAAACCTGACGCCGCATATGCGTCAAGCCCGAACGAGGATGGGAAGGGGGCATGCGGCGGCATCAGCCGGCCGAACCGCGTCACTGGCTTGACAGCGCTTCAATCCATTAATACGCGATACTGTATCGCAAAAAATACATGGCGCCGGAGACAGTACGCAAGGGCCTGTTCCGGCCAGGCATTCTTCGCGCAACGATGCAGGAACGGGCAGAGACATGGCAGCAGGGAATTTTCGTTTTGATGCCAAAGTGTTGAAGCAGTTTCTGTTACTCTCGGCCGCCATCTGCTCGCCCCCCGCGCTTGCCGATGGAGCAGATCCCGCCCAGCCCGCGGAAGCACGGGGTCTCGAAGCCGCCTTCAACGATCCTCCCATGGAAGCGCGGCCGCGCGTCTGGTGGCACTGGATCAACGGCAACATCACGCAGGACGGACTCCTCAGGGATCTTGCCTGGATGAAGCGCGCCGGTATCGGCGGTGCACAGTCCTTCGATGTCAATCTGCAGAGCCCGCAGATCGTCGACCAGAGACTGGTCTACATGACGCCCGCCTGGAAATCGGCGTTCAGGGCCGCCGCTCGGGAAGCTGACCGGCTCGGCATCGAACTGGCCATCGCCTCTTCGCCGGGATGGTCCGAAACCGGCGGGCCATGGGTGCCGCCCGCCGATGGCATGAAGAAACTGGTCTGGAGCGAGGTGACTATCGAAGGCGGAAAACCGTTCTCGCGGGCGCTCCCCGCGCCGCCTGCTATAACCGGGCCCTTCCAGTCGATCGCGGCAAAGTCGGGAACGAACTCAACCATTAACGAGAAGGCGCCCGAAGTTCCGCAGCCCTTCTACCGCGATGTCGCCGTGCTGGCTTTTCCAGCCGCCGTAAACGAGGTGCCGGCGCCCGCATCCTACAGGGACGGCCCCGGGCAGAAGATTGACGGAGCCGCCCTGGCGGACGGCGATCTCGAATCCGCGGTTGACCTCGCCAAGGCGGCGAAAGGCCCCTCGGTCCTGGAACTGGACTACGCCCGGCCACGCACGGTCCGGTCCGTGACGCTCTTCGTGCCCGGCGGTTCCGGCAAATTCGTCGGCGCCAACCTCAAGGCCAGACTGGAAGCCGAAAACGACCGGTGGGACGTGGACGGCAGTATCCGAAATACCGCTTTCGCGCGTGCCCACGACCATGGCCTTCCCGCCCGTGAAGGCAAGCCGGTTCCGCGCCGTGTTCGAGGAAGTCAGCAGCCTGCCCAACATCGCGCCGCCACCCGCAGGCGTCGATCTTTCCGCTCTGGCGGCAGGGTTTTCCGGCACCGGGCAGGCGAAGACCATCCGCATTGCCGAATTCGTCCTTTCCGAAACCGATCGCATCCATCGTGCCGAAGCCAAGGCCGGGTTCGACGTCGTGCCGGACTACTACGATCTCGACCACGGGCTCATCGACACACCGGGAACGCCCCCGACCGATGTGATCGACGTGACAGCGCGCCTCCGCCCCGACGGCACGCTGGACTGGCTGCCGCCAAAGGGGCGGTGGCGGATCATGCGGTTCGGCTATTCGCTCGTCGGCACCATGAACCACCCGGCGCCGCTGGAGGCCACCGGGCTCGAGGTGGACAAGTACGACGCCGCAGCGGTGCAGCGCTACATGGATCACTACCTTGAAACCTATCGCGACGCGGCCGGTCAGGACCTGATGGGCGGAAAAGGGATCCGGGCCATCCTGACCGACAGCATCGAAGTGGGCGCATCGAACTGGACGCCCGGCATGATCGACCGGTTCCGGCGCCTGCGCGGATACGATCCGGTTCCCTGGATGCCTGCCCTCACCGGGAGGATCGTCGGATCGCGAAGCCGGAGCGACCGCTTCCTCCATGACTTCCGCCGGACTTTGGCGGAACTGCTCGCCAGCGAGCATTACGGTACGGTCGCCCGGTCAGCCCACGAACACGGCATGATCGTCTACGGCGAAGCCCTGGAGGACCACCGTCCCATGCTGGGCGACGACATGGCCATGCGCAAGTTCGCCGACATTCCCATGGCCGCAATGTGGGCCTTCCCTCGCGCAGGAGGACCCAAGCCCACCTATCTAGCTGACATGAAGGGCGCGGCATCCGTCGCTCATATCTATGGCAGGACATTCGTGGCGGCGGAATCACTGACGTCCATGCTCTCGCCGTGGTCCTATGGTCCGGCCGATCTCAAGCGCATGATCGACCTGGAATTCGCAAGCGGCATCAACCGGCCGGTCATCCACACCTCGGTTCATGTGCCGGTGGAAGACCGCAAGCCGGGACTGCGCCTTTCGATCTTCGGGCAGGATTTCAATCGCAACGAAGCATGGGGCGAACTCGCGCGGCCGTGGATGGATTACATCGCACGCAACGCGCTGATGCTGCAGCAGGGAAGGAACGTTGCCGATGTCGCCTATTTCCACGGCGAGGAAGCGCCCCTCACGTCCCTTTTCGGAGATGGGCAAACTACCGGCGTTCCCACAGGCCATGCGTTCGACTTCGTGAATGCCGATGCGCTCATGGAAGCCGTGAAAGTCGATCGCGGCGAACTCGCCAGCATCGGCGGCGCACGTTACCGCGTGCTCTATCTCGGCGGTTCCTCCAGCCGGATGAGCCTTGCCGTGCTGCGCAGGGTCGCTTCCCTGGCAGAACAAGGCGCGATCGTGGTGGGCCGGCGGCCGATCGGCGACCCGGGGCTGGAAACGGACAAGGACCTATACGCTGGCCTGCTCGGCAAGCTCTGGCCGGGCCGGCCGGACACCGCCGTCGGGCAAGGCCGCGTGTTTAACACTAACGATCTCGCTTCCGTCCTGACCGATATCGGCGTCAGGCCCGACTTTTCCTACACCGGCGCGCAGGCCGACAGCCATCTGCCGTTCGTGCACCGACAGTCGCAGGAGGCCGACATCTACTTCATTTCCAATCAGAAGGACCGAACCGAGACGATCGAAGCCCGGTTCAGGATAGCCGGCAGGATACCCGAATTGTGGCATGCGGAGACCGGCCGATCCGAATCCGTCAGCTTCACGATCCGGGACGGCATCACGATCATCCCCCTGACCTTGCAGGCCGACGAATCCGTAAACGTGGTGTTTCGCAAGGAAACCCCGGCACGCCAGCAATCCGCGCCATCCCGCGATCCCGTCCCGCTGGCGACGGTTCCGGGCCTCTGGAATGTCGCGTTCGAACCCGGCCGCGGCGCGCCCGCAAGCGTTCGCATGGCGCTGGCGCCGCTGGACGAAAACGACGATCCGGCGATCCGCTACTTTTCCGGCGTGGCCACATACTCGCGCGAGATAGATACGCCGCGCGGCTGGAAGGCAGGCCAGCCTCTCCAGCTCGATCTGGGAGAAGCGCGGGAGATCGCGGAAATCAGCATCAATGGCCGCATTGCCGGCCACGCCTGGCATGCGCCTTACCGCGTCGACATCGGCGCGTTCATGAAACCGGGCAGGAACCGCGTGCAAGTCCGCGTCGCCAACCTCTGGGTCAATCGCCTCATCGGCGATGCCCAGCCGGGAGCGGACAAGGTGACATGGACCGCGACGCCCACCTACCGGAAAGACGCGCCCTTGCGCCGCGCGGGATTGATCGGTCCAATCCGGCTGCTCGGCTTCCCGTTGCAGAATTCCGGCAACGTCAACATGGACCGCAATGCAGCATTAAAAGCATCGCCGGGAAGAAAACGTGTGTCAGCGTCAGAAACACGGTAACAATCACTGGTCAGACCAATAAACAGAAAACGTGAAGGCCAAAAAAATTGCCGCGCGACATTATGGGAGATGACAAAGGCAAACGGCCGGCGACTTGTCGCTTCGATCGCTATGGGCGCCGCGCTTGCCGTGCCCGGCTCTGCACGTCCTTCCATCGAGCGTCCCAGCCGCTGGCTCGGGTCTGGCGATCACCACCGACCTGCTGAAAGAAGCGGGCGCCCTGCTCGCGGAAGTAACCCGCAGCTTACACGTCACGGTCACAGCTCGCCGGCTCAAGCTCGATTTTCGAAATAGAAATGGCGCACTGATCCTTCCGCGCATCCGACAATATTGTGGAGAGAAGCATGTTTGATCGACGTACATTCCTGGCATCCGGTGCCGCGGCGGCGGCCCTTGCCGCAAGGGGCGTCCGCGCGGCCGATATGGCGGTCCAGACCGTTCGAGTGGACACCCGCGCCGTAACCGGGCCGCTGCCCCACGTGTGGGAAGAATCGGTAGGCTCGGACCGCGCCGCGATCACCATGCGCGAGGAATGGCGGCAGGACATGCGGATCGGCCGGGCCGAAGCGGGCTTCAAGCGCGCCCGCTTCCACGGCATCTTCAATGACGAGCTCGGCGTATTCGGCAAGAGCATCCTGGAAATGCGCCGCAACGGCGGGCCGAACTGGCTGAATGTACACCGCGTCTACGACGGCCTGCTCGACATCGGCATCAGCCCTTATGTCGAACTGAGCTTCATGCCGGGGAAACTGGCCTCCGGCAAAACCCAATTCGGTTTCTACGGCGGGAACATCACCCCGCCGACTTCCGACGCGGAATTCGCCGGCTTCCTGAAGTCGTTCACCGCCGCGATGGTGGACCGTTACGGCATGGAAACCGTGCGCACCTGGCCGTTCGAGGTGTGGAACGAGCCCAATCTCGCGTTCTTCTGGACAGCGGACAAGCAGCGCTACTTCGATATGTACAAGGCCGCCGCAGTCGCCATCAAGTCGGTCGATCCGCGCATTCAGGTAGGCGGACCGGCAACGTCGAAAACGGCTTGGATCGGGGATTTCGCGCAGTGGTGCGCGGCGAACAACGCGCCGGTCGATTTCTTCGCCACCCACGTCTACGCCGGTGACGACCAGAACGACGTCTTCGGCAAGGACGCGCCCCGGCGCAACGTCAACGACGTGATCCCCGATGTGCTCGGCAATGCACGCCGGACCATCGACGCGGGTCCATTCGCGGGCAAGCCCTTGTGGCTTTCCGAATGGTCGTCGGACAGCCCGGCCATGATCGCCCACGTCATCGCTCAGGGCATGGCGCATTGTGCGGGGATGTCGCAGTGGACGCTCAGCGGCATGTACGAGGAACTGGGCGTGGACGACTACATGCTGAAGGAAGGCTCGATGGGCTGGAGCATGATGATCGACGGCATCGCCAAGCCTTCGTTCAACACTTATCGCCTGCTGCACCGCCTCGGCACCGAGCGGCTCTCCGCCCAGGGCCCGGCACTGGCTTCGCGCGGGAAGGACGGACGTGTTTCCGTGCTGGTGTGGAACCTGGCGGAAGTGGATCAACCCGGCGGCATTCCAGGCATGACCGCAGAACGCAGGATCAAGGGCGAGCCAAAGCGCATAACGCTTGCCTTCGACGGTATCGGCGGCCGTAAAACCGCGGAAGTCCGCTATGTGGACTGGGAGCGCGGCTCGCCCATGCCGGCCTGGCGAGCGATGGGTTCACCGCAGTATCCTTCGCGCGATCAGGTTGCGCAATTGCGCAAGGCCTCTCTACCCGTGATCGAACGCCGCCGCCTCGACAGTGACGGAACCCTCGCCCTGGACCTCCCGCCGGAAGGTCTCGCGCTCGTCGAACTGCTCTGATCCCGTCCGTCCCGGCGCCAGCCTCCAGAAGGTTGCCGCGGGCCGGCGGATCGCGGCGAATGCTCAGGCGGCGACGCCGCCGTCGAGCAGGAGCGTGCTGCCGGTCATGAATGCGGCAAGGTCTGACGCGCAGAACAGGATGGCGCGGGCGATATCGTCGGCCACACCCACGCGGCCGAGCCGGCTGGCCCCGATACCCGGAATGGGGCAGTTCCTGATCGTTTCCTCATCCCAATCGGCGATGAACATCGTCTTTTCCGTAAGAGAGAAGCCCGGAGCCACCCCCAGAACCCGGATGCCGTGCGCGCCGAGTTCGATGGACAACTGGCGGGTGAGGCCGACGACGCCATGCTTGGACGAACAATAGGCCGCCTGGCCTTCGGAAATACCCATGACACCGGCAAGGGACGCGACGTTCACGATCACCCCGCCCTGTCCGCGCGCGATCATCCGGCGCGCGGCTTCCCGCGCGCCCACGAACGATCCGCGAAGATTGATCGCCAGCACATTGTCGAATTCCGCGTCATCGAGATCGAGCAAGGGCGTGAACGAAGGAATGCCCGCATTGTTGACCCATATATCCAGCTTGCCGAACCGGCTCTCCGCCAGATCGGCCACGGCAGCGATCGAACCGCTATCGGCCGCATCCAGACAGGCGAACGAGACGTCGGCCGAATAGCGTTCCGACAGTTCCCCGGCTGTGGCAGCGGCCGCCTGCTCGTCGATGTCGGCGATGAGCACGGCCGCCCCCGCCTCGGCCAGCCGCCTCGCGGTTGCCTTTCCCAGTCCCCAGGCCGCCCCGGTCACGACCGCGCTCCTGCCCGCAAGGGAAATCAGTTCATTGATCGAGCGGTTGGAAACGTCCGGCACTGGCACTCTCTTTCTCCCATTCCAATTTTATCACGCGATCCGAATCGCGCGCTCCATGCCTATCGGTGGGCTGGACATCACGCAAGTTGTGCGCCACGATATCGCATAAACTAGCGATCCATACGCAGCGCGCTCGGGCCAGGAAGCTCGGCGGCGACCGCGCGGCGGAACGAAACGGATGGGAGAGAGAGCTAAATGAGCAGCCATGATCGTGTCGTCGTCGTCACCGGCGGAGCTTCGGGAATCGGATTGGGCGTGTCGCGCCTGTTCGCCCGCAACGGGCACCCCGTCGCGATGCTGGACATCCAGCAGGACGCGCTGGACCGGGAAAGCGCCGCGCTGCGCTCGGAAGGTGCGGCGATCCTTGCCCGCAAGGTCGACGTTTCCGACCGGAACAGCATCGAAGCCGCTTATGCCGCCGTGCGCGAGGAACTGGGCCCCATCGCCATCGTGGTCGCCAATGCCGGCATATCCGAGGGCATCCGCTTCCAGGACGTAACCGTGGAAACCTGGCAGCGCATGATCGACATCAACCTGACCGGCGTTTTCCATACGGTACAGGCCGCGCTGCCCGACATGGTCGCGGCAGGATGGGGCCGGATCATCACGATCTCGTCGCAGGCCGCCCAGTCCGGTGCGGCGGATCGTGCGCATTACTCCGCTGCGAAAGCCGGAGTGATCGGATTGACGCGCGCACTGGCCCGCGAATTTGCGGGCCAGGGAATCACCGTCAACACCATCCCTCCATCGGTCGTCGCAACGCCCATGGCAGAAGCGGGAATCGCCGCGGGGACATTCCCGCCGCTTGACGTGATTGCCCAGCACATTCCGATTCCACGCCCCGGAACCCCGGAAGATATCGCGGCGGCCTGCGAATACCTCGCATCCGACGGCGCCGGCTACGTCACCGGGCAAGTGCTCGCAGTCAACGGGGGGATGTTCATCGGGTAACTTTCGAACCGACAGCACGCATCGATCGTTGCATCGGAAATGTTCCGAATCCGGCATCGACGACAGCCATCGAGGTGGGCTAGAGCGGCCTCATGACATCGCAGATAACGATCCGCCGCCCCGACGACTGGCATGTGCATCTCCGCGATGGCGAGATGCTGAACGCAGTCGTCGGTTATACCGCGCGCCAGTTTGCGCGCGCCATCGTCATGCCGAACCTGACGCCGCCTGTCATCAGCGTGGCCTCGGCGCAGGCGTACCGGGAGCGGATAATCGCCGCCCTGCCGGCCGGGACGGACTTCACCCCGCTGATGGTCTGCTACCTGACGGACGATGCCGATCCGGCGGAAATCGAGCGCGGCTACGAACAGGGCGTGTTCGCTGCCTGCAAGCTCTATCCCGCCCATGCCACCACCAACTCCGCCCACGGCGTCACCGATATCCGCAAGCTCACCGGGCTGCTGGAAACGATGCAGCGGATCGGGATGCCGCTGCTGATCCACGGCGAAGTAACCGATCGCGATGTCGACATCTTCGATCGCGAAGCCGTGTTCATCGAACGCGTCCTCGCGCCGCTGGTCCGCGATTTCCCGGCGCTCAAGATCGTTCTGGAGCATATCACCACAGCCGACGCGGCAGAGTTCGTGGCTGAAAGCGGCCCCCGGATCGCCGCAACGATCACGCCGCAGCACCTCATCATCAACCGCAACGCGATTTTCGATGGCGGCATTCGTCCGCACGCCTACTGCCTGCCCGTTGCCAAGCGGGAACGGCACCGTCTCGCCGTTCGCAAGGCAGCGGTTTCGGGGTCGCCCAAGTTCTTCCTCGGTACGGACAGCGCGCCGCACGCCATCGGCCGCAAGGAATCCTCGTGCGGATGCGCCGGCATCTTCAATGCGCCGTTCGCCCTGGAAAGCTACGCGCAGGTCTTCGACGAGGAAGGCGTGCTTGACCGGCTGGAAGGGTTCGCCTCCGAACACGGCCCCAATTTCTACGGCCTGCCCCTGAACGAGGGCACGGTGACGCTGAAGCGCGAGGACGTGGCCGTGGCGGAAACGATTGTCGACGGCGACATCACCATCGTTCCCTTCCATGCCGGAGAGACGATCCGCTGGCGTTTCGTCGGCTAAGGCCGACCCGAAAGCAACCGCCTGCAAGCGCTCGACTGGGTAGATGAAGAGGATGACCCGGCTCTCCTCATCTACCCGCTCCCCGCCAAACCGTGAAATTCACGATGCGGCGTAGACATGCTCCAGCACCATCGCCGCAGCGCCGCGCGCATAGGCGCCCTGGTCCCGCGGCTTGAAGTGAAGCCTGGTCCGCCGGCGCAAAGCGGGGAAGGTGTTCTGTTCAAGAGCCGTGAAGAACGCGCCGCGCAGCTCATCCATCCGTGCAACGGGCGGCCCGATGATGATGACCGCCTCGGGGTCCTGCATGGTAATATGATTGGCCACCGCAATGCCGAGATAGTGGCTGGCCTGTTCCAGCACCGTCCGGATGTCGATCTCGGCAGCGGCATATTCTGCCATCAATCCATCGAAACAGGGGTTCATGACCTCGTGTGACGGCATCTGCCGCCCCAGTCGCTCACAGGACTGCTCGATGATCGAATGGATCGAGCAATAGGCCTGCAGGCAGCCCTTGGCGCCGCAGAAACAAGGGCGGCCGATGTCGGGCATGATCTTGGTGTGCCCGAATTCCGAAGCGATCCCGTGCGCGCCGCTGATCAGTTGCCCGCCCCGGTAAAGCGCCGCGCCGATGGCAAGATCGACATTGATGAGGGTGAAATCGTCGGCATGGGCACCTGCACCGTACCAGTGCTCCGCGCGGGCAAGCAGGTTGATGTTGTTGTCCACCAGCGTCGGAATCCCGAGCGCGCCCGAGACGATTTCCCCGAAGTTGCACGGGCCGGCTCGAACGTGATGATCTGCTCGACGATGCCGGTACGGCTGTCGACGATCCCGGGAAGCCCGACTCCGATCCGGAAAATCTCTTCCCGCTTCACCGGCCAGCCGGCAATGGCGTCTTCCAGCGCCGCCACGAACTGCTGCGCGAGATCCTCGATCCGCGTCGCCGGCTTTAATGCAGCCGTTGCTACGCCAAGGCTTTCGCCCCTCAGATTGACGATCTCGGCCACGGCCTGCCCGTCACCTGTCGCATTGATGCCGATGACGTACTTGCCGGTCGGATTGATCCGCAGGTTGACCCGGGCGCCCCGGGGCACTGGAGGCCACCTTCTCCTCGATCACGATGCCGCGCTTCACGAGATCGGCGGTGATCGCCGTGATCGTCCCCCCCGTCAGCCCGGTCAGCCCGACAAGATCGATCCGGGCAACCGGCTCGCTCGTCCGCACCTTCTTGAGCAGCAGAAGGCGATTATATTCCTGATCCGATAGACGCATGATCATCCCATCGGCCAATTCCCCGGCATCCGCAACACCGCGCGGCCCCGATTTATTTTAGCCGCTAAATTTTTCCCGAGACAAGCGACCGCGAATCTGCCAATCCTAGTGCTCCGGCGCTTGCGACAGCCTCACAGCCAACAGCAGAAGCGGCGGAAAACAAGACCGGCAACCCGGAAAAATCCGCAGGTGCCGCACAGGGGAGAGGGTATGAAAAGGACTTGCGGATCCGTCCGTCAGTGTGCGCTGTTCGGCGTCTCGATAATTGCACTCACACCGATCGCCGCGATGGCGCAGGCCGTTCCCGATCAGGAAAGCCCGCCGCCGCTGAGCGATAAGGAAATCCAGGAAATCATCGTTACCGGCACCCTGCTGCGCGGCGTCGCGCCGGCAGGTTCGGAAACGGTTTCGCTCAATGCCCAGGCGATCACCGCCGTGGGCGCCAATTCCACCGCGCAGCTGCTTGCCAGCGTGCCGCAAACCGCGTCGTTCAACGCCGCGCCCATCGTGTCGGCCGTCAGTTCGAGCCAGATCACCATCAACCGCCCGAACCTGCGCAACCTGCCCGGCGCGTCCGGCGGCGGTTCGTCAACGCTGGTGCTGGTCGATGGCCACCGCCTTCCCGGCATGGGCGTTCGCCAGACCGTTCCCGATCCCGACGCCATCGCGCCCGGCGCGATCGAGCGCGTGGAAATCGTGCTCGACGGCGGCTCCTCGATCTACGGGGCGGATGCTGTCGGCGGCGTCATAAACTTCATCACGCGCAAGCGTTTCGACGGCATCGAAGCCAGGGGACGCTACGGCGTGGCGGACGACTATCAGTCGGTCAATGCCGACATCACGGTCGGCAAGACCTGGGACGCGCTGTCCGTCTATGCGAGCTACAACTACGCTTGGCACGATTCGCTCTATGGCCGGGACCGCGATTACGTTCGCCGGCTGGACTATACCTCCGGCCTGCCGTTCGACCTGACCTGCGGGGCCGGCAACGTCTCTATCGGATCCACGGTCTATGCGCTGCCAGGGCTGACAGCCGGTTCCGGCAACCGCTGCGACGTCAGCGACAACCGCACCTTCTATCCCAGCGAACGACGCCACTCGGTATTCACCGGCCTTTCGTTCGATGACGGCGGCCCGGTCACCTTCGACGTGCGCGCATTCTACATGAACCGCGTGAACAAGGGCGATGGTGGCCCCGTTACCGCAACGGCCACCATCGCGCCGATCAATCCCTTCGTTCCCGGGACTGTGTTCAACCCCTATTATCGCAACACCGGCGATGCCAACAGCTTCCAGGCCCAGTCCGTTTCGATGGACTTCTCCTCTCTGCTGGGCGAGCATACCCGGCAGAGCACCAGGCTTGAGACCTGGGGCGTCACCCCCACCCTCACCGCCGATCTCGGCAGCGGCTGGCAACTGCGCTGGCTGGGGAACTACGGCCGCGGCGGTCAGAAGTCGCCAACGAGAAGATCGACGACGGCACCCTCTCCACGCTCGTCCTCACCGGCAACTTCGATCCCTACAACCTGTCGAACCCGGCCAATGCCGCCGTCCTGCCGCTGATCTCGAATTTCCTCGACTATGGTCTGGGCAAGAACGAGATGCTGAACACGCGCGTTGTCGTCGACGGCAGCCTGGCGCATCTGCCCGGCGGGGACGTGAAGATCGCGGCGGGCGGTCAATACAGCTATGAGAAGTATCAGTCCCGGATCGACGGCACCGTCAGCGCCAGCGCGGTGGACGATATGCCCTTTAACACCGCGAGCCGCCGCATCGCCGCGCTTTTCGGCGAAGTACAGGTGCCCGTGTTCGGTCAGGAAAACCGCACCGGAGGCTTCTATTCGCTGAGCCTGTCGGCATCGGGCCGCTACGATCACTACAGCGACTTCGGCGGCACCTTCAATCCGAAGTTCGGCGTGACTTACGAGCCGTTCGACGGCCTGAAGTTGCGCGGCACCTGGGGCAAGTCCTTCCAGGCACCCAGCCTTGCGGACGGCGCCGACGCCGCCCCGGCCACGATCTTCGCCTTCCCGTTCATCCTGTTCGCCAATCCGAATGTCGCCCCCCAGCCGGGGCAGGCACAAATCTTCCTCGGCGGCGGCGGCAACGACCTGAAGCCGCAGAAGGCCACGACCTGGTCGCTCGGCTTCGACATCGCACCCCCTTCATTGCCGGGGTTCCTCGCCACGCTCAATTACTACAACATCCGGTTCAAGGACCTGATCGACATTCCGCCGGTATTCAACCCGTCCACCTTCTACAGCCTGTTCACCAACAACTACGTCATGAACCCGACGATCGCGCAGGTGAACGCGCTGGCGTCGCAAGTGCCGGACGGGCTCGCGGCGGTTTCGCCCTACACCGTGGTTCCCGGACAGGTCTATTCGATTGCGGATGGCAGGCGCACCAACCTCGCCGCGGTCAATACCGACGGCCTGGACTTCTCGCTCGCCTACGACCAGCCGACCGGCTTCGGCTCGGTCTATACGCAGATCAACGGCAACTACGTGCTGAACCGCAAGGAGCAGGCCGTCGCCGGTGCGGGCTTCGTCGATACGGTGAAGGCGCAGACCCGCTTCATCCTGTCCACCACGCTCGGCGCCGCATTCGGCAACTTGCGCGCACAGGCCACCTGGCGCCACCTCGGCGGCTGGAACGTCGCGCCGCTGGCATCGAACCTCAACCAGTCTAAGGTCAAGGCTTTCGACACCATCAACATGTTCGCCCAATACGATTTCAAGGGCAGCGGCGCGATGAAGGACCTGTCGCTGACCTTCAACGTGGACAACCTCTTCGACAAGGACCCGCCGGTCTACAACGGTTCGCTGAACTCGCTGGACGGCTACGCCGTCACCAGCATCGGCCGCGTGTTCCAGTTCGGCATCAGCAAGAAGTTCTGATCGGCCGTCTCCCCGTCGCCGCCCGCTCTCCGGGGCGGCGGCGGCACCCTTTCCTCACGAGCATACGGAACCTGCGGCATGAAACGCGCGCGCAAGAATAGCGGCATCACCGGCAAATTCGTCAGGCTTGCCCTGACCTCGACCCTGCTCGCAGGGGGAATGGCAGGAGGGACGATGGCACAGGGATCGCCCGCCGGTACCGAAACCACGCCCGCAAGCGCGCCGATCCCCGATCCGGTCTTCGCGCAGCCCTATATCGATATCGACGAATGGCGGGACGCACCGGTCCGCCATCGCTACGTCCATGGCGGCTTCAAGGGGACCGACACGCGCTTCTCCTTCTACTTCCCGCCGAAAGGGCAATATCAGGGGCGGTTCTTCCAGCACTTCACCCCCGCGCCCGATAACGAGAACCTGGCCCAGCAACCCACTTCGCCCGCCAATGACAAGATCTCCTTCTCGATCTCCAGCGGCGGATACTTCGTGGAAACCAACGGCGGCGGACCGGCTGTGGCGGGGTTCGGTTCAAAGGACCCCACCATCGGCGCCTACCGTGCCAATGCGGCGGCGGCCCAGTATTCGCGCGTCGTGGCGCTCCAGATGTACGGCGGCAAACGGCCTTACGGCTATGCCTATGGCGGCAGCGGGGGCGCCTATCGCACCGTGGGATCGATGGAGAACACGCGCGGCGTCTGGGACGGCGCGGTCCCGCATGTGCTCGGTTCCAGCATGGCGATCCCCAACAGCTTCACCGTGCGAATGCATGCCATGCGCCTGCTGGAAGGCAAGTTCCCGCAGATCGTGGATGCCATGGAGCCCGGTGGCAGCGGCGATCCCTATGCCGGGCTGAACGCCGAGCAGGCAGCCGCCTTGCGCGAAGTGACCCGCATGGGCTTTCCGCTTCAGTCCTGGTTCGGTTGGAAGACCATGGGCATCCACGGCTTTGCCGCGCTTTACGGCGGCGTCGTCATGGCGGATCCGGGCTATTTCACGGACTTCTGGACCAAACCGGGCTATTACGGCTTCGATCATCCCGAAAGCTTCACCGGCTATCGCCTGCAGCACAAGGCGGCGATCGCCGCCCTTGTCACCGGCGCGGATGCAAAACGGCAGAAGCTCGAAACCAGCGTGACCAACGGCAAGACCACCGGCAACGTCGATGACAGCTATGCCGCGATGCAGGGCAAGGAGGCCCAATATGTCGTCGCCATTCGCCTGTCCTCTCCGCCGCCGGCCGTCCAGTTCCTTGGCGGCGACCTCATCGTCCTGTCGGGCGCCGCGAAAGGGGCGCGGCTGACGCTGAGCCGGATCGACGGGGACACTGCCGTCTTCGGTATCGTCGACCCCGCCGTGGCCGCAAAGCTGGCGCCGGGCGACGAAGTCCAGGTCGACAACAGCAACTTCCTCGCCGCGCAGACCTATCATCGCCACCAGGTGCCCGAAGCCGAATTCAAGGTGTGGGACCAGTTTCGCGGGGCTGACGGCAAACCGATCTATCCCCAGCGGCCGATGCTGCTCGGGCCGCTGTTCACCAAGGCGACGGCAGGGTCGGTCCCCGAGGGCAACTTCGAGGGCAAGATGATCCTGGTCGAATCCCTGTGGGACCGGGAAGCCTATCCCTGGTCGGCCGACTGGTACCGCGCGCGGGTGGACAAGCACTTCGGCGCGAAGGCGGACGACATTTCCGGCTGTGGTTCACCGACCACGCCCTTCATGGCGACAGCGACACGCAGGAGGACGCGATCCATACCGTCAGTTATGTGCCTGTGCTTAACCAGGCCCTGCGCGACGTGGCGCTGTGGGTCGAAAAGGGCATCGCGCCGCCCGCCTCCACCAGCTACCGCTATGACGACGGGCAGATCACCGTCCCGCCCACGGCCGCCGCACGCCGCGGCATCCAGCCGGTGGTCGTTCTAAAGGCGAATGGCGGCGAGCGCGCGGACATTGCCGCCGGACAGACCGTGACCTTCCGGGGCACGATCGAGGTTCCGCCCGGAACCGGCACCGTCATCGCGGCGGAGTGGGATTTCGAAGGAGCCGGCACTTTCGCGGTCCAGTCTCCGGTGAAAGCCGGCCTCAGGACGGCCACCGTCACCATCACGCACAAGTTCGACAAACCGGGCACTTACTTCCCGGCCCTGCGCGGCATCTCCCAGCGCGAGGGAGACCGCGAGACGGCATTCGGCCGCATCCAGAATCTCGGCCGGGTCCGCGTGGTCGTCAAATAGTCGCAGCACCTGCGCGTTCCCGTAGGGTTTGGCGGGGAACGCGCAGGTGCCGCCGCCGGGTATCGTGATAGTCCCGGTCAGATCGGGTCTTGACCGCCTGACCGATGACATCCGCAGCCGTAGAACGCCGCCACTGCTCCCTGCATCTCCGCAATGGCCGCAAGGTCCGGCGGAGATGCGCAAGCGACGCTCGCGCCGACGCGGTCAATCTGCGTTCCAGCTCCGGGAGATCGACACCGACACAGGCTCCGTTCTCGACAATCCGGCGCCCGCCCACCAGCAGGCATCGAACATGCCGGGACTGGGCCCTGCCGATGACGAGAGAGATCGTATCGGGTTCGGGCAGGATGTTGTCCGCGGATAGCGCCGCGAAATCGAGCACGAGGATATCGGCAGGGGCGCCCACCGCGATGGCCGCACCTTCCGTGCTGCCCAGCACCGACTTGCGCCCCGCCTCCAGAGCTCCATGCAGAACCGCGCTCGGGTCGAGCCCGCGCCCGCAGGAAGAGGTCCGCGCGTGGACGTGCCAGGCGAGGCGAAGCTCGCGAAGCATGTCCTCGTCGTCGTCCAGCGCCATTCCGTCCAGCCCGAATGCCACGCGCACGCCGGCATCGAGCAGCGCTGCGAGATCGGGCACCCCCGACCGCAGCCGCAAGTTGGAGGACATGTTGATCGAGACCGTCACCCCCCGTTCGGCAAGGAGCGCGATGTCTTCGGGTTCGAGCCAGACCGCATGGGCCACGGTAAGCCGATCGCTCAGGAGCCCCAGCCCGTCCAGCCATGCGAGGAACCCGCCGGGATGATGCGCCTTGGCCCATTCGCGCTGCAGTTCGGTTTCCAGCAGATGCATGTGAATGCGGCGCCCGTCCGCGGCGGAAGCGCGGGCAATCGCGGCAAGCGTTTCCGGGCGGGTCCATTGCGGCGCAACCGGGTGGTATTGCAGCACGAAATGTTCGTGCTCCAGCGCTTTTGCCTTCTCGAACAGGGCAAGGTTGGTTTGCAGGTCCCGCATGCCCGCCCCGGCGGCAAGCACGGCGCGCCGGCGTTCGTCCGGAAGAAATCCGGCCAGCCGCGCAAGGTCGCCGTAAACGCAAGGATTGCGGTCGAAGAACGGCCATCCGAAGGCCACCCGTATGCCCACGTCCCGCGCTGCGCGGGAGACGGCTTCGGCCTCCTCCAGCAGGGCCCGGCCGTCCTGCGTGTTGTGACAGTGATTGACGGCGCCCACCCCGCCCTGCGCAAGCCTTCCCAGCGCCACCGCCGCGTTCAGCCAGGGGTCGACACGCGGCTGCCGCGCAAGATCGGGCAACCAGGTTTCCAGCGACTGGTCGGCCGCGCCGAACGCCAGCGTCCTCAGCCCGCGTCCATGGTCGTGCCCGTTCGCAAGGCTTGGCATCATCAGAGCGCCGGCTTCCTCCGGCGTCAGGCTCTGCGGCGCGATGGCGCGCATGGCCGCGATGCGGCCGTCCGCGCCGATCTCGAGCTCGGTTGGCCCCAGGACCTTGCCGTCGGCGCTCGCGATCACGCGTCCGGCACGAAGCAGGCGGGGCGACGTCTCGCCGGTCATGCGGGCATTCCCGAAAGGCAGTTCCAGATGTGAGCCATGGGATCTTCCATAGGCAGGACGAGATACCCTGCGCGTTGCCAAAATGTATGTCCGGACTTCGGTTTGCGACAACACGGAAGACGAACGCACGGATTTGGCAACAGGTCGGTTCGTTAGTTGCAATGGTCCAGCCCGGAAATTTTTGCCTTCATGGCGCGGCGTGCCGGACAGCCCGGCCAAGCAAAAGGCCGGGACCATCTTCGGGAACCCGGCAAACCGACAGTGGAGGACCACGTGAGCACAGAAACGACCAAGCGTGGCGCGAGAGAGGGTCGAAAGGGAATTCGAGAGTTCCGACCAGAAAAGGGGTTTCGCGTCATGTCCCGTATCAACAATCCCAATGGGCTCACTACCCGTCACACGTCGCGGCTGAGCTGCTTGCAGTGCCTGCGCCGCCATCGCGCTGGCTGGCGGGGCACAGGCCGCGCTGGCTGAGGAAGCTGCCGAGGCCGCGCGTTCGGCAACCGACTCCGACTCCGATTCCGGGGCTATCGTCGTCACCGCGCTGCGCCGTGAGCAGAGCATCAACGAAGTGCCGATCTCGGTCGCGACCTATGACAAGCGACTGATGGACCAGCAGGGCATCCGCAGCATCGACGACCTGTCGCGAATGACCCCTGCCCTGAACTTCGCGCCGTCCTCTGGCGTTTCCGCCAATAACGGCAGCAACATCTCGATCCGCGGCATGGCCTCGGACGTGGGTTCGGCCACCACCGCGATCTATATCGACGATACCCCGATCCAGATTCGCAACGTCGGCTACTACGGGGGCAACCCCTATCCCAAGGTCTTCGATCTCGACCGCGTGGAAGTGCTCTACGGACCGCAGGGCACACTGTTCGGCGCCAGTGCCGAAGGCGGCGCGGTGCGCTTCATCACCCCTGGCCCGAACTACGACAAGTTGAGCATCTACAGCCGCTCGCAAGTGTCCTTCACCGAGGAAGGCGCGCCTAGCTACGAAGCCGGCCTCGCCTTCGGCGCCCCGATCACAGACAACCTCGCCTTCCGCGTGAGCGGCTGGTACCAGTATTCGGGCGGCTATATCGACCAGGTCGCACAGGGCACCGACACCGTCATCAAGAAGGACGTGAACTCGGGCAACTCCACCGTCATCCGCGCATCGCTCGGCTGGAAGCCCACCGACACCCTGACCATCACCCCGAGCTTCTACTACCAGCACGTCGAGGCCAATGCCCGTGACGACTACTGGGAAGGCTACGGGCTGGCCAAGGACAACGACTACCACACCGGCGTCTATTCCCTCGAACCGAGCAATGACACGTTCTACCTCCCCTCGCTCAAGGTGGACTGGAACATCGCGCCGAACATCGAGCTGATCTCCAACACCTCGTACTTCGCCCGCAAGCAGGAACAGACGCTCAACTACGCCACCTATTTCTCGGTGCTGCGCACGGGCAATCCGTTCGGGGTCTATTCCAACAAGGATCTCGACAACACCAACGACTACCTGACGATGAAGCAAAAGAACTTCGTCCAGGAAGCGCGGCTCCAGTCCTACGACAACAAGCTGATCGACTGGACCGCCGGTGTCTATTACGCGCACACCAAGCAGGACTTCAGCAACTACACCGGCTCCGGGCGCATCCCCGGCACGCTCATCAACGGCTATCAGCAATACGACGGCCGCTTCAGCTACGTGAATCTCGTCCATGCCAAGGATGAGCAGATCGCCGGTTACGGCAGCGTCGACGTGAAGCCGATGGAGAACCTGACCCTCACCGCCGCCATCCGCTACAGCCACGTCGCCTTCGACTTCGTGAACGTCGGCGACGGCACCACCACCGGCAACGTCCGCACCGTCACCACCGCCAACATGAAGGAAGGCGCCTGGACGCCGAAGTTCGGCATCTCGTACAAGATCGCGCCGAACAACATGGTCTATGCCTCGGCGACCAAGGGCTTCCGCCCCGGCGGCGCACAGGCCAGGATCCTGAGCGACCTGTGCACCGGCGACCTTGCCACGCTGGGCCTGACCGAAAGCCCCACCGCCTATACCTCGGACTCGCTGTGGTCCTACGAAGCCGGCACGAAGAACTCCCTCTTCGGCGGCAAGGTGAACTTCGGCGCCAGCGTCTACCTGATGAAGTGGAAGAACATCCAGCAGTCCGTGCGCCTGCCGACCTGTTCGTTCTCGTTCATCTACAACCTGGGCAATGCCACCGGCAAGGGCGGGGAGCTTTCGCTCGACGTGAAGCCGGTCGAGGGGCTGACGCTGGGCGGCAACGTGGCTTATGTCGATCTGACCTACGATCATGACGTATTCGGCGGCAACGGCCTGATGCTGAAGGCCGACGGCCAGCACATCGGCGGCCCTTCGTGGACCGGCCACCTCTACGGCACTTACGAGCGTGAAGTGGGCCAGGGCGTCGATGCCTATCTGCGCAGCGACTTCACCTTCGCCAGCCATACCTACCAGACCTCGGTTTCCGGCGCCTATGGCTACGATTCCGGCCTGACCGAACTGGATGCCCGCAATTACCTCTCGGCCGCGCGGTGCCAGGTTCAGCGGCGTGGACCTTTCGGTCTTCGTCGAGAACCTCCTCAATTCGAGCGACGTTCTCTCGCGCGGTCACGACTCGATCGGCTCGTCGCTCTACTACAACCAGAGCTATCGTCCCCGCACGGTCGGCATGACCCTGCAGTACCGCTACTGAGGCCAGCTTTCCCGAAAGGGTCGCACAGGGCGGCGGGGGCAGAGATGCTCCCGCCGTTCTCGTTCGTGCAGCCGCTCTGTGCGGCGGCGCCCAAAATGAAAGGCCCCCGCCAATGGCAGGGGCCTTCGTTCTTGCGGAAAGGGCGTTCGGATCAGCTGCTGGTGGCGGCCTTCTTCTGGACCGGACCGGGCGGGGTGATGGACGCGCAATTGGATTGCGGCACCTTTCCTGCCAGCAGGGCCCGCGCGAAGGGGATCGAATCGCGCGCCGAAGCATTCACCGCGCTGCGTGATCCTCGCCGGGATAAGTATGCCACTGGATGTTGCTGCCCGCCGCGCACATCGCCTTGACCGCGTTGTACTGTCCCTGCGTCCCCGCCATGTCGTCCGCAAGGCCCGTACCGGCAAAGATCGGGCCGGGCATTCGGCCATCGGGGAAATCGAAGTTGGCGCTCATCGTCCCGTCTATCGGATCGATATTCTCGACGAAGACCTGCTGCCCGGTCAGCCCCTCCTTGTCGGCCTGCGCGAAGAGATCGTGCAGGCAGGCCTTGCGCGATGTCCGCAGCAGCGGGCGGCCGGCGGGCTTCACGAAATCGGCCGGGTCCAGATCGGGATGGAGCGCCCGGTCGATCCCCGCGATCCGCAGCATGGCGAAACCGGGAGGCATGTAGTGCGGATCGGTGAGAGTATTGGACTTGGCAACGTAGTCGGCCGTGTGCGGGGTATCGAAAGTCATGACCAGTCCGGTCGCCACGGTGCCCAGCATGTGGAGCTGCGGCGCATAGCTCTTCGCCAGATAGGTCGCCCCCAGCGCCGCGCCCGATCCCTGAGACTGGCCGACGACCAGTACACGATTGGACAGCGCGGCGGGATAGGCGCCAAGCGCCGCCCGTGCCGCATCGAGCACCGAGCGTCCCTCCGAACGCCAGATCAGGTACGGGTGGACGCCCTTGGTTCCCAGCCCCTCGTAATCGCTGGCGACAACCGCGAAACCGGCCGCGAGCCACTTTTCGAGATACTCCTTGTCGCGCTCCGAAGTGCCGGTCCACGAAGGCGCGCAGACATCGGCAAAACCGGTCGTGCCATGCGCCCAGGTGACGATAGGCCAGCCACCCTTCGGCGGCTTGCCCTTGGGCAGGAACAGCATGCCGGAAACCGCGACGGCCCCTTGCCCTACCCCGCTCGTCGAACTGTAGAGCACCCGCATCGCCTTGCCTGCCTCGGGCTGGGTGCGTTCGGCAGGCAGGGCTTCCTGCCGCAGCATCCGGCCCGGCGCGCCGATGGTTCCGTCCCAGCGGTAGAAATCGGTCACGCCGCCGTCGCCGTCGATATGGCCGAGGTCGGCCGATCCTGCCTGTGCCTGTGCGGTCAGCGGAACGCCCGCCGCCAGCGAAAACGCCGCCAGCAGGGCCATATGCGAAAGGCGGGTCTTCATGTGGGGCCTGTTCTTCATGTCGAGATCGTTCGCTCCTTCTGATCGCGAGCTGATGCTGCCGCGAGCCTACGCCCTTTCCACCGGCCATGCGGACGCCGTTCCCGCATCGCCCCATTGCATCTGCGGTAACGCCCCGCCGGATCGGCCGCGGACCGCTTCACCGAAAAGTATACGCCTCGGTGCAGATTCCGAACCCGCCTTGTCCGATCATGCCCCCGGCCTATCCTCCGAGGCGGACAAGGAGATGGTCGCAATGGCAGTGTCGATGGCAAGCACCGGACCGCGAGGGAACTGGACGACCGTAGCCCTCGTCTACGCCATCGGGCTGGGCAGCATGGCTCTCGTCGGCATCCTCTCGCCGCTGGCGCTGCGGATCACGGCATCGCTGCACGCCCCGGCCTCGGCTATCGGCCTGACGATAGCACTCTTCTCGCTTCCGGCAGCGATCGTCGCCACCATCGGCGGCGGCGTGGTGGACCGCCTCGGCCCTCGCCTCGTCCTGCTTCTGACTTCGCCCGTATTCGTGCTGGCCGATGCGATAGTATGGCTGGCCCACGACATCTGGCTGCTCAACTTCGGCGTGCTGCTGGCGGGGATCGGTTATCTGGGCATTCTCAACGGCGGCGCGCCATGCTGATCGGCGCACTGGAAGGCACGGCACGAACCAGGGCGATGACGCTCTGGTCCACTTACGCGCCGACCGGCTTCTCGCTCGGCCTGCTGATCGCGGCGCCATTCACCGCCGGCGAGGCGTGGCGCTGGGCGATACTGCTCCACGGCGCCTTTATGGCGCTTTGCGCCGCCGGATCGTTCGCACTGCCCCATGTCGCGCTGATCCGCGCAAGGGGCGCCAGCGCGCGGGAAAAGCTGGCGAGCCTGTTCGCCGGGCTGCGCCATCCCGCAATCCTGATGCTCGGCCTTGCCATGGCGATGCCCGCGATGATCTCCTACGGCACCAGCCTTGCCGCGGCGACCTACATCGCCAAGGTCCACGGGGTCTCGCTTGCCGCATCGGCAAGCATCGTCGCCGTCGCCAAGATCGCGGCCGTCCTGCTGGGCGGAACCGTTACCGGCGCGCTGCTCACCCGCGATTTCCCGCCCCGGCGCCTGCTCGCCATCGTGGTGGTCATCGGCATCCTGGCGCAGACCGCGCTGTTTTTGCCGACCAGCCCGCTGGTTCTGGCGATAGCCGGGCTCATGGCCTGGCTCTTCACTTACGGCGCCGCGACCGGCGTGTGCATGGCGACGATGCCCGCACTTTCCACCAAGGATATCGGCGGCGGCAGCGTGGCGGGACTGGTCAACCAGTTCGTCTCGATCGCCTCGTTCCTGACGCCGACGATCTACTTCTCGCTCACACACTGGACCGCTTACGTCGCCATCGCCGTGATCGGGCTGATCGCCTGCCTCGCCGCGCTTCCAACGGTGGGTGCGAGAACAGGTGCAAAAGCGGCGCAGCCGCATGCGGCGGATCACACCGCGGTATCGCCTCCGTCCACCGGAAGCATCGCCCCGGTCAGGTAACTCGCCGCGCCGGATGCCAGGAACCGCACGAGCGCGGCAGCCTCGCCTGCCGTCCCGTGGCGGCGCAGCGGAATGCGTCCGTCCACTTGCGCGCGCTGCGCCGCTGCATCCTCCACGCCGTCCCAATAGGCCCGTGTGAGCGGCGTATCGAGCCACCCGGCCAGCACCGCGTTCACCCTGATACCCTCCGGCCCCAGTTCGGCGGCAAGGCCGCGCACCAGTCCCGCCACACCGGCCTTGGTCGCCTGATAGGCATGAGTGAAGGGTTGCCCGCGCATCGTCGCGGTCGATGAAACGATCGTCACGCTGCCGTTGCCGGACTGCGCAAGCCAGGGCTGGGCCGCCTGCGTCACCAGGAACGGCAGCCGCAAGTTGATGGCGGCGGCCTGGTCCCACATGGCGACGGTCCACTGCGCGATCGGAGCGCTTTCCATGGCCGCCGCCGCGATAACGACGCCGTCTATCCCCGCGAAAAGCCCCGCAGCCTCCGCCGCAGCCCGCGCGCCGGTATCGGCGGCGGCAAGGTCGAGCCTCAGGAAATCCACGCCCGGCGCGATCCCCGCCGGAACCGGACACTCGTCCACCAGCAACACGCGGTCTCCTCCCTCTGCGAAGGCCGCCGCGATTTCTCCGCCCAGTCCGTTCGCCCCGCCGATTACCAATATGCCTGCCATGATTGCTTTCGCCCTTTCCATTGCCGCAAAAGCGCAGCGAAGCACGAGCGCTTTCATTCCGCCCATGGCCGGATCGGCAACGGCTCAGGCATGAAAAAGCAACTCTCGGCAACACCCGGGTTGGCTATCTATGCTGGCATGACCCAGGCATCCCTGATCGACATCGCCCGGCCTGACTTCGACACCGACGATCCGGCCGCCGTGCGCCGCGCCATCCGCGAAGGGCGCTTCACCGGCTTCACCAACCATGTCGCGCGCGGCCATGTGCAAGGCAACCTCGTTGCCGTGCCCGAAGCCCATGCCGACGCCTTCGAACTCTACTGCCGTTCGAACCCTCAGGCGCTGCCCATCCTGGGCCGCAGCGCGCCGGGCTCGCGCGAGATTCCCGAACTCGCCGCCGACATGGACCTGGCGCGCGACACCGGCGGTTACATGGTGTTCCGGAACGGCGAACTGGCCGAGACGCCGCGCGATGCCCGCCATGCCTGGGCAGACGATCTTGTGTCCTTCGTTCTGGGGTGCTCGTTCTCGTTCGAGGCGATCCTGCAGAGCCACGGCGTGCGCCTGCGGCATCTGGACGAAGGCAATGTCTCCGCCATGTACGAGACCGCGCGCGAAACGGTGCCGGTCGGCCCGTTCGGCGGCAGGCTGATCGTCTCCATGCGTGCGCTCTCCCCGGAAGACGCCGTGCGCGCAACGATCCTTTCCGCCCGCTACCCCCAGTTCCACGGCGCGCCGGTATCGCTCGCCCTGCCCGGGGATCTCGGCATCGGCGATCTGGGCCAAAGTTACGGCGGGCACGGCCTGACCCGGCTGAATACGGGCGAAGTCCCGGTATTCTGGGCCTGCGGCGCCACCGGGCAGAACGCGGTGCGCGCCGCGCGCCTGCCGCTCTGCATCACGCACTACAAGGCGCACATGGTCGTCACCGACCTGCCTCTCCCCAAGGACTGAGCCATGAACCTCGACGAGATCATTTCCTTCTATCACGAGCACGGCTACGTGGTCGTCCCCGGCCTGTTGCAGGGGCCCGTGCTGGACAGGCTCCGCGCGCTGACCGATGAAGTCGCCGCCCGCGCCGCAGAGGCGGAAGGCGACGATGCCTGGTTCGATTTCGATACCGATGCCGATGGACAACGCACGATCCAGCGCATCAAGAAGCCCAACCGCATCGACCCCTATTACGCCGCGCAGGCAGGCAATCCGCAAGTGCTGGAAATCCTCACCGCGATCATCGGCAAGCTGGTCCGGCTCAGCCATACCAAGATCAACATGAAGTCGGCCAATGGCGGCGCCGCGCTGGAATGGCATCAGGACTGGGCCTTCGCGCCGCACACCAACATGTCCACTTGCGTCGCCTCGATCATGCTCGACGGCGCCAGCGCGGCCAATGGCGCGATGCAGGTCATCCCCGGCAGCCACAAGGGCCCGCTTCTGGATCACCACGACGAGGAAGGCTTCTTCTGCGGCGCGGTCGACACGGCGGAGTTCGACATGTCCAGGGCCGCGCTGCTCGAAGGCCCTCCGGGCACCGTCAGCTTCCACCACCCGATGACGCTGCACGGATCGAGCGTGAACCGCTCGGGCGATCCGCGCCGCATCCTGTTCTACGAATATGCCGCCAGCGATGCATTCCCGCTGTTCTACAAGGTCGATTGGGAAGAATACGAATCCCGCATCGTCAGCGGGCCTTCCACCACCGAAGTCCGGTTCGAGGACAATTACGTCAAACTCCCCTTCCCCTCGCGCGCGGCAGTTCGATCTACAAGATCCAGGCCGAATCCAGGCGCAAGTTCTTCGCGGACGCCAAGTGATGGGAGCCTCCGGCAAACGCCCCGTCGCTTTCGTCACCGGCGCCAGCGCGGGCACGGGGCGCGAGATCGCACTCTCGCTCGGCACGGCGGGCTATGACGTTGCGCTCGTCGCGCGGCGGACCGCCGAAATGGAAGCCGCCGCCGAAATCATCCGCGCGGACGGCGGCGAGGCACTCGTGCTCACCGCCGACGTGCGCGACGGCGAAGCCCTGAATGCGGCGCTGGACACCTTCCTCGACTGGTCGGGCGGGACGGTGGACGTCGTGGTGAACGCGGCAGGCTATACCGGGCCGCTATCGCCGCCGATCGGCGAATTCAGCCTTGAGGAATTCGACAGCACGGTTGCCACCAACCTGCGCGCGCCGTTCATCGTGCTGTCGCGGCTGCTGCCGGTCATGCGCCGGGCCGGATCGGGCCGGATCGTCAACATCGGCGGCAACCACGGCATGCGCGGCCGCGCCGGACGATCGAGCTATTCCGCCTCGAAATGGGGCCTGCGCGGACTGACCCGCAGTGCCGCCCTCGAAGCGGGGCCTGACGGCGTGACCGTGAACTACATCGCCCCCGGCCCCATCGCCGTGCCGCGCATGAAGGCGAACTGGCGGGCGCTGGCGCAGCAACGCGGGCTGAGCGAGGAGGAGGCGCTCAGGGCCTATGTCGCGGACATGGGCATTCCCCTCAACCGCCCCAGCGAGATGGAGGACATCGTTGCCATGGTGCTCTATCTCGTCGGCGAAGGCGGACGGAACGTCACCGGGCAGGAACTGGTCGTGGACGGCGGCGCCACGCTATAACGCCGTGCAAAGGCCGCGCCGTCCCGGTTCGATTTGGGACGGCGCGCCTTTTTCCGATTCAGAACAGGTCGAAGTATTCGCGGTGCTCCCAGTCGGTCACCGTCTGGTTGTAGCGCATGACTTCCGCGCGCTTGATCATCAGGAAATGATCCACGAAATCGCTGCCGAAGGCACCGCGCAGCAATGTGCTGTCATCCAGCAGGTCCAGCGCCGCCTCAAGGCTGCGCGGAAGCCGCTCCGCCTCGGCAGCGTAAGGGGAATCCACCGATTCAGGCGGCTCCAGTCCCGCCTCGATACCCGCCAGTCCGGTCGCCATCTGGGAGGCGAGATAGAGATAGGGGTTGGCTGCGGGCTCACCCACGCGGTTCTCGATACGGCGCAGCTTCGCAGGCCCCCTGGCGAGCACCCGCAGCAGCGCCCCGCGATTGTCCTCGGCCCAGGCAAGGCGGTCTGGCGCCAGCGAGTTCGGGCGGTAGCGCTTGTAGCCATTGATCGTGGGGGTCGAAAACGGCGTAGCCGCCGCCGCACCCGCCAGCAATCCGGCCAGGAAATGCCGCCCGACCGCGGAGAGCCCCGGCGCACCGTCTTGCGGCGCGAAGGCGTTTGCTCCGGTCTTCAGGTCACGCAGCGACTGGTGGAGATGCCACCCGCTCGCCATGGCTTCGGGAAGCTGCGGGCGGCACATGAAGCTGACGTGATAGCCATGCCGCCGGGCGACCTGCTTGGCCATGCCACGGAACAGCACCATGTCGTCGGCCGGGCCGATGCCGGAGCCGACCTTGAACACGAATTCGCACTGGCTTGGGCCGAATTCCACTTCCATCGAATGCAGCGGCAGACCCAGCGCCAGGCAGTTCTGCCTCAGAACATCGACGATCGGCTCGATCTGGTCGTAGCGCTGCTCGGTCAGGTAATTGTAACCCTGGTGAAGCAGCGAGACACGCGGCGGACGCGCAGGCTGGCCGGCATCCTCGGGGCTCAGCGCCGCATCTTCCAGACGGGTGAGATAGAATTCCACCTCCAGCCCGCTGACGAATTCGAACCCGCGCCCGGCCAGCCGCGCGGAGGCGTCCCGCGCCAGCCTTCTGGTGGATGAAACCACCGGACGGCCGTCATTGTGGTAGAGATCGCAAAGCATCCAGCCGGTACCGGGCGCCCAGGGCAGGAGGCGGAACGTCCCCGGATCGGGCACCATGACGACATCGCCGCCGCCCTGGAGATCGGCATTGCCGATCCCCGCCCCGGCCGAGAAGACCGGCGCTACGGTACGGTGCGCTGTGTCCTTGAGCAGCAGCGTGGAGGTGATCGCGCAGCCATCCTCGAAAGCGCCCTCCAGCGAGCCTGCCAGCAGGGTCTTTCCGCGCGCGATGCCGTGCATGTCGGCAAAGACAAGCCGCACGGTGGATACGTCGTCCGCCTCCACCCGGCGCAGCACTTCGGCGGCGAGGCGGCGCTGGTCCTCGTTCCAGAGGCCATGGGCCTCGACAAATCCGGTCATGGCGCGCCCCGCTTATTCGGCGGCGTTCGCGGGCGCAGCCCAGGGCGCGGCACCGCGGCGGCGGGCATCGACAGCGCGCCAATACGCCTCGAGATCGGCTCCGGCAGGCGCCACCCCGTCAACCGTGCCCGGATCCGCCACCGCCAGCGCTTCCTCCGCCGTCAGGTCCAGCAGCGGACGCTCGCCGTTCTCCATCTTGCGGAGCTGCCTGAGCAGCATGGTGCGATACGCGACGATGCCCTTGTCGGTCGTGCCGAGATGCTCCCGCGTGCGATCCTGGATACGGCCCATGGACTCCACGGCCCACTGGTCGTGAACGTTGATATCCTCGCCCATGCCCGTGTAGGTCCGGCTCTTCTGCTCCACCACGTCATAACCGTAATCATTCGCGCGGCTGAGGCGCGGCTTGTAGTCCGGCAGTTCGTAAAGCGTCAGCCGCTGGCGGCGCATCTCCTCCTTGTCCACCGCATCGGTGAAGCTGGTGAAGGCGGCGTACCAGTAGCAGCTCGTGTCATCGATCGGCACGTGCCACTGCGTGATCGTCATCGTCTCCGACAGCGGAATGACGAAGGCCTGCGGGAAGAACAGGTTGGTGATGCGCACATGGGTCTGCCCTTCAGGCAGCGGGCGCAGCGCGGTGAGCCGGAAGCCGATGTCTGTAGGTGAAATCGTGATGTCCGGGTTCTCGAACTCGCGCAGGACCTGGATCATGGTCATGTCGCTGTCGGCCGAACGGGCGCGGAACTGCTTGCCATAGGCATCCGCTTCCTCGTCCTCGAAGAAACGGTGAAGGAAGCTGGCGTGCGCCGGATCGATCCCCACCTCGAGCGCCTGAAGCCAGTTGCAGTCGAGATAGCCCTTGAAGGCGAAGACATGGCTGCCGGGCGCCGCGAAGCAGTCCAGCCCCGGAAAGGCCGGGGGCTCGCCTTCACCCAGGAAGCCGAAGATCATGCCCGCCTGCTCGATCACCGGATAGGCACGCTGCCTCACGCGCGTGCAGAGCTTCGAGCCTGCCGGTTCGCCCGGCGTCTGGATGCAGTTGCCGTCCACATCGAACAGCCAGCCGTGGAACAGGCAGCGCAGCCCGCCGTCCTCGAGCCGCCCGAAGGCAAGGTCGGCGCCGCGATGGGGACAATCGCGATCGAGCAGGCCCAGCCGCCCCTCCTGGTCGCGGAACAGCACCATGTCCTGCCCCAGCACTTTCACCGCCTTGGCCGGGCGCGGTCCCTCCAGTTCCTCCAGCAGCGCGATCGGCTGCCAGTAGCGCCGCAGCAGCGCGCCAAGCGGGCGGTCGCGGCCGCTGAGGGTGACGAGATCGTTCTGTTCAGGTGTCATGGGCGTCTAATCCGTCAATCATCGAACCGAGGCCCTGTCCGGCATGCCGCGCGGGCGTTACGCGCCCTTCGGCCCTTTTCGCGGACCGTTCGCTGCGGCAGCCTTCGGCCACTTCCCGCGTCATGCCCCAACGCGCGGGCGCCGCGTGTTGCCGAGACCACCCCGGCTCGTTGCCGAAACCGCACCGCACACCTCGTTGCCGCGCCAGTTTTTAGAACATAGACCTTGAACCCCTTAATCGCTTCGAGAGTCGCCCCCCGAATGAGCCAGTCCCCGCGAGAAATCCGCCATGTCGCCGTCTTCTGCGGCTCCAACACCGGCCTGGGCGACAGGTACGAACATGCCGCCGCCGCGCTTGGCGGCGCACTGGCCCGCAAGGGGATCGGGATCGTCTATGGCGGCACGCACAAGGGGCTGATGGGCATTCTTGCCGATGCGGCCCTGGCAGAGGGCGGGCACGTCCACGGCGTCATCAACCAGCGCCTGTTCGACAAGGGCCACCTCCACCCCGGCCTCTCGCTGCATGAAGTGGTCGAATCCATGCGGGTGCGCAAGGAACGGATGCTGTCGATCGCCGACGCCTGCATCGCCCTGCCCGGCGGCATCGGCACGCTTGAGGAATTCATGGAAGCCTGGACCCTCAATCAGCTCGGCGAGATCGACAAGCCGGTGGGCCTCTACAATGTCGGCGGCTTCCACGAACCGTTCATGGCCTTCATCGACAAGATGATCGAAGAGAAGTTCCTGCCGCCCGAACATCGCAAGGGCATCGTCCTCGAAGCCGATCCCGAAGCACTGATCGATGCGCTGGCCGCATTCGAGAAGCCGGTCGTGCCGAAGTGGCTCTGACTTCGGCGATCTGACTTCGGCGGGACAGGATCGCCTGCCCCGCCGAAAACCTTCCTTGTTCAGACAGTCGTGTCGATCCAGATCGACTTGGTCTGGAAATGCTCCTCGACGTGCTGGCGGCCGTATTCGCGGCGTGCCCGCTCGCCTTGATCCCGCCCGACGGCACCGCAGGGTCGATCCGGTTGTAGCAGTTCACCCAGACCGAGCCCGCCTTGAGCGCACGGGCCATGCGGTGCGCGCGGCCGAGATGGCTCGTCCAGACCCCGGCGCCGAGCCCGAATTCCGTGGCATTGGCGCGGGCGATCACTTCATCCTCGCTATCGAAAGGAAGCGTCGCCAGGATCGGGCCGAAGATTTCCTCCCGCACCGCGCGCATGCCGTCGCGGGCCTCGACGAGAACGGTCGGCGGGAAGAAGAAGCCCTTTTCGTAGGCTGCGCCCGATAGCCTGCTCCCGCCCGAGAGCGGGGCCGCGCCCGCCGCCAGCGCATCGTCCATATGGCCGCAGACGCGCTCAAGCTGACGCGCCGAAACCAGCGGGCCGAGGTCGGTTTCGGGATCGAGACCATCGCCGATCTTCAGCGTGCCCGCGATCCGCGCGACTTCGGCGGCGAATTCGCGGTGAACCGCGCGCTCCACGAAAAGACGCGTTCCGGCGCTGCAAACCTGCCCGGAATTGGCGAAGGCCGCGATCACCGCGGTCTTCGCCGCCGCTTCGAGGTCGGCATCGGCGAACACGATATTGGGAGACTTGCCCCCCAGTTCCAGCGAGAGCCGCTTGAGGTTGCCCGCCGAAGCCTGGACGATTCGGCGGCCTGTCGCCTCCGAGCCGGTGAAGGCGATCTTGTCCACCCCGGAATGCGCGGCGAGCGCCGCCCCGGCCTCGGCACCGAAACCGGTGACGACGTTGAACACGCCCGCCGGCACGCCCGCTTCCAGCGCCAGTTCCGCAAGGCGCAGCGGCGCGAGGCTGGCGTCCTCGGCAGGCTTGAGCACCAGCGTGCAACCGCTTGCGAGCACCGGCCCGAGCTTGAGAACACTGGCCCAAAGCGGTCCGTTCCAAGGGATGATCGCCCCGCAAACGCCAACCGGTTCCTTCACCGTGCAGGCGAAAGTTCCGGGATCGGACGGCCGGTTCGTGGTGCCTTCGACAGACCGCGCAATTCCGGCGAAATAGCGCAGCAGGTCTACCAGCATCGCCACCGAGCCGCGGGTGTGGCGGATCGGCGAGCCCATCTCCTGCGTATCCAGCCGGGCGAACTGCTCGGCATCGCGCTCCAGCAAGTCGGCCAGGCGCAGGATCAGCTTCTGCCGATCGGCCGGCGAGAAGCGCGGCCACGGCCCTTCCTCGAAGGCGCGCCGCGCGGCATCGACCGCACGGTCCACATCACCCGCCGTGCCCCGCGCGATCCGGGCCAGCACTTCGCCGGTCGCCGGATTGCGGGTTTCGAAGGTTTCACCGGATTGCGCCGGAAGCCATGCTCCGCCGATCAGCAGTTTCTCGTCGCGAACTGCCATGCCTTCAATCCCTCAACCGGAAGCTGACGCCCTGCGCGCCTTCCCAGAGCACCGTTCGGCCCAGTTCGGGCAGATGCTCAAGCCCTTCCACGATGGTCAGGAAGTGAATGCCCGCCAGCGGCCCGAGCTTGCTGGCGAAAGCCACGCCGCCATAGGCAAGCAGGATCTCGCACTCGCTGTAGCCACCGGGATAGAAGATGAACTGGCCGGGCGCGGGATAGCGCGTGGGATTTTCCCAGGGCAGGTCGTAGTGCGCATCGCCCAGCGGAATCCACACGCCCTCGCCGCTCCAGCGGACATGGATCAGCTTTTCGTCGTAAGGCAGCATCGCCTTGAAACGGGCGGCGGTGACAGGAGCGAGTTCCTCCTCCAGCCGGGCAACGAACCGGAAAGGGCCGGCGGTAATGTCGATCAGGGTCATTTATCGTGTGTCCGTAGGGTCAGGCGGCAGCGACAAGGCGTGCAAGGCCGCGTTCGAGATCGGCGATCAGGTCTTCCACCGCTTCGAGGCCGACATGGATGCGCACGGCCGGGCCGGGGGCGGACCACTCCGTCGCCGAACGCAGGGTGTTCGGGTAAGTCGGCACCACGAGGCTTTCATAACCGCCCCAGGAATAGCCCAGCTTGAACAGGTCCATGTGGTCCATGAACGCAGCGAACTGCTTGTCCGTGCAGGCTTCCAGCACGAAGCCGAACAGGCCGGAGGCGCCGTCGTAATCGCGCTGCCAGATCGCATGGCCGGGATCGCCCGGCAGCGCGGGATGCATGACGCGGTGGACTTCGGGGCGGCCTTGCAACCATTCGGCGATGGCCAGCCCCGAGGCATGATGCTGCTTCATGCGCAGCGGCAGGGTCCGCAGGCCCCGCATGGCCATGTAGATATCGTCCGGCCCGGCGCAGTATCCCGATGCCGACGCGGTTTTCTTGACCGGGATGAAGGCATCCTCCGTGGTGACGGCAATGCCGAGCATGAGGTCGGAGTGGCCTGAGATGTACTTCGTCGCGGCATTGATCGAAACGTCCAAGCCGTGCTCCAGCGGCCGGAAATTGATCGGCGAGCCCCAGGTATTGTCGAAGATCGTCCAGATGCCCCGCGCCCGGCATTCCTTCGCGATCGCGGGAACGTCCGTCATCTCGAAGGTCAGCGAACCGGGGCTCTCCATGTAGACGACACGGGTGTTCGGCTGCAACAGCTCGGCGATCCCGGCGCCCACGTCCGGCCGGTAATAGGTCACGTCCACGCCGAACTTGCGCAGGAAGCTCTCGCAGAAATCGCGGGCTGGGCCGTAGAGGCTGTCGACGATCAGCAAGTGGTCGCCCGCCGAAAGGAACGCGGTGAGCGAGGCGCAGATCGCGCCAAGGCCGCAGCTCGTCGTGATCGCGCGGTAGCCGCCTTCCAGGAGGGTGATCGCATCCTCGAAGGCACGCGTCGTCACCGTGCCCTCGCGTCCGTAAGTGAAGCCTTCGAAGCGCCCGAGGCCCGGTCGCGCCGCGTTTCGAGCAGGGCCTCCACGGAATCGAACAGGACTGTCGAACAGTGGTAGACCGGCGGATTGACGACGCCGAAATTGTTCTTCGGATCGCGGCCTGCGTGGAGTGCCTGGGTATCGCGCTTGAACCCGGTGATATCGGTCACTTCGTGAGGTCTCCTTAGATGACGGTGCCGGAATCGACGACGATGTCCTGCCCGGTAATCATGCGCCCCGCCGGTCCGACGAGGTGGAACAGGGCTGCGGCGATATCGTCCTCGGTAACGAGGCGGCCGAGCGCCGTTCCGGAAAGGAAGCGTTTCAGGGGCGCATCCTCGGGCTCGCCGTTGCGCTGGGCGGTTTCGCGGAACAGGCGGTGGATACGCTCACCCTCGACCCCGCCGGGCGAGATCATGTTGACCCTCACCCCGTGCGGTGCGCATCGAGCGCGGCAGACTTCACCAGCCCGCGCAGCGCCCATTTCGACGCGGAATAGAGCGAGAACCCGGCCACGCCCTTGTGCCCGTAAGTCCCGCCGACGGCCACGACACGCCCTTCGCCCCGCGCCGTCATGCCGGGCATCACGGCAGCCATGGCATTGACCACACCCAGCACGTTGATGTCGAAGCATCCGCGATAGTCCTGCGGGCTCGCTTCCCAGACCGGGCGGCGGGGCGCCCCGACACCGGCCGCGCAGACCAGTATGCCGGGCGCGCCCAGTGTCCGTTCGGTCCGGGCGGCAGCCTCGCACATCGAGGCATCGTCGGATACGTCCGCAGCGCAGGCGATGACGTTCAACCCTTCGGCAACGAGGGATGCCGCCGCCCGCTCTCCGGTTGCCGCATCCCGGCCCACGATCGCCACGCCGGCGCCCGCGCGGCCAAGCGCCCGTGCGAGGCCCAGGCCGAGACCGCGCGTCCCTCCCGTCACCATGGCAACCTTGCCTTCGAGGCTCATCGGCGCGTCATCCGCATTTATCGTCCTTGATTGGGCTTCCCTGATGACTTGGTAGCGCAAGATCACGGGTCGGGAAGGTGACCATTAGGCGACGGGTCCGCACCGAAAAAGCACCGCCGGGGCCATGGGTGTTGTCCTAAACAGTTCACGGCGAATGGATCATGGCCTGCCGCTCCCGGCTGATTTTCCGCAGCTTTCCGGGGCCCGCGCCATCAAGGAGTCTCGATAATGAGCCGTAGCGAAAGAAGCGAGGACGACATTGCGGCAGCAGCCGCCGTCTCGCTCGAAGAAATTCCCGTGATCGACTTCGCGCCGTTCCTGAGCGGCGATCCGGAAGCCCGCCGCACGGTGGCAAGCGAGATCGCGCGGGCCTGCGAGGAGATCGGATTCTTCTACCTCACCGGGCACGGTGTGCCGCAGGCGGTGATCGACGCGATCTTCGCCGGCGCCGCCGACTTCTTCGCCCGCCCCGCCGCCGAACGTGCCCGCGCCCATGCCACGCCCGAATGGTATCGCGGCTATATCCCGATGCCGGAACGCCAGCCGCTTTCGCGCAATACCCGGATGTTCGAGCAATACCGCCTCCAGCACGAATGGCCCGCCGATCCGGGCGACATGGAACATGCCCGTATCTTCGACCAGGCAAACCGCTGGCCCGAAGGCATGGCCGCATTCCGCGAGGCCGGAGAGGACTATCTCAGCGCCATGCTGGGCCTTGGCCGCGAACTGCTGCGCGCCTTCGCGCTTGGCCTCGGGCTGGAGGAAAGCCGGTTCGACGACTGGTTCAGCCAGCCGCCCTCGCAGCTCAGCCTGAACTATTACCCCGTGCTCCCGGACAGCGCGGACACCGACGTGTCCAACATGATCTCCCACACCGACGAGGGTCCGTTCACGATCCTGGCCCAGGGCGCGATCGGCGGGCTGGAGGTCAAGCGCCGCGACGGGGCATGGATACAGGCACCGCCGATCCCGGGCGCCTTCACCATCAATGTCGGCGACATGATGATGTGGTGGTCCAACGGCCGCTTCATCTCGAACTACCACCGCGTGCGCAACCGCACCGACGTGGAGCGTTTCTCGGTCCCCTATTTCGCCAATCCGGACCGCACGGTGACCGTGGCCCCCCTGCCCGAACTGCTGGGCGAAGGCCCGCGCTATGCGCCCGTCCGCGTCGCCGACCACCTCGCCCGTTTTTACAGCCAGCTCTCCAAGAATCCTCATGAAGCCTACAACTGAGCCCCATATGACCGCAAAGATCGGCGCCGACATCGGCGGCACCTTCACCGACGTCGTGCTCGAAATCGGCGAGCGGCGCCATTCCACCAAACTGCTCACCACTTACGATGCCCCCGAACGGGCACTGCTCGACGGGGTGACGCTGCTGCTTGCCGAAGCGGGAATCGAACCGGCCGACGTCTCGCTGGTCGTCCATGGCACCACGCTGGCCACCAATGCCCTGATCGAGCGGCGCGGCGTGACCGTGGCCATGCTTACCACAGAGGGGTTCCGCGACGCGCTGGCGCTCGGCACGGAAAGCCGGTTCGACCAGTACGACATCGGCATGGAAAAACCCGCCCCGCTGGTGCCGCGCCGCCTGCGCCTCGGCGTGCCGGAGCGGCTCGATGCGCTGGGCGAAGTGCTCGTCCCGCTGGACGAGGACGCCGTGCGCACCGCCGCCGCCGCATTTCGCGATCAGGGCGTTGAAAGCGTCGCGGTCGCCTTCCTCCACAGTTACGTCAACGATGCGCACGAGAAGCGCGCGGCCGAAATCCTGCGCGAGGAAATGCCCGGCGTCTCGATCTCGCTCTCCTGCGAGGTCTCGCCGGAAATGCGCGAATACGAGCGGTTCTCGACGACGACGGCCAATGCCTATGTCCAGCCCCTCGTAGACGCCTATCTGCGCCGCCTCGAAGGCCGTCTCACCGAAATGGGCTTCACCTGCCCGCTCTACCTCATGCTGTCCTCGGGCGGGCTCACCACGGTCGATACCGCCGCGCGCTTCCCGGTGAGGCTGGTCGAAAGCGGCCCGGCGGGCGGCGCCATCTTCGCGGCCTCGGTCGCGGCGGAATGCGGCGCGGACCGCGTGCTCGCCCTCGATGTCGGCGGCACCACGGCCAAGATATGCCTCATCAACGACGGCGCCCCGCAGACCTCGCAGGTCTTCGAGGTCGGCCGCGTCCACCGCTTCCGCAAGGGCAGCGGCCTGCCGCTGCGCATCCCCGTCGTCGAGATGGTGGAGATCGGCGCGGGCGGTGGTTCGATCGCCTCGGTCGACAGTGCCGGACGCCTCGCCGTCGGCCCGCACAGCGCCGGCTCCGAGCCCGGCCCCGCCGCTTATGGACGGGGCGGAGAGCGGCCCACCGTGACCGATGCCGACATTACCCTGGGCCGCATCGACCCTTCGCGCTTCGCGGGCGGCAAGGTCACCCTCAGGCCCGAAAACGCGCAGGCAGCGCTGGCCGGGCTCGGCCTCTGGGACGGCCGCGCCGAAACCCTCGCCGTCGGCGTCAGCGAGATCGTCGACGAGACCATGGCAAGCGCGGCCCGCGTCCACGCGGTGGAACAGGGCATGACCCTGGACGAACGCAGCCTCATCGCCTTCGGCGGCGCGGCCCCGCTGCACGCGGTCAGCTTCGCCGAAAAGCTGGGCATCGGCACCGTCATCATTCCCTCCGGCGCAGGGGTCGGTTCGGCAGTGGGCTTCCTGCGCGCGCCGGTCTCCTACGAAGTCGCGCGCAGCCTCACCATGCGGCTGGACGCGGTGGACATCGACAGGCTGAACGCTCTGCTTGATGAGATGGCAGGCGAGGCGCGAAACCTTGTGAGCGCCGGGGCGCCCGGTGCGAAGCAGACGGAAAAGCGCGTCTGCCTCGCCCGTTATCAGGGACAGGGTTACGAAATCCCCTTCGAGTTCCCCGCCCGCACGCTTGGCCCCGGCGATATCGCCGTGCTCAGGGAGGCGTTCGAACAGGCATACCGTGCGCAGTACGGCGGCATGGTGCTCGACCTGCCGATCGAGATGCTGACATGGCGCGTCACTGTCGGCGCGGGCGGTTTCGCCTCGGAGGCGGCGGCGGCCGAAGCGACGCCGCGCGATGCCGCGCCCGTCGGAAGCCGCAAGGTGATCGACCCGGCCACCGGCGAAGCGCTCGACTTCGCACTCTATGCCCGCGAGGAGATGCGGCCCGGAGACCGGTTCTCCGGCCCCGCCCTCGTCGCAGAGCGCGAGACCACCACCGTCGTCTCCCCCCGCTTCGACGGGCGCATGGATGAACGCGGCTATCTCGTACTGACCCGCCGCGACCAAGGACTTTCCCGATGAGCCAGACTTCCTCCGGCACCGCCCTTACCGAACTGCGCATGCAGGTGATCTGGACGCGCCTGATCTCGATCGTCGAGGAACAGGCGCAGACGCTGATGCGCACCGCTTTCTCCACCACGGTGCGCGACGCGGGCGACCTTTCCGCCGCGTTGTTCGACCTCGAAGGCCGTCTCGTAGCCGAGGCGGTTACCGGCACACCCGGCCACGTCAATTCGATGGCAGAGGGCGTGCGCCACTTCCTGGCCAAGTTCCCGGTCGCCACGATGAAGCCGGGCGACCATTTCATCACCAACGACCCATGGCTCACGGCGGGGCACCTGCACGACGTCACCGTGGTTTCGCCCGCGTTCCATGACGGGCGGGTCGTCGGCCTGTTCGGCGTGTGCTGCCACCAGGTCGACATCGGCGGGCTCGGGCAAGGGCCGGACGGCCGCTCGATCTACGAGGAAGGGCTCCAGATCCCCCTGCTGAAGCTGGCGGACGCGGGCCGGATCAACCAGGATCTCATCGATATCCTGTGCCAGAACGTGCGCATGCCGATGCAGGTCAAGGGCGATGTCCTGTCCTACATCACCAGCAACGAGGCGGCATCGCGGCGGCTCAGCGCCATGCTGGGCGAATTCGCCATGGCCGACCTTGCGCAAGTGGCGGACTACATCATCGAGCGCTCGCTGGCGGCAACCCGCGCCGAGATCGCCAGGCTGCCTGACGGCCAGTGGACCAGCACCCTGGTGATCGACGGTTACGACAAGCCGGTGACGCTGGTGGGCACGCTGACCATCGCCGGGGATACCCTGTCGATGGACTACGAAGGCACCGATCCCTGCCTGCCGCGCGGCATCAACGTCGTGCTCAACTACTGCCGCGCCTACACCGTGTTCGGCCTGCGCTGCGTGATCTCGCCAGACGTGCCCAACAACTTCGGCGCGCTCGATCCTTTCGTCGTCACCGCGCCGGAAGGTTCGATCCTCAACGTCCAGCGGCCATGGCCGGTCGCGGCGCGCCACGTCATCGGGCAGATGCTGCCGGACCTCGTGTTCGGGTGCCTCTCTCAGGCAATCCCCGACCGCGTTCCGGCAGAGGGCAGCTCGTGCCTGTGGTCGGTTCAGCTTCGCGGCAACCTGCCCGCCCAGGGCAATGCGCGGCAGGGCGAGAGCTTCGATGCGATCTTCTTCAACTCCGGCGGTTCCGGCGCGCGGCCCGAGCAGGACGGCCTGTCCGGCACCGCCTTCCCCAGCGGGGTGCGCGCCATGCCGGTGGAAGTGACCGAGAGTTCGGCCCCCATCGTCATCTGGCGCAAGGAACTGCGCGCCGACAGCGGCGGCCCCGGCGAACGCCGCGGCGGTCTGGGCCAGACGGTGGAAGTGGGCATGCGCGACGGCAGCGGCTTCGAAGTGCTCGCCATGTTCGAACGGGTCGACCGCCCGCCAGGGCGCGACGGCGGGCATGACGGAGCGGCGGGCAAAGTCACGACTTCGGGCGGCAAGACCATGCGCGCCAAGGGGCTTCAGGCGATTCCGGCGGGCGAGCGGCTCGTGCTGGAAATCCCGGGCGGCGCCGGGCTCGGCGCACCCGCGACACGCGATCCCGCCAAGGTCCGCCGCGATATCGAGGAAGGAATGATAACGCCCGAGGGCGCTAGCCGGGACTACGGCTTCACCGGCTAGAAACCTGGGGGCGGGGGTAAAATCCCCCGCCCCAGGTTCACCTGTTCCGGTTCATTTCTCGACAGCGATCTCGTCGATTTCCTCGTCCTCGTCGGCGTACCAGTTCTCGCTGCCGGGGATGGTCGGCAGCGAACGGCAATCGTTGAGGTCGCGCGCGATCTGCTCGGCGAACTTGGCCGCGACCAGCGGCAGCGGGCGCCCCTTGAGTTGCCCCAGCACCAGCGGCCCGTAAGTCCGGTCGATATCGCTGATCCGCCGCACCGCAAAGCGCGGATCGTGGCGCCACACATCGGCGCCGATGTCGATCTGGAAGGTAATCAGATCACTGCCGGCAACCAGCTCCGCCAGGAAATCGAAGCTGTTTGCCTCCACCGCGACATTGAGCTTGGCAGAGCTTGAAAGCAGGCGGCTCTCCACGATTTCGCGCCCGCCGAAGGCCATGTCCGGCATGGCCACGTCGTAATGCGCGCATTCCCTGAGCCGCAGCACTTCGTTCTTGGCAAGCGGATGGTCCGCCGCCATCACCGCGACCAGCCCCTGCCCGATGGACATGATCGGATGCAGCTCCGAGGAGCGCAGGGGGCGGAAGATCAACACCAGGTCCATCTCGTATTCCATCAGCGCCCGCACGGCGGTGCTGTGGTCGGTAACGCTGACCTTGAACTTGACGTTGGGATGCTTCTCGCGAAAATCGGCGACGTGGCGAAGCACGAAGCTGCGCGCCACCGCCTGACTGCAGGCAATCCGGACTTCGCCGCGCTGCAGCCCTTCGAGCTCCTCGATCTGGGAGTAGACCCGGCGCAGTTCCGATGTCTGCATCCTGATCCAGCCGATCAGCACCTCGCCGGCGGCCGTCAGCCTGACACCCGAGGTGTGCCGCTCGAAAATGGTCGAGTTCAGATCGTGCTCGACGTCCTGAATTCGTCGCAGCAGAGCCGAGGGGGTGACGTTCAGCCGTTCGGCCGCCTGGCGCACGGACCCGACCCGCGCGACTTCATCGATATATTGCCAGATCCTCTGGTTGCGTAGCGCCATCTGCGACTCCGTTCGATTTTCGGCTACACCCTGCCCGTGGTTTAACACCACTTGGGCAACGGCACATCCCTTATGCAACGAACGTCACGAGGCAGCGGCTTGGGAAGAAGCGCCTCCTCGTAAAACTCACAATATCGCCCGCCGGTCAACATTATTGTTATCATCGGGGTATTATTTAAATCACGTCTTCGGGGTGTTCCAATGGACCTGCAATTGAAGGATAGAATTGTTGTCATTACCGGCGCGGGTAAAGGCATGGGTCCGGCCATTTCTACATCGTTCGCCAAAGAAGGCGCCAAACTTGTTCTGCTGGGCCGCGACACCGAAGCGCTCGATGTACTGAAGATGGCGATCGACGAAATCTCGTCCGCCCTTGTCGTCAAGTGCGACGTTACCGATCCCGCAGCCTGCGCTGCCGCCGTCACCGCGGCGGAATCCCATTTCGGACCGGTCGATGTCCTCGTCAACGTTGCCGGCGGCACCGGCCCGGTCGGCGCAACGGCATGGGAAACCACACCCGAAGGCTTCGACGAGATCATCCAGCTCAACATGGGCGGCTGCTTCCTGATGATGCGCGCGGTGCTGCCCGGCATGGTCGCCCGGCGCTATGGCAAGATCGTCAATGTCGGCGGCACCTTCGGCATGCACGGCCGCGCCGGGCGCATGGCCTATTCCGCCTCGAAATGGGGCCTGCGCGGCATCACCAAGTCCACCGCGATCGAAGCGGGGCCCTACAACGTCAACGTCAACATCGTCGCCCCCGGCATGGTGGACGGGCCGCGCTTCCGCACCAAGGTCATGCCCGGCATGGCCGAAGCCCGCGGACTGACCGAAGACGAAGTGATCGCCGAGCATGCGGCCGAATATGCCCTGCGCCGGATCAGCACGGCCGAGGACGTGGCTTCGGCCTGCCTGTTCCTCGCCTCCGACGTCTCGCGCCAGATCACCGGCGTCGACCTGCCGGTCGACGGTGGCTGGGCCTCGCTCTGAACCCTGAATTGCATACGGAACGCCCCATGACTGCTGAGCCCATGACCGCCGATATCGTCATCAACGGCGCAACCCTCGTCACTGACAGCGCCATGTTCGCAGCCTCGATCGCCATCAAGGACGGCGCGATCCTGGCGATCGGCGCGCCCGAGGCGATGCCGGACGCCGCCGAAGTGGTGGACGCCACCGGCAAGTACATCCTCCCCGGCGCCATCGACGCCCACGTCCATTTCCGCGATCCGGGCTATACCCACAAGGAAACCTGGGAAACCGGAACCGCCAGCGCGGCCATGGGCGGCGTCACCACGGTGTTCGAGATGCCCAACACCAACCCGCCCACGGGTAATGTCGAAGCGCTCAACATGAAGCTGGAATCGGCGAAGAAGGCCTATGTCGATTTCGGCATCTACGGGCTCCTGGGCGAGGACAACCTCGACCAGCTCGAAGCGCTGATCGAAGGCGGCGTGGCCGGGTTCAAGTGCTTCATGGGCAATACCTTCGGCAACCTGCCCTCTCCGCCCAGCGGCGCGATCCTCGAAGGTTTCGAGATCGTCGCCAAGCACGGCTACCGCGTCGCGCTCCATGCCGAGAATGCCTCCATCATGGCGCGCCGCTCGAAGAAGCTGCGCGAGAACGACTGCTGCGACCCGCTCGCCCATCTCGACGCGCGGCCGCCGGTAGTCGCAGTGGAGGCGGTGTCGCGCGCGGCGATCCTGGCCGAATGGACCGGCGCACGCATCCACGTCCTCCACGTCTCCTCGGGCGACGAACTGCGCCCCCTGCGCGAGGCCAAGGCCCGCGGCGTGGACATCACGGCGGAGACATGCCCGCACTACCTGCTGCTGGACGAACACGCCTATACCGAGAAGAAGTCCCTGATCCGCGTCAATCCGCCCGTGCGCGAGAAAGTTCATCAGGAGCAGCTCTGGCAGGGCGTTGCCGACGGCACGATCGACATGATCGCCACCGACCATGCCCCGCACAGCCACGCGGAAAAGCACAACGACGACATCTGGCGCGCCGACTGCGGCTTCACCGGGGTGCAGACGCAGATGCCGCTCATGCTCACCCAGATCGCCAATGGCCGCATGACGCTGAACCAGTATGTGCGCATGACCTCGCTGGCGCCCGCCAAGGCGTTCGGCCTCTATCCCCGAAAGGGCGCGCTGCTGCCGGGTTCGGACGCCGATATCGTCGTCGTCGATCTCGACAAGGTGGTGAAGGTCGATTCCGCGCTGCTCAAGTCCAAGGGATCTTCCACCCCGTTCCAGGACTACGAAACCCGCGGCGCGCCGATCCACACGCTGGTGCGCGGACGCTTCGTGATGCGCGACGGCGAACTGGTGACCGAAGCGATGGGCCACGGCCTCAACGTGCGGCGCATCCAGCAGATGCCGACGCCCAGGCCCACGAACACGCACACCACCACCCGCGCGATCCTCGAAAAGCGCGGCAAGCGTTACTGAGCCGGACGCACCGCCAGACCGGTCCCTCACTCGGACGGCGCCCAGCAAACGGCGCCGTCCGTTCTTTCCCATGTCCCGAGCAGAAGAGTGTCCATGTCCATCAAGCTCGACCAGGCCCGTGCCATCGTTTCCGCCGCGCTCGAAAAGGGCCGTGAAATGGGGCTCAAGCCCTTGACGGTCGCCGTGCTGGATGCCGGTGGCCATCTCGTCAGCTTTGGACGCGAGGACGGCTCCTCGACCCTGCGCCCGCAGATCGCCACGGCCAAGGCGGCGACGGCGCTGGCGCTCGGCCTGTCCTCGCGCGCCGTTGCGGCCATGGCTGCCGACCGTCCGGCATTCGTGGCCTCGCTCGGCGCCATCGCGCCGCAGGGCATCGTTCCTGCCGCCGGCGGTCTGCTCGTCATCGGCCCGGACGATACCGTGATCGGAGCCGTCGGCGTGACCGGCGACCTTTCGGACAACGACGAAGCCTGCGCCCTGGCGGGGATCGCCGCCGCCGGGCTTGCAACGAAGGAATAAGCCGCATGGCCACCCAGACGATCGACCGCGCCGGCCTCTCCGTCGAATCCTCGCTTGCGGCCTTCATCGAGGAGCAGGCCCTTCCCGGCACCGCGATCGCCCCTGAGGCCTTCTGGCACGACCTTGCCGTGATCTTCGCGCGCTTCACCCCGCGCAACGCCGCCCTCCTGGCGACCCGCGACCGACTTCAGGCCCGCATCGACGCATGGCACCGGACGCACCGCGACCAGCCCTTCGATGCTGCCGCCTATCAGGCATTCCTGAGCGAGATCGGCTATCTCGCAGCCGAGCCGGCACCTTTCAGGATCGCCCCCGAAAACGTCGATCCCGAACTTGCCGCGATCGCCGGGCCGCAACTTGTCGTGCCGGTGCTCAATGCCCGCTTCCTGCTCAACGCCGCCAATGCGCGCTGGGGCAGCCTTTACGACGCGCTCTACGGCACCGACGCCCTGCCCGGCAAAGCCACGGGTCCGGGCTACGATCCTGAACGGGGCGCTGAGGCGATCGCCTGGTCCAGGGCCTTCCTTGACCGCGCGGCCCCGCTCTCCAACGGCTCCTGGGCCGACTTTGCGGGCGGCGATCCCGTGCTTGCCGATCCTGCCGCGTTCGCCGGGCGCCGGGGGGCCAACATCCTGCTGCGCCATCACGGCCTGCACATCGAGATCGTGATCGATCCCGCCCATCCCATCGGCGCCGCCGATCCGGCGGGCATTGCCGATATCCAGCTTGAAGCCGCGATCACCACGATCGTCGACCTCGAGGATTCCGTCGCCGCCGTGGACGGGCCGGACAAGCGCGATGGCTACGCCAACTGGCTGGGCCTGATGCAAGGCGATCTCGAAGCGACCTTCGAGAAGGGCGGCAAATCGGTGCGACGCCACCTTTCGCCGGACCGCGCCTACACCGCGCCCGATGGCAGCCCGTTCTCGCTGCGCGGCCGCAGCCTGCTGCTCGTCCGCAATGTCGGGCACCTCATGCGCACGCCCGCCGTCCACCTGCCAGACGGCAGCGAGGCCTTCGAGGGCATACTCGATGCCGTCGTCACCAGCCTGATCGCGCTGCACGACCTTGACGGCAGGGGCCGCTATCGCAACAGCCCGGCCGGCTCGATCTACATCGTCAAGCCGAAGATGCACGGGCCGGACGAAGCGGCCTTCGCCAACGACCTGTTCGATGCGGTGGAAGACATGCTGGGCCTCGCCCGGCACACCATCAAGATCGGCGTCATGGACGAAGAGCGCCGCACATCGGCCAATCTGGCAGCCTGCATCCATGCGGTGAAGGACCGGATCGTCTTCATCAACACCGGCTTCCTCGATCGTACCGGCGACGAGATCCACACGTCCATGCAGGCCGGGCCGATGCAGCCCAAGGGCGACATGAAAAGCGCCCGCTGGCTTGTCACTTACGAGAACCGGAACGTGCAGATCGGCCTCCAGACCGGATTTTCCGGCCGGGCGCAGATCGGCAAGGGCATGTGGGCCGCGCCGGATCGCATGGCCGACATGCTGGAGCAGAAGATCGCCCATCCGCTCAGCGGTGCCTCCACCGCCTGGGTGCCTTCGCCCACGGCGGCAGTGCTTCATGCCACGCACTACCATGCGGTGGACGTGGCAACGCGCCAGTCCGAACGCGCAGCCGAACCCCCGGCATCGCTGGGCGACCTGCTGACGCTTCCGCTGGCCCGCCCCACGGATTGGAACCGGACCGCTATCGAACGGGAACTCGACAACAACGCGCAAGGCATCCTCGGCTACGTCGTGCGCTGGATCGACCAGGGCATCGGCTGCTCCAAGGTTCCGGACATCAACGATGTCGGGCTGATGGAAGATCGCGCCACGCTGCGTATCTCCGCGCAGGCGCTCGGCAACTGGCTGCTTCACGGCGTCTGCACGCAGGACGATGTGGAAGCCGCGCTGGCCCGCATGGCGGAAAAGGTCGACGCCCAGAACGCGGCTGACCCGGATTACAGCCCGATGTCACGGGATCGGGAGCGTTCGGTGGCATTCCAGACCGCCCGCGCCCTGATCTTCGAGGCGGCCGCCCAGCCGAACGGATATACCGAATGCCTGCTGCACCGCTTCCGGCTCCAGCGCAAAAGCGCAGCCTGAACGGTCGTAACGCACTTAACGGAAGAATTTGACGGATCGCGGCTGCGGCCGCGGTCCTGATTCCTGCGCGGGCCCCTTTTCCCGGCCACATTCCCTCTGCCCTGCCCGGCATCGAGGAGCGGCGCCCCCGCACGGCGCCTCAAGACCATTCGCTGAGCGCAAGAGGATGGCCCACGGGCGCATAGTTGCCCGCCCCTTACCCCGAAAGACCCCGCCGGCCGGTTTCGCGCCGGGCTATAGTTGTGAATGCCGCCTTGCGGCGGTCATGCCGCCGCCGCGAAGGCGACCTGTCCCGCATGGACCACGTTCCGGCGGGAAGCGCTGGCATTTGGGCGCCGGGGACGAAAGAGCGCTCGCGCCATGAATGTATTGTAATTGGCACCCGCAAATGTGCGCTCGTATCCCCTGCCTCGTCATCGGCAGGGCAGGGAGCACGCCTCAGCGGGCCCCGTCCGTCCGATCGCCGTGGCATGCGGCTTATGCCGGATATCAAAGGCCTGAAGACCGGAAGAATTGAGGCCTGAGAAGGTGAAGCCAAAGAATTGAGGAAAGTGTCTGCATAAACAGAACGACTGGACACCGCTTCAGGCAGCATCAGGCCGGAATGGCCTCTTCCAGGCCAGCCGCGCCTGACAGGGAAGGCTGGAATCGGAAGCCGCGCCCTTAACAACTAACATTAACAACCGTCGTAAAGCGACTGGAGAGCACTCTCCACGCCCAGAGGCCAGAAGGCTCTTGCAGAGCGCCCGCAGAGGCGTGCGGAGCCTGCCGAAGGGTCGTTCGCCGGATCGGCCAAATTATTCGCAGGATCAACGCATGTCATTGAATTACAACGAAAATGATCGCGACACTTTAGCCAAAAGTGTATCACAGAGCAATAGGTTATTCTTTTTAGAGGGGATTGTGATGCTTTCTGCGGCCAAGGCTGCGGATCACCGTTAACCGGCAGATTAAGTAAATCACCTTTACCGGGGTTTACCATATCCTTCGACGACGGCCTGTTAACTGACCCGCCTGACACACCCTCTGCCACCTTCGCGGTCGATACCGGTTCTCCGGCGAATTCCACCAAGTCGTCACCGGGCAACATATCGGAGAATTTCGATTTCTCCGTGATCTTTTGCCGCCACATACGGGCCGCGATTTCCCGCTCTTCTGGTCCGACTGCGCTGGTATAGATTGCTGTTGTCTTGATGTCCGCATGTCCAAGCCATCTCTGGACCAGTGTAAGCGGCACTCCGGCCTGGATCGCACGGACGCCGAACCCGTGCCTCAGACCCTTGGGGCTGGCATAAGTGCCGGTTATTCCCGCACTTTCCATGACCTCGCAGATCCGGCGATAACCCGTCATGCGGGACCATGGCCACAACTCGGGATCGTCGCTGGAGCGCGATCGGAGCCATTTATACAAAACTCTCAGAAAGTTGGGCGGAAGAGGAATTGCCCTAAATATGCGTTTGCCGCGCTTTTTCAGGCACTGGATAATGACGTGCTTGGCCTCGAAGTCGATACTGTCGACGGTCAACGACAGCGCCTCGGAGATTCGGCAGCCAGTATAGGCCAGCATCCAGCAAAACGTTCGCACATCCGCACTTCGATTACGTGCGGAACGTATGAATGCGTCGATCTCATTATTAGTAAGATATTTGCGTTGTCCGTGCCGATTATAGACAGTCCATGGCATATGATGAAGCCCTCGCGGTGACGGATTATCCGGTAAAGACATAGCGTTAACGCCGCTACCAAAACCCCGCTCCGGGCGGTTTGAGACACTTTTGGCTAAACCGTCTCAGACACGGCAGTTCCACTCGGAGTCTTGCTGATGTGGGGGTTGGCAATGGCTATTAACGCGGACAGACGAAGAACCGAGGGCACCAGGGCCGGCGCGGCTCACGTTGCCCGCCTGGCCAGATACCCTGACACGGCGCTCTTCTGGTTCCGCATTGGAAACTATCCGCATCTCGTGGCCGCCTATGGCCAGGAACTCGCTTCCGAGGCGGTGGCGACCGCTCATGACCATATCGCCCGGCTCGTCCAGGACAATGGCACCATGGAGACATGCCGCGCGGATGTCCTGGAGGTCAGGATCAAGCGCGGCACCCGGCTCGGCGACACGATGACCCCCGCGAGCGGCGCGGCCTGGGCGGCGACGGTCTGCGAAGCGATCCCGCTGCTGGCCTTCGCCAGCAAGGCGGGGCCGATCCATGTCTGGGTTTCGGCCTGCTGGAGCATCTTCACCCCCGAAAGCGATTCCGGCGAAAGCGATTCCGGCGAAGACGCTTCCAGCCCGGGCGATGTTTCGGAATGGATGTTTCCCTTCGTCGGCGCCCTTCCCGAGTATGGCGAGGAAGCCGAGCGTTACCGGGCCGACATGGCGATCGTCTCCCACGCCCTCACGGCGCTCAAGTCGATGCGGGACGGCACTGCCGGAAGCGGAGGCCTGCGCCCGTTCTGGCAGAAAGTACGCTGCGCGGACTCGGGGGTGACCCGTTACTTCGAGGCGCTCGCCCGGCTATCCGACAGCAAGGGCCTGCCGGAACGCCCCGGGACCTACATCCTCTCGATGGAGCGGCTGGGCTTCGTGCGCCTGCTCGATCTCTTCATGGTCCGCCAGGTGATCGCCGAACTGGAACGCTCGGAAGACATCCAGATCGCGGTGAACCTGTCCGCCCTGAGCCTGAGCGACGATCCCTGGTGGGACGACATCCGGTCCACCCTGCGGCGCAACGGTCACATCGCCCGGCGCCTGCTGCTCGAAATCACCGAAACCGCATCTTTCCCGAAAGTCTCCGATGCCGTGCGGTTCGTCGATACGATGCGCCGCCTCGGTTGCGGCATTGTGCTTGACGATTTCGGCACGGGGTACGCCTCGGTCAGGCAATTGCTGGCTTTCGCGCCCGACATCATCAAGATCGACAGCCTGTTCCTGCGCCGGGCCACCGCTTCGGAGCGCGGCCGCGCGATCTTCGTTTCCCTTGCTCAACTGGCCAAGTCGATCAGCGCCACCGTCGTCGCGGAAGGGGTCGAGACCTCCCAGCACCGGAATATCGCGCTGGAGGCAGGGGTGAACTGGCAGCAGGGCTACCTGTGGGGCCAGCCCTGCGGCTGCCGACCAAGACCTTACGTGGCGGACGGACTTCCGCAACCGCCGGAAACATCACGGGGCTGGCAGTGCGCGCCGGAACCTTCGCTGAGATTCGTCCAGTGAAGAGGCCGGCGTCCTGCGGGCGTCCAACTTCCTTCGGGTCGCCTCCGAAGGCCGAGAGGTGCGGCACCTTGTTTCGTGGGGGCGAACAACTGCCCGGCCGCACCTCTCCGTTCACTATATTATATGAATTAACTCGTTAAATATCAGAATTTATCTCGATACATTTATATAGACAACATTTCAGATAACGAAAACACTCCGAAAAACGCATTTATTAAAACAGAAATGCAATAATTTTTCCCACCATACGGCGGATTATCTTCGGATATATCCGCCCGGATTGGAGAATTTCACATGTCCGGATTTCGTCCGACTTATCTCATCGCGGGCATTGCCGCATTCGGCCTCGTGGCAGCAGCGCCTCCGGCGCCCGAGCGCGTGAAGCGCGCCAGCACCAGGATGGCCACGCAGACCGGCGCCGAAGGCCTGCCCGCTGCCGGCGGCGGCGCTGCCGCCGCGGCGGGCGGAGGCATCCTGCAAGGCTCGTGGCTATGGGCTCTGGGCGGCATCATTGCCGCAGGCGGCCTGACCGCGGTTGCCATCAGCAACTCCGACGATCCGCCCGCCAGCCCGGCGTCCTGATCCGCGCGCCGCCTCTGGGGGAGGCGGTTACATCCATTGAAGACACAGTCGCGCCGGACGGTATCGCCCGGCGATAGGGGGGCGTGTGCTCACTTCCGTTCAAAGTCCAATGCCTTTCATCGAGGCACCCGACAGCGGCGACCTGCCGCTGCGGGACGCCGTCGCCGCGCCTTATGGCAAGCCGCTCCGCTTCCTGCTGACCGGATGCCAGTTGCTGGCGGCCGACGGCGCCGGATTCCTGGCCGGCCATGCCCTGTTGCTGGCGTCCTGGCCCGCCGCCTGGGGAAACCTGCACGAACACGTCATGCTCATGCTGGCGGCCACCTATTTCCCAGTCGCCTGCTACGGCGGCAGTTTTTCGCCGGCGCTGGCCTCCAATGCCGTGCGCAGCGTGCAGCGGGCCTGGCTCGCCATTCTGGTGACGTTCCTGACGCTGCTGGTACTGGCCGCCCTGTTCGAGCGGACGACCGGCCGCATTTCGGAAACCCTCGCCTGCGCGGTCGGCGCTTCGGCCCTGACCATTGGTGTAGCACGGTTCGGGCTGGCCAGCCTGCTCGCGTCGCGCTGGTGGCGCGCGCGTCCGGTCATGCCCGACGATCGTGCTGCTGGACGACCAGTCGATGGCCACGGCCATGGCGATTTCCGACGGCATCATCGTCGACGTGAAGGCCCACGGGCTGCGCGCCGATCTCAATGACCCCGCCGCCCTTGCCCGTCTCGGCACGCTGGCGAACAACGCCGATCGCGTCGTCGTGGCCTGTGCCTCAGACAAGCGCGCCTTGTGGGTGGCGGCGCTGCGAGGCGCCAATGTTCCGGTGGAAGTGGTCGTGGACGAAGTCGGCGAACTGGCGCCGATGGGAGCCGGCCAGTTCGACGGACGCACCACGCTCAAGGTCGCGGCCGAGCCGCTCTCGCTCGACCAGCGGATCACCAAGCGCGGGTTCGACATCCTGTTCGCCAGCGCGGCGCTGGTGGCCCTGCTGCCGCTGCTGCTGTTCACCGCCCTTGCCGTCAGGATCGACAGCGCCGGCCCGGTGATGTTCCGCCAGCCGCGCATCGGACGCGCAACCGCACCTTCCTGATGCACAAGTTCCGCAGCATGAAGGTGGAGACCCAGGATCTCCACGGCAGCCAGTTGACGAGAGGTCGCGACGACGACCGGATCACCCGCGTCGGCCGCTTCATCCGCGCCACCAGCATCGACGAACTGCCGCAGCTGATAGACGTGCTTCTCGGCCACATGAGCATCGTCGGACCAAGGCCCCACGCGCTCGGCGCGAAGGCCGGGGACCAGCTCTACTGGGAAGTCGATGCCGCATACTGGCACCGCCACGCCGTCAAACCGGGACTGACCGGACTGGCGCAGGTGCGCGGCTTCCGCGGGACCACTTTCGTAGACACCGACCTCAGGAACCGGCTGGAATCGGATCTCGAATATGTCCGCAACTGGTCCCTTTCGGGCGACATCAGGATCGTCTGCCGGACCGTCATGGCGCTGAGCGGCAAGTCCGCCTTCTGACCAACACTTTCCCTTCTTGCATCTCCGCCGGGTGAAAGCCCGGCCGGACCGAACGCATACATACAGGAACTGGCGTAATGCATATTGCTGTTTTCGGAATGGGCTATGTCGGCCTTACTGCGGCCGCGTGCCTGGCACGATCGGGACACATGGTCAGCGGCGTCGAGGTCAACGAGGCCAAGGTCGCGGAGCTCAACGCCGGCGGCTGCCCGATCGCCGAACCGGGCCTTCACGAACTGCTGCGCGAAGGCCGTGAGCTGGGGCTCCTGTCCTATACCCAGAACGCTGGCGACCTCGTCAACGAATGCGACATGGCGATCGTCTGCGTGGGCACGCCGAGCGGCCCCGACGGTTCGCACAACATGTCGTACATCGGCGAGGTCAGCCGCCAGATCGCCAACGCGGTCACCACGAACCGGCCGCGTCCGCTGACCGTGGTATACCGCTCCACCATCCGGCCGGGCAGCCTGGAAACGCTGGTTCACCCTATCTTCGAGGCGGAACTGGGCGACCGGCTGCCGCAGGCCATCGAACTGGTCTACAACCCGGAATTCCTGCGCGAAGCGACCGCGATCGAGGACTATTTCCACCCGCCCAAGATCGTGATCGGCACCGTGGATGGCGCGCCCTCGGAAAACATGACGGCGCTTTACGACGGCATCGCCGCGCCCACCTTCGTCACCCGCTTCCGCGAAGCGGAATTCACCAAGTTCGTCGACAACACCTGGCACGCGGTGAAAGTGGCCTTCGCGAACGAGATCGGGCGAACGGCGGTAAAGCTCGGCATCAGCGCGCAGAGCGTTCACGAGATCTTCGTTTCCGACACCAAGCTGAACATCTCGCCCTACTACATGCGCCCGGGCGGCGCCTTCGGCGGCTCCTGCCTGCCCAAGGACGTGCGCGCGCTCCAGTATATCGCCGCCGATGTCGGCGCGCATACCGTCATGATCGATTCCGTCCTGCGGTCGAACGAGAGCCACAAGTACTTCCTGTTCCAGTACGTGCGGGAAAACGTGCCGGAAGGCGGCAAGGTGCTGATGGCGGGCCTTTCGTTCAAGGCGGACAGCGACGACTTGCGCGAAAGCGCCAATGTCGATCTTGCCCGCAAGCTGCTGGAATCCGGATATCAGCTTTCGGTCTACGATCCGACCCTGATCCCCTCAAAGCTGATCGGGCAGAACCTGGGCTATGCCTATAGCCAGTTGCCCGCCCTCAACCGCCTGTTCGTGCCGCGCGACGTGGCCGAGAGCGAGGAATGGGACCTGGCGATCGACACCATCGGCCTCATCGCCGACCTGAAGGTGAACGCGCGCAAGCATGTCAGCACCAACCGTCTGCCGTGACCATGGAGGCGCTTCCCAAAGTCATGGACTGCCCGCCGAGCGATCGCCCCCTGCGGATTGCGATCGTCTACAGCAGGCTGCCCTTCCCGATGATGCGCGGCGACCAGTTGACCGTCGCGCATCTCATCAGCTTTCTGGCCGCGCGCGGGCACGATGTGGACCTCTACACGCTCGACATGCAGGGGAAACTGTCGGGAACCCAGCGCGAGTGGCTGGAGCGCAATTGCCGCAAGCTTCGCATCTACCGGCACGGTCCGGTGCGGATCTTGCGAGGGCTGATCGCCGGGCTGTTCAGGCGGGAGCCCGCCCAGGTCGCGATGTTCCGCAACGAAGTGCTGGCACGCGAACTCGCCGCCGCCACGCGTTCGAACGCCTATGACGTGATCTACTGCTACTACATGCGCAGCGCCCACGCGGTGCTGCAGCCGCCCGCACGCCTCCATCGCAATGCCACCACCTTTCCGGCGACCTTCCTCGCGATGCAGCTTTCGCAGTCGCTCAATACCCGCCGCATCCTCGAAAACGAACGCAACCCGGTGCGGCGCTGGCTCTACCGGATCGAGACCGCACGCTGCGAGTGGTACGAGGCGCGCGTCTGGCAACGCTTTACGCGTTCCGTGCTGATCGGCCCGGCCGACGTGGCAAAGGTCAAGGCGGTCTGCGCCGCGCAGGGCCAGCCGGAGATCGACAACTGGGTCTACGGCGCTCACGGCACCGACCTCAGCCACTATCGCCCCGCCCGCCCGGACGAAATCGTGCCCGGCCGCGTCGTGTTCTCGGGATCGATGCTCTACCAGCCGAACGTGCAGGCGGTGCTGTGGTTCGTCGAGCATTGCTGGGCGCGTATCCGCGCCGCCGTTCCCGATGCCCACCTCGTCATCCAGGGCCGCGATCCCACCGCGCCGATCCGCGAGCTCGACGGGCGTGACGGCATCAGCGTGACCGGGACGGTCAGCGACATGGGCATCAACATCCGATCTGCCAGCGTCTGCATCAATCCGATGCGGGCGGCGGGCGGAATGCAGAACAAGCTCATCGAATACATGGCCAGCGCCAAGGCGATCGTCGCCACCTCCATCGCCAACGAGGGCACCATGGCCCCGGACGACGCGCTGCTGCTGGCGGACGAAGCGCCCGCCTTCGCCGATGCCGTGATCGGGATCCTCTCCGACCCGCGGCGCGGCGCCGCCCTCGGCGCGGCCGCCCGGCACTACGTCGAGAGCAACTGGACCTGGGAATCCCATTTCCTCAAGCTTGAAAAAGCCATCTTCGAAAGCCTTGGCCTGCCTGCCGATCCGGTCGAGGAACGGGCAGCCGTACCGGCATGAACGACAGGCTTTACGTTGCCCCGCCGTTCGCCGCCGATGACGGGGACGACATCATCAGCGCCAGCCTTCTCGCCGGCGCCGTCGTCCTGTGCTGCCTGCCCTACCTGGTGTTCGGCCCGATCGCCGCGCCTTCGCAGGTCCAGCCCTGGGCCGCGCTGCTGTGCTGGGCCTTCGTGCTGCACCGCGTGCTGACATCGTCGCTGCGCATCAACGGCTTCCAGCTGCTGGTGCTGGCCTTCGCGTTGTGGTTCATGCTCTACGTCAATGACCCGGGCAACGTCGGGCTCGACTATTACCTGCGCCGGTCGGCAAGCTTCGTCATCTGCTGGGCCATCATCGTGGCCGCGCCCTACGTCTCGCCGATCCTGCTGTGGCGCGTGCTCACGATCACCCTGCCGCTGTGGAGCGGCTTTGCGGTGCTGGGGTTCGTCAGCAAGGGCCTGTACCTGGCGATTACCAAGCCGCTGGTTCCCACGGCGCAGGGCGTGGCCGGCGGGCGCGGGGCGACCGGGCTCGCGCCCGAGGCCACCGACTTCGGCTTCACCATGGCCTTCATGGTGCTGCTGGCGCTGATAACCCGCAAGGTTCTGTCGGACCGCGGATACAAGGTGCCTGCCTGGCCCATCGGCCTTGCCCTGTTCAATGTCGCGCTGTCGCAGTCCGGTTCGGGCTTCTTCGCCGTGATCGTGCTTGGCGGGCTGTTCTACCTGACGCGGGAAGGCGCGGGCAGCCGGGCCGATATCCGGGGCGCCGTGGCCTTTCGCCTGCTCGCCGCAGGCGGCGTGGCGGCGGCGCTCGTGCTGACCATCGGCATGGCCCCCGAAACGGGCGTGCGCGGGCTCGATCTGGTCATCCTGTCGCTGCGCTCGCCCTCGGGCCTGCTCAACACCACCTTGTCCTACCGCATCGTCCACAATGCCGTGGGCATCCTCGGCATGATCGATTCCCGGCTGATGGGCTACGGCGCGGGCTCCTTCCTCAAGGTCGGCGCGCAGCTCTACGCGCAGTACGATCTCGGCAGGTTCTTCGGCCTGACCGGCTATTACGCGGCTTCGGTCCCGCTGAGCTTCACCGGATCGCCGGTCGCCTATTTCCCGGTGCTGTTCCTGGAATACGGCCTGGCCGGGCTGGCTTTCGTGCTCCTGCTCTTCAGGACCGTGAGCCTTTCGGCCCTGCCTTACGTGCCGCTTGCCCTGGCGATGATGTTCATGACCTGGGTGCAGAGCTTCCCGGCCGCCTATCCGCCTTTCTGGCTGCTGATCGGGCTCGCGCTCAATCCCGGATTCCGTACCGGCAACCGCAGCGCCCTGCCCGCCGTTCCGGCGCACCGGGAGATGGCGGCATGACCGCGCATACCAACCAGACCCGTGCCCGCTTCGGCTACGTCAGCGGGCTCGACGGGCTGCGCCTCGTTGCCGTGGCGATCGTGATCGCCGCCCATTACCAGCTGGTGCCCTATATCCCCGGCGGCTTCGGGGTTTCGATCTTCTTCTTCATCAGCGGGTTCCTGATTACCCGGCTCATGCTTGCCGAGGAGAAGACATACGGACAGATCGCGCTTGGCCGGTTCTATGTCCGGCGCTTCATCAGGCTGCTGCCGCCGCTCGCGCTCATGGGGACGTCGCAGTGCCCCTGCTGGCGCTGACGGACCCGGCCGGCTTCTCCTGGAGCCAGGTCCTGCTCTCGTTCTCGTACCTGGGCAACGTGCACAAGATAGGCTCCCGCCTGCTGGGCTGGAATGCCGGTTACGACGCGCTCGAACCGCTCTGGAGCCTTGCGGTGGAGGAGCATTTCTACCTGCTGCTTCCCCCCGTGCTCCTGCTGGTACGGGGCAGCGCGGGCCGGATCCGCATGATCTCGGCGGTGCTGGCAGGCGCACTGGTCCTGCGGATGCTGGTCTGGGCCGCCACGCCCCGGTTCGCGGACGACATCAACTACAACTTCACCCTGACCCGCATCGACGCGATCGGCTGGGGCGTGCTGCTCACCCTCCTGCTCGACGGGGGCCGGATCGGGCAGGCATGGATCGAACGCCATGGCGCCGTGCTGCTCTGGGGCGGGGCGCTGGCGATGCTGCTCTCGCTGGTCCACTGGTCCGGGTTCTACGAAACGGCCTTCAAGTACACGCCGCAAAGCATCGCCATCGGCGCGGCTTTCTGCGGTGCGATCTTCCCGGCGCGTAACGCCTGGGTCCGCCGGATCGCCGAACTGCCGCCCATCCGCTACCTCGGAAAGACCAGCTACGAACTCTACCTCTGGCACTATCCGGTCTATTCCCTGGCCGAGCGGTTCGTCGTCTCTCCGCACTTGCGCGCGGTGCTCTCGCTTGCAGCGACCATCGCGATCTCGTCGCTGGCCTACAGCCTGACGACCAGACGGCTCGCGCCCCTGCGAAAGCGGTTCGGAGGCCATCCCGTGTGATGCCCGCCCGGTTCGAACGGAACGCCCCCTCGACACCCCTTCAATCCAGGACAGCGAACGTGACACCCCTTTTCCCGCGGCCCCACCGAATTTCCGGCGTGCTTGGCTGCGCCGTGCTGGCTTCGCTCCTCGCAAGCTGCGCGCGACCCGACCTGCCGCGTGACGAGGCGGCTTACGAGGTCATCCCCGCCGTTTCCCCCGAAAGCGGGCGCGACTACATCCTCGGCCCTTCCGACGTCATCAGCCTCACCGTGCTGAACGAACCAGACCTCAGCCTCAAGGATGTCCAGATCACCACCGGCGGCAACATCTCGCTGCCGCTGATCGGACAAGTGAGGGCCAGCGGCTTCACCACGGACGGGCTGGCGTCAGACATCGCCGCCCGGCTCGGCCAGCGCATGCTTCGCAATCCCGACGTTTCCGTCAATCTCACCACGGCGGTGTCGCAGAAGGTGGTGGTGGAAGGCTCCGTGACCAAGCCGGGTATCTACCCCGTGCAGGGCAGGACCACGCTGCTGGGCGCGATCGCGATGGCCGAAGGGACCAGCCGCATCTCCGCGCTTGGCGAAATCGTCATACTGCGCACGGTCGACGGCAAGGCCATGGGCGCGGTCTTCGACGTGGGCATGATCCGCAGAGGCGAACTGCCCGATCCCGAAATCCTTGGCGGGGACACCGTGGTCGTCGGCTTCTCGTCGCTCAAGGCGGCCTGGCGCGACATCCTGACGACGGCGCCGCTCGTCGCCGTGTTCCGGGCCTACCGATGAGCCATCCCGCCGCCGCCCCCTGCCGCCCTG